>NZ_JBICJH010000010.1:0-8745 GCF_043102935.1 Vibrio sp. zbq_1
ACGAACAATAATATCTTCACAGGCATTGGCTTAATTGTATTAGTAGCATTAGCGTGTAAAAACTCAATACTCATGGTGGAGTTTGCCAGAGATACACAAATGAATGGGGCGTCACGTTTAGATTCTATCTTGGCTGCATGTCGTTTACGTCTTCGTCCGATATTGATGACATCAATTGCCTTTACTGCTGGGGTAGTTCCTCTAATTACTGCCACTGGCGCAGGTTCAGAAATGCGTCATGTTATGGGTATTGCAGTGTTTTCTGGCATGATAGGAGTTACCTTCTTTGGTCTGCTGTTTACGCCATTGCTGTATATGATCATGACTGCGAACCGAGATAAGAAATCATCTTCAACTCTCTAACCGATAGCCCCTTGATCAAAATCAAGGGGCTTAATGATTATGGCTCCGCGTGTAGGAGAGGAAAAAGTTTCAAGGTACGTAACCAAGCTCGTAGCGTTTTCAGTTAAATAGGAGCAGAAATAAAGGTTATCAGCCAAGACGTCACTTGAGGGGGTAGTTAATTTGAACATGTAAACGGAGTTTCCATATTCGCGACTTTTCCATACTTTAAGTAATTCATGAAATACTAATGTTCTAATTTCCGAAACTCATTTTTGTCCAGAGACGTGACAGAACGATCACATGCCAGCTTTCTTGCAAGAAAGCTGTATCTCTAGTTCTAATGCGATGTTTGAGGCGTTTAAGGAACCTAATTTGGTATTGTGGTGTTACGTGTATTTCTCTCAATTAGGGTTTTAAAATCAAGAATTTTTCTCTGATTTCTGAGCTTAGTCATGGCTTGAGCGTCATCCACTACACAAATCCCAGCGGCGGTGTTTTGACAAAATTTCGAAGCTAGGCAGCGAACCTCTATGACGGCGGCTTTATCGCGACGATGCGCTTGTAAAGTCAGGAGCGATTTCGATTCGTCATAATCAATAAACTCGTAGTCGCGGAACAGTAAAGCAAAACTCACCGCCGCTGCTTCGACGTCTGTAGCGGGAACGGTGGCGTAATGGCTTCGAGTGATAGGAACGGAGTGAATTGAGAAATCATCATTGAGTAACACCGATAAGTTTGGGTGCATGTCAGCAATATGGCCTTGAATGTAGTCTCTGCGTATATCTTGATAAAATTTCTGGTATTGGAAGTACGAGAGCGTAATGCTGTGGTTAATATCCCATTTGTTATCTCGCAGTAAATCGCTAAAACAATAATCATCAATCTTCAACAGTTGCTTGAAGTTGTCAAAACCACCCAACGTCCGTTGGATTTGTTTTTGGCTCACCCCACGTTCGAGCAGGTCAGTTTCATTGAGATACGGTTCAGTGCGTAATATCGTGGTGACCAGTTCAATTAGACCGATGTCCACGGCACTGATGCCTTGCATCAGAAGCGGTGCAAAGTAGTCTGAGTGGGAGTAAGCCAGACCGTCATCGAGTGCAGAAATGACGCTGAGGCGTATTGGGTTAGTCATCATCATGGTTAAACTCCTAATTAAGAGAAAAGGGGACGTGTCAGTATTGGGGTAGTGTAATAGCCTCGATAGGTCAGCCAGCGGAAGTAAAAACGAATGGCGTCGATACGCTGTTTTTGCTCTTTGTGGCATATGTTCGATTGGCAGAGTGCCTTACGATATTGGCGAATGTCTCGCGTCTGTATGTATAACCTTCCATTGCTGTTGGAGTGGTTGCCATCAGCGAAGCGTAAAAACTGATGAAGGTAGTCTGCAATCTGATTGAGCCTGAATCGAGACATCCCTGAATGCTCGCGCTCTTCCATCAATTCATTTAACCAGCTGAAGTATGGAAAACGAATGTCCTCTTCTGCAATGCTCAAGTCGAGAGGGGGCAAAGTTGGGAAATCGTCTGTTGACGGTTTGTGTTTGTAAGCACGAATCACAGGAAAATGTTTAGCCATTAAATGGATTTGCACTAATAATTGCTGACTCAATGACAGAGAGTCGGGAAGGTCATGGGGGATGTTTTGGAAAAAGCATTTAGCTTGTAAGAACACTGCTTTCGCTCTGCTTATTGCATGTTGCGGTTCATCTGTTTTCAGTGCCACAAAATAATGAGACCTAGTGTGGCCTGAGATTCTTAAGGATAATGGCGGAGTGATTTTGACTTGATAAATGCCATGCTGATTGGTGGAGATATGATGGGCGCGAAGCTGGTGGTGTTGTTTTATTCCGATGTTTTCATTTTGATGAGTCACGGTTTGGCGTCCCTTTCGACGTAAACGGTGCAGTGTTTGCATTTCACCAAAGCGTGGATGTTCGCTGATGGGTTTCACTTCTAATTGGCTTAAGTGAGTTTGATGTAAGTGTGAATGCGACATGAAGACTATCCTTCTTAGCTGAATTTAGGGTGCAGAAAGCTGCACCCTAAACTGGTTGAGGGTGTCATAAGTGACGGTGAGTTAATTAGTTGGAGCTAAGCCGTTTAGGCTCAGCAGTAATACCTCAGGTAGAGGTGGGTTATCACGCACTCCGTCTACACTCGGTACGGTACTGTCCTGCAATGGAATAGTATTTACCTGTCGATTCGACGATATATTCACTCCAGTACTGATGAATCTCATATCGCTCATTGAGATACAACGCACTGTTGTATGAGGCACGGGTAGAATTTGCATCCAAATGAGCAAGACACATTTCGATGGCATCTACTTTGAAGTTAGTGCTCTCGTTGAGGTAGGTGCTTGCGATGCCTCGGAACCCATGGCTGACTAAGCGTCCTTTTAACGTGGTGAGATTTAATGATGAATTCACTGCATATGGACTAATGTGTGGAAATTTAGTGTTCTGTTTATCAGACGGAAATACATGCGCCTGGTCCCCTGAAATAGGCCTCATAAACGCCAATAAGCCAAGCGTGTATTCGTTCAGGGGAACGAGATGCTCACGCCCACCTTTAGTGTAAAACTTAGGCACCGTCCAAAGCTTCAACTTAAAGTCAATGTCACACCATCGCATCGCGGCGAGTTCAAACGCACGTGTCATCGTGTGCAGTTGCATTTCAAACGCGCAGCGAGTGACTAATTTCATATTGTGGTTTGACATGGTAGCCATTACCTCTGCTAACTCATTGGGAGGGACAGCAGGCATATGCGTTACTTTTGGTTTAACAAACTCATGTTTGATATATGCTAAGCAGTTACTCTTGATGTAGTTTCTATTAAGAGCAAAATACATGACTTGATTAACAAAAGTACAAGCGCGTTTTACGTTTTCTAGTTGTCCTTTTGCTTGAAGTGGTTTGATGACTTCAATTACGGCGGTTGTGGTAATAAAGCTCAACGGTATGTGGCCTAGCTTTGGGTATAAATGACGCTTCAAGAACAAGCGCTTTCGATGACTTGTTCTCACCTTATTCATAATGCGCTTGATTTCTTCTTCACCAAAATCTGTACCATTAATTTCTGCTTCCTTTTGAGCTTCTTCAAGTAACTTTTTGCGAGTAGTCGTCTCTTTTCCTTCGTCTCGTTCAAGCATAAGCTCGGCAACCGACTCAAAGGTAAGCTCACTGACAATGGCACCGTCAAGTTTTTGCTTATCACGATAGATTTTCGGGTCAATGTTATTTGCCATCTGTTCACGAAGCTTTTCTGCTATTTTTCGGACTTTGGCGAGTGCTAGGCTAGGGTATGAACCAAGCCCGATTTTCTTACGTTTTTTTGTGCTAGAGTCTGTGTAGATAAATAACCAGTTTTTAGAGCCATTATTACGTATTCTTAAGTAAAGGTTTCCACCATCCGATAGCGTGTATTCTTTATCAGTTGGCTCTGCATTTTTAATTTGTGTGTCTGATAATTTAAAGATAGCAGCCATGCTGTTACCCTCCTTTATTTGTGTATGTCCCCTGAACTTATCAATCGGTTTAGGGGTACGCAAGGGGGTACTAGAGCTGTGAGATGTAGTGAGAAATAATGATTGTGAAAGAGTGTTATTCTATTTTAAATCAAGTGGTTAAGTTATTGTATGAGAGTTGTTGAGACCTAGTGAGTCGTGTTTGGAGATTCTCAAGAGGGATTCACAACGCGTGGCGTTTTTATTATGCGTTGATTTTAGTGATTAAGGTGGTATGCAGCGGCTTCGGTATTGCGTTGTTCACCCCTTAGCAGGGCGTTAGGTGCTTTAGCGGTAATAGGAAAATTCATTGATAAAATATCTCTATGGAAAAAGTCAGTATCTTGGGCACTTCGCTGAAACGGGTGAGGGCTTATGGTTTCGAGATTTGTTCACAATGGATAAACTCGAAAATGAAAACATTTGTGATAATGAAGCTAGAAAATCTATTCAGCTTTCGCCCGACGCAATAACTAAGGTTACTTTGGCGGGCCGAGATTTCAAAGCTATACCGCATAACCCAATAACTTTCTCGCAGTCTCCTAGACGGTGTCATGTTCTTTGCCTGAGTAATAAAGGCAATAGTAAGGAGCTATTTAACCTATTTGACGCGGATATTTGTATTGCCATTGATACTAAAAAGTTAGCAATGCTAATTGAAACTGCTAATAAACACTTAGGTTTAAAGGTAGTCTCTGGTCCAATACATTACTATGAGCATGAAAATGAAATTTTCGATTTATCACAGGAACAACTAGTGTTTGTTAAACCAGTGCAGCCTTACAAACGAGAAAGTGAATACCGAATTGCTGTATTCTGGCCTGAAAATGAATCATCACAGCTACTAATAAGAGATAATGGCTCTGTTTACGTATTTGACAGTGATGGCACGTCAGATGATCACATCACTTTTAACTTTGAAAGTCCTGCTTTTGAAGAAGTTG
Organism: Vibrio sp. zbq_1; assembly: GCF_043102935.1. Taxonomy (NCBI): domain Bacteria; kingdom Pseudomonadati; phylum Pseudomonadota; class Gammaproteobacteria; order Vibrionales; family Vibrionaceae; genus Vibrio; species Vibrio sp. zbq_1. The sequence continues at coordinate 4,798 of NZ_JBICJH010000010.1, forward strand.
TGCATTCAGTAACACGCACCTAACAAAGCATTTAAGAGTGATTCGCAACGATTGGCAGTTTCGCTTCGCTCAAGTATAGCCAAGCGTCGCTCACACCTTAATGCGGCGTTAGTTTTAAGGAGTAATAATGGAGTTAATGACTGTTTTTAAAGGAGCGACAACAGCTCTTAGTATTATTAATAGTAAGCTTACAAACCGTAAAGCAGATAGAGCATTAATTGAGCTTGCAAATGGGCAAAAGAGCATTAAAGAAATCTGCAACGATAGTAATGAAGTTTTTAGATTTACGCAATTGATCGATTCTTTGAATAGAGCATCCACCTATGCAAAGGCAAATGTCTTAAAAGACCTTTATTTGGCATTTGACACTGATGAAAAAAACGAAGAAAGTGATGATTTTTTCTTTGAAACATTTTCTATTCTCGGTGAGCTTTCGGATAGAGAAATTCATATACTGTATTTGTTAGAGCGTTACCATCAAGAAAATATCAAAAATAAACGGTCAGATGCTCAATACTCAAAGTATTTCGAAAGCATTACCGAAGAGGGGTTTGGTGTAGGTGGAAGTCTGTCAGATTCATTTTATTATTTCGCTGCTGATAAATTGGGTTTAGAGGCTAAATTTCTCACCGGGTTAATGAAAAGGCTTGAGCGTTCTGGATTAATAATTCAGACTGGTATTGATGCTAATGCTAGGTTTCAAGAATACACGCACACCGATCTCTATCGAGAAATCAAAACTCGGTTAGTTATCGCAATGGAAAACACATATGGGAATGGCGAAAAACTGACTTCGGCGGAAATATAAAACTAACAAAAACATTAAGTTGACGCGTTTTACTCGGCATTTTTGGTATGAAGTTCGGTGTGCTTGGTGAGTTCAGCGTGGCGCAACTTATGTTCAGCGTTAGTTTGCAAGAGGATAAACGCAGCTATATCGCAAGATCTAGCGGTAAAAGTTCAAAGACATAGTTGGGGTTTTGGACATCAAATTCAGCGTTAACGACCTCGGTTAGAATCCAAAATTGGCATCTTTCAAGGGGTGATTTGTTCTTTGGTGCGGTGACTTTGGGGTTTACTGAGTCGAACTTTTTTGCTGAAACACTGCTCGTTGAGTTTGTTGGTGCAAAAGCCGATTTACTCGCTGAAATGGCGTTTTCTCTGGTGTGGTAAGTTCACGTGGTTTCAGTAACTTTGTTGAAAGTCCGCATTGTGAGATTGGTTTTCCAAAAGCGCTTTTTGGTGTTGTGAGTTCGTTTTCTACGGCGTTGTTTGTTCCAAGTGGTTTCATTGACTAGCCGCTTTGAGACTACGCCTGACTTAATTGCATCAAAGCATATAAAGTTTGTTGTTCGCAAAGTTTAAAATAACGTAAAATCAACACTTTGGGTCTGAAAACTAACAAACTGCTCAAGAGGGATTCACAACGCGTGGCATTTTTACTATGCGTTGAATTTAGTGATTAAGGTGGTTTGCGGCAACATCGGCATTGCGTTGTTCACCCCTTAGCAGGGCGTTATGTTTTCTTTGATTTTCAATGAGTAAAATGATTTCGGGCTGTGATTCTTTGGCCTCTTTAGCCGTTTGATCGAGTAGCCTCAGCAACTCCGCTTTGTCTGTTCAAATTCTTGAATTCCTCTACCGACTTTACGCTTCAACATTCGTGGGTTGCTTCAATTCGAAGTCGCGCCTCCGGGTTGATAGTTTTTCTGGAGTAAAGTCGCTGTCAGTGTATTTGCCAAACAGCATATCGGCTTGGCAATTGTCTCGGCAATTTGCCATTGTTTTACGCTTTAAATGGGAAAAGTAGGGTACTTGTTGAACATTGAACGGATTGCCTCATTGGGCAGGGAAGTGGAACTACGCGCTTTGTATTTGGTGCATTTGGTGGCGAAACGAGTTTGAGTGTGTGACTAACATCTTAGAACATGATCAATAAAGCAGTTCATTGCCAAATAAATCAGTCGGTTGTGGTAAAACATAACAAACGCTTCAAGCCGGATTCGCAACGCTCGGCGTTTTTGGTTTGAATCAGCTTTTGTGTTTACGGTGTAATAATTGAGTGCTGTGGTAGCGTTGCTCACCACTTAAGCGGGCGTTAGCCCTCAAAGGTCAAATATGGATATTTACCCAGAAATAGAGTTATCTAAAGAGCAGCATAACTCAATTGAAGTCCTCAGAAACAAGTCATTTCCTGAACATCAAGTAACTCGTTCTTACTATAAGCAACTCCCGCATATGAGAGCTTTAAAGTACAGAGATGATCAACTGGTTGGTTACATGGGACTAGACTACAGAGTTGTCAGTGTCGGCGATGAAATTTATAAAGTATTGGGCATTAGTGACTTCTGTGTTGAACAATCATCTCAAAGAAATGGTATTGGCACTGCCATGTTGTCCCAACTCAGCGAGTATGTTTCTAGAAAAGACGTCGACTTTATTATTCTAATCTCCGATTTAGATGCTTTTTATACGGCTAATGGTTATCTTCGTCTTAGTTCTTTAGGCTCTTGGTTGCGAATACATGAACATAAGAATTACGGCGTTGCAGTTGATCAAGTCGATGATTTGTATGTTAAACCGATTAGCGGTAAAACTTGGGCAGTTGGTCATATAGACTGGTTAGGGTATATGTACTAGTCGGGTATCGGGCTAACAAATTGTTCAAGAGGGATTCAGCACGCGTGGCATTTTTACTATGCGTTGGTTTTAGTGATTAAGGCGGTATGCGGTTGCATCGGTGTTGCGTGCTTCACCCCTTAACAAGGCGTTATAACACAGTATCAAGTTCTTGCTCATAACTAACAGTTGAACTATTATTTGTACGTTATTTTGTACTAATAGAGGTTCAGTATGAGTCGTATTCATTTCGATCAAGATATTCAGCCGCTGTCTGAGTTTCGTGCCGGAGTAGCTTCTTACATCAAACAAATCAATGAGACGCGTCGTCCATTGGTAATTACACAACGCGGTAAAGGTGTTGCTGTTGTTCTTGATGTAGCGGAGTACGAAGCAATGCAAGAGAAGATCGAATTACTAGAAGAAATGCGCACAGCGGAAGCTCAATTAGCTTCAGGTCTTGGTGTTTCAAATGAAGATGCGCGCGCTCAAGTGTTAGGGCGCATTAAGAAATGAAAGTAGTTTGGTCTCCTTTAGCTCTTCAAAAGCTTGGTGATGCTGCTGAGTTTATTTCGTTAGATAATCCATCTGCTGCTGAAAAGTGGGTCAATGAGGTTTTCGATAAAACTGAATTACTCGGAAATATGCCTGAAATGGGGCGCTTTGTTCCTGAAATGCCCCACACAAACTATCGTGAAATCATTTTCGGTCACTATCGTATTATTTACAGTTTAAGCCACGAAATTCGTGTGTTAACAGTTCGCAACTGTCGTCAGATCTTGACGGAAGATGATGTGTAAAACTGTGTTATAACAAACAGTTCAAGTGGGATTCAGCACGCGTGGCATTTTTGGTATGCGGTGGTTTTTTGTGTTGAAGTGCAATGCGGAGGCTTGGTCATTGCGTGCTTCACCCCTTAACTGGGCGTTAGTACCAAAATTAAATTAGGTTTCGGAGTATTTGAAAATGTTCTTTTCTAGTTCATCTCAGCCCTTAGTTAACGGCGCTCACTTGTGCGAAGAGTTAACTAGATTTCTATCTGAAAACAAAAGTGACTTTGAACAGAAACTTATCCCGGATCTATCTCATATAGATCATATGGCTCACAATGTTAATGGTATAGAAATCGAAAACATTTCTTTTGTGGGCGGTAATCAATATCAACTCGATTATTCATACGATTGGGAAGTCTATCGTGGTTGCTCTGATATGAATGAAGCTGATATCGAACATGAAAGCATATTGTTTGTCCTTAATGATGACGGTTGCATCGAAATTGATTTCCCAGAATATGAAGAGCGTGATACTCACGAGGAATTTTAGTACTAA
>NZ_JBICJH010000011.1:0-4503 GCF_043102935.1 Vibrio sp. zbq_1
ACTTTCAACCGAACAAATAGCAATCACTTTGTGTATATACCAAGCGATCTTGGCTATTTTCTCTCATTTAAAAGGATCTTTCCTCAAGAAAAAGGGCGTTTCTACCTGAATTACGATCTTCAAATTTGATGCAATTGAAGCAAATGATCTTCGCTCAACGCGCTTTTTCTCTTCGTCCTGCTGTATAAAAGATAAAAAAAGAGCAGAACGATGACGAACTGCTCTTTGGTCTTTGCTTTTTACTTGGGGTACTTCAGGTGAAGTCTTGGAAATTGCTTCTTCTATATAGAAGAAAAGATCAGAGCATCCTTGCCCTTCTCTTTTACGACAGATTAGCTAGGGGTATATCTAAATGTCGTGGTTGTTCGATGACACATTGAGCTCGTAAGAGTGGAGCATGCTTGCATTCCCAATGGCGTCATCTTCGAGAGGAACTTAGTTCTTCAATACTTTTACGGTGTAGCTACCATCTTTTTGTTGGTACAGACCGTGGATATCGGTTTCGAAACCTGGGTAATGCGCACCGATCTCACAAAGCATCTCTAGGAAGTCCAGCACTGGGCGAGACTCTTGAGTCACCATTTCACCAGGAAGTACTAGTGGCACACCTGGAGGGTAAGGAAGGATCATGTTCGCACTTACGCGACCAACCATTTCTTCCAGTTTGATTTCTTCTACGTTACCGCGAAGCTCTTCTTGCCATGCTGCGTGTGGTGTTACTTTCATTTCTGGAAGAACATCGAACGCTTTGTACATTAGTTCTGGTAGGTTGTATTTCTTAGTTAGGTTATGAATTGCTTGTGCCAATTCTTGAACGCGCATGCCTTCATAGAAGCTTGGATCTTCGTTATATAGCGAAGGTAGGAAGCTCTTGATGGTTAGGTTCAAGTCATAGCCACGTTTAAATTCAGTTAGACCGCGTAGCAATTGCATTGCTTTTGATTTGTCGATACCGATTGAGAATAGGAACAACAAGTTGTATGGACCTGTTTTCTCTACCACGATGCCACGCTCGTCTAGGAATTTAGCCACCAGCGAAGCAGGAATACCTGATTCTTCTAGTTCGCCTTCTTTGTTCATCCCTGGAGTCAGTAGCGTGACTTTGATTGGGTCAAGATACATGTGGTTGTCATCCATGTTCTTGAAGCCGTGCCATGTGTCGCTAGGGTCTAGTTTCCAACATTCTGTGGTATCGATGTTTTCTGGTTGCCATACATCGAAGAACCAGCTGTCACTTTCTGCTTCTAGGCGTTTGATCTCTTTACGGAAGCGGATTGCGCGATCGATAGAGTCTTGCATCAACTTCTTACCAGTGTTGCCGCGCATCATTGCCGCTGCAGTTTCAGTAGAAGCAACAATGCCGTACTGAGGTGAAGTTGAAGTGTGCATCATGAATGCTTCGTTGAAAGACTCTTTATCAAAGTCACCTTTCACGTGAATCATTGAAGCTTGTGAGAACGCTGCCAACAGTTTGTGTGTTGATTGTGTTTCGTAGAACACTTTGCCTGGCATCGCTTCACCACTCATACCACATTTACCTTCGTAAATTGGGTTGAAGTTAGTGTAAGGCACCCAAGCACTGTCGAAGTGGATGTGTTTACAGTCTAGCGACTCTTTGATGAATTGTGTGTTGTACAACAGACCATCGTAAGTTGAGTTAGTCACTACTGCGTAACTTGGCGCTGTTGCACCTGGAGTTCTCGCTACTTTCTCTGCAATGACGTCGCGGCTGAATTCGCTTTGTGGAATACCACCAAGGATGCCGTATGCGTTACGAGTTGGACGGAAGTAGATTGGTGTCACGTCGCTCATCATCATTAGGTGAGTCAGAGATTTGTGACAGTTACGGTCAATCAGTACTGTGCTGCCCGCAGGTGCTGAGTACATACCAACGATTTTGTTCGATGTAGACGTACCGTTAGTTACGATGTACGAGCTGTCTGCATTGAATGTACGTGCGATGTATTCTTCTGCATCTTTATGTGGACCTGAGTGGTCTAGTAGAGAACCTAGCTCAGGCATTGAGATTGATACGTCCGCTTTGAATGTATTTGGACCGTAAAAATCGTAGAAGATGCTACCAGCAGGACTTTTCTGGAATGCAGTACCACCCATGTGACCTGGAGTACAGAAGGTGTATTTACCTTCTTCTACGTATTTGAATAGCGCTTTAGTGAATGGAGGCATGATGGCATCTTTGTATGCCTCAGTCGCTTGGTTGATTTTGATAGCGATGTCGTCAGCCATACCTAAAGCGTACTCGAAGAAGCTCACGTTTAGACGTAGGTCTGTTAGTGAAATATCTAGAGTAGACTGTTCGTTAGCAAATGCGTGAACAGGCAGTTTTTCGTTGATTTGGCTAATACGTTCACATAGCTCTAGTGAGTATTTATCCCAGTCGAACAGCACACCGCAAATGCGTGGGTTCATCTCAATCATTTTGATCAAGTCTTTATCATCTACTGGGTAAACCACTTCGTAGCCCGCTTTCTCAAGAGCAGCGTGAAGTTGACGAACTGGCTCTTCTTTAAAGAACACACCCATGTGGTTCAAGATAGCGAAAATATTCATTTGGACATCTCCAAGGCGAATGAAGGCGCTCTCTGCCATTTACAGGCAGTGAGTAAGGTGAGCGCCGAGTGAATTTGTTTTTATTGGCTGGCACCGAAGTGCCAGCGTTTGGGGATTAGTTGCTTGCTTGAGCAGGCATGTCGTCAGCGTGTAGCTTCATGTACTGAGCTAAGCCGGCTTTTTTGCTGTAGAACATCAAGATAACGAGAGACACGATGAAGGTTGCTGTTAGCGTACCGCCTTCTGCACCAGCAAGGGCAATGAAGCAGAACAGACAAGCTACACCAGAGAACAGCATTACGAAGCCGTTACGTGTTGTCATACCTTCGAAGCGAATCAAGTTAATGCTTGAGTAGAAGTAAGGCAGCATAGTTAGTAGAACTGCATCAGTCGTTAGCTGGTTGAACAGGTCTGATGCATGTGCTGTTTTAGAGCTGAAGAACATCAGTACAACCATTAATGCTGTCATCTTGATTGACGCAAGGATTAGACCTTTCTTAGGCACACCGTTTTTGTCAGTTTCGCCGTAGATTTTAGGGAAGTTGCCATCGCTTGCTGCACGTTTACCAGCCTCGCCCACCAGCATCATCCAAGAGCCTAGCGAAGTGAAACATGCTAGTGCTGTGAACGCTGATACGAATGGTGCTGTCCAGCTACCGAATAGCTCAGTGGTTGCCAATGCAAATGGCGCACCTGATGCCGCAACTTCAGAAGCAGGGAACATGCCGCTGATCATTTGAGTTGATAGGATGTAAATCACACCTGCGATACCAGTACCCAGCATGGTTGCTAGCGGTACAGTACGTTTAGGGTTTTCTACCATACCTGTCGATACTGCTGCTGATTCCACACCAACGAATGACCATAGACAGATAAGAACCGCAGTCACAATCGCATGGCTATCAGTACCTGCAGATACGTTCCAGTTTTGGCTGTATAGCGCGGTGTCGAAGTGCGTCCAACCAAATAGAGCGGTACCAACAACAGGAATTAGGATTAGAACAAGACCAAGCGTACATAGACGGCTTACCCAGCTACCACCAAGTAGGTTGACGAAAGTGAAGATCCATACCGATGCAATCGTCGCAATACCCGCTGGGATTGGGTCATTAAGCACAGGGAAGAATACTGAAAGGTAAGAAACACCTGTAATAGCAATAGCTAGGTTACCAATCCAGTTCGCGTGGTAATAAAGCACGCCCGTTTGGAAACCAAAGACTGGGGAAACTTCGCCCGCATAAGCGATAGGACCACCTTCTTGAGGGTTTTTGGTTGCCAGACGAGCGTAAACAAACGCAAGGCTCAGTGCACCGATCAAACAGATCAGCCAGCTGAAAATTGAAACAGAGCCTACTGAAGCTAGGCTGGAAGGTAACAGTGCAATACCACTACCCATCATGTTACCGGCGACTACACCCGTACAGGCAATTAGGCCGATTTTTTTCGTATTCGATGACATAACATCTCCAAATCTATTCTACTCAAGTCAACGTGACTCAAACTGAACGGTTATTAGCGAGATGCTATGAAGTAGATACCTGCTCGACCTCGCTAAATTTCGAAGTGAAGACTACGCCCAAAAATCGGGAAAAAAATAAACTTGGCGTTATCAATAAAATGATTAGTTAATCAACATCAAGTTGAGATAAACATGATAAATACAAAAATATAAAACCATATTATTCATGCAGTTATAAGAAAAACATCAAACCTTCTACCGATAGATAAACTCTCATCAACTCGTCGGTAATCGCGATAAAAGTTATCAACCTCTATCAACTTCCCCATCCCGAAGGGTTAATTCCCTGAACTGTTGATTCCATAAATCTCTCCCTGATCGCGCTTTTTGACCCACATCAATATTCATCTCGCCTGCAAGAAAGCATCAGAATCATTCTCGCCACATAACTCAGCCAGACACTCCATACAATC
>NZ_JBICJH010000012.1:0-122322 GCF_043102935.1 Vibrio sp. zbq_1
AGACCATTCTCGATGATCTGCAGTTCCACGACTTCGCCATTTATACCAATCTGGAAAATTAACTGGTCAGGTCTATCCACCTTCTCGAGCACATTGGGTGACTATTTTGGATCAATCCAAAACCGATTCTATGCATCGCAGACTTTGGAGATGATGTCGTCGTAATACGTAAAAGATTGGTTGCCTCAACCAACGCCATACTTGTTCGATAAGGTTTAGCTCTGGGGAATAAGGTGGAAGTTTGATGACACTGACATTTCAAAGTCACTGGCAATTTCTTCTGTATGTCATCCTCCACCATCCATAACAACGACGGCGCGGCATCCCTCCTCCGTGACTGCCAATATTTGTTTTAAGTGCTCTATCATGATGTATTTATTAACCCAAGAGACAACGATAGCCTCACAGATTCCTTTTCTGGGACAGATTGAACCGAACAGATAAGCATACTCAAATTGTTGTTGCTTCACGGCTCTTGGGCGATTTGTGTGTGAGTACCCATCTTTGAAATGAGCAAGGGCTAACAGTCTCATTTTAATCTGAATGGATTTTTGCTGACTTGTGAGCTTTTTAAGTCGACATTAAGGATTTAATGATAGTGGTTTAGGTCGATAAATAGCGAACACATATAGAGCACTTTTTACTAATAGTTATAAGGTTTTTAGATAAGCGAGTTTTTAGCGATGTTATTGTGGGGACTGCGTAGGACGGAGATTTCTTAGTAAAGAGGCTATTGTGGTCAGAAAGGGGGAACTTATATTTAAGAAACTCTTTGTATTTTTAAGTGACCGGCTTGATAAAGCTTAAGATCTGGCAGGTTTTCGTAAGCTAGGGTGACTTGATTGCGTCCTGAGTGCTTTGAATAGTACATCGCTTTATCGGCCTCGATTAGAAGCTCTTTTGAGTTGGATTGTTGTGAATTCAACTCTGCTACACCGATACTAACAGTGGTCGTAATTTCAACGTCATCGACATGACAGATCGTTGCTTGTATAGCTTGGCGGATGCGTTCAGCTACTTCATACGCTTGAATCGCATTCGTATCTGTTAAGATTACTGCGAACTCTTCTCCTCCCAATCGACCTATAAAGTCGCTGCCACGAATGACTCCTTGGCAAACGTGAGCAATGCGAGTGATAACATGATCACCAGAAAAATGGCCAACTTTATCATTAATATCTTTGAAGTGATCAATATCGATCATCAAGCATGAAAGTGTTTTAGAACGTTTTGTATGTTGAATGATCGCATTATCTAAATTGGAGACAAACGCCCGACGGTTGAGAAGACCAGTAAGTGCATCAGTTTCTGATAATTGTTTAAGGCGTTGCTCTAGTAAATGAGTCTTGGTGATATCACGTACAGACCAGATCACCAGTTTGTTTGCATTTTCAGGAGCGTTAACTGGTTTTATAATTGCCTCAAACCACATTTCTTCTGGATTTTCCAACGCTTCTAGCTCTTCTATAGGCAGGAGTAGGTGATCATGCAGAGAAAGGTTGTATTTCACGACTTTCGTTTCGTTATCTTGCATAACGTCAAAAATGAACCCCATGAGTTCGTCTGCTTTGGTCGGGGAAAGGACATCGCTAAGCTGTAAGCCAGTGTAGCGTTCTGCGTTGAACGTTTTGGAGTGGTGGGTTCCACCAAAGCTTTCAATATAGCGCCCGCTTTCGTCTAGGATAAACACATGATCCGGTAGGGTGTTTAAAATGGCTTCTAACCATGTTTCCCTTTCTTTATAAATCATGTGGTTACTTTCCTTCTTCTCGGCAAGTAGCCGATTATATAGGTTTGTATTGATGACACAATCAATATGGATCACATAATGGTTTATCGATTCAGCTAATCTGTGTGTGTTAGCTTTTGAGCTGTTTGAGTGAAATTTTTATAGCACTTTGTTTCGTCCGGGTGTAGGCTCTTGCCTGTATATTTTTGAGACAAAAATTCATGTTATATCTCTTGTTTAAAAACTTCGTAAGAAGGCTGAACTCCGTGCATAAAACGCGATGAAGTGTTGCTCGGAGTCATAAATTATCTTCATCAGATGTGGAAATACGTGCACAGCTAAGCTGGAAAATGCGTAGGTTGTATTACATCTGAGTAAAGACAAGAGACCGCCGGTGATATTTCATCACCGGCTTTTTTGTATCTGAAGTTTGAAATCAGATATGAAGTTACCCATAGTTGAAATAGGGGCCGGTATGTAAGTACCGGCCCTTTTTATTTGGTAAAAAACATGAGTGTGTTACACGTTAAAAATATGTCCTATCAGGTTGTTGATCATCACCTATATAGCCATTCCCACTTCACTATTCATGCTGGAGAGCATGTAGGAATCACCGGTGCAAACGGAGTAGGAAAAAGTACGTTGTTAAAGTTGCTTGTTGGTGAAATTTCTGCCGATGAGGGAGATATTCATTGGCAGCCAAACTTAGAGATTGGCTATCTTGATCAACATCTTGTGGTTGATAAAACTCAGACGATTAGAGAATGTTTACAATCGGCATTTAATGAGTTGTTTGAAGCTGAACGTGAATTATTTTCTTTGTATCAAGAGATGGCTGAATCTGCATCGCCTTCTTTGCTTCGCCGAGTTGCTAAGTTACAAACGGAATTGGAAGCCCAAGGCTTTTACGCCTTACATGCCCAAATTGAAAGTGTATCCGCAGGGCTTGGTATACAGCAGTTGGGACTGGATACTCTAATGAGTGCGTTAAGTGGTGGGCAACGCCATAAGGTCTTATTAGCGCGCTTATTGTTGCGTGAACCAGACGCCTTATTGTTAGATGAGCCGACTAACTATCTTGATGCAACTCATATTGAGTGGTTGAAGAGTTATCTCAATGCTTATGTAGGAACCGTACTGTTGGTGTCTCATGATGTGAGTTTCCTGAATGCGGTTACTACCTGCATCTGTGATATCGACTATCAAAAAATCCAGAAATACACCGGCTCATACCACAAAGCAATGGCGCAAAAGCGACACAACAATTCGCTGTTGGAAAAAGAGTACCGCGCACAGCAAGCAGAGATTAAGAAACTGGAACAGTTTATTGCGAAAAATAGCGCAGGTGTGAATGCGAGCATTGCGAAGGGACGTAAGAAGCAATTGGATAAAATTGAAAGGGTTCAGTTGCATAAAACAGATACCGTGACTGAATTTGATTTTTCTTATGCGCCTATTGGACATCAAAGTGTTATTAGCGCCGAAGCGTTGAGCATTGGCTATCAAACGCCTTTACTGTCACCGATTGATATCACTGTCGCACGAGGAGAAAAGTTAGTGATTGAGGGCTTCAATGGCGTAGGGAAGTCGACATTGCTTAAAACGCTAATGGGGGAGGTGCTTCCACTCTCTGGTGAAATGACGTTTGCACAAGGTCTTAAGATCGGTTACTTCGCTCAAGACCTATCTTGGCGTCATCCGGATCATACACCGGAGCAAGAGGTGTGTGCGGTCGATTCTTCAATCAATAGTAAATCGGCTCGTAAGCTGTTAGCACGCTTCGGGATAAAGGGTGATAAAGCACTACGTCGCTTAGAGGCGTTGAGTGGTGGAGAGCAAACTCGCGTTAAGCTTTGTTGTTTAGCAACACGAGGCTGCAATGTACTCATTCTCGATGAGCCAACTACGCATCTTGATACCAGCAGTAAAGATGCGTTGAAGCAGGCGCTACAACGTTTTGCGGGCAGTGTCATCTTGGTTTCACACGAGAAGGCATTTATCCAAGATTGGCCAGACAGAATCGTCGATATCGCGACCTTAGCGGAGCTTTCGTTGCAAGCGGAGGTTGAAGCATGATTCAGTCGATAGCGTTGTTCCTTATTGCATTTCTGGTAGGTGCTGACGAATTGCTGCTTGGCTCAATTTTAGAACCTATCGGAGGTGATCTTGGTGTTCCACCGAGCCAGGTGACACTCTTTATTACGGCGTATAGTCTAGCGATTGCGTTTTGTGCGCCTTATTTAGGGCGCTGGTCGGATCGAGTAGGGCGTCTTCGCCTTATGCTGCCTGCTTGTTTCGTTTTTGGCATCTCCTCGATTCTGACTGGCTTGGTTAGCCACTTTGAATTGGCTCTAGTCACTCGTGTTGTTACGGGCATTGCTAGCGCAGGAATGCTGCCAATCGCATTTGCGTTGGCTGGTGATGCAAAAGGTGGGCGCTCGATGCGGCATATTGTGATGGTGCAAGCTGGATTGACATTAGGCATGATAACCAGCCCTGCTATCGGCGCACTGATCACACAGCTCTTATCATGGAGAGCAGCTTTTATCATTTTAGGGATGGCGGCACTTGCTGTTGGGGCCTTAGTTTGGGGATGCATGAGAGAGCCTCACGATCAGAACGAGCGGTTAATGACATTACCTCCCGTTATAGAGGCATTTCGCCTTCCTGGAGCGTTGGGTGCGATTGCGGCTATGTGTTTTGGCTTAGGTGGTGGTATTGGTGTGTTCAATCTCATTGGGCTCAATATGCGAGATGTCGCGGGACTGTCGATAAGTTGGATTGGCATGATGTACGCAGCTTTAGGAATCGTGAGTGTTCTTGGAAATCTACTCACGACTCGAGCTTCTCATCGCCTTGGAAGTGGCCGAGCTGTAATGCGTATTGCGCTTGTGGTGTGCATGCCATGTAGCATCTGGGTATTTGCGTGTGGTGCGAGCCAATTCGTGGCCTATCTTCCCATATTGGCAATTTGGTCGTTGGCAGGCGGTATAGGCTCTCCGGCTCTACAGGCTTATATAGCGAGCTTATCGGATGAATATCGAGGAGTTCTAATGTCATCTGCGATGAGCATGATGCACTTTGGCGTCGCAATTTGGTCTGCGCTTGCTGGATTTGCCTATGATGTAGGGAGTGAATGGGTCGCTGTATTGGCCGTATTACTCTTTGGCTTCGCTATCGCAGCATTGAAGCCCATTCAGGAAACGGAGCAACTCCAGCGCTACTCATAAAAGAGTGTGAATCGCGTGATGCGAAAGTGTCACGCGTGTTTCTTTACTAATATTTTTAGATCAGTAGATAAAGAAAAGCCGCTACCCGAAGGTAACGGCTTGTTCCAAATACTTTTGAAATCCGGTCTTAGTTCATGCCGTATTTCTTAAGTTTCTTGCGAAGAGTACCGCGGTTGATACCCATCATAGTTGCTGCGCGAGTTTGGTTACCGCGAGTGTACTGCATGATAGTATCTAATAGTGGCTGTTCAACTTCAGCTAGAACTAATTCGTATAGTTCTGTTACTTCCTGGCCATTTAGTTGAGCAAGGTAGTTTTTAAGAGACGCTTTAACAGAGTCACGTAAAGGCTTTTGAGTAATCTGGTCTTGTGACGTTACTGTAGTTACTGTTAATGCTTCTGAAGTCAGATTTTGTTCGAACATATTCGGTCTAGCTCTTCTCTTAATTATGATGCAACGTTATCAAAATAACCTTCTAGCGCTTCAATTTGCAGCGGAGCTGCGTCGATAGCGTTGAAGGTACGGCGAAACTCACTCGCTTGTTCATGTTCTTTCAGATACCAACCTACGTGCTTACGCGCGATACGTGGACCTAAATACTCACCATAAAATTCATGAAGAGCATTCACATGACCAAGCATAATGGTTTTCACTTCCTGAGTGGGAAGCTCATCCATAGTGGTGCCGTTTTCCAAATAGTGATGGATTTCCTGGAAAATCCAAGGACGACCCTGGGCAGGGCGTCCAATCATTAAAGCGTCCGCACCGGTGTACTCCAGTACAAATTTGGCTTTCTCCGGGCTATCGATATCACCGTTCGCGATAACCGGAATTGAAATCGCCTCTTTTACCGCTTTAATGCTGTCGTATTCGGCCTCACCTTTGTACATACACGCTTTTGTTCTGCCATGCAGGGCAAGAGCTTGTATGCCGCAGTCTTCGGCTAATTTAGCGATTTGGACACAGTTTTTGTTTTCTGTATCCCAGCCTGTTCGGGTCTTTAACGTTACAGGAACGTCTACCGCATTCACTACCGCTTTCAAAATCTCTTCGATAATGGTTGGGTATTGAAGCAGTGCAGAGCCCGCCAGCTTCTTATTCACTTTTTTTGCCGGGCAGCCCATGTTGATGTCGATGATTTGCGCACCGTTTTCAACACTGAATTGAGCTGCATCTGCCATAAGCTGTGGATCGGAACCGGCAATTTGTACAGAGCGAATGCCCGATTCGCCTTCATGTACCATGCGCTGTTTCGACTTCGACGTTTTCCATAGTTTTGGGTTGGCGGACATCATTTCACTGACGGCCATGCCCGCACCATAACGAAGACACAACTCGCGGAACGGTCTATCCGTTACACCAGCCATAGGGGCTACGATTAGATTGTTCTTAAGTTGGTAGTTTCCGATTTTCAAAACGTCATCACAGTTCTGTGCCAGCAAGGGCGCGCATTTTACGCATTTTTTCACTGCGTGAAAAGACTAATATTTGAGCATTTACAAATTGTTTTTGTAAATTGTATGAATTTCAAACAATTAGCCCTGAAAACCTTGTCTAGCCTTGCTTACGACCAGAGATGCGACACCATTCGCTTTGCTCAACGATAGGGTCAATGTGAAGCTCATCACGGTAATAGCTTGCAACATCTTCCGCTTGCGTGTCCAAAACACCAGACATTGCTAGGGCGCCATTTGGCTTAACTAGGCCTTTAATGATTGGTGCAAGTTCACGTAGTGGGCCAGCAAGAATGTTAGCAACAACCACGTCTGCAATCAGACCTTCTGGTTGGTTTTGAGGAAGGTATACTTCTAGTTTTTCGGCAACGCCGTTACGCTCTGCGTTGTCTTTTGAAGCAAGTAGCGCTTGAGGATCAATGTCGATCCCGATAACTTTTTCTGCACCCAGTTTGATCGCTGCGATCGCAAGAATGCCTGAGCCACAACCGAAGTCGATAACGGTTTTACCGCTTAAGTCCATGCTTTCTAGCCACTCAAGACAAAGTGCGGTTGTTGGGTGAGTACCAGTACCGAATGCAAGACCTGGATCCAGCATTACGTTGACAGCGTCTGGTTCTGGCACTTCACGCCAGCTTGGGCAAATCCATAGGCGCTCACCAAATTTCATTGGGTGGAAGTTTTCCATCCACTCGCGTTCCCAGTCTTTGTCTTCAAGCTGTTCAACTTTGTAAGCAAAATTTTCTGCTAGCATATTGCTTGCTTTGATTTGGTCGATGATGAAGTTGGTATCGGCTTCTGCATCGTACAGTGCCAGAATGTCAGTATCGCCCCATAAGCGAGTCTCGCCAGGTAGAGGTTCGAATACAGGTGTATCCTGCGCGTCTAAGAAAGTTACAGACAGCGCACCAGTCTCTTCCATTAGCATGTCGCCGATTTGCTCGGCGTTTTCATTGGTCGCGTTGAGTTTGATTTGAATCCAAGGCATTTGTTTTTGCTCTTAAAGTGAATGAAGTGGCGCAGAGTTTACCAGAACTCTGCGATTTGTTTGAGTATAGACTTTATACAAAACAAAAATGCCCACAGATGTGGGCATTTATTTAGAGGTTCGCTGAGGCTTATTGTAGGCCTAGTTTCTTCTCTAGGTAGTGAATGTTCGCACCGCCGTGTTGGAAGTTTTCATCATTCATGATTGACACTTGCAGTGGCACGTTAGTTTTAATGCCTTCGATGATCATCTCACCCAGTGCATTTTTCATACGTGCAATCGCTACGTCACGGTTTTCACCGTAAGTGATCAGCTTACCGATCATTGAATCGTAGTGAGGTGGCACTGTGTAACCAGAGTAGATGTGCGATTCCCAACGAACACCCATGCCGCCTGGCGCGTGGAAGCGTTGAATCTTACCTGGAGACGGTAGGAAGCGCTCTGGGTCTTCTGCGTTGATACGACACTCAATCGCATGGCCGCGGATCTTGATGTCATCTTGAGTGAATGACAGTGGTTGACCTGCTGCTACGCGAAGCTGTTCTTTGATTAGGTCGATACCGGTAACCATTTCTGTTACTGGGTGTTCTACCTGAATACGAGTGTTCATTTCGATGAAGTAGAACTCACCGTTCTCGTATAGGAATTCGAATGTACCTGCGCCGCGGTAACCAATTTCAAGACATGCACGAGTACAACGTTCACCGATGTACTTACGCATCTCTTCAGTAATGCCCGGAGCTGGTGCTTCTTCCACAACTTTCTGGTGACGACGCTGCATAGAACAGTCACGCTCGCCTAGGTGAATTGCACCACCTTGGCCGTCAGCAATAACCTGAACTTCAACGTGACGTGGGTTTTCCAGGAATTTCTCCATGTAAACCATGTCGTTGTTGAATGCTGCTTTTGCTTCTGCGCGTGTCATAGCAATCGCCTGGACCAGGTCTTTTTCAGCACGGACAACGCGCATACCACGACCGCCGCCGCCGCCAGATGCTTTAATGATGACAGGGTAGCCGATACGCTTAGCGTGAGCTTTGTTCTTGTCTTCGTCGTTATCTAGTGGACCGTCTGAGCCAGGTACACATGGAACGCCCGCTTTTTTCATTGCGGTGATCGCTGATACTTTGTCGCCCATCATGCGGATAGTGTCCGCTTTTGGACCAACGAAGATGAAACCACTGCGCTCAACTTGCTCTGCGAAGTCAGCGTTTTCTGACAAGAAGCCGTAACCTGGGTGGATAGCTACCGCGCCAGTTACTTCTGCTGCAGAAATGATGCGTGGGATGTTTAGGTAGCTGTCGATACCACGAGCAGGGCCGATACACACGGTTTCATCTGCAAGTAGTACGTGCTTAAGATCGCGGTCAGCTGTTGAGTGAACAGCAACGGTCTTAATACCTAATTCTTTACAAGCGCGAAGAATACGAAGTGCAATTTCACCTCGGTTCGCGATGACTACTTTGTCTAGCATAAGGCAAGCCTCGCTTATTCGATTACAACTAGAGGTTGGTCGAATTCAACTGGTTGGCCGTCTTCAACTAGGATTGCAGTAACAACGCCAGATTTGTCCGCTTCGATTTGGTTCATCATCTTCATTGCTTCAACGATACATAGCGTGTCGCCAGCGTTAACTTTTTGGCCCACTTCTACGAATGATTTCGCATCAGGACTTGGAGAGCGGTAGAAAGTACCAACCATTGGAGAAAGAACTTGGTGACCTGCAGGTACCGCTGCTGCTGGAGCTTCAGCTGCTGGCGCGTCTGCTACAGGTGCTGCTACTGGAGCAGGTGCTGCTACTGGAGCCGCTGCGTAGTGAACTGGTGCTGGAGCTGCTGTGCCGTGACGACTGATGCGTACTGACTCTTCACCTTCAGAAATCTCTAGCTCAGCAATGCCAGACTCTTCAACTAACTCGATTAGCTTCTTGATTTTACGAATATCCATCTTTTCTTTCTCTTTTATCTTGTGATTAAGACAACCCCTGTGGGGTTGCAGAGTGTTAGGGTTACTTTGCCTGTAGCTTGTTAATCGCGGCAGACAGAGCGAATTCATAACCTTGTGCGCCTAAACCGCAGATCACGCCTTCTGCCTTATCAGACAGGTAAGAGTGATGACGAAACGGCTCACGTGCATGCACGTTCGATAGGTGCACCTCGATAAATGGGATGGCCACGCCAAGTAATGCATCTCGCAGTGCTACACTGGTGTGAGTGAAAGCAGCTGGATTGATGATGATGAAATCAATCTTACCGTAAGCGGCATGAATGGCTTCAATCAGTTCGTACTCACGATTTGATTGTAGGTGTTCCAATTCCACCCCTGCGTTGTGCGCTTGTTCAGTCAAAGCGTCCACAATTTGTGCTAGGGTGTTGTTACCATAGTGTGTCGGTTCACGCAGACCTAATAGGTTAAGATTTGGTCCGTTTAGAACAAGAATCCGTGACTTTGCAGACATTATGTTGCTATCTTCCCTTATCGTGAGTGGAACGTTTATATTCCCAAATATACGATAATTCAGCACGATTTTTTTGTTAAAACCGAGCAAATTTTAAAAAATCGACCAAGATTATAGCTAATTCATAGCAATTAGCAGCAATTTACTGGTCTAATCTCCCAATTGCCCGCCTCGTTTCTGTAACCAAGTTAACAAAAACAACATAATCACCATATCTATGTTGTGGTTAATTTGCGCCCAAAAGCAAAAAACCGCCATGCAAAGATGGCGGTTTTCGTTCACTGTTTAAAACAGGCTGGCGAGCTTATACCAGTTCTGCTTTTTCGGCGATGAGTTTGTCTACTACACTTGGATCGGCAAGCGTTGAAGTATCGCCTAGGTTGCTGGTATCACCTGTCGCAATCTTACGCAGAATACGACGCATGATCTTACCTGAACGAGTCTTTGGTAGAGAGTCTGTCCAGTGCAGTACGTCAGGCGTTGCAATTGGACCAATCTCTTTACGCACCCAATCTTTCACTTCTTTGTGCAGCTCTGCGGATGGGAATTCGCCATCGTTGAGCGTGATGTAGGCGTAGATCGCTTGGCCTTTGATGTCGTGTGGAATACCAACAATCGCGGCTTCGGCAATTTTGTGATGCGCGACTAGCGCAGATTCAATTTCAGCGGTGCCCATACGGTGTCCAGACACGTTCAGTACGTCATCGACGCGGCCAGTGATCCAGTAATAGCCGTCTTCGTCACGACGCGCTCCGTCACTGGTGAAGTACATGCCCTTAAAGGTTGAGAAGTAGGTTTGTTCGAAGCGTTCATGGTCGCCGTAAACCGTACGCATCTGACCTGGCCAAGAATCAAGAATTACCAAGTTACCTTCAGCCACGGTGTCTTCAAGGATATTACCCATGTTATCAACCAGTGCAGGTTGTACGCCGAAGAATGGGCGAGTTGCTGAACCTGGTTTGAGATCTGTCGCTCCCGGAAGTGGAGCGATCAAGATGCCGCCGGTTTCCGTTTGCCACCAAGTGTCGACGATAGGTGAATTTTCGTTTCCGATCGTTTTGTAGTACCACTCCCATGCCTCTGGGTTGATTGGTTCGCCCACTGAGCCCATGATGCGAAGGCTTGAGCGAGACGTGCCAGCAACCGCTTCGTTGCCTTTTGCCATCAACGCACGAATAGCCGTTGGTGCGGTGTACAGAATGTTCACTTGATGCTTATCGACCACTTCGCTCATACGGCTTGTGTTCGGGTAGTTTGGTACACCTTCGAACAGGATGGTTTTCGCGCCGTTCGCAAGTGGTCCGTAGATAAGGTACGTGTGGCCTGTAATCCAGCCTACGTCTGCGGTACACCAGAAGGTTTCACCTGGTTGGTAATCGAAGACGTATTTAAACGTCATGGCCGCATAAACAAGGTAGCCACCTGTGGTGTGAAGTACGCCTTTTGGTTTGCCTGTCGAGCCAGATGTGTAGAGGATGAACAGTGGGTCTTCCGCTTTCATCTCTTCTGGTGGACAAACATCAGATACTTTTGCGGTTGCTTCGTGCCACCAAACATCACGATGCTCATGCCAATCTACATTGCCGCCTGTGCGTTTTAGTACCACAACTTTGCTGATAGTTTTTACTTCTGGGTTAGTGAGTGCTTCGTCTACGTTCTTTTTCAGTGGAACGGCACGTCCACCGCGCACACCTTCGTCCGCAGTGATCACAACTTTCGCGTCAGAGTCGATGATACGACCAGACAGTGCTTCTGGTGAGAAACCACCAAACACCACGGTATGTACCGCGCCGATGCGTGTACACGCCAGCATAGCGATAGCTGCTTCTGGCACCATTGGCATGTATAAACACACCACGTCGCCTTTGCGCACGCCTTGGTCTTTTAATGCGTTAGAGAACTTGCACACTTCTTTGTGCAGTTCGTTGAAAGTCAGCGTTTTGTCGTCTGCTGGATCATCGCCTTCCCAGATGATCGCTACGTCGTCGCCGTGTTCTGCGAGATGACGGTCGATACAGTTTGCAGATACGTTCAGTGTGCCATCTTCAAACCAGCGAATGTCAACGTGGCCGGTGTCGAATGAGGTGCTTTTTACTTTGGTGAAAGGTTTGATCCAATCAACGATTTTGCCGTGCTCGTTCCAGAAGCCCTCTGGATCGGTGACCGACTGCTGATACATGGCTAGGTAGGTATCATTATCCGCGTGTGTATGAGTTTTAATATTTTCTTTTACCGGATAAACGTGGGCTTCGCTCATGGCTTCTCTCCTTGTGCCTTAATTCTCGGCCTTACACCAATCTACTTAAGATTCTGAATATGTATTTTTGTAGGGCTGTCTTTTGGTTCTTAAATACTCAGTCGTCCTAGAACGACGTTGTGCCTATAACTGTCAGTCACAGCGCGTATTTCCACAATTAGACTTTAGGATGAGACAGAGTGGTGTGCCGGAAAATGCTTGAAATAAAAGTAATTATGGGAGCTAGGTCAACAGGATTTATGTGTATGGCGCGGTGAGATTTGGCAGATCGCCCTTGGTGAGGCGCACAAAAACCAAGGCGGCAGAAATCGCATCTTGCAGCGCGTCGTGTTTATCTTGAATGGGCAGTTCAAGGTGCTTGCAAATCGCATCCAGACTTAAGTCGAAGTAGGCATTGGGTAAATGCCGTTCTAATTTGTCGTGATAAATCTGGCTGACTTCAATCAATGGGTTTGGCAGTGGGAAGCCGAGTTGCCTTTGGCAGGCAAGGTCGAGAATTTTTTTGTCATAGCGAATGTGATATCCGACTAAAGGACGGTTGCCGATGAACGTGAGCAGTTTCAGCAACGCTTCTTTCTCGCTGATACCATCAGCCAGATCTTGGTGGCGAATTTTATGAATCTTCACTGACCCAGAATCTAACGATTGGGGTGCACGTAAGCGTACTTCAAAAGGCTGACTGGTGAGGATGCGGTTGTCGATGATCTTGGTTGCCGCTATGGTTACCAACTCAGCACGGTTTGGATCAAGGCTGGTGGTCTCACAATCTAGAGACACAAACTCGGTTTTGTGTGGCGCACAAAACAGCGACTGATAAGGCGAGCCTTTCAGTTTGTAATGCCAATATTTGCGTTGTAACCAGTTCATCCTCTACGCCTCATTTTGACTTGTGTAAGCGCTTAATCGCGGATTTGATAGTGGAAGCCCAAGAACTGCTTAAACTTCTTCACCACATGCAAGCTATGACGCAGCAAGTCACGCTCGGTTCGGTCTAACTGTTTGATATCAATGTTGTTAAGTGTTTCTTGTTTACTCAATTGCTGATTAAGGCGAATCTTAAAGAACAGCTTCAACGCTTCGTTTAAGTTGTCTGCGGTCTCCGGTTCTAAGATGCGTTTTTTTCTTAGTGCTTCGATGCGTTCAAAGGTGTTTTTTTCTTCAATCGCATATTCCAACGACAAGGTGCGAATACCATGCACAATAGGGAAGATGCCACCACGTTTGATATCCAAGCCATCCTTGGCACTTTTTACGTTGCCAAACAGAGTAAGGGGCACGGAAAATTGCAAAGCAGGGCGCGTGAAATCCGACAAAACCAGCATGCGATCTTTCATGCTGTCTCTGAGGTGATTTGCTATTGGGGTGAGAAGCTCTCGATTTCCTGCTACTGCATGTGCGTCACTGAAAATCGCCAAGTCCATGATAGGTTCAGGCTCCGCCTTCGCAATCCAATGATCTAAGGTGTGGATCCACTCTTGCTGCGTTTTGACCCATTTCGGGTTGTTGACCATCACTTTTCCGGGGCAGAGTGGGTAACCAAGCTGCTGCAGTGTGTGGGTGAATGATTGCATCACTTGTTCGCAATGCGGCCATTCTAGCCCGTCTTCAATAATGAGCGCGTTGTCTTGGTCGGTCTTAAGAATTTGCTCGCCACGCCCTTCTGAGCCTAGCACGATCAAACAACAGTGGTCGTGCAAAGCGGGTGGCACCACCAGTTCAAAGGCTTTTTCGATAATTTGTTCGTTTACCGCAGAGATGAGCTCCATGATGAAGCGAGTACGGATACCGTTTCTCAGCAAGCTTTCTACCAGTTGACGTTGACGGTTTGAGGCCAACGCCAGTTCTTCTACGCTGCTTGCTCGTGCAATGCTGAGTGTTAACACGTGGGAGTGGGTCGAAAACGCGCTGAGAATCTGTGTCATGTCGAGCATGCCCACCGCGCGATTGCCTTCGCAGACCATCAAACGCTTCATGCGATTACGTGTCATGGTGATCATGGCGTTAAACAGAAAATCCCCGTTATCAACATGGTAGACAGGGAAAGTTGCGATCTCACCTACAGGTGTGTCCACGGCGCAATTATCCAACATAACCGAGTGCAGTATGTTGGTACGAGTCACGATGGCGTACGAGTGAGCTGACGGCCATTTTTCCAATCGCGGGTCGTCGTCATGGAGCTGAACCAATGCAGCATCGATGCCGTTATCTTTTAGAGTTCGAGTTACCTCGTTGATTGGCGTTTCTGGCGCGAGGATCATCGGCGGATGATAAATGCTGTTATCGACTTTGGTCAGAATAAATTCGGCCAAGTTTTGCTGTTGCTGCGCGGCTTCGATGAGTTCTTGTCGTTTGGATAAGTTGTTGTCGAAGTAAGCTGCGAACTGGCCATTCTCGTTATAAAGCTCGAGAAAAACGTCTTTTGGCAGCAAGTACGAAAGGGTGTCTTCCAGCGCGATGTATTGATGTCGAACGCATTCTTCAAACAGTGAACGCACATCAAACATGTCGTCATTAGCGTAGTGAGCGAACACTTCGGATTGGTCTTTGGAACGTTCTTCGACTGCGCCTTTGATCAATATGTGCAAGTGAGGGTTGGTCTGCCCGCTAGATAAAATGACATCTCGAGTTCGATAGTACGCCACATCTAAGGACGAGCGCAGCCGAGTTTGCTGAGCATCGGTCAGACGATCGAACGGGGGAGATTGCATATTAAATTTGTCAGGCATGGAGACACCTAAAATTGGGAGGAACACAGTATAAGTCTGACAAATTTCTTGCCGTAAGCCAGACGACTTTGGTCTAAACCGCTGGATATTGATGGGCGAATTTGGCGCATCAAAAGTCAGAATGACATCGAGGAAACGGTAAGTTGCCTATTCTTCCCTTTTTCTAATACGCATAGCGATCCATAATCCACGGTTCGAGCGATGGTGTTCCCGTTTTAGGATATTAGTAATGTTGAAACCTTCTCCGTATGGCTGGATTTCCCAGTACTTTCTCGGATTCTTTTTTGCGTATGGCGTTTACCTGCCATTTTGGTCGTTGTGGTTTAAAGAACAGGGCGTTTCTTCCACGGACATTGGTTTACTGGTTGGTTTAGGTTTGGCGACACGCTGCGTGGCTAACCTCGTCATTACCCCTCGTGTACACCGAGTTGAACATCTAATGCCAACGTTGCGTTGGTTGAGCTTTGCAGCCCTCATTTTTGTTGGTTTCCACTTTTTTACGGGCGGCAGTTTTTGGCTCATGGCATTGGCAACGGTGTTGTTTAACTTGTGTTGTGGTCCGGTAGTTCCGCTATCAGACGCGATGGCAAACTACTACGCTCGCTTGAAAATGTTGGATTACGGGCGCACGCGTTTGTGGGGGTCTATAGCCTTCATTGCGGGTTCAACGGTGGTGGGTTTCCTTGTCGCAGAATTTGGCTCGGATATGATTCTGTACACCGCGATGGTGGGGGTGTTCTTTTCATTGCTTTTCGCGATGCGCAGCATCAATCCAATGCCTGTCACTCGCGGTGACCAGCATGCTGAACGTCCGAAATTATCTGCACTGCTTACCGATAAATCAGTGGTGAAGTTCTTGGTTTTGGTATCGCTTATCCAAGGTAGCCATGCGGCGTACTACGGCTTTAGTGCCATTCACTGGAAAGCGGCGGGTCACTCAGAAGACGTGATCGGCTACTTGTGGAGTCTGGGCGTTGCGGCAGAAGTGGCTGTGTTTGCATTGAGTAAGCGTCTGTTTGCTGGTTGGGCGCTGCGCACGCTGTTTATTGTTGCAGCTTGTGGTGTGATGATGCGTTGGGGCATGACCGCTGCAACAACGTCTATCGTTGCGTTGGTTATCGTGCAACTTCTGCACGGTGTGACATTCGCGACGGCGCACATTGCGGCCATTCAATACATCCAAAACTCTGAAGAGCACAAAATGGTGGCGCTGCAAGCGCTATACAACGCGATCCCGCTTGGCGCATTTATCGCGCTGATGACGGTGCTCAGTGGTTGGGGATACGAGCACTGGGGCGCGTTGGTGTTCTGGGGTATGGCGGCAATGGGCCTATTGGCGCTGTTCATTAAATTGGACCCTCAAGAGCCTAGCCACAACGTGGTGGATGTGTCTGAAAAGGCACTTGAAACACAGAATTAGACTTCTGTGACAAAGGTTAAAAACTAATCTTTGTCTCCATTGTGAAAGCAGTGTTAAATGAAACCTCTCCCTCAAGGAGAGGTTTTTTATTTTCTGTAAGAAAAGCTAGAAAGGATATCGGATGCAAGGATGGCTGGTGGTTCCCGTTTCTTTGGCGTACTTGGGAGCCCTATTTATAATCGCGTGGTACGGAGACATACAGAAGCGCTGGCTCGCCCGTTGGCGACCGTGGATTTATAGCCTCTCGATTGCGGTGTACTGTACCTCGTGGACCTTCTACGGCACGGTCGGACAGGCGAGCAGCAATCCTTGGTCTTTCTTGCCCATCTATATCGCGCCGATTTTGGTGTTTACCATCGGATGGCGGGTTCTGGCTCGACTCATTCTGATCGCGAAGCGCGAACACATCACTTCCATCGCTGATTTTATTGGTGCCCGTTACGGAAAATCGCAAGGTTTGGCGGTGGTCGTCACATTGATTGCGGTGGCGGGGATCTTACCTTACATCGCCTTGCAGCTGCGTGGCATCACCATGGGGTTGGAGATCATCGCCCCGGAATTGGCGACCGATTTTGGTTATCAGAATGACAGCGTGTCTTGGTTTGTGGTGGTGGCACTGGCCATTTTTACCATGTTGTTTGGTACTCGCCATATTGATAACACCGAGCATCACCGTGGGATGATGATGGCGATCGCGTTCGAATCCATCATCAAATTGCTGGCGTTTTTGGTGGTGGGGATTTTCATTGTCTGGCTGGCGATGAGCACGGAAAACTTGAGTCTGATTGAAGTGGCTTCTGAAACCTACCAGTCACCAAACATTCCAACCTTATTGATTCATACTGTGCTGACCATGTTGGCGATTGTCTGTTTGCCGCGTCAGTTCCACACCATGGTGGTGGAAAATGAACGTGCGCAAGACTTGCATGTCGCGCGTTGGTTGTTCCCGCTGTATCTGATTTTGATGGGCGTATTTGTGTTGCCAATCGCGTGGGTCGGGCAAGGGTTATTGAGCGGAACATCTGCCGATACTTACGTGATCAGTGTGCCGATGGCGGTGGGGGCAAGCGAGATTGCGTTACTGGCGTTTTTGGGCGGTACTTCGGCGGCGAGCGGTATGGTGATTGTTTCAACCATTGCTTTGGCGATCATGGTATCGAACGACTTAGTGATGCCGCTGATATTACGCCGAATGCGCTTGGCGCAGCGCAACCATCACCACTTTTCTGAGCTTTTGCTGCGTATTCGCCGCGCTCTAATTCTGATTTTGTTGATTGGTGCATGGGGATTTTATCAGGCTTTAGATAGTATCCACTCACTCTCTGCGATAGGTTTTCTCTCGTTTGCAGCCATTACCCAGTTTGCTCCTGCATTGATTGGCGGTATGTATTGGCGTCAGGGTAACAAGAAAGGCGTTTATGTTGGCCTCGCGGTCGGTTTTACGATTTGGTTGATTACCTTAATGAGCCAAACCGACATGTTGGCTGGTAATGCCAGCAACAACTTTTTGATTTGGTTAATTACGCCGCCAGAGATGCTGTCGAGCTTCGACATTGCGATTTCGGATTGGGGCATGATCATGAGTGTGGTGGCGAACGCGGTGTGTTTTGTCGCGGTGTCTCTGGCGACGCGTCCAAGCCTAAGTGAGCGCTTACAGTCGGCGTCTTTTGTCGGAACACCGCTGCCTGAAAGCGAAAACATCAGCTTGTATCAAAGTCGTGTTACCGTGGCTGAGCTGGAAATGCTTGCCTCACGCTTTGTTGGTCGCACTCGGGTGAAAGTGGCTTTCCAAGCCTATTGGAGTCAGCAGCGAGAGGAGTTGTTACCGAACCAACAAGCGCCGTCTTCGTTGATTCGTCACACTGAACGCGTATTGGCTGGGGTGTTTGGTGCCTCTTCCGCTAAGTTAGTACTTACTTCTGCGTTGCAAGGCAGAAATATGCAGCTTGAAGAAGTCGCAACCATTGTTGATGAAGCATCCGAGCTGTACGACTTTAGCCGCGGGTTACTCCAAGGGGCGATAGAACATATCGGCCAAGGGATTGCGGTGGTCGACAAACAACTGCGGCTGGTGGCGTGGAACCAGCGTTACCTAGAGCTGTTTGTATTCCCACCCGGATTAATTCAAGTTGGCCGACCGATTGCTGATGTGATTCGCCACAATGCTGAGCAAGGTTTGTGTGGCCCCGGCGATCCAGAAGACCACGTACGCCGCCGCGTGTATCATCTTGAGCAAGGCACGCGACATACCTCTTCCCGTGTGCGCCCTGATGGACGAGTGATTGAAGTGCAGGGTAACCCGATGCCCGGCGGTGGTTTTGTAATGAGCTTTACGGACATCACCGTATTCCGCGATGCCGAGCAAGCGCTGAAAGACGCCAATGAAACGTTAGAAGAACGAGTGCGCGCGCGCACTAGAGAGTTGGAGCAACTCAACAAACAGTTGGTGGCAGCGACGCAGCGTTCGGATTTGGAATCGAAATCGAAATCGCGTTTTTTAGCGGCCGTGAGTCACGACTTGATGCAGCCGCTCAATGCCGCCCGTTTGTTTGCGTCTTCACTTTCTGAAGTAGCCAAAGACAGCGAAACTCGCAAGTTGTCGGCACACATCGAAAGTGCGTTAGGCGCGGCGGAAGATTTGATCGGAGATTTGCTGGATATTTCGCGTTTGGAATCGGGTAAGTTGGAAGTCAATGTTCATGGCTTCGCGGTCAACGATGTTTTGGCGAACCTCAATGCGGAATTTAGCGCATTGGCCAAACAACAGGGGATCGAGTTCACTATGATCCCATCTTCTCTCATGGTGAAATCGGACCCTAAATTACTGCGTCGTGTGGTGCAGAATTTCCTCACCAATGCCTTCCGTTACAGCCCAAATGGTAAAGTTGCGCTGGGAGTGCGCCGAGTTCAAGGGCGTGTGCGCATTGATGTGTGGGATAACGGCATGGGCATCGAGGAAGAAAAACAGCAGGAAATCTTCGAAGAGTTTAATCGCGGAACGCAAGTGCGCTCCGATCAAGGCTTGGGATTAGGCTTGGCGATTTCCAAAGGGATTGCGCAGGTGTTGGGACACGAAATTTCAATGCGTTCGTGGTTTGGCAAAGGCAGCGTGTTCTCGATAACCTTGGATAAGGCTCATCACGTTCAGCCACACCCTGCGAAAGTCGAGACCAGTCCTCAATCTGAGTTGTGCCACTTGCGAATTTTGTGTGTCGATAACGAACCTGACATTTTGGTCGGAATGGAAAATCTTCTCTCTCGTTGGGGGTGCGACATACGTGTTGCGACGGATCTCGTCGAAAGTTTACAAGCGCTCGAAGGCGATTGGGTGCCAGACGTCATTTTTTCTGATTATCGATTGGATAATGGACGTACGGGGTTAGAAGTGTTGCAACAGTGTCGTTTGCGTCTGGGGAATCGTTTTGAAGGGGTGATCATCAGTGCTGACCGTACTGACGATATGATGGAAGGCATCAAAGCGAACGGTTTCAGCTTTATTGCCAAACCAGTTAAGCCACTCAAATTGCGCTCGGTGCTCAATCGAGTCGCGTAGCTTAGGTAAGTTGAGCGCATGAGCCAGATAGTAAGAGACCTCCGATGAGAGGTCTCTTTGTATTCTGCAGATATTCAAAGCAGTGCTTTACTCAGCCACGCCACCTTGAGTCAATTTGGCTGGATTAAGCAGCCTTTCAAGCGTTTCGCGGTCTAAATCCGTTTCCTCTTCGGCCACATCAATGATGGCTCGTCCTTGTTTGTAGGCTTTTTTCGCGACTTCTGCCGCTTTCAAATACCCGATCACCGGGTTTAGTGCGGTGACTAAAATCGGATTCTTGGCCAAAGCAATATCGAGGTTATCTTGTCGAACGTCAAAGGTCGCAATCGCCTTATCGGCAAGGGCGGTCGCACTGTTCGCAACGAGCTCAATGCTCTCCATAATATTATGTGCAATCACAGGTAGCATAACATTCAACTGGAAGTTACCAGACTGACCCGCGATGGTGATGGTTGCGTCGTTGCCAATCACTTGCGCTGACGCCATGGCTGCGGCTTCAGGGATAACCGGGTTTACTTTGCCCGGCATGATTGATGAACCCGGCTGTAAGCCTTGCAGTTCGATTTCACCCAAGCCAGCCAATGGGCCAGAGTTCATCCAACGAAGATCGTTTGCGATCTTCATGATCGCAATTGCTGCTGTTTTGAGCTGTCCGGACAGTGCGACGATCGCATCCTGGCTGCTGAGGTTGAAAAAGAAATTGTCGCTTGAAGTAAAGGTGACTCGAGTGGACTGAGTGAGGTTGTCTGCAAACAGAGAGGCAAAACGCGGATCGGCGTTGATCCCTGTGCCAACGGCAGTGCCGCCTTGAGCAAGGGCTTTCACCATCGGCAGTGTTTGTTCAATGGCTTGTTTAGCGTGTTCAATCTGGAATTGCCAGCCGCCCAGCTCTTGCGCGAAAGTGATTGGCATGGCGTCCATCAAATGAGTTCGGCCTGTTTTTACCACACCTTGCAAAGCTTGCTTCTTGGTTTCTAGGCTTTGGCTAAGATGAGCCAGTGCAGGCAACAACTTGTGTTCAATAGCAAGTGCTGAGCTGACTTGAATCGCCGTCGGCACCACATCGTTACTGCTTTGACCCATGTTAACGTGGTCATTCGGGTTGACGTTGCCGCCAAGCAATTCAGACGCGAGCGTGGCAATCACTTCATTGGCGTTCATGTTGGAGCTTGTCCCAGAACCGGTTTGGAACAGGTCGATAGGGAACTGATCGAGATGTTGGCCGTCAATAATGGCTTGCGCAGCCTCTGCAATCGCATTAGCGATATCACCTTCCAGTAACCCTAGTTGTGCGTTGGTCAGTGCTGCCGTCTGTTTGATGTGGGCTAAAGCTTGGATGAAGCCGCTTGGCATGGTGTGCTGGCTGAATGCAAAGTTATTGATAGCGCGCTGAGTTTGCGCTTGATACAAGGCATTCGCCGGGACTTTTACTTCGCCCATGCTGTCGGTTTCAATACGAAATTCGGTGGTCATAGTAGGGTTCCTTTCGTTTAATCAAGAGAAGTCTGAATGAGGCGTAATTGTTGTTGTAATTGGAGAAACTTTACGTCGCCATGTTCAAACTGATAGTAGTAACGTTTGAGGCAGAATAAGGGTGTGTGAACCGAATCAAGGCAGACCCGGCGAAATGTACGAGTGCGAGTTGGGTCTTGAATCGCTTCGAGAAGGTGGAAATACACTTGGCGTAAAAACAGTTCGCACAAGAGTAAGTTTTCGTCTTCTGCTTCATGTTCATAGCTGGATGACAACACCATACCCCAATGAATATAGTCATGAATGACGTCGGGCTCAAAGCCACTTGGCGCGGCAAGTTGGAAGCGATCTTGCGCTTTGAAGAAGGCGTTGAATATGTCCTTTCTGCGTTTCATATCTGCCTCAATAAATTAGATAATGATAATTATTATCAATTAAGAATAAATTAGCAACCCTCTATTTTCAGCAAGGCTAGATATAAAAAAGCCGACGCAGTCGCATCGGCAGAAATGGTTGGGTTTTCATCCCGCAGCAAAGTTTATCCGTTGTTTAGAAGGATAAGCAGCGTAATGTTACTCAGTAAACAAGGTTTCGTATTTCACAAATGCTGTTTGTGTTTCGCCGTAGTAAAGCGTGCCTTCGGCTTGGATAACGACTCGCAACCAGCTCTCTGCGGAGGTTGGCTTTGGCAGAGTGATGTACCAGTTTTGGCCAGCTTGATCGGCGCGTGTCATATCAATCGGTTGAGCGTTCTGTTGTTGGTCATCGACTACGGACAGCTTGACGCCTTCCAGCGGATAGGCAGCGTTGAGAGACAGTTCTAGGCTATCTTTTGTCAGTTTTTCAGAACGGAACTTAACTTTAAAATCGCCATTTTCCATGTCACATAGGCCACTGGTGTAACGGCAGTTGGACTTACTCGCGAGCTTGTAAGTTTCCCCTTCTTTAGCGGCATGAGGCTTTTCGCTCAGTGCCATATCGGTACCAAAGTAGGCAATGATAGAAAGGATGGGCGCGATTAACAGGGCGAGAATAAAGTGCTTGTTTTTGAACATCTTGGCTTCCTTGCAACGACATACTGCGAATATGGTAACTGAAAAGTGAGAATAAAAAAGCCCCGGACGGCAGGTTCCAAACGGGGCTTTTGTGGTTTTGGTTATATTTTAGTGATCCACTGCGCTACCAGCACCTACCGGTACGCGAACGTGTTCGACTAGGTCTTTCACTTCTTGTGGTGTTTCTGCTGTTACTTTCGATACAGCGAACGCGACGATGAAGTTGAATAAGGCACCAATCGCACCAAATGCGTTTGGCTCAATACCTAGGAACCAGTTGCTGCCCCAGCTTTCTAGGTAAGTCCAATCTGCGATGAATAGGATACCTTTGTGTTGGAACACGTAGAACAGAGTGATACTGATACCTGCAATCATACCCGCGATAGCACCTTCTTTGTTGATGTTCTTACTGAAGATACCCATCATCAGAGCCGGGAAGATGGAGGACGCCGCCAGACCGAAGGCTAGTGCTACCGTACCTGCCGCGAAGCCCGGTGGATGCAGACCCAAGTAACCTGCGACTGCAATGGCCACCGCCATCGAGATTCGACTCGCAAGCAGCTCTTTCTTCTCTGAGATATTCGGATTAATTACCCCTTTGATTAAGTCGTGGGAAATCGCGGACGAAATCGCCAGCAATAGACCCGCTGCGGTTGATAGTGCGGCGGCTAGACCGCCCGCTGCGACCAGTGCGATAACCCAGTTAGGTAGTTTCGCGATCTCAGGGTTAGCCAGTACCATGATGTCGTTATCAACTTTCAGTTCGTTAGTTGCAGCATCTGATGTGTAGTTGATGTTGCCATCACCGTTCTTATCATCAAAGCCAAGCAGACCCGTTTTCTCCCAGTTTTTGAACCAAGTCGGACGTTCGTCATAAGCCAAGTGTTGGCCCGGCGCTGGGTTAACGGTATCCATTAGGTTTAGACGTGCCATTGCTGATACTGCTGGAGCCGTTGTGTATAGGATAGCGATGAACACAAGTGCCCAACCTGCAGAGGTACGAGCATCACGCACCTTCGGTACAGTGAAGAAACGGATGATTACGTGTGGCAGACCCGCAGTACCGATCATCAGTGACATGGTGTAAACGAACATGTTTAGCGTGTCACCGCGGACTTGAGTGGTGTATTCACTAAAGCCGAGCTCCGTCACCACTTGGTCTAGCCGATCTAACAGATAGACATCGGTGCCGGCCATGGTACTGCCGAGCCCTATTTGTGGAATTGGATTGCCGGTAAGCTGCAGAGAGATAAAGATTGCAGGAATAGTGTAAGCCAAAATGAGTACGCAATACTGAGCAATCTGCGTGTAAGTGATGCCTTTCATGCCACCAAGAACGGCGTACATGAATACGATACACATACCAATCAGTAGACCGGTTGAGTAATCCACCTCAAGGAAGCGACCAAACGCAACGCCAACGCCTTTCATCTGACCGATAACATAAGTGACCGACGCGATGATCAGACACACTACGGCTACGATACGCGCTGTCTTGGAGTAGAAACGCTCGCCGACAAACTCAGGCACGGTAAATTTACCGAACTTACGTAGGTAAGGGGCAAGCAACAGTGCAAGCAGCACGTAACCACCAGTCCAGCCCATTAGGAATACGCTGCCGCCGTAACCCATAAAGGCAATCAGACCCGCCATCGAGATAAACGATGCCGCAGACATCCAGTCTGCTGCGGTTGCCATGCCGTTAGCGATAGGGTTTACACCACCGCCCGCGACGTAGAACTCTTTGGTTGATCCAGCGCGTGCCCAAATCGCAATACCGATGTAGAGGACAAACGTCGCACCAACAACCAGATAAGTGATAGTTTTCAAATCCATCTGAGTGACTCCTTACTCATCCACGCCGAATTCACGGTCGATTTGGCGCATTCTCCACGCGTAGTAGAAAATAATACCTAGGAAGGCATAGATGGAGCCCTGCTGAGCAAACCAGAAACCAAGTTTGTATCCACCTAATTGAAATTGATTAAGTACGTCGACAAATAAAATGCCGCAGCCGAAAGACACGACGAACCAGATGACCATTAGACCGATCATGAGCTTCACGTTTTTGTCCCAATAGGCTTTGGCTCTTTCTTCGCTTTCAAATGCCATTGCCGTCTCCTTACGATTGGTATTGTTGTTAAAAAAATGTTTCACAATGTACATTAGCAAGGTGTTGGCAATAACTCTTTTCAACTTTAGTCGGGGCGTAAAAAAGGAAAAACGACCGAATAATGGGCGTTTATGGCGAAATCGATAAGATTTGATGATGTTAAAAAGGTGTTAAATTAGCCTAAGGTCTAATGATTTGATGCATAAAATTTTCAATATGTTGCATTGGTTAATCTTTTCTTCATTGATTTCACCGAATCTATACCTAGATTCAACCTTCTCAAGTGATTTGTTTACATAAAGTTTTCGTACCGGAGCTCGGTTTTGAGGCACAATAAAGCCTGTGCTTAACTCATCACGCTTACATCTTAAAGTTGAGGTGATTTAGGAACTTATATGCTTACTCGTTGAGATTGTTTGTAGCTTTTCATTTAGGGAGGGTGAGAATGGACGCAGACACCATTAACAGCTTTTTTCTGATTGGTGCATTACTGATTGCACTGAGCGTTCTTTTAAGCCCCGTGTCCTCAAAATTGGGGATTCCAATCCTTCTCGTATTTCTTGCGGTAGGTATGTTGGCTGGGGAAGATGGCCTTGGCGGAATCTTATTTGATAATTATTCCATCGCTTATTTAGTCAGTAACTTAGCGCTCGCCATCATTCTTTTGGATGGCGGGATGCGAACGCGAGTCGCCAGTTTTCGGGTCGCCTTGTGGCCTTCGGTGTCGTTGGCAACCATAGGCGTAGCCATCACGACATTGTTAACTGGCTTGATGGCGACCTGGTTGTTCGATTTGGATTTATTGCAAGGTATCTTGGTTGGCGCGATTGTCGGTTCAACGGATGCGGCCGCGGTCTTCTCTTTATTGAAAGGGCGCAGTCTGAACGAACGTGTTGGCTCGACGTTAGAAATTGAATCGGGCACCAACGACCCAATGGCGGTGTTCTTGACCGTTACGTTAATTGCGATTCTTTCTAGTACGGGAACGGAGTTAAGCGCCGGCTTTTTAGCGCTCAGTTTTGTTAAGCAGTTTGGTATCGGTGCGCTTCTTGGTTTTGCTGGTGGCTGGGTCTTGTGGAAAGTCATCAATCGCAATCAACTGCCGGATGGCTTGTACTCGATTTTGACCGTCAGCGGCGGCTTGATCATTTTCGCGTTGTCGAACTCGTTAGGCGGCAGCGGTATTTTGTCGATTTACCTCGTGGGCTTATTGCTGGGTAACCGTCCAACGCGCAGCCGTCATTCGATTCTGCATGTGTTAGATGGTATGACGTGGCTAGCGCAAATTGGCATGTTCCTCGTGCTTGGTTTGTTGGTTACGCCGTCGAACTTGCTGAGTATTGCGGTGCCAGGCTTGGCGCTTGCGTTTGGTATGATTTTGTTTGCCCGTCCTATTTCCGTGTGGATTGGACTGCTGCCATTTAAGAGTTTCACGCCACGTGAAAAGTGGTTTGTCTCTTGGGTTGGTTTGCGCGGCGCGGTGCCAATCATTCTTGCGGTATTCCCTATGATGGCTGGTTTGCCAGACGCGCAGCTGTACTTCAACTTGGCCTTCTTCGTGGTGATGGTATCGCTGATCGTTCAGGGCGGTACGCTGACCAAAGCGATGTCGCTTGCCAAGGTTGAGTTGCCACCAAAGCCCGAGCCAATCTCTCGCACTGGTGTGGAGATTTACCCAACCAGTGAGTGGGAACTGTTTATCTACCGATTGAAAGCGGATAAATGGTGCATTGGCGAACCGCTGCGCAGTTTGTCGATGCCTGAGGGCACGCGCATTGCGGCTGTTTTCCGTAATCAAGAACTGCTTCACCCATCGGGCAGTACCAGGTTGGAAGAAGACGATACCCTATGTGTATTGGCTCAAGAGAAAGACTTAGCTGCACTGAGCTTGTTGTTCAGTGAAGCGCCGGAGAAAGCCTCTCTGACTCGTTTCTTTGGTGATTTCTTCTTAGATATTGAAGTGAAGCTGGCCGACGTGGCGATGATGTACGGTTTGAATTTGGGCGATGAACTGCAAGATAAAACCTTGAGCAATATTGTTGAAGAACAGCTGGGTAGCACGCCTGTTTTGGGCGACCAGTTTGAATGGCAAGGTTTGCAATGGGTAATCGCGGACGTGGTGGATCACCAAGTGACTAAGGTTGGTTTACGTTTACCCAATGAAGAAGAGGAAGGGGAAGAGGAGGACTAAGTCCTAATCATTCATTTCCGTTAACATGATGACGGCTTGCGTGCGGTTCTTCACGCCGAGCTTGCGGAAAATCGCCGTCATGTGTGCTTTGATGGTGGCTTCTGATACATTCAACTCGTAAGCGATTTGTTTGTTCAGCAAGCCATCAGACAACATCCCCAACACTTTGTATTGCTGTGGCGTTAGCGCGGCAATCTTCTCTGCTAAATCATTACACGCAGCGTTATTGGTGATCAGCCCTTCAGGGAAGTATGGGTCGCCATTGAGCACTTGGTTGAGTGCATTGACCAGTTCACGCATATCACTCGATTTCGGAATAAAGCCAAACGCACCATGGCTCTTCACTTGACTCACCACCGTTGGCTCTTCGCTGGCGGATACCACGACGATAGGCAAATCTGGGTATTCCGCTCTTAAGTGGATAAGCCCTGACATTCCATTAGCCCCAGGCATTTTGAGATCCAACAGCACCAAATCCGGCTCTTCCTCTTTGGCGAGTAATGCAAGCAGGGCATCAAGAGAGTCTGCTTCAAGCAGATTGGCACCACTGACAGCCATGTGTACCGATTGGAACAATGCATTACGGAAGAGAGGGTGATCATCGGCGATGATGATGGTGTAGGTCGAATCCATGACGTTAAACACTTTTGACTATTTCGTTAAATGAATTATTGTCCAGCTTTGAGAAGGTGGACAATATTTATTCGCTAAAAGTCTGAACCAAATCGACTTTTATTAGGAAAATTGCATATAGCCGCATTTTTCTCATTCAAATCTGTGCAACAAAAAACGCCAGCGAAAATCGCTGGCGTTTGAATGATGTGATATCAGAATCGATTAATGTGCTCTAAGAAAGGCTCGGCTTGCATAAAGCCAGTTAAACGAGCGTTTGAAACGTGTTCGCCTTTCGCATCCCAGAATTCGATGGTCGGCAAACCCAGCACGTTCATGTGTTTGAGTAGCTCAATATCTTGCACTTGGTTTTTGGTGACATCCGCTTGCAGCAACACGAAGTCTTGCAGCTTGGCTTCGACTTTTGGATCGTGGAAGGTGTACTTCTCAAACTCTTTACACGCTACACACCAGTCGGCGTAGAAGTCGAGCATGACTGGTTTACCTGCTGCTTTCGCCAGCGCCAGTTGCTCTTCAAGCTCGGCCACATTAGCAATGCGAGTAAAGCTAACCGTTGTTTGCTGTGCTTGGGTTTCGTGATTGCCAAACCAATAATTCAGTGCTGGTTGCGCAGAGGCGAACAAACCGAGGACGGCACTAATGCCTATTGCACTTTGCTTCCAGCCACCAAACTCCAAGCTGTTTTTGATGTGATACAACCAACCAAATGCCGCGATACCGAGCGCAGACCACAACGCCGTCGACCACGTTTCTGGCAAGATACGCTCAAGCAAGAAGATTGGTGCTGCCAGCAGAATGAAACCAAATAGTGTTTTCACGCGGTCCATCCAACCGCCGGCTTTTGGCAGCAGTTTGTTGCCAAATACCGCCACGAGAATCAGCGGAATACCCATACCCATCGCCAGTGCGTAAAGCGCAATACCACCAGTCAGCAAGTCACCACTTTGTGCAACGTAGAGTAGTGCGCCCGACAGAGGTGCTGTGGTACACGGTGAGCACACCAGACCTGAGATCGCGCCCATCGCGAATACGCCTGCGCTGCTGCCGCCTTGCTGTTTGTTGCTCAGGTTGTTTAGCCACGTTTGTACACTGCTTGGCAATTGCAGGGTGTACACACCAAACATGGAAAGTGCCAATGTGACGAATAAGATACTCAAACCAATCAACACATATGGGTGTTGCATCGCCGCTTGGAACTGCATGCCTGCTGATGCCACCACTAAGCCGAGAAGAGTGTAAGTCAGCGCCATGCCTTGCACGTAAACTAGGGATAAACCCAGAGCGCGGCGTTGGCTGAGTTTCCCGCTGCCAAGTACGATGCTGGTCAAAATTGGGTACATTGGCAGAACGCATGGCGTAAACGCTAAGCCTACACCAAGAGCTAAAAACAGCAGCGGAGTCCACCAATTGTCAGCAAGGTTCGCCGCGAGGCTGTCTTGCTCAGTGACTGGTGCTGGACCATTGTTTGATGACACTGACGTGCTCGCCGTTGGTGATGTCGCGTTTGTTTGGTTGTTGTTTGCTGTTGATTGCGTTGGTTTTGTTGCAACTGCGGAATCAGCAATGGAAGCCGTAAAAGCGTCTATTGGAATGATGCGAGTTTCTGGCGGGTAGCAGAATCCAGCCTTCGCACAGCCTTGATATTGCACGATTACGCGTGCGCCTTCTTGCCACTCATCAAGCGGTACATTCACAAATAAAGGCGTGGTGTAGATATGCACATCACCGAAAAATTCATCTTTATGTGGCGTGCCGTTTTCCATTTGCAGTTCGCCAAGAGAGATGTTTTCACCAGACACAGACAAGCGCTCTTGATACAGATAGTAGCCGTCACGTACCTGCCAATCGAGCATCAACTTGTCGTCTTGTTGGTAGAAGTTAAATGGGAACGCTTGGTCGACCGGAACAAAGCTGTCGTTGCTGCTACCAAAGCTGTTGTTCTGGCTATTGTTAAACTGGTCTTTGCCAAATAAAGCCAAAGACGGAGTGGAAAAGGTAATGAGCCCTAAGAGTAAAACGGAAAGTAATGCGCGCATAAAAGGTTCAATTCATCTTAGATAATTGCCGTTAGTGTAACTCAATCAGACCCGCAGGCGAGTTAATAAGTTTCATCCAAGTGAAGATTTGTTAAGCAATACTCAAGGCGCAGAAAAGAAAAAAGGGAGCCGAAGCTCCCCGAGTAAGACTCTGTTTCTACTAGATCAGTAGACCACCGAATGCGAAGCCAAGTGCTACCGCTGATGCGATGGTGACCACGCCTGGAACGAAGAACGGGTGGTTAAATACGTACTTACCGATACGAGTTGAACCCGTGTCATCCATCTCAACCGCAGCTAGTAGCGTTGGGTAAGTTGGTAGTACGAAGAGCGCACTTACTGCTGCGAAAGACGCAACCGCTGTTAGTGGCGCTACACCGATTGCAAGTGCTGCAGGCATAAGCGCAACGGTAGTTGCACCTTGAGAGTAAAGCAGCATAGATGCGAAGAATAGAACAAGTGCTAGCATCCATGGGTAGTCAGCTAGTAGTGCACCAGCCACTTCTTTGATGCCATCAACGTGCGCATTAACGAACGTAGAACCTAGCCATGCCACACCAAGAACACACACGCACGCTGTCATACCAGAACGGAATGTTGCTGCTGCTGGGATTTTGCCAGCATCAATTTTACAGCTCATTACGATCGCCGCGGCTGCTGCCAGCATGACCGTCATGATTGCTTCGTTACGACCTAGAGCAGGGTTCTCGATTAGACCCACTGAACCAGAGATAGCCGCTGCGTAGCACACGACGAAAGCGATAGCGCCAAGGAAGATGAACGTCGCTTTTTTTGCAGTTGGTAGGATTTCGCGTTTTGCTTCTGTGTTTAGCTTGATTAGGCCTTTCTCTAGACGCTCTTGGTATTCAGGATCGTCTTTTAGCTCACAGCCCATGAAGTTCGCAACGAATGCACCGATCATACAAGCGATGAACGTGGTTGGAATACAGATCGCAAGTAGCGTTAGGTAATCCACACCAAACGGATGCAACATAGCAGCAAACGCCACAACTGCCGCTGAAATTGGCGACGCTGTGATAGCGATTTGCGATGCCACAACCGCGATAGACAGTGGGCGAGAAGGGCGAACGCCTTGGCCTTTCGCTACTTCTGCAATAACCGGTAGAGTAGAGAATGCTGTGTGACCTGTACCCGCCATTAGTGTCATTAGGAATGTCACGATTGGCGCATAAAAGGTGATGCGCTCAGGGTGTTTACGCAAAAAGTCTTCCGCAACTTGTACCATCCAATCCAAACCACCAGCCACTTGCATTGCTGCGATAGCCGTGATTACAGACATGATGATCAAAATTACGTCAACAGGGATGTACGCTTGGCTTGTCGGGACACCCAAGATCAAAGACAACGCAATGACCCCAGCACCACCGGCAAAACCAATGCCGATACCGCCGATTCTTGCCCCCAAATAGATGAAGAGCAGAACCACGAAGAGTTCGACCATGACCATATTGATACCTCTTTAGTTTTTTATTTGATTCTGATTTTTTGAACACTCAGGAACAGGAGTAAATGTTCAGAGAATCAGAACCCAGCGGCCTACGGCAATAAAAGCTTATTAAAAATGTGGTTACCGTGAAAAAGCCTAAAAAAGGGGCCTGGATGGCCCCCCTTAGCTTCAATGCTTACTCGTAGCGTTTCGCTTTGTAAGTAGGATGCATGAAGTTTTCAACTGTTAAGATTTCATCAAGTTCTTCTGCAGTTAGCAGGCCGCGCTCAAGCACGACTTCACGAACACTCTTACCAGTTTCTGCACAAATCTTACCGACAATGTCACCTTCGTGGTGGCCAATGTATGGGTTTAGGTAAGTTACGATACCGATTGAGTTATAAACGTAGTTCTCACAGATTTCTTTGTTTACAGTGATGCCGTCGATACATTTATCACGTAGGTTCACACACGCATTGTGTAGTAGAGAGATAGACTCAAACATGCTTTGTGCGATAACTGGTTCCATTACGTTTAGCTGTAGCTGACCGCCTTCTGCTGCGAAAGAAACCGTGTTGTCGTTACCTAGAACTTTGAAGCAAACTTGGTTTACTACTTCTGGGATAACTGGGTTTACTTTCGCTGGCATGATTGAAGAACCTGCTTGCATTTCAGGTAGGTTCAACTCGTTTAGACCCGCGCGAGGACCAGAAGAAAGTAGGCGAAGGTCGTTACAGATCTTCGATAGTTTCACTGCTAGACGTTTTAGCGCGCCGTGAGTCATTACGTATGCACCACAGTCAGAAGTCGCTTCGATTAGGTCTTCTGCAGGTACAACGTCAAGGCCAGTTACTTCCGCTAGGTGTTTCACTGCTAGAGCTTGGTAACCAGTTGGTGTGTTAAGACCAGTACCGATTGCGGTTGCACCTAGGTTGATTTCTAGTAGGAGTTTAGATGTGTAATCTAGAGCACGAATCTCTTCGTTTAGCGTTACAGCCCAAGCGTGGAACTCTTGACCAACAGTCATTGGTACCGCGTCTTGAAGCTGAGTACGACCCATCTTCAATACGTCTTTGAATTCAGTTGCTTTAAGATCGAATGCGCCTTTTAGGTATTCAATCGCTTCCATTAGTTTGTGTACGCTGTTGTAAACCGCGATACGGAAACCAGTTGGGTACGCACAGTTAGTAGATTGGCTCTTGTTAACGTGGTCGTTCGGGTTGATGAACTCGTATTGGCCTTTTTCTTTGCCCATCAGTTCAAGTGCAACGTTCGCGATAACTTCGTTAGTGTTCATGTTAACGGAAGTACCCGCGCCGCCTTGGAATACGTCTGAAGGGAACTGATCCATACACTTGCCTGTTTCTAGGATCAAATCACACGCTTCTAGGATGTAGTTAGCAACTTCTTTAGGAATAGCGCCAAGTTCTTTGTTCGCCAACGCCGCTGCTTTCTTCGTCATCACCATGCCGCGTACGAACTCAGGTACGTCAGAAATAGTTACGTTAGAGATGTTAAAGTTTTCGATCGCACGTAGGGTATGAATGCCGTAGTACGCATCAGCAGGGACATGACGTTGACCTAATAGATCTTCTTCAATACGAGTGGCTTGGTTTGCTGTTTTTGGAGCATCAGATAGGGTAGCCATAGCAGGATCCTTAGATGATAATTCTGATAATAAAGTTATTTATTAGCCATTTCTGCAATCTAGAATCCATTCATCAGAATTTTTGGCTGGAAAATCCGTCCTGACTTATGTGGCACATCATACTGCACCTAGCGCATAAAAATAGTAACTAGATCACCTTTTTCGCTTTTCATGAGTCAATAATTTGCAAAGTATGAACGGGTTATTAATAACCCTTTGTGGGTATTCAATTTTCCTCGACAAACATGGTTTTTTAGAGTTCGAAATTGGCACTTTTCAAGCACGAAAAAATCGGTATGCGCACAAATGCAACGCATAAATGTATAGCGTGTTTTCGCAAAGTTTTCCTGTGTGTTCGCCTGAATAAAAAAGCCATGAGTATGAACACGCTTTTTTACAACGATTCGTTTGAGGTTACTTGGCTTTTACCATTACACTGAATTAAACAAAGGAGGGCGTGTGTTTCCTATCTTATTATTGGCGTTTATTTTCGTCCCAATCATTGAAATTGGCTTATTTATTCAGGTGGGGGGCTTTTTAGGTCTCTGGCCAACCATCGCATTAGTGCTGATCACGGCATTTGTCGGCGCGTCATTAGTGCGCAGCCAAGGTATTCAAACCTTGATGTCTGTTCAGGGCCGTCTTGAACAAGGCGAAATTCCAGCACAGCAAATTTTTGAAGGTGTGATGCTAGCGGTTGCCGGTGTGCTATTGCTGACTCCCGGCTTTATGACTGACGCGTTGGGTATGGTGGTATTGCTGCCTGCGCCGCGTGCCGCGATTGCGAAATACTTGATGAGCAAGATGGTCGTCAAAACCATGCATGGTGGTGGCTTCCAAGGTGGTTTCTCAAATCAAGGGCCATTTGAGCAAGATCCGTTTCATCGTGACCCGTTTGATTCTCGCTCGGACAACGGCAACACCTTCGAAGGTGAATTCGAGCGTAAAGATGACGATGATCGTAATAAGCTCAACTGATTGAATCAGTGAATCAAGAAAACAAAAGGGCGCATTCCGCGCCCTTTTTTTGTGTCTGGAATTCGTTGAGCTTACAACGCCCCTTCAAAGCCCATTTGACGCCAGGCTTCAAAAGCAATGATCGCAACGGCATTCGAAAGGTTCAGGCTGCGCGCGTCTGGCATCATTGGGATGCGAATACGCTGTTCCATTGGCAAGCCTTCAATGATCTCTGCGGGTAGGCCGCGAGTTTCAGGGCCAAACATCAACACATCACCTGCTTGGTATTTCGCATCAACGTGGTGACCTGTGGTTTTTGTGGTGCAAGCAAACAGACGGTAATTGCCTTGCTTTTCTTTATCGAGATATTCCAAGAATGCTTGATAGTTCTTATGACGCGTTACGCGAGCCAAATCGTGATAATCCAATCCTGCGCGGCGG
The DNA here is from genome assembly GCF_043102935.1 of Vibrio sp. zbq_1. Lineage (NCBI taxonomy): Bacteria > Pseudomonadati > Pseudomonadota > Gammaproteobacteria > Vibrionales > Vibrionaceae > Vibrio > Vibrio sp. zbq_1. Next base: position 33,811 of record NZ_JBICJH010000012.1, read on the forward strand.
ACTTTTTTCTCTTCCAGATCGAAACCCAGCGGTTCAATCAAATGCAGGTTTGCACCGCAGTTGGCACAAAGTCGAATGATGTTGCCGGTATTCGGCGCGATTTCTGGTTCGTATAAAGCGATATCAAACATGGTATTGAAATAGAGTTGGTCAAAGAGAGGGGCAGTATATACCCAAGTGCAGCGACTTGGGTACAAAAGAGGGCTTGGCGCTTACCAACCTTCCCCCTTTATCGTTAGCGGTTACACGAGCGCGCGAGCGTAGTTTTCTTCGACGGCGCGCCAGTTCACCACATTCCACCAAGCGTCGATGTATTCTGGTCGACGGTTCTGATAACTGATGTAGTACGCGTGCTCCCACACATCTAATGCAAGGATAGGCTCGCCGCGTACATCGGCCACGTCCATTAACGGGTTATCCTGATTGCTGGTGGAGGTAATGTGAATCTCCCCATCCTTTACGATTAGCCAAGCGAAGCCAGAGCCAAAAGTATTGATAGCTGCTTGTGCGAACTCGTCTTTGAATGTCTCGAAGTTGCCAAACTTGTCGTTGATGGCTTGTGCTAGTGCGCCTTGTGGTTCACCGCCGCCTTCTGGCGACATGCAATTCCAGTAAAGAATGTGGTTGTAGTAGCCGCCGCCATTGTTGCGAATGGCTGGGCTATGTTGCGAAACGGCTGCGAAGATTTCGTCTAGCGATTGTGTTTCAAGATCACTGCCTTGCACGGCGGTGACGAATTTATCGAAGTAAGTCTTGTGGTGTTTGCTGTAATGCACTTCCATGGTTTTTGCGTCGATGTATGGCTCTAACGCATCGTATGGGTAAGGCAGAGCGGGAAATGTATGCGACATAGTAAATCCTCCTTAATCGGAGGATTTACTCTAATGTTAATGAAAATCATTATCAACTGAAATCTTGTAGGGTTATTTGCCCACTTTGACTAAAGGCAACGTGATGGAGACGCGCAAACCTCCCAGTGGGCTGCGGCTTGCGACAATCGTACCGCTGTGCTGACGAATCGCACTTTCGGTGATGGTTAACCCTAATCCTGTGCCGCCAGAGTGACGATCACGAGCGGTAGACACACGATAAAATGGACGGAAAATCGCTTCTAACTCTTCATCCGGAACACCATCACCGTTGTCATCGACGGTAATCGTCAGTGTGTCAGTCTTGTCTTGAATGTCTATCTGCACTTCATCTTTTCCGTAATAAATCGCGTTGCGGATGATGTTTTCTACCGCGCTCATCAACAGTTTTGGGTTGCCTGAGATATGTCGCTCAGGGATCTCTGAATAGCGGAGTGTTTTACCCATTTGCTCGGCTTCAAACTGCGCATCTTTAATGATCTCTTCCCACAAACTTTCTATTGGCTGTGTCTCGCGTGTCATGTGGCTGTTCACCTGCATGCGCGAGAGCTCAAGCAATTCGCTGATCATCTGCTCAAGGCGCTGCGCTTCGGTATCAATGCGAACCAACTCAGGGCTGTCACCCTGTTTGCGCGTCGCTAATGCACTGGCCATGCGCAATCGAGTGAGTGGCGAGCGTAATTCGTGAGAAATGTCCGACAGTAAACGCTGCTGACCTGAAATCATCTGATTCACCGCTTCGACCATTTGGTTGAAGCTGCTGCCCGCTTGACGAAATTCTGCGGTGCCTTTTTCAAGATTCGGATCGATGACGAACTCACCTTTTGCTACTCGCTGCGCGGCGGCTTCAAGGCGTCGTGCGGGTTGGCTCAGCGCCCAAGCAAGCCACAGCAGTAATGGCGTGCTCACCAGCATGACGGCCAACAGTAACTGGAATGGGTGGTCGAAGAGACGCAGTAGCAGCGGTGGTGGCTCGTTCCATTTAAAGCCAACGTACATCAGAAGATCAGAGTCGGCCAGAACGATTGGCACAGGGCCGGCAATCATATAGCGGCCATAAAGTCTCTGTTTTGGCTTGTTGTAATCTTCAATACTGGTGACAAAGTTTTGCATCGCACGCAGTTGAAAGTTGCTGCGCTTATCGGTGGTTAAGACGTTGCCGTTGTAATCCGAAAAGAACACTCGTGGTCGTGGGTCATGTTTACCTGCGCGATTGCCCTCTACACGGAATAAAATGCGTCCTAGATCGGTTTCTTTGCTGTATTTGTTTTGAATGGCATCACGCGTTTCAATGATTCGCTGATAATGCTCGTCGGGAATGTCGCGTGCTTTCCTTGGATCCAAATGTGGCAGTGATAGCACGGCTATCAATACCAACAGCATAGTGAACCAAAAGATGGCAAAGATGCGTCCATACAAGCTATTAATCTTTGGCAGTTTGATGCGTGATAGGCGCATTAATCCTCCTCAAGCAGCATATAGCCGCGACCACGTAGGGTTTTGATGCGCGGTTTGCCATTGCTTTGGTCGGGCAGCTTTTTGCGTAAGTTCGACACGTGCATATCGATTGCGCGGTCAAAGGCCGCCAGTCGTTTACCTAGTACGTCGAGGCTCAACGTCTCTTTGGTGAGTACGTGTCCTGGGTTTTGGACAAAGTGGGTCAACAGCGCGAACTCGGTTGCGGTTAGATCCAGCAGTTGTTGATCGCAGTAAGCCTCTTGCTTGCCCGGATACAGGCGCAACTCTTGGTACTCAATACAATCGCTGTTTTTGCCGTTTTTCTGCGTGTTATTGGTGCGACGTAAAATCGCGCGAATACGAGCGAGCAGCTCTCGGTCGCTGAAAGGTTTTGGTAAGTAGTCATCTGCGCCGAGCTCTAAACCGATCACTCGATCAATCTCTTCGCCTTTGGCGGTCAACATCAACACGGGGGTTTCCCAGTTCTCTCGCAGACGCTTCAGCGTTTCCATACCATTCAATTTTGGCATCATTACATCCAGTAGGATGAGGTCGATATCGCTGTTGATTGCGGCAAGGCCGGCTTCACCGTCGTTTGCTTCACTGACTTCGAATCCTTCGAAGCTGAGCACCTCTTTTAATAGGCTTGTCAGTTCTATGTCGTCATCAATTAAAAGAATGTTTGCCATCAGGGCACCTTTGGTCAGTTACCGTTTACTTAATATTACATTGGATTGATGTGCGACGAAGAGGGCAAAAATCACTCTTTACGATTCTTTACGCTCCCTATACGCCGCTTTACCTAGCGAGTCGTATTCTATACTCAAGCGCTGTGAGAACAGCCCAGAAGAATCACTCACTTGTGTAAGGAATCGAATTATGAAATCTGCAAAAAAACTTGTGTTAGCTGCTGTTGTTCTACCTCTAACTTTAGGCACTGCGAGTGCATTCGCATTTGGCGGTAAAGATCACCACAAAGGCCCACGTGATGAATGTGGTATGGGTATGGACCGTGGCATCATGCGCGATTTGAACTTAACTGACGCACAAAAAGACCAACTGCAATCTTTCCGCGATGCAAACCGTGCGGAAATGAAAGGCAAATATTCACAAAACCGCGAAGCACGCATGGCAGAGCGCCAAGCGCATCACGCGAAAATGCAGTCTCTATTGCTAGCGGATACGTTCGATGAAGCGCAAGCCACTGCTCTAGCGAAAGAGATGGTTGAGCGCCAAACTGAGCACCGCGTGAAAATGCTGGAGAGAAAACACCAAATGTTGAGCGTGCTGACCCCAGAGCAAAAAGCTGAATTTGTAAAACTGCAAAACGAGCGCATGCAAGAATGTGGTGACCAAATGCAACAACGCATGGGAAAACACCGCAATAATTAAGTCATGATCCGATGATATATATGAAGAGGCAGCCACACGTTGCCTCTTTTTGATCTGGCGATTTCACGCGCATTCAACGTATACTCAAAATACGGTTTGAGTTAACTCTTTGATTATGAAACAGCAATATGCACGCTTAGTCACGACGGCAGCTTGGACAGCAACCATAGTGGCGACGCTTCTTCTCATTGTAAAAGTCATCACATGGTGGGTGACGGGATCGGTCAGCCTATTGGCATCGCTTATTGATTCGATGCTGGACATCGCCGCTTCAGTGGTGAATTTGGTGGTGGTTCGCTATTCGCTGCAACCAGCCGACAGAGAACACACTTTTGGGCATGGTAAGGCCGAGTCTCTCGCTGCGTTGGCACAGGCGATGTTTATCTCCGGCTCTGCGGTATTTTTGATCCTAAACGGTATCGATCGTTTCTTCAGGCCACACGAACTGAACGCGCCGGAGCTGGGTGTGTATGTCTCCTTGTTTGCGATGATGGTGACGTTTGGTTTGGTCATGTTCCAGAAACGCGTGGTGCGCATCACGGGCAGCCAAGCAATCGCGGCAGATTCGTTGCACTACCAAACGGATTTATACATGAACGGGGCGATCATGGTCGCGCTTGGGCTCAGCTACTTTGGTGTAACGCAAGCGGATGCGGTCTTCGCGATTGGCATTGGCATCTTCATTCTTTACAGCGCCTTCAAAATGGTCAGCGAAGCGATTCAAACGTTGCTCGACAGAAAGCTGCCCGATGAAGAGCTTGAGCAAATTAACCAAGCCTGTTTGAGCGTGAAAGGCGTGTTGGGCGTACATCAGTTGCGTACCCGTATGTCTGGTCCAACACGTTTTATTCAATTGCATTTGGAATTGGATGACAACTTGCGTTTAATTGAGGCGCATTATATTGCCGATAAAGTGGAAGATAACTTGTTGGCATTGTTCCCAGAGGCGGATGTATTGATCCACCAAGATCCGTTGTCGGTGGTATTTGGGCCAGAAAAAGAGCAAAAAGCACAAGATTGGTAAGAGTCGAAAAAACGTTTTGATCTTAACGACAAACAAGCGCTTATTGACTATCTTTCCATCAATGCTTATTAAGATTCGTGATCCTGATGTGAATCAACAAAGTTTCAAAGAGAAACTGTAATACTCTTACATAAGTAGAAAAGTTACATAAAAAAGTGCGTTTTAATTGGTATTCCTGTAGAGGAAATGTAACATAACGCACAGTTCTGGATTATGCAGGTTGCTTGGTAACAAGGGGCCTAAAAGAAAATTAAATAATTGATTGCCAAAGATCGAGGGTGAGCATGATTAAGAAGATCGGTGTTTTAACAAGTGGCGGTGACGCACCTGGTATGAACGCTGCTATACGCGGCGTAGTACGTACAGCACTATCCGAGGGATTGGAAGTTTTCGGTGTGTACGACGGCTACCTAGGCCTATACGAAGGCCGCATCGAGAAGCTAGATCGTTCTAGCGTTTCAGATGTGATCAACAAAGGTGGTACGTTCCTAGGTTCTGCACGTTTCCCTGAATTTAAACAAGTGGAAGTGCGTGAAAAAGCGATCGAGAACCTAAAGAAACATGGTATTGATGCGCTAGTCGTGATCGGTGGTGACGGTTCGTACATGGGTGCGAAGAAACTGACTGAAATGGGTTACCCATGTATCGGTCTTCCAGGCACAATCGATAACGATATCGCTGGTACTGACTACACAGTGGGCTACCTAAGTGCACTAAACACAGTTATCGATGCAATCGACCGTCTACGTGATACTTCTTCATCTCACCAACGTATTTCAATTGTAGAAATCATGGGCCGTCACTGTGGTGACCTAACTCTGATGTCTGCAATCGCGGGTGGTTGTGAGTACATCATCACTCCAGAAACTGGTCTAGACAAAGACAAGCTGATCAGCAACATCCAAGACGGCATCGCAAAAGGTAAGAAACACGCAATCATCGCGCTTACTGAGCTAATGATGGATGCAAATGAACTGGCTCGTGACATTGAAGCGGCTACAGGTCGTGAAACTCGTGCAACAGTACTTGGTCACATCCAACGTGGTGGTCGTCCAACTGCATTTGACCGCGTACTAGCATCTCGCATGGGTAACTACGCTGTTCACCTACTGCTTGAAGGTCATGGCGGTCGCTGTGTCGGTATCGTGAAAGAGCAACTTGTTCACCACGACATCATCGATGCGATCGAAAACATGAAGCGTCCAGTGCGTAACGATCTATACAAAGTTGCGGAAGAACTGTTCTAAGCAAGCTTGAAATAGATAAAGAAAAACCGCGGCTTTCCGCGGTTTTTTTGTATTTGAGTATCAGCGAAAGGAAGCTGATGTATCGGGTATCGGGTATCGGGTAGAATCTTACGAAGCGCTGTTTTGTTCAATCAGCGTCAATTTACGTTCGCGCAACGCGAACATGTAACCCAGCAGCCCACCTAGTGTGTTGCCCAGCGCAATACCGATGAACAAGCCTTCAATGCTGTACACTTGGCTGCCAACCCATGCAGCAGGCAGCGTAAACACAAACAGGCGCATGAAGCTCCATTGGAAAGCGCGTAGCGGCTTGTGCATCGCATTCAGCCCACTCACCAACATCATCACAATACCTTGGAAACCATAGCTAAATGGAACCACGAGTAGATAGTGCCAAAGTAGATTCTTTACGGTTTCTTCTTGTGAAAATAACGCCGCTAAAGGAATGCTCAATGGCACCATCATCAAGAAGATAAAACCTTGGAACACCACAGCAAAACGCATGCTGAGAAACAAACCAGAGAAAGCGCGCTGAGGATTTTTTGCCCCTAAGTTCTGCGCCATAAATGGCGTGAGTGCGGAGGTCAGCGACATCAACACTAAGATCAGAATCGACTCAATACGCTGCGCAGCGCCGTAAGCTGCCACCGCTGCCGTGCCGTGGCTAGATAGCAGCATCATCAAAATCGCCCCCGACAACGGATTCATCGCATTGGATAGCGCTGCAGGGGTGCCAATTTTTAACGTCTGTTGCCAATCTTGTTTCAATGAGGCCCATTGAGGTTGTGCGAGCAGTTTTTCGCGTTTCACCAATACATAGAAAGAGCCGCACAAAGCGCCTAGCCAACTAAAGGCACTCGCTATAGCTGCGCCTTGAATGCCAAGTTCTGGGAAGGGGCCGTAACCGAAAATCAGTAGTGGATCGAGTATGCCGTTGATCAGACCGGCCAACATCATGATCTTAGCGGGTGTCTTAGTGTCGCCAGTGGCACGAATCGCACTGTTGCCCGCCATTGGAATCACCAACAGTGGAATGGTGAGATACCACACCTGCATGTATTGTTCGATGAGTGGAATCAGATCGTCGGCCGCGCCAAGGAAACGAAACAGTGGCGCAATGGTAGCAAAGCCAATAGAAGAAGCGATAGCGACGAGCAACACCGCCAACAGCAAACCGTGAGTCGTAAATCGCGCCGCTTGTGGAGCATGACCTTGACCAAGTAAGCGTCCAATGTTGGTCGATAGCCCCATCCCGATCCCCATCGTGATGCAGTTCACCGCAAAGGTGACAGGAAACGTGTAGCTGATTGCCGCCAGGGCATGCGTCCCCAACAACGAGATAAAAAACGTATCCACCAAGTTAAACATCAAAATTGCGATCATGCCCATGGTCATGGGGACGGTCATCTTGCGCAGTGTTTCGGGAATGGGCGCGCTCAGCAAACCATGCTTATCTGTCGCGTGGTTTTCTGGCTTGTTCTTTTCCAGCATGTTGAACATCTATCTGGTGGGCAAACTGCAAGGATACAAGAAAGCGAGAAGCTGGGCGAGTGAGCATTTCGCACGCAAACCGTTGCTTAGCTGTTCGTTATTTTAACTAAGTCACAAAAAAAATACGTCTCCCCCTTGGGATTACTCGTTTGACCCCTTATATAGGGATCACGTGCCCCAACGCGGGCAATTATCAAATAAACATGGAAATTTTCAGGAGAGACGACCGATGAACATTCGTCCATTACATGACCGAGTTATCGTTGAACGTAAAGAAGTTGAATCTAAGTCTGCTGGTGGCATCGTTCTTACTGGTTCTGCTGCGGAAAAATCAACTCGCGGTGTTGTTCTAGCTGTAGGCAAAGGCCGCATCCTAGAAAACGGCACAGTACTACCGCTAGACGTAAAAGTTGGTGACACCGTTATCTTCGCTGAAGGTTACGGCACTAAAACTGAAAAAATCGACGGTAAAGAAGTGCTTGTCATGTCTGAAAACGACATCATGGCGATCGTTGAATAATAGCAATCATTGAGTAATTTTTTGCTCAGATTCAAATTGAAAATCAAACACAAAGAATTTTAGAAAGGAAATCAAAGATGGCTGCTAAAGACGTTAAATTTGGTAATGACGCACGAGTTAAGATGCTAGAAGGTGTAAACGTTCTGGCTGACGCAGTGAAAGTAACACTGGGTCCTAAAGGTCGTAACGTAGTTCTAGATAAATCTTTCGGTGCTCCAACCATCACTAAAGACGGTGTATCTGTAGCGCGTGAAATTGAGCTGGAAGACAAGTTCCAGAACATGGGCGCGCAAATGGTTAAAGAAGTAGCGTCTAAAGCAAACGACGCTGCGGGTGACGGTACAACAACAGCAACCGTACTAGCGCAAGCAATCGTAAATGAAGGTCTAAAAGCAGTTGCAGCGGGTATGAACCCAATGGATCTTAAGCGCGGTATCGACAAAGCTGTTGCAGCGGCAGTAGAGCAACTAAAAGAGCTTTCTGTTGAGTGTAACGACACCAAAGCAATCGCACAGGTTGGTACTATCTCTGCGAACTCTGACGCAAGCGTAGGTAACATCATTGCTGAAGCAATGGAACGCGTTGGCCGCGACGGTGTTATCACTGTTGAAGAAGGTCAGGCTCTACAAGACGAGCTAGACGTAGTAGAAGGTATGCAGTTCGATCGCGGTTACCTATCTCCTTACTTCATCAACAACCAAGAAGCGGGCAGCGTTGAGCTAGAAAACCCATTCATCCTTCTAGTTGATAAGAAGATCTCAAACATCCGTGAGCTTCTACCAACTCTAGAAGCAGTAGCAAAAGCATCTCGTCCACTGCTAATCATCGCAGAAGACGTAGAAGGCGAAGCACTAGCTACATTGGTTGTGAACAACATGCGTGGCATCGTGAAAGTTGCTGCGGTTAAAGCGCCTGGTTTTGGTGACCGTCGTAAAGCAATGCTACAAGACATCGCTATCCTAACTGGCGGTACTGTGATTTCTGAAGAAATCGGTCTAGAACTAGAAAAAGTAACGCTTGAAGATCTAGGTCAGGCTAAGCGCGTAAGCATCACGAAAGAAAACTCAACCATCATCGATGGTGCGGGTGAAGAAGCGATGATCCAAGGCCGCGTTGCTCAAATTCGTCAACAAATCGAAGACGCAACTTCAGACTACGACAAAGAGAAACTACAAGAGCGCGTTGCTAAACTGGCTGGCGGTGTTGCAGTAATCAAAGTTGGTGCAGCGACTGAAGTTGAAATGAAAGAGAAAAAAGACCGCGTAGAAGACGCGCTACACGCGACTCGCGCAGCGGTTGAAGAAGGCGTAGTTGCTGGTGGTGGTGTTGCACTAATCCGCGCTGCATCTAAGATTGTTGACCTAGAAGGCGACAACGAAGAACAAAACGTTGGTATCCGCGTTGCTCTACGTGCAATGGAAGCACCAATCCGTCAAATCACGAAGAACGCAGGTGACGAAGACTCTGTTGTTGCGAACAACGTGAAAGCGGGTGAAGGTTCTTACGGCTACAATGCAGCAACGGGTGAATACGGCGACATGCTAGAGATGGGTATCCTAGACCCAACTAAAGTAACTCGTAGCGCTCTACAATTTGCAGCGTCTGTCGCTGGTCTCATGATCACAACAGAAGCGATGGTAACTGACCTACCACAAAAAGAAAGCGCAGGCATGCCTGACATGGGTGGTATGGGCGGTATGGGTGGCATGGGCATGATGTAATCATCCCGCGCTATTCCAAGCCGAGTAGAACAAAAAGCCGAGGTGTGAACCTCGGCTTTTTTGCGTCTGGTGTTTGCCCACTGTGCATTTTTCAGGGCAGGTAAAAGAAGATGTGAATTGTGAGGGATGCGTTCCGGCAGCGTCAGTGGAAAAACAGAAAAATAACTGAGATGAATTTTTTTCTAGGATAGTCAGATTGTTAAATATGACCTATTGCTAACACTTTTTGTGTCCGAATAGCGCAAAATCTGAACATTACACTATGTTGTAAATTACTGCTTACCATCATGGAGATAAAAATGAAAAAGCTTATGACGTCATTGGCTGTTGCAGCCACTATCGCATCACCTGTTGCTCTTGCGAACAGCACCCCTGTGATGTTTTCAACGATCGACCATACTAACGCTCCATCAAACTCTGCTGTTGGTGGTGTTCGTTTGGCGGTACTGCATGGCCAAGTAAACGAAGTAAAAGGCGTCGACTTCTCAGTTCTAGGTATGTCTGAAACTGACCGTACTACGGGTGTGAACTTCGGTCTGTTCTTTGGGGCAGCGAAAGTAAACCAAGAAATGAAAGGTGCGTCACTTGGTTTGGTTAACTGGAACCAAGGCCAAACAACCGGTGTGAACTTTGGTGCGGTAAACATCACGAACAACGTGAAAGGCCTAAACTGGAGTGCGGTGAACTACTCAGAAGGTTACACCATGGCAGACGTTGGTCTGGCGAGTATTTCTAAAAAGTCCAACTTCCAACTTGGCTTCTTCAATATGACTGACCAAATCGATGGCGTGCAAATTGGTCTGTTGAACTGTGCGGATAACGGCTTCTTCAAATGTTTCCCTATCATCAACTTCGCTAAATAAGCTTAGCGAAAGCCTGATACCAAAAAGCCCGCGATGTTCGCGGGCTTTTTTATTGGAAAATTGAAACAGGCCAACCATTCTCTTATTTGATCAAGCGAGAGGAGGTTTTGCGCTGCTGAATTTTTTGATGAACACCGCGACGTAACGCCTTGATACGGTTTTCGGCTTTATCCACGCCAAGCAGAACGCTCAACGCAAGCAAGGTAATCACGACCGATTGCATTAAGTAACCGAGGCCGATCATCAAACCGAGCCCTGCCAGTACCCAAATGACGGCTGCCGAAGTGACGCCATGGATTTTGCCATCCAGCGTCATCATCACGCCTGCACCCAAGAAGCCGACGCCAGTAATTATCTGACCAAGCACACGAGCTTGGTCGAGCGTGTTTGGTGATAACGACACTGCCATCGACATAAACAGGTAGGTGCCTGAAATAATGAGAATTGCTGTGCGAATACCTACTGGTTTACCACGGGTTTGGCGTTCTATGCCAATCATTAACCCATTGATGGCACAGCAAAATAAGGCAGGCCAACTGAATGGGCCAAGATCGAAAATTTGTTCGAATGTTGTATGCATCTTGACCTCCAAAGCAGCGGAGTATGCATAGACTTATCCTGCAAAGCGAACAAAAAGGATCGTTCGTGTCGACAAATTTACATTGAACATCTGCTTCTGGTTTGGAGCGCGACGATGAGCCAAATGGTGAGCAAAAACGATCAAATTGGCGATGATCTTATTTTATCGTTTTGATGGAATGACTTTATTAAACAATAGACATAAAAAAGGCCAGTATGAGACTGGCCTTGGTGATTATTGCACTTGCCGTTTAACGGTAAACGCGAGGGTTAGTTGCACCCCAGATAGTGTAGTGCTCAGGCAGAATACGACCGCTTTTCTCTTCGGTTTCTTCTGCTGTGATTTCTTCAAAGCCTTGGCGGCCAAATACAACTACTTCGTCGTTTGCCTGAACACCAATGATGTCAGTGACATCAACCATAGTAGTGTTCATTGACGCTTTACCCATTACGCGAGCGCGCTGACCGTTGATCAGAACATCAGCTTTGTTGCTTAGCGAACGGGCGAAACCGTCTGAGTAGCCGATAGGCAGGTTAGCCAGGATAGAGTCGCGCTCTAAAACTTTAGTGCTGCCGTAGCCGATTGTGCTGCCTGCAGGGAAGAAGTGCAGTGATGCTACGCGTGTTTTGAAAGACACGATGCGCTCGTAAGGTAGGGTTGCAGGGTAGTCACCGTACAGCATGCCGCCAGGACGAACCATATCCAGATGTGCTTCAGGCAGATTTAGCGTGATGTAAGAGTTAGCCACGTGCAGTGTGATGTCTTTACGTTTCAGACCTGCGCTGTCCATTAGCCACTTTGTTTCTACTTTGAAACGGTCAACCTTGCGGCGGATTTCATCAAGACCTTCATTCGGGAAGTGGGTCATCATACCTACGATTTTTAGGTTAGGATCGCTTGCGATTTCCACACCTTCAACCTGACCTTCATACGTTGTCAGATCCAGACCATTACGACCCATGCCTGAAGTATTCAGAGCAAGGTGAACAGGAATAACGGTATTGTAGTTGTATGCAATCTCGATGATTTGATCTGCCTGCATCTTAGTGCCAATCAGCTCTTCGATTTCGTACTGTACGCCGTTTTCAATTTCGTTGCGGCTAGCCGCACGGACACGCATGATCTTGCCTTCGAAGCCGTGCTCACGCACTACGCGAGCTTCTTCATTACTGGTGATACCTACACATGCAACGTTGTTCGCGATGATGCTAGGCATCAGGCCAGCGATACCGTTACCGTACGCGTCAGCCTTCATGATGGCACAGATCTGAGTGTTGCCCTTTAGATCCTTCTGAAGCAACTGAATATTATTTGAAAATGCCTGAGTATCAATTTCCAGCCAAGCGTTGCTCGCCTGAACGCGCTCTTCGCGCTCGCTGTCATCAAAATCAACTAGCAGAGGAGCGGCATGTGCGGCTGTTTGGCCCATCAGAGCCAGTGCAGTTAGGCTAAGTTTCAGTTTCAAAGGATATCTCCTGTTATGAGTTTTTTCTTCTTGTTGGTTGAAGTTAAAGTGTAAATAGATGCACAACGTCGCGTAGCGCAGTAGCCTTGCGTTTCCGCTCTTCAACCCCTTGTTGTGCGTCCTTAGCAGATAATCGGTTTTCTTCGGCACTGTTGCTCAGTGCGGCAAGATTGAATGATAAGTGTTCGCAGGAAAAGGTCTCTCTTTGACCGATTCAGTCCTCTCTTCCATGCTTTGGTAACGGTTGAGATTTCGCTGCGTAAACCGTTAAGTGAGGCGTTGGCCTGGTCGACAGAATGCTTGGTTACGTCCCGAATCATCGGTTTCAGCTAGGTAATGGTTGCTGCAATACTTTCTGGTGGACTGGTTAACTTTCCGCAGGGCTGCCTTAAAGGCGATGAAGGCATTTACCAATGCGTAGACTTCACGTTTACTGGCTACCGTTCTTTACGTCTTTCATCTTCAGTTTGGTTGAATATGGATGTCGTAAACTCGACCATTTTTCATCACAATAGTGTGATTTTCATTCCATATTTTGTGTCGCAAATAATCTAGGCGGCAGAGACTACATGAGACTTAAATGTTTTAGAACGGTTTGGTGTCTTTTTTATTGAGTTTTCTGAAAATAAACAAAAATCAGAGAGAAATCGTAAGATTTTGTGCCTCGACCGACACAAAATCTCATGATTTGTAGGAGTTATAGATGGTTATGCAAGGTGTAGGTCGAGCGGCGTTTTGCTTTTTCGGCCGCCGATTTCACGGGTGAGGGTCGGGATCAGGTAGCCAGAGACGTTTTCTAATAAGCCTGCCATTAGTTGTCGGGCTCGTTCGTCATCGACCATAAAGTGAGCCGCTCCCTGGACTTTGTCTAGCACGTGCAAGTAATACGGCAGGATCCCAGCATCGAACAGGGTCTCGCTGAGCTGGCTCAGGGCATCAACGGAATCATTAACGCCTCTTAGTAACACTCCCTGGTTTAGCAGGGTGACATTGGCTTCTTTTAGTTTTTTCATTGCCTGGCGCAGCTCATCGTTAATCTCATTAGCATGGTTGATGTGCGTAACAAGGATAATTTGCAAGCGTGACGCTTTTAGCAACTGACACAGCTCATCTGTGATTCGAGCTGGGATCACTACAGGCAAACGGCTGTGAATGCGCAGACGTTTGATATGCGGAATCTGAGCAATGTGTTCCAGCAGCCAATGAATCTCATCGTCTTTTGCCATTAGTGGATCACCGCCAGAGAAAATCACCTCATTGAGCTCTGGTTTTTCCGCCATGTATTCGATGCACTGGCTCCAAGCTTGTTTGCCGCTCTTGTTCTCTTGATATGGGAAGTGACGACGGAAGCAATAACGGCAATTCACCGCACAGCCGCCTTTGACGATCATCAGCACTCGGTTTTTGTATTTATGCAGCAATCCCGGGATCGCATTGTCCTGTTCGTCAAGAGGATCATTGGAATAGCCTGCATGCACTTCAAACTCGTCACTCAAGGGTAAAACCTGACGCAAAAGAGGGTCTTTAGGATTGCCTTTTTCCATCCTATCGACAAAACTTTGCGGTACACGCTGTGCAAACAGCTTGCGTGCGGCAAACCCGTCTTGCCACGGTGAGGGATCTATTTCCAGTATTTCGAGCAATTTTGCAGGATCAGAGATCCCATTCGCCAACTGTTTGAGCCAGTTTTGCTCAACAGAATCGACTTTTCGGGTTATTATGTGCGGCATTGGAATTTAGCTCTAAGAATGTAAGAGGAAAAAATGGCTACAGTTAGCACCAATGAATTTAAAGGCGGTCTTAAGTTAATGCTTGATAATGAGCCTTGTGTAATTCTGGAAAACGAATACGTTAAACCAGGTAAAGGCCAAGCGTTCAACCGCGTGAAAATTCGTAAACTTCTTTCTGGTAAAGTGCTAGAGAAAACATTCAAGTCTGGTGACACTTGTGAAGTGGCAGACGTAATGGATATCGACCTAGATTATCTATATTCAGACGGCGAATTCTACCACTTTATGAACAATGAAACGTTCGAACAGATCGCAGCTGACGCGAAAGCGGTAGGTGAAAACGCTAAGTGGTTGGTAGAAAACAACACTTGTATGATCACTCTTTGGAACGGGAACCCAATTACCGTTACTCCACCAAACTTCGTTGAGCTAGAAGTTACAGATACTGATCCAGGTCTGAAAGGTGATACTCAAGGTACTGGTGGTAAACCAGCTACACTAGCAACTGGCGCTGTTGTTCGTGTTCCACTATTCATCGCAATTGGCGAAGTGATCAAAGTTGACACTCGTACTGGTGAATACGTAGGTCGTGTGAAGTAATTAATACTTCTCTGAGAAAGGTCGCTTCGGCGGCCTTTTTTATTGCCCGCAATTTTCCTTTTCTACTGCTTTTCAGCGAAATACGAAGCTCACCGCATATTCTTATCTATTTTGTATTATTCGTAAAAATCGCATTAATTTCATGAATCTTTCGATTATTTCTTAATGTAACAATTTGATACATTAACACCTGTTGTCAGCGAGTTGCATAGCAGCTTGATTTTCATCGATTTAACTCAATGACAACCGAAATAATAAGGAGAAAAACATGGAAAGCAGAAGCTTAGGACAAGGCTTAAAAGTAGAAGAACGACGTCAGTTGCTTCATCGCGGGATAAAAGCGGCATTGATTGGTGTGCCTTTATTGGCTGTAGGCTTAACGATCAACAGTTCGGTTTTGATGACAGATGCTGGCTATAGTTATGTGCATCAAAACAACATCACTGGTGAGTTGGATGTGTTTACTGAACCTGGTATTCATTTCCGGATGCCGTTTCTATCCAAAATCACTAAGTACGATCAAGTGATCACTGTGTCTTTTGGTAACAGCAAGGGTGAAGACTTTTACCAACGTCTTGATTCGGTTCAAGTTCGTTTCGCTGATACCTATATTGGCCAAATACCAGTGACGTTCCGCTTTAAATTGAGTAACGATCCAGAAGCTCTAAAAAAGATGCATCGTGAGTTTCGCAATAACAACAACTTGATCGACGCACTGCTTGTGAAAAATGCGCGTAACGTGACAGTTATTACCGCCACGCAATACACCGGAGAAGAGTTTTTCCAAGGTGGTTTGAACCAGTTCAAATCGAAACTTGGCGATCAGTTGCGAGAGGGAATTTATCTTACAGAGCGACGTCAGGTTGAAGTGGAAGAACTAGACCTTGCGCCTGTTGGGGCTAATCAGGCTAACGCGAACCAATTGCAACGTACCAATCAGCTGGTTTGGAAAACGGTGCCAGTCGTAGACAAAACCGGGCAACCGATTCGTCAAGATAACCCGTTGCAACAATACGGTATTCAGGTAACGCAGGTGACCATTGGTGATCCACAACCAGAGAAACAGCTCGACCAATTGCTGGCGGATAAAAAGCGTTTAGTGGCAGATCGCATTCGTGCGATTCAGGAACAAGAAACGTCGAAAGCACAGGCAGAAACGGAGCAGTTACGGAAAGAAATTCAACGTACTCGTGAAGTGCAAGATGCACAGCGTCAGAAAGAGTTGGCGATTATTTCACAGCAAAAAGAGGTCGAGGTTGCGCGCCAAATCGCGGAACGTGAAATCGTCGAAGTAGAAAAAACCAAACGACTTGCTGAAGTTGAGAAAGAGAAAGAGTTGGCAATTGCCGAGGCTAACTTAGCGATTCAAAAAGCAAACGCACTTTCCGCAGAGTTTGAAGCGAAAGCGATATTAGCGAAAGGTCGCGCAGAATCTGAAGTCCTAAAAGGTAAGTATGCGGCGTTAGGAGCAAACCGTGAAGTTTACTTGGCGGAATTGAATCGAGACGTAGCGAACTCGTTGTACAACAACTTGCAAAACTTCCAAGTTCAGATGCCACAAAACTACATCGGTGGAAGTGACGAAACGGGCTTGAAAACGAACTTAGATGTGATTACTGGCTTTGGTGCTCTTGGTCTTATGGACCAAACAAAGAAGGTCACACAGCAATAAGATCATGGGTGGTCAAAAGCTTAAAAAGCAAAAAGATCATTGGTAACCCAAAGCAATAAAAAAGCTGGCATTGAGCCAGCTTTTTCTTTTGGGTCAGTCTCTTAAATCATGAAGATAAAGATAACTGCTAGTGCAGTGATTAAGCCTGCAAATGCGTAACATGCTACTTTACCAATCACACCAGTGTGGAATTTAAGGTCGTGCATGCCGTGGTGTACACGGTGCATTGCATGCCACATTGGCAATGCTAGCGTGCCAATGATGAATAGCGCACCGATGATGCTGGTTGCGAATGCAGAGACACGCTCGTAGCTCATCGCTTCTGCGTCAATCACGCCTAGTGGTACCAAGATACCTAGCACAAGAACAGTGATTGGCGTCAGCATCGCGAACCAAGTACCGCCCGCACCAAACAGACCCCACCAGATTGGCTCATCAGAACGTTTTGGTGATGTGTTTACACTATAATTCGGTTTCATTGCTCAGCTCCTTACACCACGATGAGAACGATCAGTGAGATGAACGCAACAGCGGCCCACTGAGTCAATACGATGATCTTCTTGTCCACTGGTTTGCCTTTCAAACGAATTGGCATTACTTGTGGCATCATGCTGAAGAAAGTTTGAGCGTGGAATAGGCTACCTAGCAGCGCAACGATGTTGATTGCGACTACGATTGGGTTCGCCATGAACGCTAACCAACCTTGCCAAGCTTCAGGACCTTTCACCAAGCAACCTAAACCGAAAGTTAGGAACAGAGTGAATAGGATCAAAGGAAGCACAGTCGCTTCACGTAGCATGTAGAAGCGGTAGAAAGGATGGTTCTTCCACCAAGTGCGTTTTACTTCACGAACGTAAGGTTTACGGTTGCTCATCCTTATGCCTCCTGAGGTTTCAACATAGCAATCACGAAGTCCATAGAAGACTCCACTTTGCCTTGGTTTACTGCCGCTGCTGGGTCAACGTTCTTTGGACAAACTTCAGAACAGTAACCAACAAACGTACAACCCCAAGCACCGTTTTCACCGTTGATAAGCTTCATGCGCTCATCTTTACCGTTGTCACGGCTGTCTAGGTTGTAGCGGTGCGCTAGCGTTAGTGCCGCAGGACCGATGAACTCTGGGTTTAGACCAAACTGAGGACATGCAGCGTAGCAAAGACCACAGTTGATACAGCCAGCGAACTGCTTGTATTTCGCCATCTGTTCAGGCGTTTGCAAGTTCGTACCGTCTTCTGGTTTACGGTCGTTACCAATGATGTATGGTTTGATTGCTTCAAGACGTTCGATAAACGGTGTCATATCAACAATCAAGTCTTTCTCGATTGGGAAGTTTGCTAGAGGCTCGATAGTCACGCCGTCAGGGTAGTCACGTAGGAAGCTCTTACAAGCAAGTTTCGGTACGTTGTTCACCATGATGCCGCAAGAACCACAGATCGCCATACGGCAAGACCAACGGTAAGACAGATCTTTGTCTAGGTGATCTTTGATGTAGCCAAGTGCGTCAAGCACAGACATGGTTTCATCGAATGGTACTTCGAATGTTTGCTTGTATGGTTCTGCATCTTTTTCTGGGTCGTAACGCAGGATGTCTACTTTTTGAATGCGATTTGCTGACATTATGCTTGCTCCTCTGCGTTCTTCTCTTCAGCCGCTGCTTTTTCTGCTGCTTCACCGTATAGACGAGCTTTTGGTTGTGACTTAGTGATGGTCACATTGCTGTAATCGATGCTTGGTGCTGAATCTGGTTTGTAGAAAGCAAGTGAGTGTTTTAGGAAGTTCACGTCATCACGCTCTGTACAACCATCGTCTAGACGTTGGTGCGCGCCGCGAGATTCTTTACGTAGAATCGCAGAGTGAACCATCGCTTCAGCGACTTCTAGGCCGTAACCCACTTCGATTGCATATAAAAGGTCTGTGTTGAACACTTTACCTTTGTCTTTGATGCTGATGCGTTTGTAGCGTTCTTTCAACTCAGTGATTTTGTCGATAGTCGCTTGCATCAAATCTTCTTGGCGGTAGATACCACAGCCCGCTTCCATGGTGTGACCCATTTCTGTGCGGATCTCTGCCCAGTTTTCGTCGCCTTCTTGGTTCATCAGTTTCGCGATGCGTTCTTCAACCGCTTTTACTTGCGCGTCAATTGCCGCGTCGTTCCAGCCTTTGAATTCTGCCGCACGTTTCACTGCGTTTTCACCAGCTACGCGGCCAAATACCACGAATTCAGCCAGTGAGTTAGAACCTAGACGGTTTGCACCGTGAAGACCAACAGACGCACATTCACCAACCGCGAATAGGCCTTTAATGCGAGTTTCACAGCCGCCGTCCGTTTCAATACCACCCATGGTGTAGTGAACGGTTGGACGAATTGGAATCGGCTCTTTTGCTGGGTCCACGTTTACGTAAGCTTTTGCTAGCTCACAGATGAACGGTAGACGCTCTTGTAGGTACTCTTCACCAAGGTGGCGAAGGTCTAGGTGCACCACGTCACCCAGTGGGTGTTTGATGGTGTTGCCTTTCTGTTGTTCGTGCCAGAAAGCTTGAGAAACTTTGTCACGAGGACCCAGTTCCATGTATTTGTTCTTCGGTTGGCCAACTGGAGTTTCAGGGCCCATGCCGTAATCTTGTAGGTAACGGTAGCCGTTCTTGTTAACGATGATACCGCCTTCACCACGACAACCTTCTGTCATCAGGATACCTGTGCCAGGAAGACCTGTTGGGTGGTATTGAACAAATTCCATATCACGTAGAGGAACGCCGTGACGGTAAGCCATTGCCATACCATCGCCCGTTACGATACCGCCATTGGTGTTACAGTGGTAAACACGACCCGCACCACCTGTTGCTAGAACAACAGATTTTGCTTTGATAGTAACAAGCTCGCCTTCAGACATGTGAATAGCAATCAGACCTTGAACTTCGCCTTCATCAACAAGCAGATCCAACACAAAGTACTCATCAAAACGTTTGATGTTGCTGTACTTCATTGATGTCTGGAATAGCGTATGAAGCATGTGGAAGCCAGTTTTGTCTGCAGCGAACCAAGTACGTTCAACCTTCATACCACCAAAGCGGCGTACGTTGACTTCACCGTTCTCTTTACGACTCCATGGGCAACCCCATTGCTCCATTTGGATCATTTCGCGAGTCGCGTTCTCTACAAAGTATTCAACAACATCCTGTTCACATAGCCAGTCACCACCGCCAACAGTGTCGTTGAAGTGGTTGTCTAAGCTATCTTCATCCTTGATAACTGCTGCTGAGCCACCCTCTGCAGCGACCGTGTGGGAGCGCATTGGATAAACTTTAGAAATCAGAGCGACTTCTAAGTCAGGGTTTGCTTCAGCCGCTGCAATAGCAGTACGAAGACCAGCGCCGCCTGCGCCGATGACTGCGATATCTGTGGTGATAATTTGCACAGTTATCCTCCAGTGTGTGATTGCGGAAATCCGCTTGTTATTGTGATTGCGAGGCGCTCTTTAAAAAGAACCCCCCAAAAGTAGTAGGGTTAGTGTAGATGAGCCACATGGCAGAAAAATTGATGTAATTGGGTTTTTGCTTCGGTAATGCACTTAAGGGCATAGAATTTATAGGTTATGTGACTGCTATCACGGCACGAAACATTTGAAACTCAAACGTCATATCCATGAATGTTAAATGAGTGTTGCCCGACATTACTGTCATTGATAATAGGTTTTATTTCGAATGTTTTTTGTACTGCAGCACGAGTATTGCTTGCTTCAAATTTAAACAATGTGGTGGGAAAATAGAGAAGGGAAATTCCCCTCTCGTCGAACCGTGAAAAGCATGTAGAATGGGTTTTTTACGCGCTAAATTAGAGTTTTGAGAGACTTATTATGCAAACCAACTGGCAACCTACCGCTTCCATTGAGCAACTTCGTCAACGTGCGACGTTAATCGCCGCCATTCGTCAATTCTTTGCCGAGCGACAGGTGATGGAAGTGGACACGCCAGCGATGAGCCACGCGACCGTGACTGACATTCATTTGCATACTTTCCAAACCGAGTTTGTTGGCCCTGGTTACGCTGATGGCAGTAATCTGTTCTTTATGACCAGCCCAGAATTCCATATGAAGCGCCTTTTGGCTGCGGGCAGTGGTTGTATTTATCAAATCAATAAAGCGTTTCGTAACGAAGAAAATGGTCGATACCACAACCCCGAGTTTACGATGTTGGAGTGGTATCGCGTTGGCTTTGACCATCATAAATTGATGGATGAAATGGATGACCTGTTGCAACTGGTATTGAAGTGTGGCGCAGCGCAGCGCATGACGTATCAACAAGCCTTCATTGATGTGTTGGGTGTGTGTCCATTAGAAGGCTCGATGACGGAGCTGAAAGCGGCGGCAAGCAAGCTGGGCTTGAGTGACATTGCTGAGCCAGAAGAAGATCGCGATACGCTGCTGCAACTGCTATTTAGCGTGGGAGTAGAAAACAAAATTGGTCAGGATGTGCCGGCTTTTGTGTACGACTTCCCTGCGTCACAGGCGGCGCTCGCGAAAATCAATCCTCAAGATCATCGCGTCGCGGATCGTTTTGAAGTGTACTTTAAGGGGATAGAGCTGGCGAACGGATTCCATGAACTGGACAATCCGAAAGAGCAATTAGCGCGCTTTGAACAAGATAACGCAAAGCGTATCGAAATGGGTTTAAAACCGCAGCCGATCGATTATCATCTGATTTCTGCACTGGAAGCAGGGTTGCCAGACTGTGCAGGGGTCGCGTTGGGTATCGATCGTTTGATCATGCTGGCGCTAGGCTGTGACCACATTGATCAAGTCACGGCATTTCCATTGCCAATCGCATAAGGATATCCAATGAATTTGACGGCTGCACGTTTCGTCATCTTGAGCTACGCCATATTGATCGCTTTTTTATCTCTGAGTTCAGGTGAACTACAAGACTGGGGCAATATTGCGTACCTCGACAAAATGCAGCACGCCATGGCGTACAGCGGCTTTGCGTTTTTAGGTTGCTTTTGCGTGTGGCGTTGGCGTCAACGTTGGGCGGTGGCGATGGGTATTTTGCTATTTAGCGCCGTCATTGAGTGGCTACAAGGCTATGTCGGCAGACAAACCTCTTGGTTAGACCTTGTCGCCAACTCGATTGGCATCTTAACTGGTCTGTTATGTTACCGTATTTGGAGCCTCTATCGACCTAGGTTGGTGAAGTCGCTATACTCGATTCGTTAATGAAGAGGGAATACGATAACAATGAAAACGCGCGACAAAATCGTCTACGCGGCACTGGAGTTGTTCAACCAACATGGTGAGCGCAACATCACCACCAATCACATTGCCGATCACATCGAAATTAGCCCTGGTAATCTGTATTACCACTTCCGCAATAAGCAAGAAATCGTTCGTGAGATCTTTGCGCTTTATTCAGCAGAACTTTTAGAAAGATTTACCCCTATTCAAGGCTCACAAGAGAGCCTGACTATGCTGAAGAGCTACCTAGACTCTATTTTTACCTTGATGTGGAAATACCGCTTTTTCTACGCAAACCTACCAGAAATCTTGTCACGAGATGAACAGCTGCACGAGCAGTACATCGATGTGCAAGAGAAGCTGCAAGCCAACCTCATTGCGATTATGCAGGAGTTTGTTTCTTTGAAGCTGCTGGATGTGAATGAACAGCAGTTGAAATCACTGGTGTGCACGCTGCATTTGATCGCTTGTAGTTGGTTAGCTTACCAATCTGCAATGGCATCGAAAACCAGCATTACCGAGCAAATGGTGAAGCAGGGGATGCTGCAGATGCTGAATGTTGTGAAACCTGTCGCGACTGAACAAGGTTTAGAGCAACTACAGCTGTTGGAAGAAGCGGTCAGCACACTGCAGGGCTGATCGGTCACTTGCTTCAATATTTCGAGAGTCACTCTCATTTTCGAGTCGCGCCTTGAGTTGACTTGTCATACTTGCTACGCACAATAAGACGACTATCTCCCTCGATTAGTTCAAGGGATTGACTCTCGATAAAGGAACTATCGCTCAATGAATTACGACATCTTCAATGGTGATGCAGACGGCATCATCGCACTTCTACAACTGCGTTTGGCTGACCCTATCGATTCCCAATTAATTACTGGCGTAAAGCGCGATATTAAGCTGGTGGAAAAAGTGGACGTGCAAGCGGGTGATGAGCTGACTGTGTTAGACATTTCGATGGAAAAGAACATGGCTGGTTTAGAGCAAGCATTGGCTCAAGGCGCGCACGTGTTTTACGCCGATCACCACAAAGCTGGTGACATTCCTCAACACGGTAATTTGGACGCCCATATCGATCTTGACGCTAATATGTGTACCGCTTTGATTGTCGATAAGTTGCTGGAAGGACGCTTTCATACTTGGGCGATCACCGCTGCTTACGGTGATAACTTGATTGCTAAAGCGGATGCGCTGGCGGATCAAGCCGGACTTAATAACGAGCAAAAAGCGCAGTTAAAAGAGCTCGGTACATTAATCAACTACAACGGTTATGGCTCGAAAGTCGACGATCTTCATTTCCATCCTGCGGATTTATACCGAGCGTTGGTTCAATATATTTCGCCATTCGAAGTCATTGAAGATAAAGCCTCGCCTTACTATCAATTGCAATCGGCTTACCAACAAGACATGGATGCCGCGCAAGCGTTACCAGCCACACATGAAAGCGATACATTGAAGTTGTTTGAGCTACCAAACACGGCCGCATCACGTCGAATTAGCGGTGTGTATGGCAACTGGCTGGCAAACCAAAATCCAGACTCTGCGCATGCGGTACTCACAGAAAACGCAGATGGTACTTACACAGTTTCACTCCGTGCACCATTGAACAATAAACAAGGTGCTGTTGCCGTGTGTGGGCAGTTTCCGACAGGTGGTGGGCGAGAGGCGGCTGCGGGTATTAATGCCTTACGCAAAGAAGATGTGAATGCATTTATTGATGCGGTCGAAACGTACTACGCATAGCATTTTCCAAAATATGAATACAACAAGTAAATAAGTCAGATAATCAGCGCTTTAACCAAGATTTCGGGTTCTGTGCTTCACTATTACGGCGGATTTCGAAATACAGTGATGGTCGGTCCTGCCCGCCTGTATCTCCGGCGAGAGCTATCACTTCGCCCGCGGTGACTTTATCGCCTTCTTTTTTGGTTAACGCTTGATTGTAGCCGTAAAGCGTCATGTCACCTTTACCGTGATCAAGCAGCACCACTAAACCGTAACCTCTTAAATACTCTGCAAATACGACTGTGCCAGGGTAAACTGCTTTAACTTGTTGACCATAGTTAGCGGAAAGCACCATACCTTTCCAGTTTACTTGTCCGGTTTGACGCGTACCGAAGTTATGTAACACACTGCCTTTGAGTGGCCATGGTAGTTTGCCGCGCTGTTTGCCGAGCCCGTCCATTGGTACCGCATTTCGCTTGGCGGCTTTTGCAATCTCGGCTTTTAGACGGGTTTCATTGCGTTGTAGCTCAGCAAGGTAACGTTTGTCGTTTTTAATGCTGCTCTGAATTTTGTTCAGCGTTTGCTTACGATTCGACTGCGTACTGGCCAGTGCGGTACGCTTTTCTGATTGCTGCTTGAGCAGGGTTTCGATCTGCTCTTTCTCTAGCTCAAGTTGGTTTTTGTTGTGCGCCAACTCTTGAGTGGTTTTGGTGATGGCATCAATCACTTCGGCACGAGCCTTGGCTAAGTGCTGAAAGTATTGGCTAATGCGGTCTTCTTCTACACCTTGATTCAATAAGTGCCCATTCGCTTTCGCTCGCTCGGTCACGTAATACGTTTGCAGCAACTGCTTGAGCTCTTCCTCTTGTGCTTGGCGCTGGGCTTCTTGCAAGGAGATTTTCTCTTCCAGTTTGTTGATGTTTTTGTCTGCTTGAGCAAGGTCGGCTTTGGTTTGCTTGATTTCTCGCTCCAGCTTAGAAATGCCAAGCTCTTGGTCTTTGAGCGATTTTTGCAGCTCGTTAAGCTGTTTCTCTTGCGAGGTTAGCGCCTTCTTTTGGCGATTGATTTCGCTGGAAACGCCTTTGAGCTCTTGCTGACTAGCGGCGAAAGAAGAGAGGGGATAGGTGGCAGATAAAGCACAAGTTAATAAAATAGCCGAGCGGAGCACTGGGTGATTTTGTTTTCGCACTTGAGAGTTACCTACCACATTATTGTCAAAGGATCAGAAGACGGTTAAATGCCATCTCCATGGATAAAGCTTTGTGATTTACCGTTAAAGCCTTGGTCCATATCGAGAGACGGTTTGTCTGTTTTTGGTCGACCGACGATTTTCGCGGGTACGCCCGCCACGGTTGTGTGCGGTGGCACCGCTTGCAATACTACGGAGCAAGAGCCGATTTTCGCCCCTTCGCCTACTTCGATATTACCAAGAATTTTGGCACCTGCACCAATCATCACGCCTTCACGGATTTTCGGGTGACGATCGCCGCACTCTTTACCTGTACCACCTAGGGTGACGTCTTGTAGGATCGACACATCGTTATCAACCACCGCTGTTTCACCAATCACGATGCCCGTCGCATGGTCGAGCATGATGCCGCTACCAATACGTGCTGCTGGGTGAATGTCTACCTGACACGCCACAGAAATTTGGTTTTGCAAATACGTTGCAAGGGCATGACGGCCTTGTTTCCACAACCAGTTTGCCACGCGATAGCCTTGCAGCGCATGGTAACCTTTCAAATACAATAATGGCATTGAGTACATGGAAACAGCAGGGTCGCGGTTGACCGTCGCACAAATGTCACACGCAGCAAAATCCGTAATGGTAGGGTCTGCGGCAAATGCCTCTTCGACCACTTCACGAACGGCCATTGCTGGCATCGACGCCGTGTTTAATTTGTTGGCCAAAATGTAACTCAGTGCCGCGCACAAACTTTCATGCTTGATGATGGTTGCGTGGTAAAAGCTCGCCAACATAGGCTCTTGCTCTGACATTTCACGGGCTTCTGAGACAATTTTGTTCCAGACTTTTTGTTTTTCGCAGTGTTTCATTCTCAATATCCTGAGTGGTTCTTCCGTGACCCGACAACTTCTATTCTTCTCAGATGAGGTGCGAAGGTGCGTAGAGTGCTACTTTCCTTCGGCTTTTTTGTCACGAGCAAGTAAATCTTGCGCTGCCAGGCGTGCATCTTTTCCTTGATACAATACTTGATAAATTTGGTCAACAATCGGCATTTCAACGCCCATGCGTTGGGAGAGCATCCATACTTCTTTCGTGTTGCGGTAGCCTTCTACGACTTGGCCAATTTCTTCTTGTGCGGTGTCAACGTCTTTACCTTGACCAAGAGCTAAACCAAAGCGGCGGTTACGTGACTGGTTGTCGGTACACGTAAGAACCAAGTCACCTAAACCAGCCATACCCATGAAGGTTTCTGGTTTGGCACCAAGTGCAGCGCCAAGGCGGCTCATTTCAGCCAAGCCACGGGTAATCAACGCAGTACGTGCGTTTGCACCAAAACCGATGCCGTCTGACATACCAGCGCCAATTGCGATAACGTTTTTCACTGCACCGCCAAGTTGCATGCCGATGAAGTCGTTGTTCGCGTACACGCGGAAGGTTTTGCTACAGTGGATTTTCTCTTGCAGATCCGCCACGAACTCTGCATCTGGAGAGGCAACGGAAATCGCAGTTGGTAGACCCATCGCGAGCTCTTTCGCGAACGTTGGGCCAGATAGAACGGCCAGCGAGTAGTTCTCACCGATGATGTCGTATGCGACGTCTTTGAGCAGTCGGCCAGTTTCAGGTTCAAGACCTTTGGTTGCCCAACAGATACGCGAATCTTCGCGCAGGAACGGTTTGCAGCTGTTAAGCACGATGCCAAAGACATGGCTTGGAACCACAACTAACAAGTCACGGCTTGCTTGAACGGCTTTTTCTAAATCCGATTCAATAATCAAGCTTTCTGGGAAATCAACACCTGGTAAAAATGCGTGGTTCGCGCGATCCGCCTCTAAGCGAGCCATGTGCTCAGGCTCGTGTCCCCAAAGGACAACGTTCGCACCATTGCGCGCGAGGGAGATCGCTAGAGAAGTACCGTATGAGCCTGCGCCAATTACAGTCATTGCGATGTCTTTACCGTAAGCATTGTTTGTATTTGCTTGTGTCATGCTACCGCCTAATTGTCTTTCTACTAGTAGAATCTAGTTCATAATCACCAGATTTTACGCTCTCTAGGGATTAGGAACTAGGAACTTTTGTCAGAAATAAAAAATGCACATTGCATCGGATGGTAGACGCTATGTGCATTTTCTTCGAGTCGGTGACGAAAGCGCTTATGGCTGCTCGTCACTTACAAAACGTGAATTACGCTTGAGCTTCGCCTTGTTGAGCTTGCTGTTGTAGGTAGTTCATGAATAGCGCGTCGAAGTTAACTGGCGCTAGGTTCAGTTGAGGGAACGTACCTTTAACAACTAGGCTTGAGATAGTTTCACGAGCGTAAGGGAATAGGATGTTCGGGCAGAATGCACCTAGGCAATGTGCTAGTTGACCAGCTTCCATTTGCTCAGCAGTGAAGATACCACCTTGTTGAACTTCACATAGGAACGCAGTTTCTTCTTCGTTCTTCACAGTCACAGTTAGACGTAGAACCACTTCGTAAACGCCTTCACCAAGCTCACGGCTTTGAGTGTCTAGGTCTAGTTTAACGTCTGGGTTCCATTCTTTTTGGAAGATTACTGGAGAGTTTGGCGCTTCGAAAGAAACGTCTTTTAGGAAGATGCGTTGAATTGCGAAGTTTTGTTGTGCTTCTTGAGGTGCTGCTTCAGCCATTTTTAAATCCTTAATAAACATTTGTTGAGTCTAGAAACGCCTAAACTCAGAAATTTGGTTTGTCCTGAGACTAACTGAGCAAATGTACCTTGACTAGATGAAGCGTGTATTACGTGCAAAGCGTCACAACTTAGGGCTTCAACTGCTTTCTATTTGCTCAGTTTTATATCCACGAGGCTTGGCAAAATCGCGTTTAAATGCGTACCTTAGTTTTTGCCACGTTCCTACTTTTTACCACGAACTAAAGGTAGGTTTGCTTCGTTCCATGCAATCAAACCATTCTTAAGTAGGCTAACTTTTTCAAAGCCCGCTTTTACTAGAAGGTTCGCGCTTTCTTGAGCGGTTTGGCCCGTCTTGCATACAACAATGATTGGGTCTGATTTATGGTTTTCAAGGCTACCCAAGTTACCAGCTTTGATGTCTGAAGGTAAAATGTGAAGTGAGTCGGTGATATGACCTTTTTTGAACTCATCTTTTGTGCGGATATCCACAACAACGCCGTTTTCACGGTTCATTAGGTGAGTCAGTTGGTTTACGTTGATTTCTTTGTATGCTGCCGTCGCTGACTTCACGATGTTCATGATAAATGCGACAAGAAGACCTACCCAAACCAAAGATAGAATCATGTTCTGTTGGAAAAATTCAATGTACTCTTGCATGTCTTGAGCTCTTACGCTGTTGGCGGAAAAATAAAGCAGGAGTATAGCGGGGTTAAGCCTCTTAGGCGAGAGGGTTAAAATTTTCTAACGAATAATTGAGATCTCTATAAACTCGCTACGTCCTTGTTATCGCATCCCTTCTCCTATCCTCATTCATCACTTTTCCCTATCGAAGTAATCGGTCTAAGTGACTTCTGTTTTGCTAAGAAAAGAGAACAATAGAACCTATCTTCAGCCAGTTATGTTGAGCGCTCTAAAAGAAGACCGTTTTGACAGTTTTGTGGCAACGTTGAGAGCCGTGCCATCGAATGTTGGCTTGGGTGTACAAAGCGTATTGGGAATGACTATGCTTGTGGAACACGTTTGTTGGTGACGCTTGGTTGCTCGCTAACTTGTAAGATAGCAACATTAAATCGCAAACATTATTTGATCTTAACCTACAGTTTTGGTTAAAAAGTGTAGTAAAATTACGCTAGTTTTGTTTCAAGGTTAGATAGGGCAGCGAAGCCCTACGCCAAAAGTTACTTAAATTTGATGAGGTCATCACTATGTCAGCTAAGAAGCCACTGGCTCTAGTTATCCTTGACGGTTACGGTTACCGTGAAGACACAGCAAGTAACGCAATTGCGAATGCGAAAACACCAGTAATGGATGCTCTGATTGCGAACAACCCACATACTCTAATCTCTGCTTCAGGCATGGATGTTGGCCTTCCTGATGGTCAAATGGGTAACTCAGAAGTTGGTCACACTAACATTGGCGCAGGTCGCGTTGTATACCAAGATCTAACTCGTATCACTAAATCAATTGCTGATGGTGAGTTCGAACAAACGCCTGCTCTAGTGGAAGCTATCGACGCTGCAGTGAAAGC
This sequence comes from Vibrio sp. zbq_1, assembly GCF_043102935.1. Taxonomy (NCBI): domain Bacteria; kingdom Pseudomonadati; phylum Pseudomonadota; class Gammaproteobacteria; order Vibrionales; family Vibrionaceae; genus Vibrio; species Vibrio sp. zbq_1. Next base: position 62,758 of record NZ_JBICJH010000012.1, read on the forward strand.
AGAAAAAGCAGTACACATCATGGGTCTTATGTCTCCAGGTGGCGTACACTCTCACGAAGATCACATCTACGCAGCGGTTGAAATGGCGGCAGCTCGTGGCGCTGAGAAAATCTACCTACACTGTTTCCTAGACGGTCGTGACACACCACCACGCAGTGCAGAAAACTCACTACAACGTTTCCAAGATCTATTCGCGAAACTAGGTAAAGGCCGCGTTGCTTCTCTAGTTGGTCGTTACTACGCAATGGACCGTGACAACAACTGGGAACGCGTTCAAGTTGCTTACGATCTACTAACCCAAGCTAAAGCTGAATTCACAGCAGAAACGGCTGTTGCTGGTCTTGAAGCGGCTTACGCTCGTGACGAAAACGACGAGTTCGTGAAAGCAACGGCGATTAAAGCAGAAGGTCAAGAAGACGCAATCATGCAAGACGGTGATGCGGTTATCTTCATGAACTACCGTGCTGACCGTGCACGTCAAATCACACGTGCATTCGTTCCTGGTTTTGACGGTTTTGAGCGCGCAGTATTCCCAGCAATCAACTTCGTGATGCTGACTCAATACGCGGCAGATATCCCTCTAGCAACAGCATTCCCACCAGCGTCTCTAGAAAACACGTACGGTGAATGGCTATCTAAGCAAGGTCAAACTCAGCTACGTATCTCTGAAACAGAGAAATACGCGCACGTTACTTTCTTCTTCAACGGTGGTGTTGAGAACGAATTTGAAGGCGAAGAGCGTCAATTGGTTGCTTCTCCAAAAGTAGCAACTTACGACCTACAACCAGAAATGAGCTCTCCAGAGCTAACTGAGAAATTGGTTGCGGCTATCAAGTCTGGTAAGTACGACACAATCATCTGTAACTACCCGAACGCAGATATGGTTGGTCACACTGGTGTTTACGAAGCGGCTGAAAAAGCGATCGAAGCACTAGACGAAAGCGTAGGCAAAGTGGTTGAAGCAATCAAAGAAGTTGGCGGTCAGCTACTGATCACTGCGGACCATGGTAACGCAGAAATGATGATCGACCCTGAAACTGGCGGTGTTCACACTGCACACACTAACCTACCAGTGCCTCTAATCTACGTAGGTGACAAAGCGGTTGAGTTCAAAGAAGGCGGTAAACTGTCTGACCTTGCACCAACAATGCTTTCTCTAGCGGGTCTAGAAATCCCTGCTGAAATGTCTGGTGATGTGCTAGTTAAGTAATTAACTGACGATTCAGAATGACAAAAGCCCGAGTATAAACTCGGGCTTTTTTGTGTCTGGTAATAAGGACTGGTTTGTAAGATTACTGAACCAAAATCCCCGCACCAATCACCGCTAGGGCCGCGCCCAACCAAGCAAATCGGTTTGGTCGGCGTTTAGTGTAAACCCAGAGCAGCGGTAGCAACATGATTGGCGTGGTTGAAGATAGCAGAGCAACCATACCTACGTTCCCTTCGCGCAGCGCGTAAAGAATTAACGTCATTCCTACGGCCATCGCGAGAAAGCCATTCAACGCCGTAATGCCAAAAACACGCCAAGTAATGCGTTGGGTGGAGCGAGCAACTTTTACTCCAACGATAAGTAATAAGCAGTGCGCAACGAACGCGCTGATCATTCGAATTGCCGATGCAGCGATTGGGTCGACACTGGTTTGCATGACCGGTTTGGCAATAATGCCACCGAGCGCCTGACATATTGCAGCGGTAAGGCCGAGTGAGACTCCAACCCAAATGTTGCCTTTGATTTCCTCGAGCACATTGTTAGTTTGTCCGCGTCGGCCAAAGAATATCGCCATCACCACACCGCTAAACACCAGCGCAGAACCAAGCAGTTCAATGGCCGTCATGCTTTCGCTAAACAGGAAATAACCTAAGATGGTGGAAAACACGGCATGGCAGGAAAACAACAGGCCCGCTTGCCTTGGCCCCATGCGATTCAAACACGCAAACAGTGCGGTGTCGCCAATGAATATCCCTATCAATCCGGATGCCATCATCGGCGTAATGTGTTCCCAAGACACACTTAGCCAACCGCCGGTTATCCACGCCATGGTCGACAAAATTACGGCTGTGCAGCCCATCCGCCAACGACTGTAAGAGAAGGCACCCAGATGCTGCGCAGGAATAACCGAAATCAGGCTGGAAACCGCCCATAAAAAGGCAGCGCACAGAGCAAGCCATTCGTAACCCATGATTGATAGACGTCCTTGTTGAATAGGGTTGAGGGCTTTTAATATGCATGAAATGCCACGAGCAATGCCATCATTTTTTTATTTATTATTGGGAAGTTAAAGGCCTAGATAACATCAATAAAAAGGCAGCTCTGGGAGCTGCTTTTTCGGGGCGGTTTACACTTTAAAGCGACTGATGTTTTCTCGCATGGTGTTCGCTGTGTTGAACATTCTGCGTGCGCCTTCACTGCTTTTCAGTGATTGCTCAGCAATGACATCTGCATCGTCTTTGATACCTTGAGTATTGCGGCTGATGTCTTCACTTACCGCTCGCTGCTCTTCTGCTGCGCTCGCAATCTGCATCGCCATATCATTAATCTCAGTGATAGAGTTGGTGATGCTGGTTAGACTGTCGTGCGCTTGCTGTGCGTAATCCACGCTGGTATCTGCCAAGCTAGTGCTGGCTTGCATGCTGTTTACGGCAAGCTTGGTATTGCTTTGCAGCGTTTCAATCATGGTACGGATTTCTTCTGTTGAGCCATGAGTGCGTTGGCTAAGTACACGTACTTCATCTGCTACCACGGCAAATCCGCGTCCTTGTTCACCCGCGCGTGCTGCTTCGATGGCCGCATTGAGAGCGAGCAGGTTGGTTTGCTCAGCAATGCCTTGAATCGTAGACAGGATTTGGTTGATGCTTTGGGTGTTCGCTTCCAGTTCAGAAATCACATTTGCCGCATCACTCACTTGCTCAGCAAGCGACACAATCGCTTCTCGGTTTTTCTGAATAACGCTTTGACCTTCCACACACGCAGATGCGGAGTTTTGGGATGCACTTGCGGTCAATTCTGCATGACTTGCCACTTCTGCAGCGGTTGCTGACATTTCATGAATGGCCGTAGCAATTTGGTTTACGTCATTTTGTTGGTGCTCAACGCGTCCTGCCGCCATGGCTGAGAGTTCATTCGCCTGTTGTGCTTGTTCTGACAACTGCTGACTGTTTTCGACGATGTTTTTTAGCATTGATTGCATCTGAGCAAGGAACTGGTTGACGTGCGTAGCCAGTTCACCAATTTCATCCATGCGTTCAATCTCGATGCGCTGCGTCAAATCACCTTCACCTTGTGACAGTTCAGAGAGTGCATCCGACAAAGTTTGCAGTGGACGTAGTAGGCGAGTGATCACGTAAGTGCTAATGGCTGCGATGATCAAATACATTACGATTGAAGCAATGGCAGTAAAGGTCACTTGCTCCGAAACGGAGGCAAAAGCCATTTGTTTGTCTTGCACAACGCCCAGAGACCAATCGGTGTTAGGGACTTGAGCAACATAAATCAGTTGGTCGCCTTGTTTTGGCCACGTGATTGTTTCTAGCTTCGCGTGTTGTGCCAAGTTGGCCATTTTATCGCGAGTCAGTTCTGGATTTAACGTGGTGAGCGGTTTCTGGCTGAGCTTTTCATCTTTATAAGCGACGAGGTTATTGTTGCCATCCACCAAAAACGCGAAGCCGTTGTTATCCAGTTGGATATTCAATACTTCGTTGATGATGTCTGTGACGGCCAAGTCAGCGGCCAATACGCCTTGTTTGTTTTGGTTAAACGCTTTGGCAAAGCTGACCACAATACTGCCATCAAAATCTTGGTATGGCTCGGTAATGATCAGCCCAGATTGTGCCATCGCGTCTTGATACCAAGGGCGAGTTCGAGGGTCGTAATCGGATGGCCATGATTCGCTTTTATCGCCGTAGGCAATAGCGCCGTCAGAGAACCCTGCGTAAACCGAGAGAAATTTCCCCGCGCGTTTGGTCAGCAATAACTCGCGATCTGCATCATCAGAACCGGCGATGATTTGTTCGTTAGCCAACATCATATCGCTACGAATTGAGAGCCAATCGCTGATATAACGGTTAGTCGACTCAGAAATATTCTGTATTTCTCGGTTGAGTGTGGATGTGGTTTCTTCGTGAAGTTGATTAACGGAAACCCAAGCTTGAACGCCACTTACGATGGCGATAATGACTGCGATAGCAATCTGGATTTTTAACTTAATGGTATTTCTCATTGTCTAACCTTTATAAACAGACAAAAAGATCAGTGTCACAACGTGTGACTCCAGAGGGTTTAGACGATTCAAGCACAGAGCGTTACATGAAAGGCTTTAGTGAATTTATCGACAGTTAGTGATGAAACTTGAGGCACATGGTGTGATTTTTATTCAGCAATGCAATGTTAAATCTCTATTCATCATGGTGTGCAAAGGGGGACGAAGTCGAGGTAATGGGAATGAAGGGGCTCTGTGAAGGCATAACCCCTCACAGAGCCAGAACGTTAGAAGAGAATCAACACAGCGCCGTAAACTATAAACAGACCAATTAAGCCAATGATGAGTCCGACTTTCGCCATGTCTTTGCTTTCTATCAGGCCCGTTGAATAAGCTAATGAGTTTGGTGGGGTGGAGACAGGTAAAATCATGCCCAGTGAAGCTGAGAATGCGACCACAACCAGTAAGCCTTGTAAGCCACCGACAGCGGCCAAACTCGGCATGGAAACCCCGATTGCTGCGGCAATTGGCATCAACAAGTTCGCGGTCGCAGTGTTCGACATAAAATTGGCCATCAACCAACACACGATGGAGAGTGCAACCACCACCGAAAATGGAGACAGCGCCTCATAATCAATTGCGTGGGCGAGTGCTTCTGCCAAGCCCGTTTTATCGAGTGCAATACCAATCGCAATACCACCGGCAACCAACCACAATACGTCCCAGTTGATCAGTTTGAGCTCTTCTTTGCCCATGATGCCCGTTAAGGTAAAGACTGCCAGAGGAATAATCGCGACGACGTACGTATTCATGCCATGAGCTTTGGTGGTCATCCACAAGACGATGGTGAGGGCGAAGGTCACGTAAACCACCATTGCGCGCCAGCTCTTTTTGAAAGTGCCATCCAACTTGAGTTTCATTTCTGGCTCGCTCGATGGGAACAGCTTTTGCAGTAAGAACCAAGCGATGGTCAATTGCACTAAGACAAAAGGTAAGCCCATCATCATCCATGAGAGGAAGTCGATGGTGTTTTCTCCAGTGAGATATTGCAGTGCGATGGCGTTCGGTGGCGTACCTATTGGCGTAGCAATACCACCCGTATTGGCGGCTATTGGAATACACAAAACCAGTGCTTTAATGCCTAAGTCACCTTTCGGTGCTGACGCCACAATAGGGCCAAGTAGCGCTAACATCATGACCGTTGTTGCGGTATTGGACATGAACATGGAAAACACCGCGGTGATCAACATCAGCCCGAGCATGATGAATTTGGGCTGGTTGCCAAACGGTTTAAGCAACACGCGAGCGAGGTTGTTATCGAGCTCATACTTAGAGGCGGCAATCGCTAATGCGAAGCCGCCCATAAAAAGAATAATGATTGGTGACGAAAAGGCAGAGAAGATATCAGTGTAGTTGATTAGCTCGCCAAGATCGTGCCCTGGTGGTGGATTGCGAAACAGATGCAAGCCTTTGTCGGAAATCATGATCAGTTCGAGAGCGATAATAAGAATGGACGTAGCAAAAACGGGAACCGGCTCAAGAACCCAAAGTAGGGCCGCAAGAAGAAAAATGGCCAACAAGCGATGCTGAATTAAAGTGAGATCTTCAATGGGAATAGCATCAATCGGCATCATCAAAACGCCGAGCGGAATTAAAAAACACACCAGCAATTTAGCCAGTGTGCCGACATTCATCTTTGGCATTGGTAGCCCCTCTAAATATTCATCCTAAGCGCAGGATAAATGATTGTGGATTTAGGGTCTTAGAGGCAGGTATGAGTTTGGAGAAGAGAGTCTAAATTTCGAACAGAATTTTGCTTTTCATCAATAAAAAAAGAGCCCTTGATAAAGGGCTCTTTTAACTGAATTTCGCTTATTTTTTCAGGGCGTAAGGTGTGCCCATTACGGTTGGTTGGCCGTTTTCCATGCTTACGTCAAACTCAATCGCGTCTTTCGCAAACAGGTTGATCACAGTCGAACCCAGTTTGAAGCGACCCATTTCTTCGCCTTTTTTCAGGATAACGGCTTTGTCACCTTCTGCTGGGTAATCCCATTTGTAGACCGTGTTACCGCGAGGTGGCGTGATGGTGCCTGCCCAAACTTGCTCGATACTGCCTACGATGGTTGCACCAACCAGAACTTGTGCCATTGGGCCAAATTCGGTATCGAAGATACATACCACTCGTTCGTTACGTGCAAATAGGTTCGGTACGTTTTCTGCTGTCAGAGGGTTTACTGAGAACAGATCACCAGGAACGTAAATCATTTGGCGCAATGTGCCGTCACATGGCATGTGTACACGGTGGTAATCGCGAGGCGATAGGTATAGCGTTGCGAATGAACCGTCTTTGAATTCTTCTGCGAGTTTCTCATCACCACCAAGCAGTTCTTGCGCCGAGTAGTTGTGGCCTTTTGCTTGAATCAGTTGACCATCTTCAATTGGGCCAAATTGGCTCACACAAGCATCTGCTGGGTGCGTAATAATCTCATCACCTTCAGTGATTGGGCGTGCGCCTTCTTTGAGCTCACGAACAAAAAACTCGTTGAACGTTTTGAAATGCTTAGGATCAGAGTGCTTTGCCTCGTCCATATTCACATTGTACTGTTTGATAAACCAGCGAATGACCGCGGTGGTTAGACTACCAGCTTTGGCTGATGCCAGTTTGCCCATTAGGCGAGTTAGGCCATGTTGTGGGATCCAGTACTGCAGTCCAACTTTAATCTTGTCCATCTTTAATTCCGATACTTCTGTCTGTTCTGTTAGATTCGCGCTTTGGGCGCGTGATGTTACTGAACTTTAATGTGCTTGTCAGTATTCGGTGAAGAATTCTTACACAGTTGCTCAGATAATCTGGTTACAGATCGGCCTTCTTATTGCGTGAGTATTGGCGGTTTGCTTTGTTCTCCATCATGCTTTCTAGAATGCGATGGTAGTTCTCAAAACGAACCTCACTCACTTCGCCTTTCTCAACGGCTTCACGCAGAATACAGCCAGGGTCGTCGTTGTGTTTACAGTCTCGGAATTTACAGCCACCAAGGTATGGGCGGAACTCAACGAACGCTTTGGTGACTTCTTCAGCCTCTAAGTGCCAAAGACCAAATTCGCGAACCCCTGGTGAGTCAATAAGATCGCCGCCAGTTGGAATGTGGTAAAGGCGTGCTGCTGTCGTGGTGTGTTGACCTAAGCCAGAGTTTTCAGAAATTGCGCCTTCTTCCACTTCTTGTTCTAGTTCAGGCATTAATGCATTAACCAAACTCGATTTACCTACGCCAGATTGACCAACAAAGATGTTGATACGATCGCGTAACTGCACTTCTAAATCACTAATGCCTTCACCAGAATTTTTACTCACGAACAGCACTTTATAACCAATTCGCTCGTATTCTTTGAGCCACTCTTCGTACATTGCACGGTCATCTGCCTCAAGCAAATCAACCTTGTTGAGCACCAACAATGGTGCGATGTTGAGTGTCTCTGCGGCCACTAAATAACGGTCGATAATGTTCAGTGATAGCTCAGGCAAGACAGACGAGACAATCACCATCTGATCGATGTTTGCCGCAACTGGTTTGAGGCCGTCGTAGTAGTCTGGGCGAGTCAGCATCGATGTACGAGGCTCTACGGCTTCCACAACACCTGAGATGCCTGCCATTGATTCAAGACCTTCACGCCAGAGCACTCGGTCACCGGAAACCAGAGACTCAATGCCACGACGTAGGTTACAGCGTTGAACCTCGCCACTTTCTAAATCTTCGATGTCAGCGTGCTGGCCAAAGCGAGTAATCACTAGACCCTGTTTACTTGCGCCAAGCATGTTCTCATCCCATTGGATGGACTCTTCTTGCTTTTTTAGGCGTTTTTGTTGGTTGCTGCGTACGCGGCGCACCTGACCTTTGGTTAACTTTTTCTTCTTTGCCACAATGTTTTACTTAGTGAGTTAACTCAAGCGATTGAGCTCGTTCTCGGCTCAAGTTCGTGAGTATCGTGTTTCAAGTATTTTCAGGTATAGTACCTCTTTTATCGATAAACAAATAGGCGGCGTAACCATGTCCTTTAGCGATCAAAACCTAATTTGGGTGGATTTAGAGATGACAGGGCTTGATCCTGAAACGCACAAAATCATCGAAATTGCTTCTATCGTCACGGATAGCGAACTGAATATTTTAGCTGAAGGGCCAGTGCTTGCCGTGCATCAGCCAGAAGAAGAGCTAGCCAAAATGGACGATTGGTGCACCAACACGCACACGGCTAGCGGTTTGGTTGAGCGCGTTCGGAACAGCAAAATCTCTGAGCAAGATGCCGTAGCACAGACCATCGAATTTTTAGAAAAATGGGTACCAAAAGGCGTATCGCCAATCTGCGGTAACAGCATCGGTCAGGACCGTCGTTTCTTGTACAAGCATATGCCTGAACTGGAAGAGTACTTCCACTACCGTTACTTAGATGTGAGTACACTAAAAGAGCTAACTCGTCGTTGGAAGCCAGAGGTGCTGGACGGTTTCTCTAAACAGGGCACACATTTAGCGTTGGACGACATCCGTGAATCTATTGCGGAGTTAAAGTACTACCGCGAAACGATCTTTAAGATCTAACTGTTAAGGCTGCGATCTAAATTGTTGTCATTCTTGATTGTTTTGCTTGCTTTTTCGTCGTTCAGTAAAAAATTAAAGTTTTTTTGAACGAAGGACTTGCATCACAAAAAAATGCTCTTATAATTCGCAGCCCTGAACAGCGGAAACGTTGTTGATGCGACACTAGCTCAGTTGGTAGAGCGCAACCTTGCCAAGGTTGAGGTCACGAGTTCGAACCTCGTGTGTCGCTCCAAATTTTTATTATTGCATTAAGCAATGATACATGGACGCGGGATGGAGCAGCTTGGTAGCTCGTCGGGCTCATAACCCGAAGGTCGTCGGTTCAAATCCGGCTCCCGCAACCAATTCTCTTCTTGAGAACATGCGACACTAGCTCAGTTGGTAGAGCGCAACCTTGCCAAGGTTGAGGTCACGAGTTCGAACCTCGTGTGTCGCTCCAATTTGATAGCTCTCATTGTGCTTAACAATGAAATACGGACGCGGGGTGGAGCAGCTTGGTAGCTCGTCGGGCTCATAACCCGAAGGTCGTCGGTTCAAATCCGGCCCCCGCAACCAAATTTAATCAATAGCGTTTGCTGTTGATATGCGACACTAGCTCAGTTGGTAGAGCGCAACCTTGCCAAGGTTGAGGTCACGAGTTCGAACCTCGTGTGTCGCTCCACTTTCTTTCTAAGTGGACAGTATAGCTCTCATTGTGCTTAACAATGAAATACGGACGCGGGGTGGAGCAGCTTGGTAGCTCGTCGGGCTCATAACCCGAAGGTCGTCGGTTCAAATCCGGCCCCCGCAACCAAATTCAATCAATAGCATTTGCTGTTGATATGCGACACTAGCTCAGTTGGTAGAGCGCAACCTTGCCAAGGTTGAGGTCACGAGTTCGAACCTCGTGTGTCGCTCCACTTTTCTTTAAGTGAAAAGTAAAGCCTTCATTGTGCTTAACAATTACATGCGACACTAGCTCAGTTGGTAGAGCGCAACCTTGCCAAGGTTGAGGTCACGAGTTCGAACCTCGTGTGTCGCTCCACTTTTCTTTAAGTGGAAAGTAAAGCCTTCATTGTGCTTAACAGTGACATGCGACACTAGCTCAGTTGGTAGAGCGCAACCTTGCCAAGGTTGAGGTCACGAGTTCGAACCTCGTGTGTCGCTCCACTTTCTTCAAAGTGAACTGCATAGCCCTCATTGTGCTTAACAGTGACATTGCGACACTAGCTCAGTTGGTAGAGCGCAACCTTGCCAAGGTTGAGGTCACGAGTTCGAACCTCGTGTGTCGCTCCAAATTTATATTATTGCACTACGCGATAATACATGGACGCGGGATGGAGCAGCTTGGTAGCTCGTCGGGCTCATAACCCGAAGGTCGTCGGTTCAAATCCGGCTCCCGCAACCAATTCTTTTAAGAGAATGTGCGACACTAGCTCAGTTGGTAGAGCGCAACCTTGCCAAGGTTAAGGTCACGAGTTCGAACCTCGTGTGTCGCTCCACTTTCTCTAATGAAAAAGCAAAGTTCTCATCGTACTTAACGGTGACGTAATACGGACGCGGGGTGGAGCAGCTTGGTAGCTCGTCGGGCTCATAACCCGAAGGTCGTCGGTTCAAATCCGGCCCCCGCAACCAATTTCAGACGATAGTTACAGTTTGAGTGGTTGGTATTTTCTAGCTCTCAGATCGTCACGGATGCGCCGCCCAGTTCACTTTGGCTTTCGCTCCATTCCATCGCTCTTTTCATAATGCTGCGAAGCATGAATCCCCTAAAAGCATATCTTAATCCGCATCAAATGATGTCGGACGGTTTCGTTTGTGTTTAAAACACGATATGAATCGGCTGGCGTAATCATTTCATGATGTTCGGAGCGTTTTACCTATGTTAATTAACAGAGTTATCCACATATAACGTTCTGTGGATAAGTTGGTTGATAAAGTGTTTTTAGCTTGAGGATTTTGATGGGTAAAGAAAGATCTTTTCTTTTTTAGGAAGTCTTGGTTGCTGGTGATTTGGTCTTAACTTATTGTTATTTAAGGTTAAATGTATTATTTCATCGGATCGAATACGTTAAAATACGATCATAACCTTGTCTTTTTTTGATCCTAGTCATTTACTCAGGTTGTGTTTAACTTTTTTTTGCAACCCATTTTTAATCAAATCTAGAATTTTTTTCCACATTACAGAATTGAGAACAGGGTCATGTATTGAGCATGCAAAAAGTGTTTTCAATCTCTTGCATATAGGCTACGCACTAGGCATCTCTAGGTAAGCCTTTCTCAACAATTCTAATTAAACGCTTTTTCTTCGTCTCAATCGGTTCTGCATCTACAGAAGGGATATGGTTGAGCTGCTGGGTAAGTGCCCATTCGATGTGCTCATCCAGTAATTTACTTTCACCAAGTCGCGCATTGAGTGCGTCTATCACCCGTTGGCTGTATTCTGCATTACCAAGTGCGACAGATATATTACGTAGCCATTGTTCGTGACCGATACGACGGATAGCAGAACCTTCCATATTTTTTAAGAACGTCGCCTCGTCCCATTGGAATAATTCAACTAAGTCTGGATTGTGAAAGCTTTCCCGGCGATGGAAATCTTCTTGTTCGGTTACGTCTGCATAGCGGTTCCATGGGCAGACGAGTTGGCAGTCATCACAGCCGTAGATGCGGTTACCCATCGGTCTGCGGAATTCTTCAGGGATGACACCATCAAACTCTATCGTGAGATAAGAGATACAGCGTCTCGCATCGACAACTTTATCTTCTACAATGGCTTGAGTCGGGCATGACGTAATACACGCTCGGCATTTTTCGCATTGGTCGACACTTGGAGTATCGACTGGTAAAGGTAGGTCAATCAGCAGTTCACCAAGGAAGAACCAAGAACCACACTCTTTATCTAAGATCAGTGAGTGTTTACCTGTCCAACCCAATCCGGCCTTTTGGGCTAAAGGGCGCTCAAGTATTGGCGCAGAGTCGACAAAAGGGCGATAACCAAACTGACCCACTTCTTCTTCTATGAGCTTACCCAACTTGTTGAGCTGCTTTCTGACCAGCTTATGGTAATCACGCCCTAGCGCATAGCGGCTAATATAAGCGTGATTTTTATTCGCGAGATTTGAAGCAAATTGCGCTTCTGGCGGTAGGTAGTCCATCCGGACGCTGATAACGCGAACGGTTCCCGGTAATAACTCATTGGGTCTGGCGCGCATCATTCCGTGACGAGCCATCCAATCCATTGAGCCGTGATAGCCAGCATCTAGCCATTTTTGTAGTGCGGCTTCATGTTCACTAAGATCAACGTCGCAGATGCCTACTTTTTGAAAGCCGAGCTCTTTTCCCCAAACTTTGATTTGTTGTGCGAGTTGTTCGTAGTTCATGTTTTATCACCGAGATAAAGGGGGCGGGATCTTAACGGATCTATTCTATTGGTGCTACCGTAAAGTTGAGGTTAGTACTCGGAAATTCGTTTCTCAAAGTTCAGGCTGAATGGCCGTTGGCGCGTTTTTATCAGCAAAATCATTATGCATGTATCACGGAACCTTTTGCTATATGCGGCGTTCTTATAACTGTGAGTTAAACTCTTTTCGATCAAAGTTAATACTCGGTAAATAAGTTACAGTTTTTGGCTACTTTTTTCGCACATATGACATTTGAAAGCTTGTCTCTCAAAACCAACACGGTTTACTATTCCTGTTCTTTTGATTTTTATATAGTCAACGATCATTAGTTAGAGAAGCATCAATGAGCACGAAACAATTTACTTTAAAAGATGAGCAAGAAACGGTAGCACTGGGCACCGAGCTGGCTCAACTTTGTTCTCAACAAACCACTATTTATCTGCATGGTGATTTAGGTGCAGGTAAAACAACCTTCAGTCGTGGTTTTGTCCGTGCTCTTGGGCATCAAGGAAACGTGAAAAGTCCGACTTATACGCTTGTCGAACCTTACCAATTAGATAAGTGGCAGGTTTACCACTTTGATCTTTACCGATTGGCAGATCCTGAAGAATTGGAATTCATGGGGATCCGAGATTACTTCACAGATGATGCGATCTGCTTGGTTGAATGGCCTGAAAAAGGGCAAGGATTGCTGCCACAACCAGATTTAGATGTAGAAATTCGTTATCAAGGTGAGCAACGCGTCGCTGAGATAACGGCGAACAATGATTACGGTGTGCAGTTACTCAGTCGATTGGAGCTATGTTGAGTCTTTCAAATTTTAGAGCAGTGGCGACGTTTGTCGCCACTTTTCTCCTTATCATCCCCAATTTAGCATTTGCTAACGTCGTTAAAAGTTTCCGAGTGTGGCCTTCCCCAGATGAGACTCGTGTTGTCATCGATTTAGGCTCGGAAGCGGACTATTCCTATTTTTCTCTATCAGGGCCGGACCGTCTTGTGGTGGATATGAAAGACACCACCATGCAAGCTAAATTGCCAGTGACCGTTTCTGATAGCCCAGTGCTTAAATTGGTGCGTAAAAGCTCGCCTCCAGAGAAAGGCACCTATCGCCTTGTTTTTGAATTAAAGAAAAACGTTCAGGCAGAGTTATTCAAACTCAGTCCAACGCCGGGCGGCCAATATGGGCATCGTTTGGTGATTGACCTGCCACACGGTAAGAAAACCGCGACAACAGCAGCGAAACCAAGCAAACCGGCGACAACCAGCAAAGACATGAGTACCGTACAGCGTGCTCAAGAAGTATTGATCGTGATCGATCCTGGTCATGGTGGTGAAGACCCTGGCTCAATTGGTCCATCTCGTCGCAAGTATGAAAAAGACGCGGTACTGAGCATTTCTCGTAAGCTTGCAGCGCAACTTGATGCGACGCCGGGAATCAAAACGCGCATGACGCGTACCGGTGACTACTTTGTTAACTTAAACCGCCGTGTTGCATTTGCCCGCGAAAATGACGCGCACCTGTTAATCTCAGTTCACGCGGATGCGTTCACATCACCACAACCTCGTGGGGGATCGGTATTCGTATTGAATACGCGTCGCGCAAACACTGAGATTGCTCGTTGGGTTGAGAACCACGAGAAACAGTCCGAGTTGCTCGGTGGTTCTGGCAATGCATTTGTCACGAACACGAAAGACCGCAACGTGAACCAAACTTTGCTCGATCTCCAGTTCAGCCATTCGCAAAAAGAAGGCTACAAGTTGGCGACCGAAATTTTGGGTGAAATGGGACGCGTCGCGCATCTACACAACACCAAACCAATCAACACCAGCTTGGCAGTATTGCGTTCGCCACAAATTCCATCGGTCCTTGTAGAGACTGGATTTATCTCTAACCCAACAGAAGAGAAACTGCTGTTCCAACGCGCGCACCAAGATAAGTTAGCGCAGGCTATCTCTAAAGCGGTGGTTAAATATCTAAAAGATAACCCACCTGAAGGCACGGTGTTCTCACCTTCCTCTAAACCAATGGTGCACATTGTTAAGCGTGGTGAATCGCTGTCTGTGATTGCGAATAAATACGGTACTAACTCGAAAGCGTTGATGGCTGAGAACAAGTTGAAATCGACCAGCTTAGCGGTTGGACAAAAACTGCGTATTCCGTCAGCTGGCAAGATCCAAGTGCCAAGCAAGCCTATTACAGTAGAGACTGAAACGATTACTCATACCGTTAAATCGGGTGAGTTCTTGGGTAAGATCGCAAGTCACTATAAAGTGAAGCTGTCGGATATTCGTCGTGAGAACAACTTAAAATCCGATACCTTATGGGTTGGTCAAAAACTTAAGATCACCGTAGCAGTGAAAGATAAACCGATTCGCAAGCACAAAGTCGCGCGAGGGGAATACCTTGGTAAGATTGCGTCCAAATATGGCGTGAGTGTTGCGAGTATTCGCCAAGCAAACAACTTGCGCTCGGACGAGCTTGCTGTTGGGCAAGTCCTGATCATTCCAAACAAATAAGTAAGTGAGCTTCTAACTCATTATGACGATAAAAATTTTGCCAGCTAGGCTCGCCAACCAAATTGCGGCAGGGGAAGTGGTCGAAAGACCTGCCTCTGTCATCAAAGAGTTGGTGGAAAATAGCCTCGACTCTGGCGCAACCCGAATCGATATCGATATCGAAAAAGGCGGTGCCAAGCTTATTCGTGTTCGTGACAACGGAAAAGGGATTGCGAAAGATGAGCTCGGGCTGGCACTCAGTCGTCATGCAACGTCTAAAATCCATACCTTAGATGATTTAGAAGCGATCATGAGCTTGGGCTTTCGTGGAGAGGCATTGGCGAGTATCAGTTCCGTTTCTCGTCTTACATTAACCTCTCGCCCTGCTGCACAAGAAGAAGCATGGAGTGCATATTCGGAAGGGCGTGATATGCAGGTCAAATTGCAGCCTGCTGCCCATCCCATTGGTACCACGGTTGAAGTGCTGGATTTGTTTTTCAATACTCCTGCACGCCGTAAGTTTCTGCGTACCGAAAAAACGGAATTTGCTCACATTGACGAGCTGTTAAAACGCATTGCACTGAGCCGCTTTGATGTCTCGATCAACGTGCGCCATAACGGCAAAGTTATCCGCCAGTACCGTGCGGCTAAGAATCAACTGCAAACCGAAAAGCGTATAGCGGCGGTGTGTGGTAATGCATTTGTGCGTAACATGCTTCGTATTGAGCTTGAGCATCAAGGCCTCAAGTTGCATGGTTGGATCACCACTCCGGATGGGGCTCGTCAGCAAAGCGATTTGCAGTATTGTTACGTGAATGGCCGCATGATGCGGGACAAACTGATCAATCATGCGATCCGTCAAAGCTACGAAATGAGTTTAAAGCCGGATCAATTCGCCGCTTATGTGTTGTTCATCGAGCTAGACCCGCATCAGGTGGACGTGAACGTTCATCCAGCGAAGCATGAAGTGCGTTTCCACCAAGCAAGATTGGTACATGACTTTATCTATCAAGCTTTGGCTGATGCACTGGCACAAAGCTCTGTGATTGATAAGCCGCAAGTCAATGAGTCCGCGTTCCATCGAGCAGAGCCTGAAGAGCGAGAAAGCCAACCGGAAACGACGCCTCAATACTCGCCACAATCAGTGAGTACTACTGTCCCAGAGCGTGTGTATCAAGCGATTGATAAAACGCCTACGTACCCTGGACGTACTGATTATGAGATAAAGCCACGCGATCGTGCGCCGAGTGATTCATCTGTGCGTGAAGCGCGCATTGCAGATTCCTTTAAGCGAACGGATTGGATTGAGTCCAAACCTGCGCCTAAACCAAATGTAGGTAAAGAGCGTCATGCTGAACCTGCACCAAGTAAGCGAGAAGTCCACGCTTACCATGAACTGCTAAAAACACCCGACTTCGAATCTCAACAAGCTGAGCAACCGACATCGATAGAGTCCGTTCGAGAAGTGAGTTTGCCTCAAGTTACAGCGTTGGGGAAAGCGTTGGCCGTTGTGGATGAACAATTTGTTCTGATGAGCAGCGACAGCGGCGTAGCATTAGTTTCATTACCTCGAGCTGAGTTCTATCGCACCAAAGGTCAGTTGACGCCAAGTGAAGGAGCGTTAAAAGCGCAGCCTTTATTAGTACCGTTGTCGATGAAGTTGGACACTGACTTAGTGAAGTTGGCACAAGATTATCAACAAGACTTTGCTCAGTTGGGTATCCAATTAAAAGCCAGAAATGATAAAGCGCTAATGGTCATGGGCGTGCCAGCACCATTACGCCAACAAAACTTACAAAATTTAGTGCCAGATCTGTTATCTTACGCGCAAACGTGGATGAAGGGAGAAAAGGCGTCAACTCAGATGCTTCCTGCTCTGATCGATTGGCTTGCTGTGCAGGTCACAACGGTCAAGAGTCACTATACTCTCTCTGAAGCCATTCAAATTATTGCGGAACTTGAACAGTTAAGGCATGGTCAATTGCCACTAGACGATAAAACATTCGTATCTGCTGTTGATTTCTCTGCCACGATAGCCAAATTAAAACCATGACAGACAAACTACCTTTGGCTCTTTTCTTGATGGGGCCAACTGCATCAGGTAAAACCGAGCTAGCGATTCGCTTGCGTCAAAAGTTTCCGGTTGAGATCATCAGTGTGGATTCTGCATTGATCTACAAAGGAATGGATATCGGTACGGCAAAACCTGACGAAAAAGAGTTGAGTTTAGCGCCGCACCGCTTAATTGATATCCTAGATCCTAGCGAATCTTATTCGGCGGCGGACTTTCGCCGCGATGCTTTGCAAGCGATGGATGATATTGTTGCAGAAGGAAAAATTCCACTCCTAGTGGGTGGTACAATGCTGTATTACAAGGCATTACTTGAAGGCTTATCACCTCTTCCTGCTGCAAATCCTGAAATTCGTCAGCAAATTGAACAAGAAGCATTGACTAAAGGTTGGTCAGTGTTGCACGATGAACTGAAAGAAATTGATCCTGTATCAGCTGCGAGAATACATCCAAATGATCCCCAGCGTTTATCTAGGGCGTTGGAAGTGTATCGTATTTCAGGTAAAACTCTTACTGAGTTGACTCAAACTAAAGGTGAAAGCCTGCCGTACCGAGTTAAACAGTTTGCAATAGCTCCCAAGGATAGGGCAGAACTTCACCGTCGCATTGAACTGCGTTTCGACAAAATGATGGAAGCGGGTTTTGAAGATGAAATGAAAGCGTTGTATGCGCGCAAAGATCTTCATCCGGATCTTCCTTCTATTCGTTGCGTTGGTTACCGACAGATGTGGGAGTATTTAGATGGGGAGTGCACACGTGATGAAGCAGTATTTCGTGGCGTATGTGCGACTCGTCAATTGGCCAAGCGTCAAATCACCTGGTTACGCAGCTGGGATGACTTAACTTGGTTGGATAGCGATAACATTGAGCAGGCACTCGAAACCATGTCAGAAGCAATAGCATCTGATTGAGATAGCTGTGTATAATGTGATCGTTTTTGCGTGAACGCACTCTCAAAGGATCTGTTGTTGGCAGTTTTTATACTATGCTGCTAATTACTTAGAGTGCATTTTTGATTCGTTTAGCTCAGATGCAAAAGCAGTACTTTTTGCATTGCACCACTAGCTAAATAATTACAACTACAAATTAAATAAGGAAAATAAAATGGCTAAGGGGCAATCTCTACAAGACCCATTTCTAAACGCGCTACGTCGTGAGCGTATTCCAGTGTCTATCTACCTTGTGAACGGTATCAAACTACAAGGTCAGATCGAATCATTCGATCAATTCGTGATCCTGCTGAAAAATACTGTAAACCAAATGGTGTACAAGCACGCGATTTCTACAGTTGTGCCGGCTCGTCCAGTGAGCCACCACAGCGGTGATCGTCCTCAAGGCGACCGTCCACAAGAGAAATCAGAAGATTAATTCTTCATCGAGTATTTTTAAAATAAGGAGTTGATTGCTTGTTTGACCGTTATGAATCCGGTGAGCGAGCCGTACTTGTTCATATCAACTTCACGCAAGAAGGTGAATGGGAAGATCTGGCTGAGTTCGAAATGCTGGTTTCTTCCGCTGGGGTTGAGACGCTGCAAGTGGTAACTGGTAGTCGTCAATCCCCACACCCGAAATACTATGTCGGAGAGGGTAAGGCCCAAGAAATTGCTACTACGGTACAATTGACTGGTGCTGAAATTGTGATTTTTAATCACTCCCTCTCTCCTGCCCAAGAACGTAACCTCGAAACACTGTGCAAATGTCGAGTTCTCGACCGCACTGGTCTCATCCTCGATATCTTTGCTCAACGAGCACGAACACACGAAGGTAAGCTACAGGTCGAGCTGGCCCAACTTCGACACATTTCTACTCGTTTAATTCGTGGTTGGACGCACCTTGAAAGGCAGAAAGGGGGGATCGGTTTACGTGGCCCGGGTGAAACCCAGCTGGAAACCGACCGTCGTTTATTGCGTGAACGAATCAAAGCCATCCTGCGCCGCCTAGAAAAGGTAGCCAAGCAGCGTGAACAAGGACGCCGTGCCCGAAATCGAGCTGAAATCCCAACAATTTCTCTCGTGGGTTACACCAACGCGGGTAAGTCGACACTCTTCAACCGAATAACCGAAGCTGGCGTGTATGCCGCAGACCAATTGTTTGCTACTTTGGATCCTACACTACGTAAGATGGAGTTAGCGGATGTTGGCCCAGCCATACTGGCAGATACGGTTGGTTTTATTCGACATTTGCCTCACGACTTGGTTGCTGCCTTCAAAGCGACCTTGCAGGAAACGCAAGAAGCTGACATTTTGTTACATGTTGTTGATGCCAGTGATGAGCGTTTTCGTGAGAATATTCAAGCTGTTCATGAAGTATTAGAAGAGATCGACGCGCACGAAGTGCCGACGCTTGTCGTCATGAACAAAATCGACAATCTAGAGTCGCAGACACCTCGTATAGAACGTGATGAGGAAGGGGTTCCTCGTGCGGTCTGGGTATCTGCAATGGAAGGATTGGGCATTGAGCTCCTGTTTGATGCGCTGACGGAACGTCTGGCGTCGCAAATGGTCGAGCATCAGTTGCGAATTCCTCCACAGTATCAAGGAAGATTCCGTAGTACATTCTTCCAAATGAAGTGTATTCAACGTGAGGAATACGACCAGGATGGTAACTTGTTGATCGATATTCGAATGCAGCAAGTAGATTGGTCTAGACTTGAAAAAAGAGAAGGGGCAGTTTTGACTGACTTTATAGTCACTTAAAGGACTGCTACAGTATAACGTCATATCAAATGATGGAGCTTTCTAATGGCGTGGAATGAGCCTGGAAATAACAACGGCAACAATGGCCGCGATAATGACCCTTGGGGTAATAATAATCGTGGTGGCCAGCGTCCTGGTGGCCGAGATCAAGGTCCGCCAGATTTAGATGAAGTGTTCAACAAACTGAGTCAAAAGCTGGGTGGCAAGTTTGGTAAAAAAGGCGGCGGTGGTTCCTCTATCGGCGGTGGCGGTGGTGCAATTGGCTTTGGTGTCATTGCGATCATTGCAATTGCGGTGTGGATTTTCGCTGGTTTTTACACCATCGGTGAAGCAGAGCGTGGTGTTGTACTGCGTTTAGGTAAATACGATCGTATCGTAGACCCAGGCCTTAACTGGCGTCCTCGTTTTATTGATGAATACGAAGCGGTTAACGTACAAGCGATTCGCTCACTACGTGCATCTGGTCTAATGCTGACGAAAGATGAAAACGTAGTAACGGTTGCAATGGACGTTCAATACCGAGTTGCTGACCCATACAAATACCTATACCGCGTGACCAATGCAGATGATAGCTTGCGTCAAGCAACAGACTCTGCGCTACGTGCGGTAATTGGTGATTCACTAATGGATAGCATTCTAACCAGTGGTCGTCAGCAAATTCGTCAAAGCACTCAAGAAACACTAAACCAAATCATCGATAGCTATGATATGGGTCTGGTGATTGTTGACGTGAACTTCCAGTCTGCACGTCCGCCAGAGCAAGTAAAAGATGCGTTTGATGACGCGATTGCTGCGCGTGAGGATGAAGAGCGTTTCATCCGTGAAGCAGAAGCTTACAAGAACGAAATCTTGCCGAAGGCAACGGGTCGTGCTGAACGTTTGAAGAAAGAAGCTCAAGGTTACAACGAGCGTGTAACTAACGAAGCATTAGGTCAAGTAGCACAGTTTGAAAAACTACTACCTGAATACCAAGCGGCTCCTGGCGTAACACGTGACCGTCTGTACATTGACGCGATGGAAGAGGTTTACACCAACACATCTAAAGTGTTGATTGACTCTGAATCAAGCGGCAACCTTTTGTACCTACCAATCGATAAATTGGCAGGTCAAGAAGGCCAAACAGACACTAAACGTAAATCGAAATCTTCTTCAACCTACGATCACATTCAACTAGAGTCTGAGCGTACACAAGAAGAAACATCGAACACGCAGTCTCGTTCAACAGGTACACGTCAAGGGAGATACTAAGAATGCGTAAGTTAATGATCCCTGTACTGGTAATCGCACTAGCATTGATGCTGATGTCTCTGTTTGTGATTCCTGAAGGTGAGCGCGGTATTGTGGTTCGATTTGGTCGTGTTCTTAAAGACAACAACGACATCACTCGAATTTATGAGCCGGGTCTGCATTTCAAAATGCCACTGTTTGATCGCGTGAAGCAGTTAGATGCTCGTATTCAAACGATGGATGGACGTGCTGACCGTTTCGTAACGTCAGAGAAAAAAGACGTTATCATCGATTCGTACGTGAAATGGCGTATTGAAGACTTCGGCCGTTACTACCTAGCAACAGGCGGTGGTAACTCTCTGACAGCTGAAGCACTTCTTGAGCGTAAAGTCACAGACGTACTTCGTTCTGAAATCGGTGCTCGTGAAATCAAGCAAATCGTTTCTGGTCCACGTAATGATGACGTGCTACCAGAAGACGCAAGCAGTGATGAAGTGAACACAGAAGCGGCACGTGAAGCGTTAGAAATTGATGGTGAACGTGACCTAATCATGTCGGATGTACTGCGAGATACTCGTGAAAGTGCAATGAAAGACTTGGGTGTTCGTGTTGTCGATTTCCGTATGAAGAAAATCAACCTTCCTGATGAAATCAGTGAGTCGATTTACCGTCGTATGCGCGCTGAGCGTGAGTCGGTAGCTCGTAAGCACCGTTCTCAAGGTCGTGAGAAAGCAGAAATCATTCGTGCACAAGCGGAACTTGAAGTAGCAACCATTCTTGCAGAAGCGGATAAAACCGCTCGTGTTACACGCGGTGAAGCGGATGCAGAAGCGGCGAAGATCTATGCGAATGCATACAACAAAGATCCTGAGTTCTTCAGCTTCCTACGTTCTCTAAGAGCATACGAAAAATCATTCAGCTCTAAGAACGACATTCTTGTTCTGGATCCGAAGAGTGACTTCTTCCAGTACATGAATAACGCGAAAGGTGCGAAAGCTGAATAAGCGAACCATCTGAAATCTAAAAAGGCTCCGTAAGGAGCCTTTTTTGTATCGGTTGTACCGTTGGTTTTGGTATGCCACCAAACATTAGCTCATCATAAATGCGATGACGGCTCCCGCCACCACAAGGCAGCCACCAATGCGCCGTAGCTGGTTGTCCGGTTGTTCACTCAGCTGTGCCACCATGTTTCGCCAGCCGTTTGGCGCGATCAAAGGGCCTATGCCTTCGACAATTAAAACAAGTCCAATCGCTAGCCAAATAGAGTCAGACATAAAGATTTCCAGTCGAATTTAGAAAAGTAAATATTATCAGTGATGTATTGATTTCGAAATGTACAGCGTTGATGAGATTACATTCTGGTATCAACTCTGTGAACAAAAAATGACTGCAAGAATTGCGATTCGGTGCTAGAATCCATTTTTAACTAGCAATCAGACTTGGAAAGATGGGAAATAACGTAGTCGTTCTAGGCACCCAATGGGGTGACGAAGGTAAAGGTAAAATTGTAGACCTTTTAACTGAAGATGCAAAATACGTGGTGCGCTACCAAGGCGGTCACAACGCAGGTCACACTCTTGTAATTGACGGTGAAAAAACCGTTCTTCACTTAATTCCATCAGGTATCCTTCGCGATAACGTAAAATGTGTTATCGGTAACGGTGTTGTACTATCACCTGAAGCTCTACTTAAAGAAATGAAACCTCTTGAAGAGCGTGGTATTCCAGTACGCGAACGTCTTTTCATTTCTGAAGCATGTCCTCTAATTCTTCCATACCATATTGCAATGGACCAAGCTCGCGAAATCGCTCGCGGTAAAAAAGCTATCGGTACAACTGGCCGTGGTATCGGTCCTGCATACGAAGATAAAGTTGCTCGTCGCGGTCTACGCGTTGGCGACCTATTCGATATGGAAGCTTTCGCTGAGAAACTTAAAGAAGTTATGGAATACCACAACTTCCAACTAGTTAATTTCTACAAAGCTGAGCCAGTAAGCTACGAAGCAGTGCTTGAAGAAGCAAAAGGCTACGCAGAGCTACTAACTTCAATGGTTATCGACGTAACTGACGAACTAGACGCAGCACGCAAGCGCGGCGACAAGATCATGTTTGAAGGTGCGCAAGGTACACTACTTGATATCGACCACGGTACTTACCCATACGTAACTTCTTCTAACACGACTGCTGGTGGTGTTGCTGCAGGTTCTGGTTTCGGTCCTCGTCACATCGGTTACATTCTAGGTATTGCGAAAGCATACTGTACTCGTGTTGGTGCTGGTCCATTCCCAACAGAATTGTACGATGGTTTAGAGAAGCAAGACCCAGTAGGTAAGCACCTAGGTACTGTAGGTCACGAGTTCGGCGCAACCACTGGTCGTCTACGTCGTACTGGTTGGTTCGATGCTGTAGCTATGCGTCGTGCAATCCAAATCAACTCTGTATCTGGTTTCTGTCTAACTAAACTAGACGTACTAGATGGTCTAGAAGAGCTAAAAATCTGTACTGGTTACAAGATGGAAGATGGCTCTGTACTAGAAGTTTCGCCAATGGCTGCTGAAGCATTCGAAAAAGCGACGCCAATCTACGAAACAATGCCAGGTTGGTCTGAGAACACATTTGGTGCTAAGTCACTAGATGCTCTACCTCAAGCAGCTCTAAACTACATCAAACGTATCGAAGAGCTAACGGGCGTACCAGTAGACATCATCTCAACTGGTCCAGACCGTAACGAAACTATCATTAAGGTTCACCCATTCGAAGCTTAATAAGTACTCGTTAGAGATTTTAAAAGCCGACCTCAAGGTCGGCTTTTTTGTATCTGAGATAAAAATACCCACAGCGATAAATAATCTGCATATGGCAAGTTATTGCCGTTAAGCTTAAGGAAGAGGCAAAAATTGTCTAAAGCTTAGCTGCTGATTGCCGATAAGTTTATCAAGCAGAGGAGATCCTTGGCTGATCTTTGGTTTCTCAGATACCTTGAAGAGTACGTTTATGAAGTTACGAACAGTGGCTGCTTCACTGTTACTGATGCTGTCTGCCACAACAGTGCGAGCGAGTGCTGCTGACGTTGGCGCGCCAGTCCCCATCTACACCGAAGCAGAACTGATAAAGCTTATTGAGCAGAATAAGCATTTACAACGCGTGCGCGCTGATAACTGCCAGCTGGTGGAAGATATCGTAGCTCGTGCGACTCGAATTAACTTGCCTGCTTACGAGTTCCTATATGGCGACATGTTGGCGTGGGGCGTATGTGTCGAGCAAGATGTCGAGCTGGGGCTCTACTACATGGAAAATGCCGCGCAGCAAGGCTTACCTGCGGCATTAGAGCAGATTGGGCGTTACTATTCGCGCGGTACTTTGGTGCAACAAGACAAAGAGCGTGCGATTCCGTATTTGCGTGAAGCCGCTTCTATGGGTAATTTAAACGCGCGTATTCATCTGGCTGAATTGCTGCTACGCGATTACGGTAGTCCGTTGGACTATGAAGATGCTTACCGCTGGTTGTACAACTCGGTGACCGCCGATCAGCGTCAACACAAACGCATTGCCGTATTAAGGCGTGGGCTAGAACAGCGTATGCCACAAAACATCATTGCACGCGCAAAAAGGCGTGACATGTTCTGGTAGATCTCCAGAAAATTTTCGGTAACTTCATACAACAAAGCCCACACTTCGTGGGCTTTGTTGTTTTCCCGATAGGTGAACGCGCTTAAACCACCTTATGTGGGCCAAAGCATTCGTAATGGAATTGTTCCTCAGGGACGCCAAGTTCTTGTAGCTGTTTCGCGACGTGCTGCATAAAGCCCACCGGACCACAGAAGTACACTTGTACGTTGTCTTGTTTGAGTGCGGCTTCGATTTCATGCAGGTTTACAAAGCCGGTAAAGTGGAAGTCTTCACCTATCTTGTCTTCTGCCGTTGGTTGGTTATACCAAATGAGCGCGTTCATGTTTTCTTTCGCCGTGACTAGCTGGTTTACGTGCTCTTTAAAGGCGTGGTGTTTGCTGTTTTCTGTTGCATGTACCCAAGTCACTGGCGCGTGATGTTCCGTCAAGCTTTCTAGCATTGACAGTGTTGGCGTAAGGCCGACACCTGCAGAAATCAGCACCACTGGTGTATTGGTGTCTACATCCATAAAGAAATCACCCGCTGGCGCTGCGAGTTTTACTTTATCGCCGATGTTTAGCTCATCGTGCAGATAGTTGGATACTTTACCGCCTTGTTCACGTTTTACGGAGATGCGGTAAGTGTTCTCTTGATCCGAAGAAGATAGGCTGTATTGACGGATCTCTTGGTTTTCAAACTTATCGCTGTTGATGTAGATGCCGAGGTACTGCCCAGGCTTGTACTTCGTCACTTTACTGCCATCCGTCGGTTTGAAAACAAAACTGCAAATGTGTTCACTTTCCAATTGTTTACCGACCAACTCAAACTCACGTAGCCCTCGCCAGCCACCTTCTTGCGATGCATTCGCTTGATAGATTTGCTCTTCGCGCTGGATAAATACATTAGCCAATACGCCATAAGCTTCAGCCCACGCGTCTAAAACTTCTTGGCCCGGATTGAATAACTCATCAATTGTAGCGATCAAGTGTTTACCTACGATTTGATACTGATCTTTCGTGATCAAAAAGCTGGTGTGTTTATGCGCAATTTTCTCCACTGCGCCAAGCAGAGCAGGCAAGTTTTCAATGTTAGCAGCGTATGCACAGATGGCATTGAATAGCGCTTCACGCTGATCGCCATTACGCTGGTTGCTCATGTTGAAAATGTCTTTTAACTCAGGGTTGTGAGTAAACATGCGGTCATAGAAGTGAGCGGTCAGTTTTGGTCCTGTTTCTGCGATTAGTGGCGCGGTCGCTTTCACGATCTCAATGGTTTGATTGCTGAGCATAAGAACTTCCTATTTTTAAGTTGTATTTGTAATGCATGTTTAAAGTTGTATCTCAAATGTATCTTTCGATCAAGAAAAGATTTACACTTTTGTCGATAGCGTAAGTTAGTTGTTTCGTCACTGACATTGAGCTATTAAGTCGCACTCTGGGAGAGAACATGCAGTTAACGAGCTTTACTGATTACGCGCTGAGAACCTTGATTTACTTAGCATCATTGCCAAAAGATGAGCTGACCAATATCACCGAAGTGACGGATTTGTTTGGTGTGTCTCGTAATCATATGGTCAAAGTAATCAACCGTTTAGGGCAGCTAGGCTACGTGCATACCGTGCGCGGTAAAAACGGTGGTATTCGCTTGATGAAGCCAGCGTCTGAGATCACCGTTGGTGGTGTCGTGCGAGATTTGGAGCCGTTAGATTTGGTCAATTGTGGGGTGGAGTTTTGCCACATTACCCCCGCATGTCGCCTCAAAGATAAGCTTGCCAAAGCAAAAAGTGCCTTCCTCGCCGAGTTGGATGAGTGCACCATTGAATCCTTACTGAGCGATAACTCTGAGCTTTTGATCCTGCTTGCTCGCCCTTAGTTTATTTGCAGTTCCAGAGTCGATCTCGATCATTCTTTTTTCAAAGCAATTCTGTAGGTTATCGAGAGACTCAGATATACTAGCTCTATACCTTCCTTGCTAGATAGGCGTGCCTATGTCAGACAATATTCCAAACGATCCATTCGCAGATCGTGAATCCCAAAATTACGAAAATCCAATTCCAAGCCGAGAGTTCATCCTCGAGTTCCTTGAACAAGCGGGCGTGCCAATGAACCGCAATGACTTGTTCGAAGCTTTAAAGTTAGCGGGCGAAGAGCAATACGAAGGGTTGCGCCGCCGTTTACGTGCCATGGAACGAGATGGTCAACTGGTGTTTACCCGCCGTCAGTGCTACGCATTGCCTGAAAAACTTGAAATGGTGAAAGGTTACGTGATTGGCCACAAAGATGGTCACGGTTGGGTACGTCCAGAAGGCAGCGTCGGCAAGGACGATGATATTTTGCTGCCACATCACCAAATGAAGAACATCATTCATGGTGATTTCGTGCTGGTGCAACCAACAGACAACAGCAAGCGTGGTCGTCGTGAAGGTCGTTTAGTTCGCGTACTTGAAGAGCGCAATAGCCAGATTGTTGGTCGCTTCTTCCTTGAGTACGGCTACTCATATGTTGTGCCGGATGATTCGCGCATCAGCCAAGATATTCTGATCCCGAACGAGCATAAAGCTGGCGCTCGTATGGGTAATGTCGTGGTGATTGAAATTACTGATCGTGGTTCACGCTCGCGTGGCATGATGGGTAAAGTGGTTGAAGTTCTTGGTGAAAATATGGCGCCAGGTATGGAAACACAAATCGCAATTCGCACCCATCAAATCCCTTATGAGTGGCCAGAAGCGGTCGAAAAACAAATCGTAAACTTGGGCGAAGAAGTCCCTGAAGAAGCGAAAGTTGGCCGTGTTGACTTGCGTGAATTGCCGCTTGTTACCATTGATGGTGAAGATGCGCGAGACTTCGATGACGCCGTTTTCTGTGAGAAGAAAAAAGATGGAGGTTGGCGTCTTTGGGTCGCAATCGCAGACGTAAGCTACTACGTGCGCCCAGACTCAGCGTTAGACAAAGAAGCCATCAACCGTGGTAACTCTGTGTACTTCCCATCGCAAGTTGTCCCAATGTTGCCTGAAGTGCTTTCAAACGGTTTGTGTTCGCTTAACCCGCAAGTGGATCGCTTGTGTATGGTGTGTGAGATGACCATTTCTGAAAGCGGTAAGCTCTCCAGCTACAAGCACTACGAAGCGGTAATGAATTCCCACGCTCGTCTCACATACAGCAAAGTGAGCGCGATTCTTGAAGGTGATGAAGAACTGCGTGAACGCTACCAGCCACTCGTGTCGCATCTTGAAGAGTTGCACGCGATGTACAAAGTGTTGAAAGAAGCGCGTGATCAACGTGGTGCGATTGAGTTTGAGACCGTCGAAACCAAATTCATTTTTAATGCTGAGCGCAAGATTGAAAGCATTGAGCCAGTGATTCGTAATGATGCGCATAAGATCATCGAAGAATGTATGATCTTAGCTAACATTGCCTCGGCATCATTGGTAGAAAAAGCCAAAGAGCCTGCACTGTATCGTATTCACGAATCTCCGGGTGAGCTGCGCTTGCAAGGCTTCCGCGATTTCCTTAGTGAGCTAGGTTTAGAGTTGAAAGGTGGTTTAGAGCCTTCTCCGACAGATTACGCCGATCTCGCGCGTCAAATTGCAGGTCGTCAAGACCAAGAGCTGATCCAAACCATGCTGCTGCGCTCCATGAAGCAAGCGGTGTACAACGCGGACAACGCAGGCCACTTCGGTTTGGCGCTTAAGCGTTACGCGCACTTTACGTCACCAATTCGTCGTTACCCTGACTTGTTGCTGCACCGTGCTATCAAGTACTTGATCGCTAAAGAAGAAGGCCGCAACCAAGACCGTTGGACGCCAACGGGTGGTTACCATTACTCATTCGATGACATGGACTTCTACGGCGAACAATGTTCAATGACAGAGCGCCGCGCTGATGATGCAACGCGTGAAGTTGCGGATTGGTTGAAGTGTGAATACATGCAAGATCACGTCGGCGATGAGCTGGAAGGTGTGATTGCTAACGTCACCAGTTTTGGCTTCTTCGTGCGCTTGACCGATCTGCATATCGATGGTTTGGTGCACATTTCAACGCTTGCGAACGACTACTACCAGTTTGATCCTATTGGTCAAAGACTTATCGGTGAAAGCTTCGGTAACATCTATCGTCTGGGTGATGCGGTCAAAGTAAAAGTGCTGGCTGTTAACCTAGATGACAAGCAAATTGACTTTGAATTGGTCGAAACAAGTCGTAAGCTACGCGGCGAAGGTAAGACAGCTAAGAAACGAGCTGCGGAAGCGCAACGCAAAGCCAAAGAGAAAAAACGTGCGGCGACACGTTCTTCATCAAAAGAAGGTGCTACAGCGCGCGCTGTTCCTGCTATTGAGCCAACTAAGCGCCCAGAACAAACGGATTCTGGCCGTAAACGCAAAGGGCCAAAACGTGGGGATGACGATAGCGCAAAGAAGCCAAAGGTGAAGAAAGCCCACAAGAAAAAGCCACACAGTAAGCCAAAGAAAACCAAGCGCACTAAGCAAGACGCGCAGTAGGCTGAAGCGCCAATCTGTTACCGCAGATTGGCGGTGAGCGAAGCACAGAAACAGGTTAAGTAATGAGTAACGAATTTATTTACGGTATTCATGCCGTGAAAGCGGTATTGGAACGCGAACCAGAACGTTTTATTGAAGCGTACGTTCTAAAAGGACGCCAAGACGATCGCCTAATGCCAATCTTGAACGATTTGCAGGTGTGTGGTGTTTCTATCCAACAAATGACGCGTAAAACCTTGGATGACAAAGCACATGGTGCAAACCACCAAGGCATCATCGCGCGCGTAAAACCAGCAAAACAGCTGAACGAAAACGACATCGACGACATCCTAGCGCAGCATGAGACACCGTTGCTATTGGTGTTGGATGGCGTGACTGACCCTCACAACCTTGGTGCCTGTTTACGTAACGCCGATGCTGCTGGTGTTGCTGCGATTATCGTTCCTAAAGATCGATCAGCACCAATGAATGCGACAGTAAGCAAAGTAGCCTGTGGCGCTGCAGAAGTGGTGCCTTTGATTCGTGTAACCAACCTAGCGCGCACAATGCGTACTCTGCAAGAGCAGGGCATCTGGTTCGTGGGTACGGCGGGTGAAGCGACACACGACATTTATCAAGCAAAACTGACTGGTCCTCTGGCAATTGTCATGGGCGCAGAAGGTGATGGCATGCGCCGCCTAACGCGAGAAACTTGCGATGATTTGATTAAAATCCCAATGGCAGGTAGCGTATCAAGTTTGAATGTGTCGGTTGCATCAGGCATCTGTTTATTCGAAGCAGTTCGTCAGCGCTTGGCTGCGAAGTAAGCGAATGAGACCATATGTCACTGAGCCCAAAGGCTTAGTGGCTTGAAGAATCAAACACATAGGATGGGAAACCATCCTTTGTTATTTTTAGCTAGGGAAATTATGACTCAACAAGATATTAAACTGATTGCGTTCGATCTGGATGGCACATTGTTGGACAGCGTACCTGATTTGGCCGTTGCTGCAGACCAAGCGGTACAAGCTTTGGGTTACCCTGCAGTATCGGAAGAGCAAGTACGTGATTACGTAGGTAACGGTGCTGACGTCCTGATTGGTCGCGCGCTAAGCCAAAGCATGACCATCAGTAGCGATCTTAGTGAAGAGCTGCGTGCAAAAGGACGCGAGCTGTTTGATGACTTTTACGCGCAAAGCGGTCATCAGCTGAGCCATCTTTACCCAACAGTAAAAGAGACGCTAGAAGAGCTACATCAGGCAGGCTTTACGATGGCGCTTGTAACGAACAAACCATCGAAGTTTGTTCCAGAAATTCTAGAGCAACATGGCATCGCAAAATACTTTGTGGACGTATTGGGTGGTGATGCATTCCCTGAGAAAAAACCAAATCCAGTCGCACTGAACTGGTTGATGGAAAAACATCAGGTGAAAGCGAGCGAAATGCTGATGGTTGGCGACTCGAAGAATGACATCCTTGCGGCGAAAAACGCAGGTTGTGCTTCGTTTGGTTTAACATACGGTTACAACCATGGTGAGCCTATTTCAGCTTCAAACCCAGATTTTGTCGCAGACAGTTTATCTGAATTATTGGAAGTAGTAGCCGTTTCTGCATAACGGCAACAAAAGAGCTTCCAAAATACTTGTTAATGAGTACACTGAGTAAACCGTGCGCTAAAAGCCGCACGGTTTTTCATTTTAATTAGATTAAGAAGTCAAAGGAATCATTCTAATGAGCAAACCCATCGTATTGAGTGGTGTTCAACCGTCAGGTGAACTAAGTATCGGTAACTACTTGGGTGCTCTACGTCAATGGCAGCAGATGCAAGACGATTATGATTGCCAATACTGTGTTGTAGACCTTCACGCGGTTACGGTTCGCCAAGATCCTAAAGCCCTACATGAAGCGACTCTAGACGCATTGGCGATCTGTCTGGCAGTTGGTGTTGATCCGAAGAAGAGCACGCTATTTGTTCAGTCACACGTACCAGAGCATGCTCAACTTGGTTGGCTTCTTAACTGTTACACTCAAATGGGTGAACTGAGCCGTATGACTCAGTTTAAAGACAAGTCTGCACGTTACGCGAACGACGTAAACGTGGGTCTGTTTGATTACCCAGTGCTAATGGCAGCAGACATCCTGCTTTACGGCGCACACCAAGTGCCAGTAGGTAGCGACCAGAAGCAGCACCTAGAATTAGCGCGTGATATCGCAACGCGTTTCAACAACATTTACTCGCCAGAAAGCCCAATCTTCACGGTGCCTGAGCCATACATTCCAACGGTTAACGCACGCGTAATGAGCCTTCAAGATGCGACTAAGAAAATGTCGAAGTCTGATGATAACCGTAAGAACGTTATCACGCTGCTTGAAGAGCCGAAATCGATCATCAAGAAGATCAATAAAGCCCAAACGGATACCGAAACGCCACCAAGCATTCGCCATGATGTTGAAAACAAAGCGGGTATTGCAAACCTAATGGGTCTTTACTCTGCAGCGACAGGCATGAGCTTTGAAGAGATTGAAGCGAAATACAAAGGCGTTGAAATGTATGGCCCATTCAAGAAAGACGTGGGTGAAGCGGTTGTTGCGATGCTTGAGCCAATTCAAGAAGAATACCGTCGTATTCGTGCAGATCGTGCGTTTATGGATGAAGTGATGAAGCAAGGCGCGGAGAAAGCATCGGCTCGCGCGGCGGAAACACTGAAAAAAGCATACGAAGCTGTTGGTTTTGTTGCTCGTCCGTAATCTCAAGTAATCCAATACCCAAAAAGCTCCACTTCGGTGGAGCTTTTTTTATGTGCTGAGAAAATTACTCAAAGGGCGTGTTGTCCATACAGCGCTCCATATCATAGTACTCAACGCGGCCACGAGCGCCTAAAAACGACGATTTCACTACCATCCCACGATCCACATAATTAGTGAGGAAAACACAGGATATCTCGTAACTTAACTGTTTGATTTTATATGGCTCCCAGTAATAGTCTGGTCCAGGCAGGCGGGCACGAAAAGAAATGACACCATCGTCACTGACTTCAAACTCTTCCATTCCCTTGAACTCATTTTTTGCTGATTGGATAGTTTTTTGATTAGCGGTTGGGTAAAGCGGTTCAGAAGATGTTAGCTGACAACCTGTCATAAGCCCAAACGCGGAGAGAGCTAGCCCAATACGTTGAATTGTTTTCATTGATTTGTCCACGATAGATGATGGATGAGATCTTATTGTCTCGCGTTGGTGTTATAACGCTTGTGTATGTTTTTCTCCACTGTGTTGTTGGAATTTATCATTTTTGATTGATAAAAATTTGAAGTGTAAATGGCGAGTGCGGAAAGCGGGGGAGTAAATAACAAGCGAGATTCTGAAATAAACCAAAGTAGCAATATTCTAAATTAGTAATTAATTATATTTAATGAAGCATGAAAGCGCTCGAAATAATAACTTGGTGTACCAAGAAAGTATTGATGTATTCCATAACATGGAATGGAAAAATAAACTGAGCAATTAGTCTAATTTTGCTTTCCTGCTGCACTACTGAACTGTATTTATTACAAAATATGTTTGAATACGCTGTTTTGGCATATTTTTATAGATTCACATGTGATTTATTTCACGGCTTTTACTGCTCTTTCTTATTTATTTCATAAATAAACCTGATAGTAGACGCAAATGGTAGGCTCTGATCGGAGCTTAGTTTGCATTTAAATAAATATCAGGTACGACAATGGACACGTTAATCAAACCCTCAATACTTGCATTAACCATCGCTAGTGCGCTTAGCGCTAACGCGAATGCAGAAATTATCATTTCCCAGTACGTAGAAGGTGGCTCGTATAATAAAGCGGTCGAGATCGCGAATACCGGTGATGCCGCAGTCACGCTAACAGGTTATGAGCTAGCGAAATCATCTAATGGTGGTGGCACTTGGGGCAGCAAGACCGATTTGAGCCAAGTAACGTTGCAAGCGAAGCAGGTGTTTGTTCTTGCCCATGGCGATGCCAGCGATGCGATTAAAGCAGTGGCTGACCAGACCGATAAAAACGTGGCGAACTTTAATGGTGACGATCCTCTCGCACTATTAAAAGATGGTGAAGTTCACGACATGGTCGGCGTGATGGGTGGTGTAGCATTTGGCAAAGACGCCACTTTGGTACGTAACGGTGACGCACTGACGCCTTCTGCGACTTTCCAATCTTCTCAATGGACAACGTTAGCAAAAGACAACATTGATGGCTTGGGCGAGCTGAACGCAGCTGAGCCACCTGCAGCATTTGTGTGTGAAGTGGATGGACACGCGCCAACGTTCACATCCATTCAAGACATTCAAGGTGAAGGTGCTTCTTCGCCATTTATCGATGGTTACCCATACATTACGACAGAAGAGCATTTTGTTACTGGTGTCGTGAGCGCTGTTACTAGCGGTTTGACGAAAGGCTTCTACCTGCAAGCTATCGAGAACGATAACAACGATAAGACGTCAGAAGGTCTATTTATTCATACGAACGCCGCAGATACCGAGCTAAAGCCTGGTGACGTAGTTTGTGTGAAAGGTAAGGTTCAGGAGTACTACAGCAATACTCAGCTTTCTTCTGACGCAACCAGCTATGTAAAAACTGGCACGTCAGACGCTCCATTGGTGACGCCGCTTGTGATCAAAGAAGGCGAAACTCTGCGGGATGCGTTAGAGCGCCATGAAGGGATGCAAGTGACGCTGAACTCAGCCAGTGATTTGTTTGTTACTCGCAACTTCTCTTACGATTACGATTCAAAACGTAACAACATGATGTTGTCGCACCAAGCTCCGCTCTTTAAGCCAACTCAGCTTCACGCAGCAGACAGTGCAGAAGCGGTCGCATTAGCAAAACAAAATGCAGAGAATCGAGTTTTCCTAGAATCTGATGCCAAAGCACCGAACGGCAAAATTCCTTACTACCCTGAGTTTGGTCAAGATTTGGATCAAGACGGTTCATCTGAACAGCACATTCGCTTAGGTTCGCGCGTTGAAGGTTTACAGGGCGTAGTGAATTACAGCTACAACGAATACCGTCTGATCGCGACGAATGATGTAAACAACACTAACTTTGTGGCAGCGGATGATGGTTTTGATGTAGAGCGTAAAGCGGCGCCAGCTATCGCAGAGTCGGATTTACGCGTTGCAAGCTTTAACGTGCTTAATTACTTCACTTCGGTTGCAGACAGCGGAAACAACAACCCGACAGGCCAAAACCGTGGCGCGACGAATCACGATGAGTTCTTGATCCAACAAGCGAAAATCGTGTCTGCGATGAATAAGATGGATGCTGACATCATTGGTTTGATGGAAGTGGAAAATAACGGCTTCGGTGATGGCAGTGCTGTGCAAAACTTGGTGGATGCATTGAATGCAGAAATCGATGACGCAGACGATCATTACACTTACGTTGAAATCGCAGATAAAGACAAGTACCAAGAAGAGTACTTCGGAAGTGATGCGATCATGGTTGCTATCTTGTACCGCGCGAAAGTGGTCACGCCAAAAGAAGCGGCGAAAGTGATCTTCACGCCAGAGCAGCACATTGCCGAAAACACCATTACCCGTAAAGATGGTGCTGAGAGCAACCCTGCGTACGACAAATACCAACGCCACAGCTTGTTGCAAACCTTCACGGTACAAGAGAGCGGTGAAGATCTTTCTATCGTCGTTAACCACTTCAAATCGAAAGGTTCTGAATGTATTGAAGAGTGGATTGCCGGCGTAGAAGACTCGGAGCCTGCGGATCTGCAAGGTAACTGTAACAACTTCCGTGTTTCTGCTGCGCACGCAGTGGGTGAAGCGTTGAAAGACGTGAAAGGCGATGTGTTGCTGATGGGGGACCTCAATGCGTATGGCATGGAAGATCCACTACTGACACTGACTGATTACTCGAAAGAGAAATACGGACGTGATATCTACACAGCGGGTTACACCACAATCAACGGTGGTGAGTTGCAAGTTGAGCAAACGCAAATCAAACAAGGTTACGGCCTGAACAACCTTAATACCTTGCTGCATGGCACAGACACGTTCTCGTACACCTACTCTGGTGAGCTGGGCAATTTAGACCACGCCTTGGCAAGCAACAGTTTGGCGCAAAAAGTGGTAGCGATTGAAGATTGGCACATTAACTCACTAGAAAGTAATTTGTTTGAGTACGGCAGCAAATACACAGGTGACATGCCGAAATACAAAGATGCGTTCTCGGCATCTGACCACGATCCTGTGATCATCGCGATTGATTTACCTGATACGGATATCGATTTACCGAAAGCGGGTGAAAACTTAGCGGTAGATGTACGTTTGCCACCAAACGCGGTTGCAGGTGACATCGTGACTGTTAGCTTAACCGTCGCGACTCAAGCTACCGCTGTAAGTAGTGACGCGAAAGCTTACTCAGCGAGCAAGACTTTAGATCAAACGGACATTAAAGCGCGCAGCGTGAATGTTGAGTTTGAACAGGCGCCAGAGCAAGGTAACTACCAACTGGAAGAGAAAGTGACAGACTCGACTGGCAACGTCGTTAAGTTTAGCTCTGCTCGTGCAGTCTCTATGACTCAACCTGAAACGGGCACCACAGATTCGAAAGACTCTGATGGTGGTTCGTTTGGGTTTGGTGCACTGCTAGCAATGCTTGGACTTGGTTTGTTCCGCCGCCGCCGTTAAGCCACTCCTTTCCTAAAAACATAGCTGTAAAACTCAAAGGCCAGCCGATGCTGGCCTTTTTATTGCGCAAAGACTTGCCTTTCTAATTGGGTGTTGCAAAATACCGCCCTCAATTGTGGTAAACCAGACAATTGATCCTTAAGCCTTGCCAAAACGGATTGGAGCAGCCGACACGTTATGTTGTTGATCATCGATAACTACGATTCTTTCACTTATAACCTTTACCAATACTTTTGCGAGCTTGGTGCTCAGGTAAAGGTCGTGCGCAATGACGAAATCGACATTCAAGGTATCGAAGCCCTCAATCCAACCCATTTGGTGATTTCCCCTGGGCCTTGTACGCCAAACGAAGCGGGTATTTCCCTGCAAGCGATAGAGCATTTTGCCGGTAAGCTTCCTATTTTGGGGGTGTGCCTTGGCCATCAAGCCATTGCGCAAGTGTTCGGTGGTGAAGTTGTGCGTGCGAGACAAGTCATGCATGGTAAAACATCGCCTATTCGCCACACGGGTCGCAGTGTGTTTAAAAATCTAAATAACCCACTTACGGTAACCCGCTACCACTCTCTTGTGGTGAAAAATGGCACGTTACCCGATGTGTTTGAATTGACCGCTTGGACGGAGCTGCCTGATGGAAGCATGGACGAAATAATGGGATATCAGCACAAAACCCTGCCTATTGATGCTGTGCAGTTTCATCCAGAATCAATCAAAACTGAGCAAGGACATGAGCTGTTAGCCAACTTTCTTGCACGCAGAGCGATCTGATCTCGATCACTTTTCTTAACAAATTGTTCATCTTTTTGACGGTGTAAGTGGAATGCAAAACTATGCGTTTCATGGTTGATGGTCTGCTTATGCACGCCATTTTGACTTGTCTAACCCCTGTATTACATAACTTTTATAAAAATTCACTTCTCTATTTTACTTTCTTGATGCATAAATACTCATAAGTAGTGATTAATGGCAGTTGCGCAGCAATACGAAAAGAATAAATCACTATTGAAATGGTTAATTAAATGTAAATACAATGCCGCAATAGCTTAAATGCAAAACATTATTTGCTGGCAACGATGGCCGGTTAAATTCGCTTATCTGCTACGCATGCGGTATCAAGAAGGAATGTGCAATGACAACGGAAATTAAAGTAGAGCGCGGTTTATTCGATGAGGTGATGGTACCTTGCTATAACCCGATGGAAATGATCCCTGTAAGAGGCAAAGGCTCACGTATTTGGGATCAGGACGATAACGAGTACATCGACTTTGCTGGTGGTATTGCAGTGAGCTGCTTGGGTCATTGTCATCCAGTAATGGTTGATGCGTTGACTGAGCAAGGCAACAAGCTGTGGCATCTAAGTAACGTGATGACGAACGAGCCGGCACTTCGCCTTGCGAAAAAGCTAACTGAAGTGAGCTTTGCTGAGCGCGTATTCTTTGCTAACTCGGGCGCAGAAGCCAACGAAGCGGCACTGAAATTAGCACGCCGTTACGCGGCAGATGTTCATGGCCCTGAAAAATCAGAAATCATCGCATTTAAACAAGGTTTCCACGGTCGTACATTCTTTACTGTGACGGTTGGCGGTCAAGCGGCTTACTCAGACGGTTTTGGTCCTAAGCCAGGCGATGTTACGCACTTACCATACAACGACATCGAAGCACTTCAAGCACACATGTCAGATCGCACATGTGCAGTTATGATGGAGCCGCTACAAGGTGAAGGCGGTATCGTGCCACCAACTCCGGAATTTGCCCAAGCAGTACGTGAACTGTGTGACAAGCACAACGCGCTACTTATCTTTGATGAAGTTCAAACGGGTAACGGACGTACTGGTCATTTCTATGCTTACCAAGGTCTAGGTATCACGCCAGACATTCTAAGCACAGCGAAATCACTGGGTGGTGGTTTCCCTATCGGTGCAATGCTAACAACAGCAAAACTGGCTGAGCATCTGAAAGTGGGCACTCACGGTTCAACATACGGTGGTAACCCATTGGCATGTGCAGTGGCAGAAGCGGTCGTTAACGAAGTGACAAAACCAGAAGTGCTTGCTGGTGTTTTAGAGCGCGAAGCGCTGTTCCGCGCAGGTCTAGAAAAGATCAATGCGAAGTACAACCTATTCTCTGAAGTTCGTGGCAAAGGTCTATTGCTAGGCGCTGCGCTGAATGAAGAGTGGCAAGGCCGTGCACGTGATGTGCTGGTTGCTGCAGGTAAACAAGGTCTATTGGTATTGGTTGCGGGTGCCAATGTCGTGCGTTTCACACCATCACTCGTTATCACACAACAAGAAATTGAAGAAGGCTTGGCGAAACTGGATAAAGCTATCGCGACTTTAGTTTAAGCGCGATATCAGTTTAAACGTCAACGCAGACACCCCCGTCAAGGATCTCTGATGGGGGAATTGTTCCTACAATATAGTTAGGATCTTCTTGCATCTGGAGGGAGTATTGATGCTAGTAGTTCGCCCTATCGCGATGTCGGATTATGACGCGCTGCACACCTGTGCGGTGGAGTCTGGTCACGGATTTACATCTCTACCGGTTAACGAAGAACTGTTAACCAATCGAATCAAACACTCGGAGTACAGCTTTGGTAAGCCCGACGTGACCGAACCCGGTGACGAAGGCTACCTAATGGTGGGTTTTGACTCTGAATCGGGTGAGGTTGCGGGTACCACCGGAATCGAAGCATCTATTGGCTGGGACGTACCGTTCTACTCATATCACATCAGTAAAGTGGTTCACTCTTCGCCAAAACTCGGCGTAAATAACGTCGTTAAACTACTGACATTTGGCAACAACTACACGGGGAACAGTGAGATTTGTACGCTGTTTCTACGCGAAAAATATCGCCAGGGCTTAAATGGCCGTCTGATGTCTAAGTGCCGTTTTCTTATGATGGCGGAGCACCCAGAGCGTTTCTCTAAAACCATCTTTGCCGAGATGCGTGGCGTCTCTGATGCGAATGGTAATTCTCCATTCTGGCAATGGTTACAAGAGCACTTCTTCTCTATTGATTTCACACTTGCAGATTATCTTACCGGCATCGGCAAGAAAGGCTTTATCGCTGACTTGATGCCAAAGCTGCCAATTTACATCAACCTATTGAGCCCAGAAGCACAAGCGGTGATTGGTCAAGTGCATGACAACACGCGCCCAGCGCTGAAGCTGCTAGAGCGTGAAGGATTTACCAACCGTGGCTACGTCGACATCTTCGATGGCGGTCCAACGGTTGAATGTGACTTACGCAATATCGAATCGGTACGTCATTCATTCCGTGCTCAAGTCAAAATCTCAGCGCATACCAGCACTCAAGACTTCTTGATGTGTAACTCGTCATTCGAGAACTTCCGTGCCGCTGCAGCAAAAGCCGCGTACGACGCAGAAACGCAAAGCGTTGTGTTGGCGCCTGAATTAGCTGATGCGCTCTTGGTGAAGGAAGGGGATTTCGTTCGCCTTCTACCGCAGTAACAGACGACAGAATTTAAGGATAGTAACAATGACACATTGGATTGCAGGTGAATGGGTACAAGGTCAGGGTGAAGAGTTTGTGTCTCTGTCTCCGTACAACCAAGAAGTAATTTGGCGCGGTAACGGTGCAACGGCGGAACAAGTAGACCAAGCCGTTGCTGCAGCGCGTGCTGCGTTCGTCGAATGGAAAAAGCGTCCATTCGCTGAACGCGAAGCAATTGTGTTGGCTTTTGCTGAAAAAGTGAAAGAAAACAGTGAAAAAATTGCCGAAGTGATCGCGAAAGAAACGGGTAAACCAATTTGGGAAACGCGCACAGAAGCGGCAGCAATGGCTGGCAAAATCGCTATTTCTATTCGTGCCTACCATGACCGTACTGGTGAAGCGACTCGCGAAGCTGCGGGCAACCAGATTGTATTGCGACATCGTCCTCTTGGCGTAATGGCGGTGTTTGGGCCATATAACTTCCCTGGTCACTTACCGAATGGCCACATCGTTCCTGCCTTGCTAGCGGGGAACACAGTTGTGTTCAAACCATCTGAGCAAACGCCTTGGACTGGCGAGCTAGCTATGAAATTGTGGGAAGACGCGGGTTTACCAAAAGGCGTGATCAACCTTGTTCAAGGTGCGAAGGAAACCGGTATTGCGCTGGCTGATGCGAAAGGTATTGATGGCATTCTGTTTACGGGCAGTGCGAACACGGGTCACATTCTGCATCGTCAGTTTGCAGGTCAACCAGGCAAGATGTTAGCGCTAGAAATGGGCGGCAACAACCCGATGGTCATCTCTGATAACTATGGTGATTTGGATGCAACGGTGTACACCATCATCCAATCGGCATTCATCAGTGCTGGTCAACGTTGTACTTGTGCTCGTCGTCTATACGTGCCGTTTGGTGAGAAAGGGGATGCTCTGATCACTAAGCTGGTGGAAGCGACGAAAAACATTCGCATGGATCAACCATTCGCAGAACCTGCGCCATTTATGGGCCCACAAATCTCTGTGGCTGCGGCGAAGTTCATACTTGATGCGCAAGCAAACCTGCAATCTCTAGGCGGTGAAAGCTTAATTGAAGCAAAAGCAGGAGAGGCGGCGTTTGTTTCTCCAGGCATCATCGATGTGACTAACATTGCCGAGTTGCCAGATGAAGAATACTTCGGACCGCTGCTGCAAGTCGTGCGCTATGAAGGTTTGGATAAAGCCGTCGAGCTGGCGAATGACACGCGCTTTGGCCTGTCGGCAGGTCTTGTATCAACAGACGATCAAGAATGGGAATACTTTGTTGACCACATTCGCGCAGGCATCGTAAACCGCAACCGTCAATTGACGGGCGCAAGTGGTGACGCCCCATTTGGTGGCCCTGGTGCATCAGGCAACCTTCGTCCAAGCGCCTACTACGCGGCGGATTACTGTGCTTACCCTATGGCATCTATGGAAGGGCAGGAGACGGAATTACCTGCGACATTGAGCCCTGGCGTGACGCTTTAAGTTTCAATAACAGGGTCACGACCATGCATCGTGGCCCAATGTGCTGACGCATCATTTAGGTTTGGGTAGTACGCGTTGGCATTACACGGCAAGTGAGCACAGACTCAAAAAGCGTGTTTGACTGACTGACATTTACCGTCACAGGTTGATGGTTGCTCGTTCATTATTCTGGACAGCTTTTGGGCTGTGAACGAGCGACCACACTCTTATCTTAATCCTACATCTCGTAACAAGGAGTCGTTATGACGCCCGATGTGTTATTTGAATCGCTATGGCAAGACTACATCCAACGTCTTTGTCCTTCTGCTGCTAAGGTGCATCAACTTCTACAAGAAGATGAGGCTCTGATTAATGATCATATTGCTTTACGCACTTTCAATGTTGAACCGCTAGGTATCGAGACATTGGCGAAACCGTTTTTAGCTGCTGGCTATAAAGCGTGTGGGGACTACGTATTTGAGAGCAAAAAACTGGTCGCAAAACACTATGAGCACCCAGATCCGAAGCAGCCTAAAGTCTTCATCAGTGAGCTGAAAGTCGAAGAGTGTTCGCCAGAGCTGCAAGATATTGTGGCGAAACTGGTTGCGCAAGTGGATGCTGAAAAACTGTCGGGCAGTGCATTTCTGCATGGCGGTCGCTTATGGGAGCTAAGCTTTGCTGATTACCAAACGTTGGCTAAAGAGAGCGAGTATGCGTCTTGGCTGGCCGCGCACGGTTATGGTGCTAATCACTTTACGGTGAGTGTGAATCAGTTGAATCAACACGATGAAGTCAAACAGGTTAACGACCATCTTCGTCAAGCAGGGTTTGTTATCAATGAGTCGGGCGGTGAGGTGAAAGGCTCGCCGGAAGTGCTGCTTGAGCAATCGTCGACAATGGCAGACAAAGTGCCAGTGACCTTCGAAGAAGGTTCGGAAATTATCCCAGGTGGCTTTTACGAGTTTGCTAAACGTTACCCAATGGAGAATGGCGAGTTGTATCCAGGATTTGTTGCAGCATCAGCAGACAAAATTTTTGAAAGTACTAATGGCTAAACGCAATGGAATACCTCGGGCTAACGTTGTTGTTTGTTAGCCTCTTGCGACCTAGGGTTTGACTGAGTTGCAAGGTGAATAACAAAGTAAATAAAAAGCCACCAATGTCGCCATTGGTGGCTTTTATAATTTTGTTCGTGTCACTCTAAATTGAGATTAACGAGTACCGTAAACAACTATAGTTTTACCGTGCGCAGAGATTAGGTTCTGCTCTTCTAGCATCTTCAAGATACGACCTACTGTCTCACGAGAACAGCCAACGATTTGACCGATTTCTTGACGAGTGATCTTGATTTGCATGCCGTCTGGGTGAGTCATTGCATCTGGTTGTTTAGCAAGGTTCAGAAGCGTCTGAGCGATACGACCAGTTACGTCTAGGAACGCTAGGTCACCCACTTTTTGGCTAGTTACTTGAAGACGACGAGCCATCTGCGCAGAAAGACGCATTAGGATGTCTGGGTTTACTTGGATAAGCTGACGGAACTTCTTGAAAGAAATTTCAGCAACTTCACAAGGAGATTTAGCGCGAACCCAAGCTGTACGCTCTTGGTCTTCTTCGAATAGACCAAGTTCACCAATAAAGTCACCTTGGTTTAGGTAAGAAAGAATCATTTCCTTACCTTCTTCGTCCTTGATAAGAACCGCAACAGAGCCTTTAACGATGTAGTACAACGTTTCAGCTTTTTCACCTGCGTGAATTAGCGTGCTCTTTGATGGGTACTTATGAATATGACAGTGTGAAAGAAACCACTCTAATGTTGGGTCGGTTTGAGGTTTACCTAGAACCATAATATCTCACTTCCTCTGCAGGGTACGCTTGCGCTATCCATATTTTAGCTAAGCCTGAATTAGGCTTACTAGAATAAGAGCACTTTTTATATGCTGCAAGCTCTCTTGTGTTTCGGTAAGAAATAGTATCCTTTTTCGAAAACGATTTCTTGATTTTAATCGTGCCATGATTGAGATTTTGTAAGCAAAACTGTGCACATGATCACGGTATGAAAAGTAAACATCTAGCCCGCTACGTTTTTAGCCAATTTTTCCTGTTTCAATCAGCTGTTGTAGGATAGGCCTAACTATGAGCTCCATTGCAAAGCTCATTTTGCCGCCTGGCACAACAATGGTGTTGTGGCGCGACATAAATGAGCCATCAATCATGGCCAGCAGATATGGGAAGTCGACATTCTTAATGCCGCGCAGACGAATCACCACAAAACTTTCATCTAAACTCGGAATACCTTTGGCGTTAAGCGGGTTGGAGGTATCGACGGTTGGGACGCGTTGAAAGTTGATGTGAGTACGAGAAAACTGCGGAGTGATGTAATTGAGGTAATCGTCCATTGAGCGCACGATTGAGTCCATCACCGCTTCACGCGAATGGCCGCGATCGCGAGTGTCGCGCACGAATTTTTGGATCCACTCTAAGTTCACAATTGGCACCATGCCAATTAAGAAATCCACATGCTGAGCAACATTAACATCGCCATCGACCACGCCACCGTGCAGTCCTTCATAAAACAGCACGTCACTGTTTTCAGGTAAGTCTTGCCACGGTGTAAACGTGCCAGGCATTTGATTGTAGGGAACCGCTTCGTCAAACGTATGCAGATAACGGCGCACGCTGCCAGTGCCG
This sequence comes from Vibrio sp. zbq_1, assembly GCF_043102935.1. NCBI lineage: Bacteria > Pseudomonadati > Pseudomonadota > Gammaproteobacteria > Vibrionales > Vibrionaceae > Vibrio > Vibrio sp. zbq_1. The sequence goes on from NZ_JBICJH010000012.1 coordinate 105,798, forward strand.
TCATGACCGAACTTACGGAAAAACTCTTCTAATCCCGGGAAGTCATTCGCTTGCGGACCAAAGTAACTGATGTGTCGGCCTTGCTCGCGGGCTTTGCGAATTTCGATGTCCATTTCAGGGCGAGTAAAGCGATGGAAGCTGTCTCCTTCCACCCATGCCGGCCTGATGTTCATCATATTGAACATCTTGCGGAATGCTTCAGACGTCGTGGTTGTGCCGGCACCGGATGAACCAGTAACCGCAATGATTGGGTGTTTAGCTGACATGACAAACCTTGTCGAAAATTACGTACCTGTAAAGTGCAGCAGCGAACCGCTGCACGGTCGATAACCCACTATAGCATGTAACAACGACTTGTCATCGAGTGGGATACGGTAAAAATGTGAACGTGCTAAAACTTTGCTTTGAGTTGAATATCAACCGTTTCATGCAGTTCTGAGAACACGATGACGGCTTCACCTTTTTCTAGTTGCGTCTTCACTTGATCGATTTTGTTTTGCAGTGAAATTTCAACCGCGCCATAGTCGGTGCCTTCGCGTAGTACGAACTCACGAATTAGATTTTCCAGTGTTTCTGGCGCGATGTCTTGCCAAGGAATGATCATAAATACCTCAAACTTTTATGATGAAAGGCTAGTTTACTGTGTTCGCGGTTTGGATACAGCTGAAAGGTACTCTGCCGCGACACTTTCGTAGTACGCGGGCAGGGCTTCCTCTAACCAGAACTTTGGTTTTAACGCCGTACCAGTCAGAAAACCAACGTGTCCGCCGTGCTCAAACAGACGGTAATCAATGTTATCTGGCAGAACAAATTTGGGGATCACCTCTTCGGTCATGAACGGGTCGTCTTTGGCGTGGATGATCAAAGTTGGCAAGGTGATCTGCTGTAACTTGCTCAATCCTGAGCATTGATCGTAATAATCTTGTGCATCCTTAAAACCATGCAGAGGTGCAGTGATCAAGTCATCAAATTCGTACAGACGAGTGACGCGCTTGATGGAGTTGTACGACAGCGCCAATTCGCCATGCAGTAGATGATGTTTTTGTAGAGCATTCCGTTTGAGAGAAGAGAGTAGGTAACGGCGATACACTTTGGAAAAGCCCTGCTCAATTCGATTGGCACAAGCCGCCAAATCCAGTGGTGCAGAGACGATGGTGGCCGCTTTTAAAATCGGGTCATCTTTGTATTGGGCTAAGTAGTTCGCCAGCATATTGCCACCAAGGGAGATGCCGACGGCGACTTTTGGATTGTTTGGAAAGCGCAGATGAAGGTGTTCCAAAAAGAAGCGAGCGTCCGTTACTTCTCCTGAATGGTATGCGCGAGCTTTTTTGTTCGGTTTGCCGCTACAGCCACGAAAATGCATCATCACCGATAACCAACCAGATTTCGCAAACGCATTCATCAGGCCATTTGCATACGGGCTGTAGAAGCATCCTTCCAAACCATGAAACAAAACGAAGATGGGTTTGTTCTGCGCGGGTTCTTTGGTGGGGTCTTCACTCCAAGCGAGATCGAGGAAGTCGCCATCGTCGGTATCCAGTGTCTGCCAAATAGGCGTAAACAGCGCTTTTTTACGAATAAAGCGCGGTAAAAGGGTCTGAAGGTGCGGGTTCTTGATCCCGGCGGCTGCGAAAAATTGTGTCATACCTAACTGCTCTTATATGGTCCTTCATGTCAGTTGAAGAACTTATTAATATAATCCTTTATAAAGATTATAGGTATTCTACAGCGTTATGAGTGTTTTGGTGGGTGAATGTTTGGCACAGGGATAGCAAAGGCTTGTTGCAAATGCTCTCCACCAAGCTGACGACAGTATCTGAGCGTGAGTGGATCGCCATCGTTTTTAATCAGTGTAAGTGAGTTAATACAGTCGACCAAATCGGCTTGTTGTTGCTTTTCGAGTTGCAGTTCAAACTGCAGGCTTTCTCGATATAACGCATCGTTCACTTGGGATTTTAGATGACGTCGCAGGTCGCGAAAAGAGTGTAGCAGCGTTTCACTACGGCCAAGGCAGCTTTGAACCAAATGCCAATCTTTCTCTTGGAAGATAAGCTGCTGCTCGTCGAGCCAACGGAGCAGCAGTAATAGATTCACGTTACCGTGGTAATTGTTTTGCAATGATAAACACGCTTCTTTTACTTCTCGCACGCCATAAAACTGCAGGCTGAACTGCCAAAGGTGTTCTAGGGTAAGAGTGTATTCCGCGTGTTTGTTTGTCATTGGTTAAACTCTAGCTCCATCTGCTCCAGTTCTTCCTGAGCAGACATCCATTCCATTTCCACTTCTTCAAGTTCTGATTTGCTCGAAGCTTGAAGGGCCAGCACTTCATTTAGTTTAGCTTTATTTTCGGCTTCATACAGTGAGTTATCCGCCAATTGTTCTTCAGCCTCTGCCAGTGCTACACCTAACTTATCCATTTTATTTTCTAATTGTGTCAGGGTTTTGCGAATTGGCGCCGTCAGTTTACGAAATTCCGCTTCGCGACGTTTTTGCTCTTTCTTCGCAGCGGCACTGTTTGCGGTATCTTTAACTGGTTGCGACGCTTGTGCTTCTTTTCGCTCGGCTTTTTGTTGTTCAGTCAGCCACTTGTAGTAGTCGTTTAGGTCACCATCGAATGGCGCAACTTGGCGATCATGCACTAAGTACAAATCATCGGTGGTTGCGCGCAGTAAGTAACGGTCGTGTGAAACAATCACCATCGCACCTTCGAACGTTTGCAGAGCCATGGTTAACGCTTGGCGCATGTCTAAGTCTAGGTGGTTGGTTGGTTCGTCGAGTAGCAATAGGTTTGGTTTTTGCCACACGATCAATGCCAGCACCAAGCGTGCCTTTTCACCACCAGAGAACGGTGCGACTTTTTCTAGCGCTTTGTCGCCTTGGAAACCAAAACTACCTAGGTAATCGCGCAGTTGCTGCTCTGTTTGATCCGGTGCGATCTGCATCATGTGCTGCAGTGGTGTTTCTTCTGGGTGCAACGTTTCCAACTGGTGCTGAGCAAAGTAGCCGATCTTTACGCCTTGCGAATAGGTGAGATCGCCACCTTGCGCTTTAAGTTCACCTGAAAGCAGTTTGATTAAGGTCGATTTACCTGCGCCGTTGCGGCCAAGCAAACCAATACGGCTGCCCGGTACTAAGTTCAGACGAATCTTTTCTAAAATTAGGTTGTCGCCGTAACCTGCCGATACGTCGTCCATCATCATGATTGGATTTGGCAGCGCAGCTGGTTGACGGAATTCAAAGCTGAATGGGTTATCGAACTGCGCGGGCAAGACTTTTTCCATGCGTTCTAGCGCTTTGATTCGGCTTTGTGCTTGGCGCGCTTTCGACGCTTTGTAGCGGAAGCGGTCGATGTAGCTTTGCATGTGCGACATTTGCTTTTGTTGCTTCTCGAACATCGCTTGTTGCAGCATCATTTTTTGCGCACGTTGATTTTCGAATGACGAGTAGTTGCCCGTGTATTCGTTCAGCTGTTGGTTTTCGATATGGATGATGCGACCAACGATCGGATCTAGGAAATCTCGGTCGTGCGAGATCAAGATCAGTGTGCCAGGGTAGTTCTGCAGCCAGCGTTCTAGCCACATTACGGCGTCCAAATCCAAGTGGTTGGTTGGTTCGTCGAGCAGTAGTAGATCGGAACGACACAATAGTGCTTGAGCCAAGTTAAGGCGCATACGCCAACCCCCAGAGAACTGAGTTAAGTTCCAGCTCATCTGTTCTTGGCTAAAGCCAAGGCCGTCAAGCAATTCTGCCGCACGGGCACGGATGCTATAACCGCCAATGGTTTCGATCTTGCCGTGAATTTCTGCCACCAGCGTACCGTTGTCTTTTTCTTCGGCAACCGCTAGCTGTTGCTCAAGACCACGGTATTCGCGATCACCATCAATGACGTATTCCAGTGCGCTGCGTTCTAAAGCAGGTGTTTCCTGCGCTACCCACGCCAATTCCCAATGCTGAGGTTGGCTGAACGAGCCCGCGTCAATCGACAGTTCATCTTTCAGTAGAGCAAATAAGGTCGATTTACCACAGCCGTTTTTGCCAACCAGACCCACTTTGTCACCTGGGTGAATGGTTGCCGATGCTTGGTCTAAAAGAGGTTTACCGCCACGCAGTAACTGAATATCAGAGAAGGTAATCATAGGGTTTTTGTTCACTTTGCGCAGCGCGCGTTTCTTGGTCGTTGATCTCGCGATGAATAGTAGGGCTATTGACGGGAAAAGTCGATCACTGAGCTTTAATTGCATTATGCTATACAAAAAAGTATAACAATTTGATAACGGATAAAAATCACCACAAGGACGACCATTTGGCTGTAGCAGCGTCTATTCTCCCAAGAGTTCTGGTCATTTATGCCCACCCAGAGCCACACAACTCCATTGCCAATCAAGTGATGATAAAGCGAGTGCAATCACTTGAGCACGTGACGGTGCACGATCTTTATGGCGCTTATCCTGATTTCTTTATCGATGTGAATCACGAACATGATCTACTGATGAATCATGATGTGATTGTCTTTCATCATCCTCTTTATATGTATTCATGTCCGGCGTTGTTGAAAGAGTGGTTAGACCGAGTACTCGGCAAGGGCTTTGCGTTTGGCGATGGTTCTGCACTGGAAGGCAAATATTGGCGCAGTGTGATCACCACGGGTGGTAAAGAAGAAGCCTTCAGTGCTAGGGGGTATAACAAGTACCCGTTAGAGCAGATTCTGCAACCGTTCGAGTTGACGGCTGCACTATGTCAGATGCATTGGATGGAGCCGCTGGTGCTGTATTGGTCGCGCAATGTTTCTGATATTGAACGCTATGAACACGCGGAGCAGTATCGTCGATGGCTGAGTCATCCTCTTGATGAGTGGGAAGCGTTGCACCAAGGAGGTCAGCATGGCGATAACCAGTGAGTTTCTACAAAGCAGTGTCGTGTTTCTGTCGGCGGCGGTGATTGCTGTTCCTTTGGCGCAGCGATTTGGCTTAGGTTCAGTGCTTGGCTATTTGTTGGCAGGGGTATTGATTGGCCCATGGGGATTACGCCTGATTAGCGATGTCGATGCGATTCTGCATTTTGCCGAGCTCGGGGTGGTGTTACTGCTGTTCTTAATTGGCTTGGAATTGAACCCGAAAAAATTATGGCAAATGCGAGGGCCGATTTTAGGTCTTGGCGGCGCGCAAGTTGTGGTGACGACGGCGGTTATCGGTAGCATTGTCAGTTTGTTTGGCTTGAGTATGCAGGTGAGTTTGGTCATCGGCATGGGTCTCGCTCTTTCCTCTACGGCCATTGCACTCAAAGTGATTGAAGAGCAAGGCCTCAATGGCACCGAAACCGGGCAGTCTGGTTTTGCTGTGCTGCTTTTTCAAGATATCGCCGTCATACCGATGTTGGCTATGTTACCGCTTTTGGCTGGTGAACAGAATGTAGGTAGTTGGTTCGATGCTTTTACCGTTTTAGGCAGTGTCGTAGCCTTGTTGATTGGTGGTCACTTTTTATTGCGCCCTTTGTTTCGTTTTGTCGTGATGAGTGGGGTTCGCGAGCTATTTACCGTGGCTTCACTCTTGGTGGTGTTAGGCATTTCGGTGGTGATGCAAAAACTGGGCTTGTCCATGGCGCTAGGAACTTTCTTAGCTGGAGTGTTGCTGGCCGAAAGTGAATATCGCCATGAGCTAGAAATCGCTATCGAGCCGTTTAAAGGCTTGCTGCTTGGTCTGTTTTTTATCGCGGTTGGCATGGCGGTAAACTTAGGCTTACTGGCGTTGCATCCTCTTGAAATTCTTGGTGCGGTGGTGGCTTTGGTTGTGGTGAAAGGTTTGGTGTTGTACGCCCTAGCCAGGGCGGGGCGAGTGCGAGAAAAAGCACGTAGCCGTATGGCCGCCATCTTGAGCCAAGGTGGTGAGTTTGCTTTTGTGATTTTCACCGCGGCAAGCCAAGAAGGCATTTTATCCAAAGAACAAGTGGCGTTTTTGTTGGTTGTGGTGAGCCTATCGATGGTGACCACGCCACTCTTGTTGATGGGACAAAAGAAGTGGTTCGCTCATACGCTTAATCAGGAAGAAGAGAGCGTCACCAGTCACGTGGTTGATCGTCGTCCTCGCGTCATCATTGCGGGTTTTGGTCGTTTTGGGCAAATCGTTGGACGCTTAATGTACGCCAATAAAATCAAAGTTACGGTATTGGAAAGTGACGCCAGCCAAATTCACTTACTGCGTAAGTACGGTTACAAAGTTTTTTATGGCGATGCCACGCAAATCGATTTGTTGCGCGCCGCTGGCGCAGACAAAGCGGAAGCGTTAGTGATTTGTACAGACTCGCCGGATGAAGTGATGGCGATTGTCGATATCTGCCGTACGCATTTTCCGAATCTCAAATTGCTCGCTCGTGCTCGAAGCCGAGTGGAAGCCTATCAGTTGATGAGCCATGGTGTGCAAAACTATTCGCGTGAGACTTTTTTAGGCGCACTGGATCTTGGTCGTCAAACTCTGGTTGAGTTAGGCATGCACCCATATCAAGCAAAGCGGGCAGAAGCACATTTTCGTAAGCTCGATAATGCTATGCTTAAAGACTTGCTGCCTCAGCATAATGAAGATAAGAAGCTCGCCCAAAGAGCCAAAGAAGCTCGTAAAGAGCTAGAAGAAATTTTTGGTCGTGAGATGGAAAGCGATCACCAGTCGCCTAATCATTGGAAGTAGTACCCGCAGACCTAAGCGGGAAAAGGAACAAAAGTGAAAGCCAAGAAACGTTTTATCGCGGGGGCAACTTGCCCACAGTGCAGCCAGCAAGATACCCTACGCTGGTGGATAGAAAACAATATTGAGTTAGTCGAGTGCGTTGAATGTGACTACACCGAGCAGCGTAAACCGCAATCTGTAGAGAAAAATAAACACTCCGCGCAGGAAATGATTGGGATTTTTAAGCCTGAGTAATTGAACTTCGATAATTGATCCCCATAATACTACCATCGCAGTACTTAACCCCATTCTGGTTAAGTCAATTAATCTCTCTGGAGTTAGTATGAAAATTGAAAAGAACGTTGTTGCAAGCCTTGCATACAAAGTAATGATGGAAGACGGTGTAGTAGTTGACCAATCAACTGCAGACGCGCCTCTAGATTACCTTCACGGTCACAACAACCTAATCACAGGTCTTGAAAAAGAGCTTGAAGGTAAAGTGGCTGGCGACAAGTTCTCAGTAACTGTAGCTCCTGAAGATGCATACGGTGAACACAACGATGCTCTAGTTCAGCGCGTTCCTGCTGACGTATTCCAAGGTGTTGATCAAATCGAAGTTGGCATGCGTTTCCTAGCAGACACTGACCAAGGTCCAATCCCTGTAGAAGTGACTGAAGTAGATGGCGACGAAGTGGTTGTTGATGGTAACCACATGCTAGCAGGTCAAACTCTAACATTCGAAGTTGAAGTAATGGCAACTCGTGAAGCAACAGCAGAAGAGATCGAACACGGTCACATTCACCAAGCTGGTGGTTGTTGTGGTGGTCATGACCACGATCACGACCATGAAGGCGGCTGCTGTGGCGGCGAAGAGAAAGGCGACGACCACGAATGTTGTGGCGGCGGCGGTTGCGGTTCTCACTAATCGCATGCTCTTCACTAGATAAACGCATCTAGCAAAACTTTAAAAAAGCGCAAGTTGAGGTTTCAACTTGCGCTTTTTGTTTATCTGCGGTGTAGTGCAAATCATACAAGGAATAACAGTTGGACAAAGCGATGACGAAACCGTTCTCAATTGCCATTCACGGCGGAGCAGGCACCATTTTGCGTGAACAAATGAGTGATGAACTTCAGCAATCCATCTTGGCAGACTTAGAAGCAGCGGTAAAAGCAGGACACCAAATACTCGAACAAGGCGGAGAAGCGCTTGATGCGGTGGTCGCTGCGGTAAAAGTGCTGGAAGACTCTCCCAACTTTAATGCGGGTAAAGGCTCGGTTCTTACTCACAACGAAATGGTAGAAATGGATGCCTCTGTGATGGATGGTCGCAACCTTGCCGCTGGTGCTGTCGCGGGCGTTAGACACATTAAAAACCCGATCGAGTTGGCTCGGGATGTGATGCTCCGCAGCAACCATGTGTTGTTGGTTGGTGAAGGTGCTGAGAAGTTTGCTTTTGAACAAGGCCATCAATACACCGAACAAGATTACTTCTTCACAGATCGCCGTTATGAACAGCTGCTCTCAATGCGTGAGAAAGGTTTGTTTGCGTTATCTGAGTCTCGTTACCCGGATGATCGTAAACACGGCACCGTAGGCGCAGTGGCGTTAGACCAGCAAGGCAACTTAGCTGCGGCGACCAGTACGGGTGGGGTAACCAATAAGCAATATGGTCGTGTTGGAGATTCTGCACTGATAGGCTGTGGCACGGTGGCTGAGAATGGCGTGGTGGCAGTTTCAACTACGGGTGTTGGTGAGTTCTTTATTCGTAAACGTGTTGCGGAAGATGTAGCAGCACGCATGCGTTATTTGCAAGAGGACGTACATACCGCGTGTGAAGCCATTATTCAGGGAGATCTCAAAACCATGGGCGGAGAAGGTGGCCTGATTGCCATTGATGCGAATGGGGAGTTGCATTTCGCTATGAACAGTACCGGGATGTATCGTGCGGGTATCAATACTCGTGGTGAGTTGTGTGTGAAAATCTACGCTAACGACTAACCGTTCGACGAGCCACCGTGCAATTACAACAAAGCCCAGCATAAGTCTGGGCTTTGTTTTGTCTTTCGCGTATTGATCAGTAATGCGGCGGCGGTGGCTCGTTGGCTGGATCTTCCATATTCGAAGAATCCATATTTTTCACTTTGCCTACTACGTACTTCATTTGATCTTGCATCTTCGTGATCTGCAATTGTTGTTGTGACAATGCACTGTTCAGATCTTCGATTGTTTGCTCTTGGAACGCCACCTGACACTCTAAGTCGTTGATGCGTGCTTCCAATTGCTCAATGAGTTTTTCTGTCATGACCCGTTCTCTAGTTGCCAAGCTTGGGCGATGCCCGCCGATGTGGCAGTAATTACACGTTGCTTAGAATCAAAGGCAGCATCATACACGACCGCGCGAGGAGGGCGAGTATCTTTTTTCGGCTCGACTTCAAATCCGTCAATGCGCTTTCCGCTCTGCGTATCCCAAATCGAGACGCGGCCTGAAGGTGTTCCCGTTACCAGTCGAGAGCCATCATCAGAAAAACGCGCGGTAGAGAAAATCAACTGGCGCGACCAACTGCTGAGTTGCGAAACCTTTTGACCCGTTTCTAAATTCCAAATGATCGCTTGATTGCCACCGTCTGACGTCATGGCGAGTTTGCCATCTCGTTGCAGTGCCACGCGCACAACACGTTGTTCATGTTCAAAAGTTCGTAATACCTGACCAGATTCAGTATCCCAGAGGTAAGCTTTGTAGTCGTTACCGCCTGTCAATGCGAATCGACCATTAGGAGAGATGGCGACAGAGTTGACTTTTTCTCGGTGAGCGAGGAACTCCAAGCGACGACCGGTGACTAAGTTGACGTAAATGGCTTTACCGTTTGAGAGCCCGAGTAGCACTTGTTCACCGTTGCTGGTGATGTCGATGTCGCGAATTAACGCGTCAGAAATGGACCACAGCCCTTGTGCTTGCGTCCAGCCAAGGTCCCAAACGGCAAAGTTCATTTGACCTGCGGTTACAGCAAAACGGCCGTTGTCTGAAATACGAATATGAGATACCGCGTTGCCATCTGCATCAAGCTCTCCAAGCGTTGCGAGTTTTTTGTTTTGCTCTAGGTCCCACAAAACCAAGTGGTGTTCTTCAGAGTAGAGCAGGGCAAATCGACCATCTCGGCTGAGTCCAAAGCTCGTTGAGCCCTGCGGTTCGAGTGGCCAACGTTGAACTTCATGCTCGGTAAAAAAGCAACCATTTAACGTGGTGATGACAATTAAATATAGGAATAAATGAGAAATTCTTTGCATCACATCTAATAATCCGGTTTGTGTCTTAAGACATATAGCTAGTATATTGGTATAACGATTGTCTTCACCAGTCTCATATAAGATTTGTGCACAATAACCAATGGCGAAGCCATTATTGGGAGAATTTAATGAAATCAGTTTTAAAAGTGTCGCTACTTGCTGCAACAGTAATGCTAGCGGTAGGTTGTCAGAAAGAAGAAACAAAACCAGAAGCAGCACCTCAAGCAGAACAAGTTCAAGCAGAAACAGGTAAAGCGGTTCACTTTAAAACCGACGACGACAAAGCGGCATACGCAATCGGTGTTTCATTTGCTAACTACCTAAGCACTAGCATCGAAAAACCAAGCGAAATCGGTATCAACCTAAACAAAGACCTTGTTCTTAAAGGTATCGAAGATGTCTTTAAAGGCAACGCAGAGCTAAACGAAGAAGAAACACGTGCTGCTCTAGAGTCTCTAGACAAGCGTGTTGCTGAGAAGATGCAAGCACAAGCAGCAGAAAAAGCAGCGGCAGCGAAAAAAGCTGGCGATGATTTCCGTGCGGAATTCGAAAAGCAAGAAGGCGTAGTGAAAACAGACACAGGTCTTCTATACCAAGTAATCACACCTGCTGAAGGCGAGAAGCCAAAAGACACTGACACTGTACAAGTACATTACAAAGGTACGTTGATTGACGGTACTCAGTTCGACAGCTCTTACGATCGTGGTGAGCCAGCAACGTTCCCTCTAAACCGTGTTATCCCAGGTTGGACAGAAGGTGTTCAGCTAATGCCAGTGGGTTCTAAATTCAAATTTGTTATCCCGCCAGAGCTTGCATACGGTGACCAAGACACACCAAGCATTCCAGCAAACTCAACACTTGTATTTGAAGTTGAGCTACTAAAAGTTGAGAATGACAAAGCTGAGCAATAAGAACGAGCTGAGCTAAGTTATTGAAAAAGGTCCGTTTAACGGGCCTTTTTTGTTCTAGGTCACTAGTTGGTGAGTTTGCTAGGTTGCGTTTCAAATTTTCTGATAAACTTACACCAATTTGTTGATTTTTCGCTCGAAGGCTTATGACAACTACAGAAACAATAAATGCGGAGATGTTGCTCGAAATGGAATCGGTTAACGTGATGCCATTTACTGAGCACGACAAAATCATCTTGAGATCTTACGAAGCGGTCGTGGACGGTATCGCGAGCCTGATCGGTCCGTTTTGTGAAATCGTTCTTCACTCTCTGGAAGACTTAAATACCTCTGCAATCAAAATCGCCAATGGCGAAAACACCGGCCGCCAAGTAGGTTCGCCTATTACTGACTTAGCGCTAAAAATGCTGAAAGATATTGAAGGCTCTGAGCGTAATTTCTCACGTTCTTACTTCACACGAGCTAAAGGCGGCGTACTAATGAAGTCAATCACTGTTGCTATCCGCAACGGTGAAAATCGCGTAATTGGTTTGCTGTGTATCAACGTCAACCTTGATGCGCCATTCTCGCAAGTGTTGCAATCTTTCATGCCAACGCAAGAAGCGAAAGAAGCCGCTTCATCGGTGAACTTCGCGAGTGACGTAGAAGAGCTGGTGGACCAAACCGTTGAACGCACGATTGAAGAAATCAATGCGGATAAATCGGTATCGAACAACACTAAGAATCGTCAGATCGTGATGGAGTTGTACGATAAAGGCATCTTCGACATCAAAGATGCCATCAACCGTGTTGCCGATCGTCTTAACATTTCAAAACACACCGTGTACTTATACATTCGTCAACGTAAAACCGAGGACGAATAAGCGTGGGTGGATTAACTTACACGCTGGTGGTAAATGGCTCTGTTTACGGCAGCCAATCGGCACGCAGCGCATACCAATTCGCACAAGCAGTCATTGAACAAGGGCATACTCTGGTGAGTGTGTTCTTTTATCAAGATGGTGTGACCAACGGTACTGCGTTAAGTGTGCCAGCTAATGATGAGTTTGATTTGACTAAAGCATGGCAAGGTCTCGCTAAAGAACATGATGTGCGTTTGGAAACGTGTGTCGCTGCAGCGCTGCGTCGTGGCATCATTAGTGAGGATGAAGCCACTCAACATGGTTTAACACAAAACAATCTTGCAGAAGGTTTTGTACAAGCGGGTTTGGGCAGTCTAGCCGAAGCGATGTTAACCCAAGACAGAGTGGTACAGTTTTGAGTCAGTTAACTTATCTATTTCGAAGCGCACCGCATGGCAGCGCAGCTGGTCGCGAAGGCGTTGATGCGCTTTTAGCGGCTTCCGCGTATTGCGAAGATATCACCGTGATCTTTATCGGAGATGGCGTGTATCAACTTCTGTTAGGGCAAGAACCTAGTGGTATCTTAAGCAAAGATTACGCGCCGATGCTCAAGTTATTCGATCTATACGACATCGAACAGGTGTTTGTGTGTTCAGAATCGTTAGCGCAGAGAGGATTGGCTCAAGCTGATCTCGTTATAGATGCTCAAGCACTCAGCCTTGAGCAAGTAAAAGAAAAACTGCAGCAAGCTGGCAAGTTACTGTCATTCTGAGGACGCTATGTTACACATCATCAAAACTGTTTCAGCCTTAGAAGATGCATTCGCATTGTATAGCGAACAAGATGCAGCCTTGCTGATTGAAGATGCTGTCTACGCCGCAAATCCACAGCACAAGGCGTTTAGCCATGTAAAACACGCCACTGTGTTCGCATTAGAAAGCGATATTCAAGCGCGTGGAATGGCAAATCGTATCAGTCCATCAGTGACTGTCGTAGACTACGTTGGCTTTGTCGAATTGACGGCAAAACACGATAAATCTCTCACCTGGGATTAATACACCTTTCCTGTCGATAAAGCTTTACGGATGAATTGCTCTAATTGAACAAAAAAGATCCGTATATTTCTTGACACACCTCTCACTGCTGCATAGAATTTTGCGTCCCTAACTGCCAATGGTGGCTAGGGATAGATTTTTCACAAAGCTTACTTTCAAGTAAATCAGGAGCTAGTTAATGGCAACTATTAACCAGTTGGTACGTAAGCCACGTGCAAAGCAAGTTGTTAAAAGCAACGTGCCTGCACTAGAAGCGTGCCCACAAAAACGTGGTGTATGTACTCGTGTTTACACTACTACACCTAAAAAACCTAACTCAGCACTTCGTAAAGTTTGTCGTGTACGTCTGACAAACGGCTTCGAAGTTACTTCGTACATCGGCGGTGAAGGTCACAACCTTCAAGAGCACTCAGTTGTTCTAATCCGTGGTGGTCGTGTTAAAGACCTTCCAGGTGTGCGTTACCACACTGTTCGCGGCGCACTAGACTGTGCTGGCGTAAATGACCGTAAACAAGGTCGTTCTAAGTACGGTGTGAAGCGTCCTAAGTCTTAATGGATTCCGTTAAGTAAGGCCAAACACTAAATTATTTTTAATTTTTTGAAAAAACTGAAAAGTTTTGGATAAAACCTGAAGAAGACAACGGAGATAAATCCATGCCACGTCGTCGCGTCATTGGTCAGCGTAAGATCCTTCCAGATCCAAAATTCAAATCTGAATTGCTGGCAAAATTCGTTAACATCCTAATGGTTGACGGTAAAAAATCTACTGCAGAGAAAATCGTTTACACTGCACTAGATTCTATGGCTGAAAAGTCTGGTAAAGACCACTTAGCTATTTTTGAAGAAGCTCTTGAAAACGTTCGCCCAGCGGTAGAGGTTAAATCTCGCCGTGTTGGTGGTTCAACTTACCAAGTTCCTGTAGAAGTACGTCCGGTTCGCCGTAACGCACTTGCTATGCGTTGGTTGGTTGAAGCTGCGCGTAAGCGTGGTGAAAAATCTATGGCTCAACGCCTAGCTGCTGAAATGCTAGACGCGTCTGAGAACAAAGGTACTGCTGTTAAGAAACGTGAAGACGTTCACCGTATGGCAGAAGCGAACAAAGCGTTTGCACATTACCGTTGGTAATACCTTTTCAGTGCTGCAAGGTTCCTTGCAGCACTTCTTTAGTTCCTATGCCTATGCTAGGAACTATTGCTATATCTAGGGGATAGCATTTTTTAGCTATAGCAATAGTCCCTATCTCTAAGTTAAGAGGATTCAATCGTGGCTCGCAAAACTCCTATTGAGCACTACCGCAATATCGGTATCTGTGCTCACGTAGATGCAGGTAAAACAACCACTACTGAACGTATTCTGTTCTACACTGGTCTGTCTCATAAAATCGGTGAAGTTCACGATGGTGCAGCAACCATGGACTGGATGGAGCAGGAGCAGGAACGTGGTATCACTATCACTTCAGCTGCGACGACTACTTTCTGGCGTGGTATGGAAGCACAGTTCCCTGAGCATCGCGTAAACATCATTGATACTCCAGGACACGTTGACTTTACGATCGAAGTAGAGCGTTCTCTTCGTGTACTTGATGGTGCAGTGGTTGTGTTCTGTGGCTCGTCTGGTGTTGAACCTCAGTCTGAAACAGTATGGCGTCAAGCTGACAAATACCACGTTCCTCGCATGGTGTTTGTAAACAAGATGGACCGTGCAGGTGCAGACTTCCTACGCGTTGTGGATCAAATTAAAAACCGTCTTGGTGCGAACCCTGTTCCAATCCAACTAAACGTTGGTGCTGAAGAGGACTTCCGTGGTGTTATCGACCTTATCAAGATGAAGATGATCAACTGGAATGATGCCGACCAAGGCATGTCGTTCACTTACGAAGACATTCCAGCAGATATGATCGAGCTTGCTGAAGAATGGCGCAATCACATGATTGAGTCAGCAGCAGAAGCAAGTGAAGAGCTAATGGACAAGTACCTTGAAGAAGGTGAATTGACCGAAGCTGAGATCAAACAAGCTCTACGTACTCGCACACTAAACAACGAAATCGTACTGGCTACTTGTGGTAGTGCGTTCAAAAACAAAGGTGTTCAAGCGGTACTGGATGCAGTAATCGAATTTTTGCCATCGCCATCTGACGTACCTGCAATTAAAGGTGTTGACGAGAAAGATAACGAAATTGAGCGTCACGCAGACGACAATGAACCGTTCTCAGCACTGGCGTTCAAGATCGCGACAGACCCATTCGTGGGTACGCTTACTTTCATGCGTGTTTATTCTGGTGTTGTTAACTCAGGTGACGCGGTTTACAACTCTGTAAAAGAGAAGAAAGAGCGTTTTGGTCGTATCGTTCAGATGCATGCAAACAAGCGTGAAGAAATCAAAGAAGTTCGCGCTGGTGATATTGCTGCTGCTATCGGTCTGAAAGATGTAACGACAGGTGACACACTGTGTGACCAGAACCACAAAGTGATTCTGGAGCGCATGGAATTCCCTGAACCAGTTATTCAGATCGCTGTAGAACCTCGTTCTAAAGCAGACCAAGAGAAAATGGGTATCGCGCTAGGTAAACTGGCTGCGGAAGATCCATCATTCCGCGTAGAAACGGACGACGAAACAGGTCAGACTCTGATCTCTGGTATGGGTGAACTTCACCTAGATATCATCGTTGATCGTATGAAGCGTGAATTCAGCGTTGATTGTAACGTTGGTAAACCTCAGGTTGCTTACCGTGAAACCATTCGTGGTAAAGCGGAAGTGGAAGGCAAGTTCGTTCGTCAATCTGGCGGTCGCGGTCAATACGGTCACGTATGGGTCAAACTTGAGCCTTCAGAACCTGGTGAAGGTTTCGTATTCGTAGACGAAATCGTGGGCGGTGTGATTCCTAAGGAATACATTAGTTCGGTAGCGAAAGGTATCGAAGAGCAAATGAATAGTGGTGTTCTAGCGGGTTACCCTGTCCTAGATATTAAAGCTACACTATTTGATGGCTCTTACCACGATGTAGACTCAAGCGAGATGGCGTTTAAGATCGCTGGCTCGATGGCATTCAAGAAAGGTGCACTAGAAGCACAACCTGTGATTCTAGAACCAATGATGAATGTCGAAGTAACCACTCCGGAAGATTGGATGGGTGACGTTGTTGGTGACCTAAACCGTCGTCGCGGTATGATCGAAGGTATGGATGAAGGTGTGGCTGGTCTTAAGATCATCCGTGCTCAAGTTCCACTATCTGAGATGTTTGGTTACGCAACTGACCTACGTTCTGCAACTCAAGGCCGTGCGTCTTACTCTATGGAGTTTAACGAGTACGCTGAAGTGCCGAAAAACTTCGCAGATAAAATTATTGCAGAGCGTGGTTACTAATTGACGATTGAACTACAAAAAGTTTACGACTTTTTGCGAGATCAAGCCGTCCAAATATTGCGCTAACGGGCGTTGGCGCATAAAATAACAATTTCTGGCGCGTCGTAGATCAATAATGATCACGGCGAATCATAACTAGGAAGGAACACGATCGTGTCTAAAGAAAAATTTGAACGTACGAAACCGCACGTTAACGTTGGTACTATCGGCCACGTTGACCACGGTAAAACAACTCTAACTGCTGCTATCTGTACTACTCTAGCTAAAGTGTACGGCGGTGAAGCGAAAGACTTCGCATCTATCGATAACGCTCCAGAAGAGCGTGAGCGCGGTATCACAATCGCAACTTCTCACGTAGAGTACGACACTCCAAGCCGTCACTACGCGCACGTTGACTGTCCAGGACACGCTGACTA
>NZ_JBICJH010000013.1:0-1035 GCF_043102935.1 Vibrio sp. zbq_1
AGCACCGGCTAACTCCGTGCCAGCAGCCGCGGTAATACGGAGGGTGCGAGCGTTAATCGGAATTACTGGGCGTAAAGCGCATGCAGGTGGTTTGTTAAGTCAGATGTGAAAGCCCGGGGCTCAACCTCGGAATTGCATTTGAAACTGGCAGACTAGAGTACTGTAGAGGGGGGTAGAATTTCAGGTGTAGCGGTGAAATGCGTAGAGATCTGAAGGAATACCGGTGGCGAAGGCGGCCCCCTGGACAGATACTGACACTCAGATGCGAAAGCGTGGGGAGCAAACAGGATTAGATACCCTGGTAGTCCACGCCGTAAACGATGTCTACTTGGAGGTTGTGGCCTTGAGCCGTGGCTTTCGGAGCTAACGCGTTAAGTAGACCGCCTGGGGAGTACGGTCGCAAGATTAAAACTCAAATGAATTGACGGGGGCCCGCACAAGCGGTGGAGCATGTGGTTTAATTCGATGCAACGCGAAGAACCTTACCTACTCTTGACATCCAGAGAACTTTCCAGAGATGGATTGGTGCCTTCGGGAACTCTGAGACAGGTGCTGCATGGCTGTCGTCAGCTCGTGTTGTGAAATGTTGGGTTAAGTCCCGCAACGAGCGCAACCCTTATCCTTGTTTGCCAGCGAGTAATGTCGGGAACTCCAGGGAGACTGCCGGTGATAAACCGGAGGAAGGTGGGGACGACGTCAAGTCATCATGGCCCTTACGAGTAGGGCTACACACGTGCTACAATGGCGCATACAGAGGGCGGCCAACTTGCGAAAGTGAGCGAATCCCAAAAAGTGCGTCGTAGTCCGGATTGGAGTCTGCAACTCGACTCCATGAAGTCGGAATCGCTAGTAATCGTGGATCAGAATGCCACGGTGAATACGTTCCCGGGCCTTGTACACACCGCCCGTCACACCATGGGAGTGGGCTGCAAAAGAAGTAGGTAGTTTAACCTTCGGGGGGACGCTTACCACTTTGTGGTTCATGACTGGGGTGAAGTCGTAACAAGGTAGCGCTAG
The DNA here is from genome assembly GCF_043102935.1 of Vibrio sp. zbq_1. NCBI lineage: Bacteria > Pseudomonadati > Pseudomonadota > Gammaproteobacteria > Vibrionales > Vibrionaceae > Vibrio > Vibrio sp. zbq_1. The sequence goes on from NZ_JBICJH010000013.1 coordinate 1,018, forward strand.
GGGAACCTGGCGCTGGAT
>NZ_JBICJH010000014.1:0-51143 GCF_043102935.1 Vibrio sp. zbq_1
AGTAGTTTTCACTACTTGAAATATGGTGCGGAAGGAGAGACTTGAACTCTCACACCTTACGGCGCCAGAACCTAAATCTGGTGCGTCTACCAATTCCGCCACTTCCGCATAGTTACTGAGTAAAACTCAATAACGTTAAATAATGGCAGGTCTACCTGGATTCGAACCAGGGAATGGCGGCATCAAAAGCCGCTGCCTTACCGCTTGGCGATAGACCTGCAGACAATAGTCATGAGACTATATCATCTCTATTTCTAGAGAAAGAATGGTGCGGAAAGAGAGACTTGAACTCTCACACCTTGCGGCGCCAGAACCTAAATCTGGTGCGTCTACCAATTCCGCCATTTCCGCATATATTCTTTATATAGAGTTGAATCAAGATGGTGCGGAAGGAGAGACTTGAACTCTCACACCTTGCGGCGCCAGAACCTAAATCTGGTGCGTCTACCAATTCCGCCACTTCCGCGTCTTGAACTCTATAAACTATCAGTTAATTGGTAAAAACTAACAGTTATATTTTTGCTTCTTTCATTAAGAAAGAATGGTGGCTACGACGGGATTCGAACCTGTGACCCCATCATTATGAGTGATGTGCTCTAACCAGCTGAGCTACGTAGCCATCTTTTGGAGCGAGACAATATAAACCTTCGCGCTCTCAGTGACAACCCTTTTATCAAGGAATCTCACTTTGAATAATGGCAGGTCTACCTGGATTCGAACCAGGGAATGGCGGCATCAAAAGCCGCTGCCTTACCGCTTGGCGATAGACCTGCAGGCAGTAGTTTTTCAACTACTTAAAATATGGTGCGGAAGGAGAGACTTGAACTCTCACACCTTGCGGCGCCAGAACCTAAATCTGGTGCGTCTACCAATTCCGCCACTTCCGCATCTATTCCTAAGTGCTCTTAATTAAAGAACGTTTAGGAATGGTGGCTACGACGGGATTCGAACCTGTGACCCCATCATTATGAGTGATGTGCTCTAACCAGCTGAGCTACGTAGCCAAAACCATATTTTTTGCTCTCAACGCTTTGTTGCCTTGTCGTTGGGAACGGCGCGCATTATGCGAAGTTGAGTGAGATCCGTCAATAGTTTTTTTAAATAAATCCCCCAAAAAACATCGTTCGCTTTCTTTTTAAACAAAGAGGCGTGTTTATGATCTAAAACTGGAAATAAATTAGCTTGAAGCAAGGAACTTAACTTTGTGGCGTTTATTGCAGACATAAAAAAAGCCAGCATTACTGCTGGCTTTTTATGTAAATGAAGTGTTTGAATTTCATTCACTTAATTATACGTTGAAGCGGAAGTGTACAACGTCACCATCTTTTACGATGTAGTCTTTACCTTCTAGACGCCATTTACCTGCGTCTTTTGCTCCGTTTTCACCGTTGTATTGGATGAAGTCTTCGTAACCAACGACTTCTGCACGGATGAAGCCTTTTTCAAAGTCAGTGTGGATCTTCGCTGCTGCCTTTGGTGCTGTTGCGCCAACAGGAATTGTCCATGCACGAACTTCTTTAACGCCAGCTGTGAAGTACGTCTGTAGACTTAGCAGTTCGTAACCAGCACGAATTACGCGGTTTAGACCAGGTTCTTCGATGCCTAGATCCGCTAGAAACTCTTCGCGTTCGTCGTCTTCTAGTTCAGCCATTTCTGATTCGATCGCTGCACATACAGGAACAACCACGTTGTTTTCTTTTGCTGCGAACTCACGTACTGCGTCTAGGTACGGGTTGTCTTCAAAACCATCTTCATTTACGTTTGCAATGTACATGGTTGGTTTTAGCGTTAGGAAGTTTAGGTAACCTACAGCTGCTAGTTCTTCTTTAGAAAGCTCAACGGTACGCGCTGAACCACCTTCTGTTAGTACAGGAAGCAGCTTTTCTAGAACTGTCAGCTCGAACTTCGCGTCTTTGTCGCCGCCTTTTGCTTTCTTCGCGTTACGCTGAATCGCGCGCTCACAAGAATCAAGGTCAGCCATAGCTAGTTCAAGGTTGATTACTTCAATATCTTCGATTGGAGATACTTTACCTGCAACGTGAACGATATTTTCGTTTTCGAAACAGCGTACAACGTGACCGATAGCGTCTGTTTCACGGATGTTCGCTAGGAATTTGTTACCTAGGCCTTCACCACGAGATGCGCCCGCAACCAAACCAGCGATGTCTACGAATTCCATTGTAGTAGGTAGAACTTTCTGTGGGTTAACGATCTTTGCTAGTGCGTCTAGACGTAGATCTGGCACAGGAACCACACCAGTGTTTGGTTCGATGGTACAGAACGGGAAGTTTGCTGCTTCAATACCCGCTTTAGTTAGTGCGTTAAACAGAGTTGATTTACCAACGTTAGGTAGACCAACGATGCCACATTTAAAACCCATGATAGTAACCTTATTCAGCTTTGAACGTGTGGAGGCGGTTTTGTGCTTTGGATAGGCCATCCTTAATCAGGATGTCTAGACAACGAACAGCTTCATCTGCTGCGGCATCTAGTAGCTCTTGCTCTTTCGCTGGAGCTTTACCTAATACAAAACCTGCCACTTTATCTTTGTGTCCCGGATGGCCAATGCCGATACGAAGACGATAAAAATCTTTGTTATTGCCCAGTTTGCTTATTGTGTCACGTAGTCCGTTGTGGCCCCCGTGGCCACCACCTTTCTTAAACTTAGCGACACCTGGCGGTAAGTCTAGCTCGTCGTGAGCAACCATGATCTCTTCTGGCTTAATTTGGTAAAACTTCGCCAAAGCAGCGATCGCTTTTCCAGAGAGGTTCATGAAAGTGGTAGGGATAAGCAAACGGAGATCCTGGCCGTTGACCATGATGCGTCCGGTTAGGCCAAAGAACTTTGGTTCGTTCTTCAGGGTAACGTTATGGACGCGTGCTAATTCTTCTACAACCCAAGCGCCCGCATTATGGCGAGTTTTGGCATATTCTGGTCCCGGATTAGCAAGACCAACAAGAAGTTTGATTGGTTGAGTCAAGGTTAGGATCTCTCTGGAATCTCAAAAAGCGCAGTATAATAGCACAGAATTCTCACAGTGGGCGACCAAGGGATTTTCTGCCTATCGATACAAATAAAAAAACACCCCATAGAGGGGTGCTTTTGAAATCAGTCTAACTGAAATGTTCGGATTAGTTGAACATTGCAGAGATTGACTCTTCGTTGCTGATGCGACGGATTGCTTCAGCTAGCATACGAGATAGGCTTAGTGTGGTTACTTTGCCTGTCGCCGCCATCTCTTTAGAAAGAGAGATAGAGTCAGTTACGATAACTTGGTCAAGAACAGAGTTCTTAATGTTGTCTGCAGCGTTACCAGAGAATACAGCGTGAGTTGCGTAAGCGAATACACGCTTAGCACCGCGCTCTTTTAGCGCTTCAGCTGCTTTACATAGAGTGCCACCTGTATCGATCATGTCATCAACGATCACACAGTCGCGACCTTCAACATCACCGATTAGGTTCATCACTTCAGAAACGTTTGCACGTGGACGACGCTTATCAACGATAGCAATATCGATGTCGCCTAGCGCTTTCGCCGTTGCGCGAGCTCGAACCACACCACCTAGGTCAGGAGAAACCACTACTGGGTTATCTAGACCGCGAGATTGCATGTCTTCGAGTAGTACAGGAGTACCGAAGATGTTATCTACAGGAACATCGAAGAAGCCTTGGATTTGCTCTGCGTGTAGGTCGATAGTAAGAACGCGGTCAACACCAACGTTAGATAGGAAATCAGCAACAACTTTTGCAGTAATTGGCACACGAGCAGAACGTACACGACGATCTTGACGGGCGTAACCAAAGTAAGGGATAACTGCAGTGATACGGCCTGCTGAAGCACGGCGCATTGCATCAATCATAACAACCAATTCCATTAGGTTGTCGTTAGTCGGTGCACAAGTGGATTGAATGATGAAAACATCGCTACCACGAACATTCTCATTGATTTGAACTGCAACTTCGCCATCAGAAAAGCGAGAAACAGATGCATCACCAAGAGAGATGTAAAGACGATCAGCAATACGTTGGGCTAGTTCAGGTGTTGCGTTACCAGCAAATAGCTTCATATCAGGCACGGTGGAAACCTCGGGTTTGCGTCCAGTTTTAAATAGGTCGGTGTGAGGCTGATTGGTATTCAGCCAAAGTCTCTTTTAGTGGCGAAATATTGCGCCCTTGAGCGACAAATGCCGAGACTTTATCAGAGAGTTGTGCAAGGATAGTTTCTGCTTCCGATTTGCTCGAAAATTCAGCAAAAACGCAAGATCCTGTCCCCGTCAATCTTGACGGCGCGTATTGTAGCAGCCATGAAAGTTGCTTATCAACCTCTGGGTAGAGCATTCGTACAATTTTTTCGCAATCGTTTACGCTCGGCGCGTTCAAAAGTGTTTCTAGATCTCGTTTTGGTGTGTTTCGTGTCAGATCTGGATGACGGAATATATCCGCTGTCGCAATAGAAACATTTGGTCTCACGACGAGATACCACTTTTCTTCCGGGTTGGCTGGAGAAAGTTTTTCACCCACACCTTCAGCAAAAGCGGAAAAACCGCGCACAAAAACAGGCACGTCAGCGCCCAGTTTTAGGCCAATCTCGGCCAATTCATCATCATTTAAATTGAGCTGCCACAAGTAGTTGAGTGCCACAAGTGTCGTAGCGGCATTTGAAGAGCCGCCGCCAATTCCACCACCCATTGGTAAAATTTTGTGCAGTTCGATATGCGCGCCAAAAGAGCAGTGAGCGTAATTTTGCAGCGCAGTTGCAGCTTTCCAAATTAAATTGTCTTGAAGAGGCACACCCTCTATCTCTGGAGAAATCGTAATATCACCAGAATGGTTTGCTTGAATGGTGAGCTCATCGCCGTGATCGACGAATTGGAATAAGGTTTGTAACTCGTGATAGCCGTTTTCTGTGCGGCCATTGATGTATAGAAAGAGATTCAATTTCGCCGGAGACGGCCAGCGGGTTGAAGTTTCGATCATTGGGTGATGTTCCATTTTGTGATCACTAGATTGATTTTTACGTCTGATGTCGTCAGCTTTAGTTTATTCGGTAATGGAAGCGTCTGTTCGTGCCATTCTACGTCGCCATAACGTTCGTAAGCGATTTTCCAGTCGTTAAGACCTATCTGTTTGTCTAAGGTTTGCAGTGTGTTGGCCGGAGAAAGCTGGAATGTATCTGCATCGGTAGGTAAACCGAGTAACCAGTCGGGCATGTGGTCAACTGGCATCATCAAGCCTGTGAGGCGATAAATCAGTTGATTAGCGTTGCGTGCTGAAAGGACTTGGTCATCATACGTTTCAACCGTTGCCCCTTGTGGGGTAATCGTCAGTTTTAATGCGGTTTGTCCCAAGACAGTGGTTAATCGAAGTTGGCTTAAAACGGTGGAGTGCTTCCAAAAAAAGTTCAGACTTTGTCTTTGGTCGGGGCCGATGTAGCCTAATTTCCCGGTCGCTTGAAAATCATGGATGGTTTCAAGACGTTGTTCATGAGCTTGCCATTCGACGCTGGTGACGCTTTCAGGAACGGAACTACACCCCGCGAGAATAAGGCTCGACAAGAGAAAGATGAGAAAGGAACGTAAGGTCATGTTTGATGGCTTATTAATCAGTTTCATCGGGAATCGCTCACAACTATAGCATTGAAAAGACGGACTTAGGAAAACAAATCCGGCTTACCCTTTCAATAAATGCGTGCTTACAGTAAAATTCTGAACCTATTTTATAACCGATCTCAGAGATACCACGTTAGATGTCCTTGCTTGCTATTGGAATTAATCACAATACAGCGTCTGTTGACTTGCGAGAGAAAGTGGCGTTCGGGCCTGATAAGCTCGGCCCTGCACTTGAGCAACTCAGAGAGCACGAAGCGGTTAACGGCAGTGTGATTGTTTCAACCTGTAACCGTACTGAGTTGTACTGCGACGTTAAGCAAGGAGCGCGAAACAAGCTGATCGATTGGCTCGCTCAATTTCACCAAGTGAGCCGTGAAGACTTGATGCCAAGTTTGTATGTACACGAAGAACAAGCGGCAATTAAACACTTGATGCGCGTCTCGTGTGGCCTTGATTCACTGGTACTTGGTGAGCCGCAGATCTTAGGTCAAGTGAAACAGGCATTTTCTGATTCACGTGATCATCAAGCTGTAGACTCGTCGATTGATAAGCTGTTCCAAAAAACGTTTTCTGTTGCAAAACGAGTTCGTACGGAAACTGATATCGGTGGCAATGCTGTGTCGGTGGCTTACGCCGCATGTACATTAGCAAAACACATTTTCGAATCGTTATCTGACTCGACAGTCTTACTTGTCGGGGCCGGTGAAACCATCGAACTGGTCGCGAAGCACTTAGCGTCGAACGGCTGCACAAAAATGATAGTCGCAAACCGCACCAAAGAGCGTGCTCAAGGGTTAGCTGAGCAGTTTGGTGCAGAAGTAATCAGCCTGAACGAAATCCCAGACCACCTCGCAAGAGCGGACATCGTGATTAGCTCAACAGCGAGTCCGTTACCTATTATTGGTAAAGGCATGGTCGAAACGGCGCTGAAACAACGTCGTCATCAACCTATTCTGTTAGTCGATATTGCTGTACCACGTGATGTGGAAGCGCAAGTTGGCGAATTGAGCGATGCTTATCTGTATTCGGTGGACGACTTGCAGTCGATCATCGATAGCAATATTGAGCAACGTAAAGTTGAAGCGATTCAGGCCGAAGCTATTGTTAGTGAAGAAAGTGCATCGTTTATGACGTGGCTACGCTCACTGCAAGCGGTTGATAGTATTCGCGATTATCGTAAGTCGGCGAACGAAATACGTGAAGAGTTACTGAGTAAAAGCCTGCAATCATTGGCAGCTGGCGCAGATCCGGAGAAAGTACTGCGCGAACTTAGTAATAAACTCACCAACAAACTGATTCACGCCCCAACACGCGCACTACAAAGTGCGGCGGAACAAGGCGAACCAGCAAAATTAACGATTATCCGCCAAACGCTTGGCTTAGATGATCTGTAACTCACGCTTTTTATTAAGAAAACGACACTATGAAAGCCTCTATTCTGACTAAGCTAGAAACGCTAGTAGAACGTTACGAAGAAGTTCAACATCTTCTTGGTGATCCTGATGTAATTGGAGATCAGGACAAATTCCGTGCTCTATCAAAAGAGTACTCTCAGCTAGAAGAAGTAACTAAGTGCTTCCAAGCTTACCAACAAGCTCAAGACGATCTTGCTGCCGCTGAAGAGATGGCAAAAGAAGACGACGAAGAAATGCGTGAAATGGCTCAAGAAGAGATCAAAGACGCGAAAGAAGCGATTGAACGTCTTGCTGATGAGTTGCAAATTCTTCTTCTTCCAAAAGATCCAAATGATGATCGTAACTGTTTCCTTGAAATCCGCGCTGGTGCTGGCGGTGATGAAGCGGGTATCTTCGCTGGCGACCTATTCCGTATGTACAGCAAATACGCAGAAAAGCGTGGCTGGCGCATTGAAGTGATGTCTTCAAACGAAGCGGAGCACGGTGGTTACAAAGAGATGATCGCGAAAGTGAGCGGCGATGGTGCATACGGCGTACTGAAGTTTGAATCTGGCGGTCACCGTGTACAACGTGTACCAGCGACAGAATCTCAAGGTCGTGTGCATACTTCTGCGTGTACAGTAGCGGTTATGGCGGAAATCCCAGAGGCGGATCTGCCAGAAATCAAAGCGGCAGACCTAAAAATCGATACGTTCCGTGCATCTGGCGCGGGTGGTCAGCACGTTAACACTACGGATTCTGCAATCCGTATTACCCACTTACCAACGGGTACAGTGGTAGAGTGTCAAGACGAGCGTTCACAGCATAAGAACAAAGCGAAAGCGATGGCAGTACTGGCTGCTCGTATCGTTCAAGCGGAACAAGAGCGTCGTGCGGCAGAAGTGTCTGACACGCGTCGTAACCTACTAGGTTCTGGTGACCGCAGTGACCGTATCCGTACTTACAACTACCCGCAAGGCCGTGTTTCTGACCACCGAATCAACCTAACCATCTACCGTTTGAATGAAGTGATGGAAGGCGACCTACAAAGCTTGATTGACCCAGTGGTTCAAGAACACCAAGCAGACCAACTAGCGGCGCTAGCTGAGAACGCTTAATCGATGAGCCAAGTTCAATCCATTGAGCAAGCACTGAAAAGTGCGACGGCAAAACTGACAGAAGGCGGCAAAGAGTCGCCTTCTCTCGATGCAGCTGTCCTTCTTTGCCATGTTCTTGGCAAACCGCGAACCTATTTACTAACGTGGCCAGAAAAAGCATTGGAACCTGAGCAACAAGCGCAGTTTGATGCTTTACTCGCAAGGCGCTTAGCAGGCGAACCCGTTGCTTACATTATTGGTGAGCGCGAGTTTTGGTCTCTACCTCTCAAAGTTTCTCCTACTACCTTGATCCCAAGACCAGACACCGAGCGTTTGGTGGAAGTTGCTTTGGATAAAACCTATGGGCAGACCGGATCGATTCTAGATCTAGGCACGGGGACAGGAGCAATTGCGTTGGCATTAGCGTCTGAGCTACCGAATCGTCAGGTAATGGGAGTTGACCTCAAACAAGAGGCCAAAGAGCTTGCTGAGTACAATGCCGCGCAGCTAAACATCAAAAATGTGATGTTTGACCAAGGTAGCTGGTTCGAGCCTATTGCAGAGGGAACAAAGTTTGCTTTAATTGTTTCCAATCCGCCGTATATTGACGAGAAAGATCCGCATTTATCCCAAGGTGACGTTCGTTTTGAGCCAAAATCCGCGCTGGTCGCTGATGAAAATGGCTTAGCGGATATTCGCCATATCTCCGATTTGGCTCGTCAGTATCTTGAAGAGGGCGGTTGGCTTGCCTTCGAACACGGTTACGACCAAGGCGAGGCGGTTCGCGAGATCATGAGTGGCTTTGGTTATCAGCAAGTTGTCACCGAAAAAGATTATGGTGGGAATGATCGAGTGACCCTCGGTTGCTACCAGCCTTCATAAGAACGAGCAAGTCAGCAGTAATTTATTAAAAGAGAAGAAAAATGTACGTAGCTCTAAAACATATTCACCTTGTCACCATCGCACTGAGTGCCACATTGTTGTCGATTCGATTCGCGTTAATGATGATGAACTCTCCAAAGCGCAACCATCGTTTTCTGAAAGTTTTTCCACATATTGTTGATACCGCGCTGTTGTTGTCAGGTGTTGCTTTGATCTTTGTTACTGGCTTCATTCCATTTACAGACTCAGCACCTTGGCTAACCAACAAGATCACGTGTGTGTTGGCGTACATTGCTCTGGGCTTCTTCGCTCTAAAATTAGCTAAAAATAAATTGCTGCAAATTTTCGGTTTCTTTGGCGCACTCGGTTGGTTGGTCATGGCGGCTAACATCGCCGTGTCTAAGAGTCCAACTTTATTTGGGTAATCGTCATGCTTGAGTTTTTTGACGAAGATTTTGACAACATGGCGCTGGTGGAAGGAGCGTTAGAGCTCAATAAATCCGTTAATCCAGAAACCAACGTCCATTGGGCTAAGCAAGAGCTAGAGCGTCTGTACCAAGAAGCAGAAGCAACGCTTATCCATGAAACAGATGAAGAGCAGCGTTTCGACTCTTTCCTACGTCTGTTTTTCCATGAGTGGGGCTTCAAAGGTGACGACCAAGAGTACTTTATCTCTGACAACAGCTTTATCGATAAAGTACTAGAGCGTAAAAAAGGTATTCCGGTTAGCTTAGGTGCAATTTTATTGTACTTAGGCAATCGCCTTGGCTTCCCTATGAAAGGTGTGACATTCCCAACTCAGTTCCTAATTAAAGTGGATTGGATGCACAAAACACCAGACTACATTAACCCGTTCAACGGGGAGTATGTTGGTGAGAAAATCCTTCAAGCTTGGTTAATCGGTCAAGAAGGGCCGTTAGCGCAGCTTAAACCGGAACATTTTGACGAAGCGGATAATCCGACAGTGATTGGTCGCTGGTTGGCGTTGATTAAAAGCGCGATGCTGAGAGAAGAGCGTTACACACTGGCGCTGCGCTGTACTAATCTGGCGTTGACCTTTGTGCCAGATGACCCATACGAGATTCGTGATCGCGGTTTTATCTTCCAACAGCTTGAGTGTCATCAGGTCGCGGTATCTGACTTTCAGTACTTTATTGACCAATGTCCCGACGATCCTGCGTCTGAGCTACTAAAATCACAAGTTAATGCGATGAGTGAAAAACACGTCACGCTTCACTAATTTTATCGGAGTGCCCAAGCGTGGCATACCGTGGACAGAAAAAAGAGAATCATAATGGAACAGAAAATCGTTAATATCGGCGACATCCAGGTTGCTAACGACAAGCCATTCACCCTATTTGCAGGCATGAACGTTCTTGAGTCTCGTGATCTTGCTATGCAGATCTGTGAGCATTACGTAAAAGTAACAGACAAACTGGGCATTCCTTACGTATTCAAGGCGTCGTTCGACAAAGCAAACCGCAGTTCTGTTCATTCATACCGTGGCCCAGGCCTTGAAGAAGGTATGAAAATCTTCCAAGAGCTAAAAGACACTTTTGGCGTTAAGATCATCACTGACGTTCACACAGAAGCACAAGCTCAACCTGTCGCTGACGTGGTAGACGTTATTCAGCTTCCTGCATTTCTAGCTCGTCAAACGGACCTTGTTGAAGCAATGGCAAAAACAGGTGCGGTTATCAACGTGAAGAAACCTCAATTTATGAGCCCTGGTCAAGTGGGTAACATCGTTGAGAAATTCGCGGAATGCGGTAACGACAAGATCATCCTATGTGAGCGCGGTTCTTGCCACGGTTACGATAACCTAGTTGTAGACATGCTTGGCTTTGGTGTAATGAAGAACGCGTCGAAAGGTAGCCCAATCATCTTTGACGTAACGCACTCACTACAAATGCGTGACCCATCAGGCGCAGCATCTGGCGGCCGTCGTGAGCAGACAGTTGAGCTTGCAAAAGCGGGTCTAGCGACAGGCATTGCGGGTCTATTTATCGAAGCGCACCCGAACCCAGATCAAGCACGTTGTGATGGCCCATCTGCATTGCCTCTAGACAAGCTAGAGCCATTCTTGGCGCAAATGAAGTCACTAGATGACTTGATTAAGAGCTTTGAAAACATCGATATCAAGTAATGATTCGTTACTGTTCATGATGAAAAATAAAATAGCCAACCAAGAGTTGGCTATTTTTTTATCTGATAAACCGTAAATTCTCAAACTTGTTACTGATGAATTTGTTATTGCTAAACAATGCATCATAATTATGAAATCAATGTGTTAGGGTGCGCGTGGTTTTCAAATAGCTCTAATGTTTGAAAATGTGCATCAGTAATCCCGATAAGAAAAAGGAAAAAAAATGAATCAGCGTCTGATTATCAAAACTGCTTTGAGTGCCGCTATTTTGGCCTCGCTGGCTGGATGTGCTTCGCAACCTGCTCATGAATGGAATGCAGATACCACTTATAAATTGACTGTCTTACACACCAACGATCACCACGGTCGTTTTTGGCAGAATAAACACGGTGAGTACGGCATGGCCGCGCGCAAGACGTTGATCGATGATCTGCGTGATGAAATTCAAGCAGAAGGAGGCAGCGTGCTGTTGCTGTCTGGTGGTGATATTAATACCGGCGTTCCTGAATCTGATTTACAAGACGCTGAACCAGATTTCAAAGGCATGAGTAAGATTGGCTACGACGCGATGGCGTTAGGCAATCACGAATTTGATAATCCGCTAGACGTGCTATTCAAACAGCAAGATTGGGCTAACTTCCCAATGCTGTCAGCCAACATCTACGACAAAAAAACGGGTAAGCGCTTATTCCAACCTTACGCGATGTTCAATAAGCAAGGCATTAAAATTGCGGTTATTGGTCTGACAACAGAAGATACCGCGAAGTTGGGAAATCCTGAGTTTATCGGTCAAGTGGACTTCCGCGACCCGAAAGCGGAAGCGAAAGAGCTGATTGCAGAACTGAAAAAAACAGAAAATCCGGATCTGATTTTCGCTGTTACGCACATGGGTCACTACGAAAATGGCAACCGTGGCATCAATGCGCCGGGTGATGTAGCTTTGGCGCGTTACCTTAATGAAGGCGATTTGGACATGATTGTGGGTGGTCACTCACAAGAGCCCGTTTGTATGGAAGGTCCTAACGTTATCAAAAAGAACTTTAAACCGGGTGATGAGTGTCAGCCAGACCAACAAAACGGTACTTACATTGTTCAGGCGCATGAGTGGGGTAAATATGTTGGCCGTGCCGATTACGAATTCCGTAACGGCGAACTATCAATGGTGAGCTACGATCTTATTCCGGTAAACTTGAAGAAAAAAATCAACGTGGATGGTCAATCACAACGTGTGTTTGTTCAAGATGAAATTACTCAAGACAAAGCAATGTTGGACTTCCTTCGTCCTTTCCAAGAAAAAGGCCAAAGCCAGCTGAATGTGAAAATTGCGGAATCAAACGGTAAGCTAGAAGGTGACCGTGATGTCGTGCGATTCCAACAGACGAATCTAGGTCGTTTAATTGCAACGGCTCATATGGAACGTGCAAAAGCAGATTTCGCAGTGATGAACTCAGGCGGTGTGCGTGATTCTATTGAAGCCGGTGACATCACATACAAAGATGTGTTGACCGTGCAGCCATTTGGCAACATGGTTTCTTACGTCGATATGTCTGGGCAAGAAGTCTTGGATTACCTAAACATTGTTGCAACCAAGCCAGTTGATTCAGGTGCTTACGCGCAGTTTGCGGGTATCTCTATGCGTATTGAAAATGACAAAGTCACCAATGTATTTATCGGTAACAAGCAACTGCGTTTAGATGGCCGCTACCGCTTCACAGTACCAAGTTACAACGCTTCTGGTGGCGATGGTTACCCTAAAATTGATACGCACCCTGGCTACGTCAACACAGGTTTTACCGATGCAGAAGTCTTGAAAGACTATCTAGAAAGCCATAGCCCAATTGACGTTAACGAATACGCACCTTCTGGTGAGGTGATGTACCAAACAAACAATGTGGTCAATCAATAGAGTTTGATTGCGAAAAAGCGTTTGACTCAAACTCGCTGATATCATTAACTAAAAGCGCAGCTCCCATTGATGGGGGCTGCGTTTTTTATTTTTATAAGGAGAATCTTGATGACTCCGGCCATTAATCTTGCGAAAAAGAAAAAAGTTCCTCACACCATTCACCAGTATGAACATGACCCGAGAGCAGACAGCTATGGGTTAGAAGCGGCTGAAGTGTTGGGGCAAGATCCTAAAAAAGTATTCAAAACCCTGTTGTTTTGCCTTAATGGCGAGCCAAAAAACTTGGCAGTAGCCATCATTCCTGTGGATCAAAAACTGAATCTAAAATTGGCAGCCAAAGCAGCAAAGGGTAAAAAAGCCGACATGGCAGACCCAGACATCGCTCAAAAGACAACGGGTTATGTAGTTGGCGGCATTAGTCCACTTGGACAAAAGAAAGCGTTGCCAACCTTTCTACATGAAAGTGCAAAAGAACAAGAGACGATTTGTGTGAGCGCGGGTAAACGAGGCTTAGAAATTGAGCTTGCTCCGCAAGATCTTGTTGCTTTGACTAGAGGGCAGTTTGCCCCATTATGCTTGTAAGCCAGTTTGGGTTGAATGACCAACAAAGAAAAAGGACGCGAAAGCGTCCTTTATTGTTATTTTTTGAGGCTTAATGTGCCACTAGTGCGTTTTGCCGGTTTACTTGTCGTATTCGGATTGACGTAATGCTGCTTCGGTTTGCTCGGTGTTTGAGGCTTGTTTTGCGGTCTGCCATGCTCACCTTGTGGCTTCGCGCGTTCACCTTGAGGTTTCGCTTTGTAATGCTCTTTCGCAGGGCGTGAGTTCTCATCATCACGTTGACGGCGCTTTTGCTGGCCTTTTTTAGAGTTAGGTGCATGACGGAACTCGTCAGCGTTATTACCACGGAAGGTGCGCGTTTTTTGATTGCGACGAGCAGTCGAACCTTGGTTCTCTTCTCGGCTATCAAACAGTTTCGCATCAGTCGCTTTACGAATATTACGACCTCGAGAATCTGTCTTTGACGCTTCCTCGGTACCAACTGAGCCATCGCACATTGCTAAAATTTCTGCGACTTCGTCATCGGTTAGGTAACGCCATTTACCATTTGGAATACCATCTAGAGAGATGTTCATGATGCGTACGCGGCGAAGTTTAAATACTTCGTAGCCGAGTGCTTCACACATACGGCGGATCTGACGGTTTAGGCCTTGAGTCAAAACAATACGGAAAGAGAACTTGGTTTCTTTCGTGACTTTACAAGGGAGTGTTACGGTATCGAGGATTCGAACACCGCTCGACATCTGTTTTAGGAATTCGTCCGTAATCGGCTTGTCGACACGCACCACGTATTCTTTTTCGTGGTTGTTACCAGCGCGCAGAATCTTGTTCACGATGTCGCCATCGTTAGTCAAGAAGATCAAACCATCCGAAGGTTTGTCGAGTCGACCAATTGGGAAAATACGCTTTTTGTGACCGATGAAATCGACGATATTGCCGGGGATATCACGCTCAGTCGTACAGGTGATGCCTGTTGGCTTGTTGAGGGCGATATAAATCGGCTTTTCTTTTGAAGCGACGGGCTTGCCATCAACACAAACGTCGTCACCAGGTAGTACTTTGGTGCCCATTTCTGGCTGTTTGCCGTTAATGGTCACTCGACCTTCTTCGATCAGTTTATCGGCAGCGCGACGTGAGCAAAAGCCCGTTTCGCTGATGAATTTATTTAAGCGTTTCGCGTTGTCTTGTGACATATCGGTCTCCTAACGTTTCACAACGGCGGTGAATTTGATGACCCTTCCCGCGAGTGGGAAGGGGAAATAAGGTCGGGCATTCTAGCACCGAGGAGAAACTTAACCTAACCGTTTTTGATGACGTTCGCGGTTTTCTAGTTTCTTGTCTGCGCTTTTTCTTAGCAATACATAAACAGCACCACTGCCACCGTGAAAGCGTTGTGCACTGTGCACGCATTGCACTTCTTTTATTTGTTGTAACCAACTGCTGACGAAGCTTTTCATTAATGCTGGTGGATTCGAACGTTCGCCGCGGCCGTGCACAATCACAACAGTACGAATATCCATTGAGATACATTGCTTTAAGAACTTCACTACTTCATCACGTGCTTCTTTCAGCGTTTTACGATGCAAGTCTAAACGGGCTTGGATAGGGTACTTCCCAAGGCGAAGTTTGCGAAATACACCATCTTGAACACCATCTCGTTTGAACTCGACGAAGTCATCGGGTTTGAGCATTTCTGCATGATCGAGAGAAAGGTATTCTGGGTCATCTTCGGTGAGCCAAATCGCTGCTTCGCGTTTGGCAATATGTGCATCAGTCACTTGGTGGACTTTTTTGTGTTCAGCAGTGTCTTGGTTGATTGGCTTAACATCGCCCATCATCTGTTGAAACAGTTCAAAATCGTCATCGTGAGACATAGTGGCAATCTCATAAGAACAGGATAGGTAGATAGGATTATATCAACGAGATGTGGCAGAAGATCAAATAAAAAACCGGAGCAGGCAAGTAACCGGCTCCGGTGCAAAGCGTTTCTAGAGCTAAGCGAGATCTAGTGAGGAGATTTGTCGTTCATGATCTTATAGATGAAGAAACCGCCGTAAAACAGCATCAGACCAAATGCCCCAAAGATTACTATCATTGACGATAGACCCACTGCATTACCAAATAGGAGATCAAGCCAAAAGTCCATATGTTTCCTCCAAGATATTCCCGACAGGCATAAAACTAAATGGCGGTGTTTTTTTGCACACTGATCTGGATCAATTATGTTGCTAAGGTTAATAAACTGTGTTTTATTGTGGGTTATCAATCACATTTTACGTGCTAGTGTTCAGTTATTCATCAAACGAATTAAGACATTACGTTTTTTTGCAAAAAGCACTTGCGTCTCCGATCAGAATCCGTAATATACGCATCGTTGACGGGGACAAGACCCCAGTTAAACATCTCGGTGAATAGCGCAGCTTGGTAGCGCATCTGGTTTGGGACCAGAGGGTCGGGGGTTCGAATCCCTCTTCACCGACCACTTTCAAAGAAGCCGCAGCAGAAATGCTGCGGCTTTTTGCATTCGAACATCGGGTCGGGGTCTGGGAGCCCAGCCGCGTCGAATCTCTCTTCACCGACCATTTTTAGAAAGCCTGCTCAATGAGCAGGCTTTCGTCGTTCTAGCGCTAGCAATTTGAGAGGTCAATGGTATAGAGCTAAATAGGGTTTGCCTGAAGTTAGAACATGGCTCTTCATCGACCATATTAAGAAAAAGGCTCTACAGAAATGTAGAGCCTTTTTCGCATGTGTAATGATGGTTTTGGCTGGGTTTTAAATATTGCACTTTGCTTTGCGTGTTTTACCAAGCGAGGTAATTTCAAATCCTCGTTGTGCGAGCAAATCGATAAGGTTGTCTTTACCCACCAGATGTAGACTTCCAACCACAACGGTGTAGCGACCTGACTTTTTAGGCAGCACACTACCAGTATCGAGTTTTTTCGCCCAATCACGGTTGCGAGAATATAAGAACGCTTCGTTAAAATCTTCCGTCGCTTTGTCTGTTAAAGATGCCTCTTCCAGCATACTTCCATCACCACTTTTCCAGCTTTCTATCAAACACTGTACAAGCTTGTCACCACCTTCGTATTCGTCTATCGAGGACAGCAGCATTTCTTGCCCACCATTTGGCTGACCAGCAATAAGATCAATTTGAAACTGCACCGATTCTAACGAGAGGACAGGGAGGTGCTTTTTCTCTGCTAAACCAATTAGATGCATGTCTACACCTTTGTCTGATACGTAGCCAAGCTTATTGACTAGCGCGAGTTGGATGGTCAGAGCTGCGGTCCAAGGTGGCGCATTGAGAAGTTGCGCTTCCGCCATGCCTAGATCTTTGGCGATGTTCACTAACAGCTGGCGTTGAGTTTTGTCGAGCACGTCTTTAGAGAGAATCGAACTCATTGGGTACACCACACCTTCAGAGCTTCTTACATCGGCCTCAATAATTAAGCCCGAGCTTTGTTCCAAAAACTTAGTGATGTTTTTCGGAAGTGGATACATGCTTTTATCACCGACATGTACGGAGCCGATAATCATGTATTCCGTGTCGCCTTTTTTAGCTCGCCAGTGTTGAGGCTCAGCGTAGGACGAAAAGGAGGTAAAGATAACAATAAGAGATGACATCAGTGTCATTAGGCGAAACATAGTTTTTATCCTCGGCTGAATCTTATGGTGAGACTCTGATTTCAGCATCTACAACTCACAGGGGATATTACTTTATACCCAAATAAAGCTTAGACACCAGAGCTCACTTTAAAACTCTTTTTTGCAACGATTGGATAGACCAACCAATCGACAAAAACGTCATTTCAAACAATATTGACGAGTTTTGACACGCTAAAAATGAGATTGACTTCACGAAAGCTAAATTGGTGAGTTTGTTATTAATGGTTCACAAAATAATCAGATGTGATCCGAATCCTACAAAGTCATACCAAATCAATCGGAATCGGTGATTTAGATCGCAACAAACTCGTCAAAATAAGTTGTTCGATTTTGACGTTGGTTGTAAGTGCATGAAATAAATGTGTTTATATTTTTTCTTGGTGAGTGGAGTTTGAGCTGGATCACTTCTTACTTTTATTTATTTTACGCTTAGAAATAACTGCTTGTATGTTGAATGACATTGTTGAGCACCACAGATTTGGGTGCTTTTAAATTGCGTAATTGTCGTTTTGAACCACTGACTTTTTGGGGAAAGTAAGATGTTGAAACCTAGTTTGATTGCTGCTTCTGTTATCGCAACACTAGCAGGTTGTTCTGCTCTGCAAAACTCTGAGCAACAAGTTGTAAATTCACTGGCTGATAACCTTGATATCCAGTATCAAGTGCTCACTAACCATGGTGCTAATGAGGGGCTGGCATGTCAGGATTTGGGCGCTGAGTGGGCATCTTGTAACAAGGTCAACATGACGCTAGTAAACCAAGGCGAAGCAGTTAACTCAAAAGATTGGGCGATCTACTTTCACAGCATTCGTTTGATCCTAGATGTCGACAATGAACAGTTTAAAATCTCTCGCGTAACGGGTGATCTACACAAACTTGAACCAACTGATAAGTTTGATGGTTTTGCAGCGGGTGAAGAGGTGGTTCTTCCTCTGATCGGTGAATACTGGCAGCTTTTTGAAACAGACTTTATGCCGGGTGCATTTGTTGCAGCGCCAAACGCTGAACCTAAAATGATCGCTTCTCTCAATACTGAAGATGTGGTTTCTTTTGTCACTGGTCTTGAGGGTAATAACCTAAAACGTACACCAGATGACAACAACATCTTTGCCAGTGCGGTATCGCGTTTCGAGAAGAACGACGACTTAGTGAAACAAGACGTCTCCACGACGTTGTTGCCAACGCCAATGTACGTTGAGGCGGGCAAAGGCAAAGTCGATATTACAGAAGGTATTGCGCTGCCTAAAGACGTATTTGATGCGGCTCAGTTCGCAGCGATTCAAGATCGTGCAGAAGTGGTAGGTGTGGATGTTCGTGGTGATCTTCCTGTAAGCATCACTGTTGTTCCTGCAGACTTCACCGGTGAATTAGCAAAATCGGGTGCTTACGAAATGAGCATCAACGGCGACGGTATCGCGATTAAAGCATTTGATAAAGTGGGTGCTTTCTACGCGGTACAATCTATCTTTGGCCTGGTAGATAGCCAAAATGCTGATTCTCTACCACAACTGTCCATCCAAGATGCACCACGTTTTGACTACCGTGGCGTGATGGTGGATGTGGCTCGTAACTTCCACTCTAAAGATGCCATCCTTGCAACGCTAGACCAAATGGCGGCGTACAAGATGAACAAACTGCACCTTCACCTAACGGATGATGAGGGTTGGCGTCTTGAAATTCCGGGTCTGCCAGAGCTGACTGAAGTAGGTTCTAACCGCTGTTTTGACCTTGAAGAAAAAAGTTGCTTGTTGCCACAACTAGGTTCTGGCTCAACTTCTGACAACTTCGGTTCGGGTTACTTCAGCAAAGCAGATTACGTGGAAATCTTGAAGTATGCGAAAGCACGTAACATTGAAGTAATTCCTGAAATTGATATGCCAGCACACGCTCGAGCAGCAGTTATCTCAATGGAAGCACGTTACAACCGCCTAATCGAAGAGGGTAAAGAGGCGGAAGCGAACGAGTACCGTCTGATGGATCCTCAAGATACATCGAACGTAACAACGGTTCAGTTCTACAACAAGCAGAGCTTTATCAACCCATGTATGGAATCTTCCACTCGCTTCGTAGATAAAGTGATTTCAGAAGTGGCAGCAATGCACACGGAAGCAGGCGCGCCGCTAACAACATGGCACTTTGGTGGTGATGAAGCGAAGAACATTAAGTTAGGTGCGGGTTTCCAAGACGTTAACGCGCAAGACAAAGTTAGCTGGAAGGGCACGATTGATCTGTCGAAACAAGACAAGCCATTCGCGCAGTCTCCACAATGTCAGACGCTAATCGCAGACGGTACAGTAAGCGACTTTGGTCACCTTCCAAGTCATTTTGCAGAACAAGTGTCGAAGATCGTAGCAGAGAAGGGCATTCCAAGCTTCCAAGCATGGCAAGATGGCTTGAAGTACAGCGAAGGTGAGAAGGCATTTGCAACCGAAAACACACGTGTTAACTTCTGGGACGTTCTGTACTGGGGCGGTACTTCATCAGTGTACGAGTGGTCTAAGAAAGGTTATGACGTGATCGTTTCTAACCCTGATTACGTGTACATGGACATGCCATACGAAGTAGACCCGAAAGAGCGTGGTTACTACTGGGCAACGCGTGCAACAGATACTCGTAAGATGTTCGGTTTTGCGCCAGAGAACATGCCTCAGAACGCGGAAACCTCAGTTGACCGCGATGGCAATGGCTTTACTGGTAAAGGTGAAATCGCAGCGAAACCTTTCTACGGTCTATCTGCACAGCTTTGGTCTGAAACCGTACGTAACGATGAACAGTTCGAGTACATGGTATTCCCACGCGTACTTGCTGCAGCAGAGCGTGCATGGCACCGTGCTGAGTGGGAAAACGACTACAAAGTGGGTGTTGAATACTCGCAAAACTCTAACCTAGTTGATAAAGCATCGCTAAACCAAGACTACAACCGCTTTGCAAACGTGCTTGGTCAACGTGAACTGGCTAAGTTAGAGAAATCTGGTATCGACTACCGCCTGCCTGTACCAGGTGCGAAAGTAGAAGATGGTAAGCTAGCAATGAACGTTCAGTTTCCTGGCGTGAAGCTTCAATACTCTCTAGACGGCAAAAACTGGCTGAATTACGTAGACAATGCTCGTCCAAATGTGAAAGGTGAAGTGTTCATCCGATCTGTATCGGCAACAGGTGAGAAAACAAGTCGTGTGACTAGCGTAAAATAACACGATTCTTGTAAGTTAATTTTTGGCAAAGCCTCAACGCATGTTGAGGCTTTCTTTATTTTTAAAGGAAATTAAGTGTGATCGAAGTCTTAATATTTTGCATTGATAAATAAGTTTTGGTGTTAAAGATAGAAATTAAATGTGAAGTGAGTCTGGTTATTTCGCCATTTATTAAATCGTTAGTTGTTGATGATCACATTTTATTTTTTTGACGAATTTTTATAAATCAACACAAGTGTCTGTAATTACCAGTGTTTTTGTTATGGTTATAGAGTCGGGTTTGAACGAGATCACTTTTTAAACGGATTTATTTTCCATTGCGAATTAATTATTTCAGTATGGCCACCGCCACGGAGGCACATTCCAAGGCTTGCGATGATCGGGAAAAGAAGCCCATGGAACCATCGCATAACGTGAATAATTAAAGGCAGTAATTATGAAAAACATCTTTGCACTGAGTGCTCTTTCACTCGCTTTCGCTTCTAGCGCTTTTGCTGGTTCTTCTTACGTAACGGGTAACGTTCAATTCCACGATGATGGTCGAATTCATGGCTCTGACGTGACGTCTACCCTTGAAGCTGGTCATAC
This sequence comes from Vibrio sp. zbq_1, assembly GCF_043102935.1. Classification (NCBI taxonomy): domain Bacteria; kingdom Pseudomonadati; phylum Pseudomonadota; class Gammaproteobacteria; order Vibrionales; family Vibrionaceae; genus Vibrio; species Vibrio sp. zbq_1. The sequence continues at coordinate 21,042 of NZ_JBICJH010000014.1, forward strand.
TTTTGATAACCAATTTGGTGGCTTTACGGTTTACACTGAGTTTGATGGTATTCAACTGGGTAAGTTGGAAACTGAAAATGGCGGTGCAGGCAATACGACTCCTGCAATTACCGTGGGTGGTGAGCAGTCATTCAACATTACCGATCATCTATGGGTTGCGGCGGGTTACCAACACCTGTTTTCTGCCGGTGAGAACGTGCAATATCGCCCACTGGTTAAGATCGGCTACAACTTCGATAACGGCATCTCATTAAGTAACCGTACTCGTGCTCACATCGACGCGACAGACGCAGATGCGGATACAGATTACCGCATGGATAACCGCATCGGTTACGTGATGAATGAAGATGTGACGCTGAGCTACAACAACGTTTACATGATTGAAGCAGAAACTATGGATCACGAGTTCCGTGCGACATGGACGCGTAAAGGTGTTCAGCCTTACTTTGAATTACGCTCTCAAGCTCATGGCGCAGAAAACGCGAGTGGTGACAGCCTAGTGAATAACGCTTTTGTATTTGGTGCTTCTTACGGCTTCTAATTTTATATTTGTCTTAACTGTCCATTAAGAAAAAGCCCAGCAATTGGTTTGCTGGGCTTTCTTATTACTTGTCGTTACCTTCGTGGCGGCGGTATTCGAAAACTTGGCCTTTTTCGTTAAAGGCGTAGACCGTGTAGCTGTCTTTTTTGTCGCCATATTCCATACCTGGAGAGCCCATTGGCATACCTGGTACAGTTAAACCTTTCGCGTTACGTGGTGGATTTTCTAAGAACGCTTTAATGTCTTCGGCTGGAATGTGACCTTCGAACACATAGCCGTTGATCTCTGCCGTGTGGCAAGAGTAAAGCTGTTCGTTCTTGATGCCTAGATCGCGTTTGATGGCGTTCATGTCATCGTGCAATTTTTCTTCGACCGTAAAGCCGTTCTCTTCCATGTGTTTTGTCCATTCTCCACAACAGCCACAGTATGGCGATTTGTGGTTAATGACATCGGCTGCCAATACGTTGGCGGACACGGTCGCAAGCATTGCAAAGGTCAATAGTTTCAACTTCATATTACCCTCAAAAAGAAGTGGTTATTTTACTGAAAACAGTCGTAGTCGATTTGCATTACTAACGACAGTAATTGAAGACAGTGCCATTGCCGCTCCCGCGACAACAGGACTGAGCAAAAATCCAAACGCTGGGTAAAGCACGCCAGCGGCAACTGGAATACCCAACGAGTTGTAAACAAAGGCACCAAATAGGTTTTGCTTCATATTTTTAAGTGTAGCGCGAGACAGTTCAATCGCATGTACTACCGCCATTGGTGACGTGTTCAGGATGGTCATTTGCGAACTTTCAATGGCGACATCACTGCCGCTACCCATGGCAATACCAAGGTTGGCTAACGCGAGAGCAGGGGCGTCGTTAATGCCATCCCCCACCATTGCCACGACATGTCCTTGAGATTGAAGTTGCTCAATGTGCTGAGCTTTTTCATCTGGCATTACTTGGGCGATCACTTCATCAATACCAAGTTCTTGGCCGATAGCATTGGCAACGTGTTGGTTATCACCCGTCAGCATTACCGTTTTGATGCCTTGCGATTTTAATGCAGAGAGCGCTTGTTTCGCATCTGATTTGATCGGGTCGGCAATGGCAATCAGACCGATCAGTTCGCCGTTCAATGCCACAGCTACCGGAGTCCACGCATTTTTTGCGCATTCATCGATGTCTGGTTTCAGTGCGCTGGTCTCTACGTTTTCTGCTTGCATGAACTGCAGCGAACCAATAAGCAGCGGTTTATCTTGATACGTCGCCAAAATGCCGCGTCCGCGAACGTTCTCAAACTTGTCTAATGAGACGTCTTTTGCGTTGTGTTGTTTGGCATAATCACACACCGCTTTTGCCAGTGGGTGCTCAGACTGACGCTCTGCCGCATACGCTAAAGCCAATAGATCTTCTTGACTGGTGGCGTGAGTAAACACTTGCTGAACGCTCGGTTTTCCTTGGGTCAGTGTGCCCGTTTTGTCGAACACAACCGTGTCGACTTTGCTTGCCAATTGCAGAGCATCGGCGTCTTTGATCAAAATGCCGAGTTCAGCGGCCTTACCCACTCCCACCGTGACAGAAAGTGGGGTTGCTAAGCCTAGAGCACAAGGGCAGGCGATGATCAGTACCGTTGTGGTGACCACAAGCATATAACTCGCTTTTGGCTCTGGGCCAACGGCAAACCAAACGAGCGCGGCCAGTATTGCTATACCAACAACGACAGGGACAAACACCGATGAAATCTGGTCTGCCAATTTCGCGATGGCAGGCTTACTGCTTTGCGCTGTGCGCACCATGCGGATGATTCGAGCCAGCATGGTATTTGCGCCAATGCCCGTTGCCTCAATGATTAAGGCTCCATCTGTGTTCAAAGTACCTGCGGAGACTTGAGCCTCTTGCGCTTTTAATACAGGAACAGGTTCACCAGTGAGCATAGATTCATCAATGTACGATTCACCTTGAGTCACAACGCCATCAACAGGCACTTTTTCGCCGGGTTTGATACGCAGTTTCATGCCCAACGTGATTTGCTCAACCGTTATTTGTTGGTCGCCTTGTTCCGTGATTACCGTAGCTTGCTGAGGTTGTAAGTTAATCAACGCTTGTAAGGAACGCGTTGTGTTCGCCTTAGCTTTAGCTTCTATATAGTGACCAAGTGAAATCAAACCAATGATCATCGCGCTGGCTTCAAAATAGACATGACGAGAAGCCATTGGGAACCAGTCAGGAAAAATCACCACCAACATCGAGTAAAACCATGCCGCACCCGTACCGAGTGCAACCAAGGTATCCATTGTGGCGCGTTTGTGAGTGGCCGCTAACCAAGCGTTACTAAAGAAGTGTTTACCCGCCGTGGCAAGAAGGAGCAAACATACGATACCGATCGCGCCCCAAGCTAATTGGTCGTTGGTGTTGCGAATCATCATATTGCCGCCAGCAACGCCCCAAATCATTAAAGGGGCACCGACGACAAGGCCAGCAATAGCATCCAGTTTGAAGCGTTTTTGCTGCTGACGTTGTTGCTGCGCTTGTTTTTCTTGCTGGGTTGCGGAGTCTTGTAGAATTTCACCCTGATACCCGGCTTGTTTAACCGATTCTAAAATCTCGGCGTGCAAGTCGTCAGAATCGTTATCGACAAAGACCAACGCACTTTGCTCAGCCAGGTTGACTTGCGCTTTTTCAACGCCTTGGACTTGAGTCAGCGCTTTTTCAACAGAGGCAACACAGCTGGCACACGTCATCCCTTGAATCAGCATTTGTAATTGTGTCGCGCCTGCTGGTGGTAGCTCTTCAATTTTAACTTCAGGCTCACCGTGATGCTGCTGCTCAACTTGAGTTGACGTTTCTGCCTTTTGGGGAGCTGATACATTTGTTTCTGTATTTGCTTCTGTGATCACTTCGGCACTCGCGCTATAGCCTAAGCTTGCCACCAAATCGATGACTTGCTCTTGTGTCAGCAGAGTATGAATGCGTAAGTGCGTTGTCGAAGCTTCGAAAGAGACAATATCTTGATTGGACTCTAATAAAGAAGAGAGTTTTTTCACGCAGCCACCGCAGCTTAGCCCCGATAGTTGGAGCTCATAATGGGTGCCAGCTTGGTAACCAAGGGATTCAATTGAGGCGACCACGTCAGATAAAGACGCATCCGTCTTTAATTCTACAGAGGTCGGAGACAAATTGATGATTTCAACATCGTGATTAGCGTGTAACGCTTTCTCTACTTTCCTTGCACAACCCATGCAGTTGAGCCCCGATAACGGTACAACAAACTGGTTCATAAACTTGTCCTCAATAATAGCGATGTAAAGAGCTTAAACCTTACATCAAGGGGAAGGTCAAGCATTTCATTGGCGAAACAATTTCGTCAAAACTGTCAGTAAAACTCCGTTTCTTCCTCTGTTGTGTTGCGAGTGATCTCAAGGTTTTTTCTCTCTGAATATAAAGTTCCGTTAAAACTCCTAAAACATGAATGAAGTCACTCACGAATTTGAAGCTTTTCTTATGTCAGAACAGCGTAAAAACTCACTTTTGACGTTTTTATGTTTTTATTTATCCATGTAAGTGATTGAAAAATAAGGATTGATATTGTTTTTGATCTTCTCATTTTGAACTTGCTCAGATTGCTGCTGGGAAAGTTTTTTACTGCGAAAAAAGTTTGTCATATTTGCCCCGTCCAAACATTGTTTCAAGTTCCTGCAATGTCCTAGTTAGCGAATTTGAAAATGGAAAAAACTAAAAATATAGGGGTTAAAAATGTCTTACCTAAAGAAAAGCCTACTTGCTACGGCAATCACAGGCATGATGTTCAGTGGTGCAGCTCTTGCTGATGGCGCAAACAGCGATGCTGCGAAAGAGTACCTAACAAAAGATTCTTTCTCTTATGAAGTTTACGGGATCATCGCGATGCAGGCCGCGTACCGCGATTACGATTCTGGCAGCAAAGCAACGGATGACGACCTAGGTGGCATGCAGCTAAACAACGAATCTCGTATCGGTTTCCGTGGTAAAAAACAATTTGCTAACTTCGGTCCTACCTTTATTTGGCAAATCGAAGGTGGTTACGTAGACCCTAGCTTTGGTGGCGAGGGTGCTGGTCTTGGTGAGCGTGACACATTCGTCGGTTTTGAAAGTGCTTCTTGGGGTCAAGTTCGTCTAGGTCGTGTTTTGACACCTATGTACGAGTTGGTTGACTGGCCAGCATCTAACCCAGGTCTAGGCGATGTTTACGACTGGGGTGGTGCAATCGGTGGTGCTAAGTACCAAGATCGTCAATCAAACACCATTCGTTGGGACTCTCCAATGTACGCAGACAAGTTCTCTCTAGACATCGCAGCGGGTGCTGGTGATAAAGCGGGTCTGGGTGCTGGTGATGATTACTGGGGTGGCATCGCGGCTCACTACAAGTTAGGTCCACTACAATTGGATGCTGCTTACGAAGGTAACCGTAACATTGAATCTGAAGGTCAAACTTGGGAAAACAACACGTACCTAGTTGGTGTTCAAGGTTGGTTTGATAACGGTATTTCGTTCTTCGCTCAATACAAATACATGGAAGCGGACGCAAGCAACGGCGTGAACGAGAAGCAAGATGCAATGTCTGCAGGTCTGATGTACACAACAGGTGACTGGCAGTACAAGCTAGGTTACGCAGCGAACTTCGACCTAGAACGTGACGGTAAGACAATTAACGATACAGCAGACGATGTACTATCTGCACAAGTTATGTACTTCGTAGACCCATCTGCAGTGCTTTACGTACGTGCTCGTACTCTAGACTTCGGTGACGGTGCGTCTCAACTAGATAAACCAGCAGAAGCGCGTTGGAAGTCAGCTGACTACGATGAGTTCTCTGTAGGTGTTGAATACTACTTCTAATAAAGAAGCAGCTTAAAGGGCGGAAACGCCCTTTTTATCTTGATACTTATTCATATAAGTCATTGAAATAACTGGCCTGTAAGTTTCAGTGGCTTATCTAAATTGGTATAAAGTGAGAAACCATGATGAAAAAAACAACGACACTTCTTGGAATTTGCGCAATCCTTTCTGCGCCTGCCTTCGCTGCTCAGTTGACTCTGCAAAAGGAATTAGTGCCTCGCGTTATTAATGGTGAGTTCGTTTACCCTGAGTGGATCTCTGACAACAACAGTATCGAGCTAAAAGACGGTGAAAACCAGTTAGCGGTGACTGTTGGTCAAATTGTGTTTGAAGATGGAAAGCGCCGTAAGTTTGATTCGCAGCCTCTTTTATTAGAGTTTGATGCAGAAAAAGATGCTGAACTTTCTCTGACTTACAAAACCTTCCGCACCATTGAAGAAGCGAAAGCCTTCGAACTCGATCCAAAAGTGATACTAAAGGATAAGAACGGAAAAGAAGTGGATTTCTCTATGGTTCAGCTCCGTAAAGGTGGTTTGCAAGGTTTTCGTGATTACGAGCGAGAAGTGGCCGACTACAACAACGCAATGAACAAACAAGCGACTAAGAGCAGTATCGCACAATCTCCTGCGGTGACGAAAACATTGAAAGAGTCGTTCAATGAACTCAGCCGTGAAGAGCAACAAGAGTTCATGCAATGGGCGATGCGTAACCTGAAGTAATTTCGTCTCGCGCTTAAACAATAAATAAGAGGGCAGTACCTATATTGGTGCTGCCCTGTTTGTATTTCTGGTGTCAAACCGATTGTAGAATTGACTTACGGTGGTAAAATGTCGCCACTTTTATCCTTGACATCACAACGAGAGCCCTCTCGTTGCTCATTACCCCTAAGGAACTCAAATGACGGTTAAAACTCGTTTTGCTCCTAGCCCAACTGGCTATCTACACGTTGGTGGTGCGCGTACTGCACTTTACTCTTGGCTATACGCTAAAAACCAAGGTGGCGAATTCGTTCTACGTATCGAAGATACAGACCTTGAACGTAACTCTCAGGAAGCCGTTGATGCGATTCTAGAAGGCATGGAATGGCTAGGCTTGGAGTGGGATGAAGGTCCTTACTACCAAACTCAACGTTTTGATCGTTACAACGAAATGGTTGATAAGCTTCTTGCTGAAGACAAAGCGTACAAGTGTTACGCGTCTAAAGAGCTGCTAGATGAAATCCGTGCAGAGCAAGAAGCAAACAAAGAAATGCCTCGTTACGATGCAAACCATCCAAAAATCAAAGCGGCAAACGAAGCGGCAAAAGACGGTGACCCATGCGTTATCCGTTTCCGTAACCCAAAAGAGGGTAGCGTAGTATTCGAAGACCAAATTCGTGGCCGTATCGAAATCCGCAACGATCAAATGGATGACCTAATCATTCGTCGTACTGACGGTTCACCTACTTACAACTTCTGTGTAGTAGTGGATGACTGGGACATGGGTATCACTCACGTTGTTCGTGGCGAAGACCACATCAACAACACGCCTCGTCAAATCAACATCTACGAAGCACTAGGTGCGCCAGTACCAACGTTTGCACACTGTGCAATGATCTTGGGTGATGACGGTGCGAAACTGTCTAAGCGTCATGGTGCAGTATCAGTAATGCAATACCGTGATATGGGTTACCTGCCTGCGGCACTAAACAACTACTTAGTGCGTCTAGGTTGGTCTCATGGCGACCAAGAAATCTTCTCTCAAGAAGAGATGATCAACTTGTTCAGCCTAAACGCAGTATCTAAGTCAGCGTCTGCTTTCAACACGGATAAACTGCAATGGTTGAACAACCACTATATCAAGAACTCAGATCCTGCGTATGTTGCAGAGCATCTACAATGGCATCTAGATCAGCAAAAACTGGACGTAACAAACGGCCCTGCGATCACTGACGTGATCAAGCTAGTCGGTGAGCGTTGTCATACTCTTGTTGAGCTTGCTGAGCAAATTCGTTACTTCTACGAAGATTTCTCTGAGTTTGAAGCGGGCGCAGCGAAGAAGCACCTACGTGGCGTAGCGAAAGAACCTCTAGAAGTAGCACTTGCGAAAGTGGAAGCGATCACAGAGTGGACGACAGAAAATCTACACCAAATGATCGCTGACGTATGTGCAGAGCTTGAAATTGGCATGGGTAAAATCGGTATGCCACTTCGTGTTGCAGTAACAGGCGGCGGTCAATCACCTTCTGTTGATGCTGTAATGGCGTTGATCGGCAAAGAACGTTGTGTTGCTCGCATCAAAATGGCGCTAGAGTTCATTGCTGAGCGTGAAGCAAACGCATAATTAGACTGAATAAATAGTCATTCTAAGCCGCGATATTTGTCGCGGCTTTTTTGTATCTGAAGGTTCACAGCACTATAAAGCTTAATCTTGCTAAGGATATAAACTGCTCGTTTTGCTTTTTAGTTGTTCAAAAATGGATAAGTTTTTGTAATCCATATATGCCTAATATGAATGAAAATTAACCGTTCGCATTCAAAATATCTCTCTGATTTATATTTATAAATCCTAAAGTTCCCTAATTATTGTCTCAATATTGAGAAATAAACTTGCTTTAGCTGTCTGGTTTTAAAAAGTGACGCAAACGTTTGCGTGGTTGACGGGGTGGGTCTTGGAGTGCTTAAGATCACATAATGTAGAACTTTTTGATGACACGAAATTGACAGTTTTGGGATTTGTCTCGTGATTTCTTAGCGTTATAGTTCAACCCGTCAGTGAGAACTCGATAACGATATGCATCACTGCACTGGAAATATACCCAAGTGACTTTCCATAAATTTTTTGCATGTGCATAAAGCGGAAGTTGCTTCGGTATCCACTCAAGGAATGAATAAAAAGAATTGAAATACAACGTCAGTGTTATTAGGCGGCGCATTTCGTCATCGAATTAAAAAAAAGTACTTCTTTAGAGGAATCAATAATGAAAAAACTAGCAGCGGTAATTTCAGCGTCTTTACTTATGGCTTCAGCAGCTCAAGCAGAAGTATACGTGGGCGGTAAAATGGGTAAATCTTGGTTGGAAGATGCTTGTGTAGCAGGTCAATCTTGTGACAAAGATGGCTCAACTCTTGGTGCTTTCGTTGGTTACGAATTCAATGACTACATTGCACTAGAAGCTGGTTTCGACAACGTTGGTGATTTCGATCAAACTTCTTTCGGTGGCCACGTAGAAGCAATCACTCTTGCTCCTAAATTCAGCCTACCAATCACTCAAGACATCGCACTTTACGGTAAAGTTGGTGGTGCTTACGTAATGTTCGACGGTAAAGATGATTACTCTTACCTAGGCGCAGCTGGTGTTGAATTCAACCTAAGCCAAAACGTTACAGCACGTGCGGAATACCAAACAATTACTGACATTAGCAACAACGTAAGCAAAGCAGCTGGTAACTCTGCAACTCTAGGTGTTTCTTTCAAATTCGGCGGCAACGATGAGCCAGTAGTAGTTGAAGAAGAGCCAGTAGTTGAAGAAGTAGTTGTAGAAGAAGTTGTTGAGCCAGTAGTGGTTACTAAAACTTTCGAAACTCAAACTATCGGTACTGGTAGCTTTGACCTAAACAGCACAACACTTAAACCAGAAAGCGCTTCTAAACTAGACAACCTAGTTGCTTTCCTAAACGAGCACCCACAAGCGAAGGTTGAAGTAATTGGTTACACAGATACTTCAGGCGCTGCAGCATACAACCAAAAAGTTTCTGAGAAACGTGCTGAGTCTGTAGCAAACGCGCTAGTTGAAAAAGGCATCGATGCATCACGCATCCAAGCTCGCGGTGAAGGTGAAAACAACCCAATCGCATCAAACGATACTCGTGAAGGTCGTCAACAAAACCGTCGTGTAGAAATCGTTGTACCTGAGTTCGAATACCAAGTTCAGCAATAAGCTCCTATCCGACCGTAGAATAGCAGCCTAAAGCTGAATGCCCCGAAGAGTTCGCTCTTCGGGGCTTTTTTTTATCTGTTCATTTTGTATCGCTTAATTTGTGAATGGTGGACACAAAAAAAGAGAACCGGTTGATGACGGGTTCTCTTTTTTCGTTCGATAGAGGTTCAACTCTCGAAATCATTTTTAGCAGTGAAGCGAAATTTGTCTGAAGCGCTTTTAAGCTGTGTAAGTACGAGAGTGGATTACTTCAGATCGATGCTGTTGAGTCGGCCCATAAAAGTGAGGATTTCTAAGTTCTCTTTGTGGGCTTCTAGTAGTGCCTTTTTCGTTTGCATGTAAGCGGCAAGTTTGCCGTATTTGTTAATCGAACGTACTACCGTCTTGTATTTGTATTCACCCTTATCGTTAAACTCGCGCCATTTCGCAATGTAACAAGTGTCTCGGTTGTCTGGGTTCTCTAGGGTAGGGTTAGGCTTATGAACGATTTTAGGCTCCACGCTGTGCGGCAGACGCGTCATTAAGTACGGGTCTTTTAATAGACGTCGCCAAAACTTGCCCCACATTTCTCTACCCAACTCATTTCTTAGTTTGATGGCTTTCTTCAAGCCCTTTTTCTCTCCAATACGAACAAAACCCACTGAGCGATGCAAAACAGTATCGTCAGGAGTATGAATGTGGATCTTAAAGGCAGTCTTGCCTTTCGAAATAAAGCGGTGTCCAGTGTTAGTAATTAAATTGCTCTTAGACATAGTGCTAACTAATATTTTTATTAATAGTCGAGAGGGTAAGCAAAACTCATAAATAATTAAAGTAATAAAATACAAAACTGTAAATAGTAACTGTGAAGTAATTAAGGGCGACGGCGAGCGTTTTCAACCCGCATGAGGTTTGACCAGAAGCGGCAATATGCTGCTGGTGGGCGTTTGGATTATCGGGAAGAGAACGTTGTGTGTGGGAAATGAGCCCGATAAACGCGTATAAAAAAGCCTTAGCTCAACGGTGAGCTAAGGCTATGATATGGCGCCCCCAGTAGGATTCGAACCTACGACCTGTCCCTTAGGAGGGGACTGCGCTATCCAGCTGTGCCATGAGGGCGTAATACCAATCACAGTAACTATTGGGTTATTGCTACAGGTGAAACAAATTCACAGCCATGCTGCTGATTTCTTTAACCCTAGTGCTAACTTGTTAGTTACTTAGACAGGCATAATCAAATAAGATGCGTTGTCTATGATATTCAAAAGTAAGCATATCTCAAGGCTTAATGTGACCTTTTATAAGATCTTGTTCATTACATCGCCAATTTGAACGCTGGACGCCAAATTCGGCTGATCAATCGTCAATTCTGCTTCTTGTTCATAGATGCGAGAGACCGTCAGCGTGATCTCGCTTTGCGACACTTTATTACGTGGCAAACCCTTTTGATCGATGAATGATGCCGTGTGCCACAGTTGCAGTTTGTCACCTTCTTTTACGCCGTGCATGCGGCCCAGATCCATCGTGACGGTGTTGCCAAAAACGGCCACCACTTCCGGTAGGGTAATCTTGCAAGACAGTTCGGACTCGAGGTCTAACATGATGTTGCGGCTGACGCGTAGCATCATTTCGCCATAGGTCGATGCCCAGAAACGTGCACTACGAGTATCAACTTGGCTGGTTTTGGCGAATGGCCAACGCGCGACTTCGCGGTAGGCTTTGTTGAAGACTTCATGGCCTGTCTTGCCATCGAAGACTTTCATCTCTAAAGCAAACTGACGGTTAATGATGTCGTCTTTTAAGAGTTGAGATTCAATCGTTGCCGTTAAGTCAGTAATCACGCCGCCAATAATGTATTGTGCGCCGTTGTCCTGCGCAATCATTTGAGTGCGAGCTGGATAATTGCTGCTGATTGAGTAGTCTGTCGTGCCAACAGAAACGAAGCTGCGCGAGGTTTGATCCAATTGGCGATTAACGACTTTGCTGAAATCGTCACCCACTTGGTAGATTTGCCCCATGACAGCTTGTTGGGGAGAGGCAACGTCAATGTTACCGACCAAAATAGTCTTTTTGTATTGATCCGTGTGGCAACCCGTTGCCGATGGATAGATGTCCACTCGGATCTTCATTTCCATTTTACCACCGCGTTTGCGCTCAGATTCCACGAGAATGTAGCGCACCTCATGGTTAGTAAACTGATATTCTTTGCGGTTTTCTTCCAATAGCGGCATCAAATTACTGATGCTGCCAATGTCTGCGCCCGAAAAGTTGACGGCTTTGAATAGAGCGTCTTCCAACGCATGGAGCCTTGCCGCATCTTCAGAAGAAACGATCGTGGCAACGCCTGTCACTTCGTACCAAGACGCCACTGCACGAAATGGCAGAAGCATAACGAAAGTGATTGAAAGTAGGCTAAATAATATTTTTTTCATTGGGTATGACCGTTCGGGTATAAATATTGCTATATCAATTTCAGTGAAGTTTGGTGGCGTTTTCTTAGTTCGACAAACAAAGAAAAGCAAAGACTGTTCCAATATTACCTTTACTCAGTAAGGAATTGTGAAAGAACAGTGCCACCCAAGATTATCTGGAGAATCAAACCATGAAAAAGTGGCTTGTCGCCGCATCGATGATGACGCTTTTGACATCGTGCGCGTACTCACCGATTTATAATGGTAAAGAACCGTATTCAGGCAGCCAGTTCATGTTGATGGACAGTCCGCGTCATACGATGGACTTCTTTATTGAGAGCATGACAGAAGATTTGATGGTATCTAACGTTGCCGTTTCTGCACGTACACCAATTGCTATCACATCGTTTGTTGACCTGCAAAACATGGATGCGACCAACTGGTTGGGCAACTCTGTATCTGAAGGATTTATCCATCAGTTCCAACGTCGCGGTTTTAAAGTCGTCGATTTTAAAACGACAGGATCTATCCAAGTGACGCAGCAAGGCGACTTTGCCTTAAGCCGTGACTGGCAAGATCTGGCGCAAGAGCAGCAAATTCAGTATGTGTTAACGGGAACCATGCTTCGTCAAGAAGGTGGCGTATTGGTTAATGCTCGCGTTGTTGGTATGCAAAGCCGTGTTGTGGTTGCCACAGCGCAAGGATTCTTGCCTGCAGACCGAATCGGCCGTGATTTGGATACGCTAAATAGCATCCGTACCCAAGATGGCGTGTTGATTCGTTCAGACCCAACCATTCGCCAGCCATACACTGTGATTCTCCGCCCATAGGATAGAACCATGAAGAAGTTATTATTTATTATTGCCACCTTGGTGCTTGTGGGATGTCAGCCGTTACAACAGATGCGCCAAGATGAAATTTTAGTGGCGGTAGGTTATGCAAGCGTAAGCGAACAAACTGGCCGCACGGTAGAAGAAAAACGTGTGCGCGCGATGCGAGCATCAAAAATTGATGCGTATCGTGAGTTAGCAGAGCAAGTTTACGGCATGCGAGTAAGCGGTCGTGCCGAACTTGAAGATCAGCGTCTTGGCATTGAAAGCACGAGTGGCGCGGTCGATGGCGTGATTCGCGGTGCAGAGGTCGTGCGCAGTTACTTAGTTGAAGACAGTTACGTAACAGAGTTACGTTTGGATATCCGTAAGATGGATAAGCTACGCGATTACGGTGAAGTTCAACAAGTGCCTGAGAAGCGTCAGCAAACCTTGTTCTAAAACCACTTCACTAAATAAACAGATAATCTTTTCGAGCGGCTGATTGGCAACAATTGGTCGCTTTTTTATGGGTTCGATTTGATGGTTTTGCCTAATGAGGAAGGAGAGGCTAGAGCGTTAGGCTTTAATATTGGTGCCTAGCGTTGAAATGGTGTGGGTTTTGCCGCCGGCATTGTAGGTCATACCGATCTTGCCGTGAGTGTGTTGAAGCATGTTATTGAGCTTGTTAAAACTCAATTGAGCACGGCTGAGGGATTCTCCATTCACGCGATTGACTTGTTGACAGTCCAGCACGATGGATTGGATTTGGGCTACAACCTGACTTAGGTGCTCATCTTCGGTAAGTTGATTGACATGCGGGTGAGAGGCAATTCGCTGATCAGTGGTTCTTAGCTGATCAATGAGTGTCATTTTTTGTTTGGCGATGCTTTCGATTTCAGAAGAGACACGCGCAGTAATCGCCTGTGTTTCCTGACGTAAAACAGTAGAAAGTGCCTTAGCATTTTCTAGTTGAAAGTTTACGAGATCGACTAATGCTGCCATAAATACTTACCTTGGGCCTAAGTCAGTTAGCTTTTGCCTTGCAATTCGTTTTCAAACTTGATCATATTGTCGGCCAGTTTTTCTGGGTCAACGCGGTATGAACCGTTTGCGATTGCTTCTTTGATTGCCGCTACTTTCGCACTGTCGTAAGCCGGAGAAGCTGCCATATCCTTTTGGAGTTTGCTGACGGCTTTACTTTGTTGGCTTAGCGATACAGCGTCTTGTTGAGCTGGCGCCTTTTTCGATTCAGTTGCGCTTGATGTCGCACTTGAATCGTTACGTGCAGGCGCGCGACTGGTCGTCGACATCATTTGCCCTGAACGTATATTATCTATACCTGCCATGTTTAACCTTTGCCTTGTATCGTAATACTGGTATCCAGACTATCGACCAACTAAACGATAACTTTAATCATTTTTTGCATTTTTATTGATCAATTTTCACAATGCGGTTGTGCTACCTAAATAAAGGTTAAAAGGTGACGGTAATTTCCGCAATGTCAGTCACTATGCCCTCTATTATACGTTGTGACTTGTCATTTTTCACTCTTACTTGATCGCCCGTGGCTCCATCTTGCAATGCTGTGCCTTGTGTTGTGATCGTCATGCCTGATTTTACGGCTTTTATTGTCACTTTTTCATTACGGCAAACCACGCAAACATCGTTGCGCTCAACCACGTCACCAAGACGAACGCTACGTTTTAACTTCGCACCGACCACTTGTTCGAAGCTGGAAAAGCCATCTTTGCGAAAGCGTTGAAGCTCAATCATGGACGTCGTGACGTCGGATGCGCTGATGATCTCACCTCGGCCAAGTTGTCGAGTTGCGACGATCATCGGTACTGAAGAGGAGACACGAACAGGGACATACACTTTCCAGTCATCGGCAGGACATTCTACCAACACATTGATATTGCTGCGGGTGCTGCTGGTGGAAGAGGCCGAAGTGTCGAGTGGTTCAGGGCAATCTGTTGCCTTGATTCGAGAGTCAATGTCTGCCGCATTCACAGTCAATTCACCTCCGGCTGGCTGCTCTACCGTGGCAAGAATATGTTGTTCTGCTGCCAATTTTATTTGTTCTATCTGATTATCTGTTGCCGAATGAACAAAAAAACTAAACATACTGAGCAAAATGCCGATAGACTTAGCGTACTTTGTAAATAGCGCTCTACATATTGTCATAGTCAATGTTGTCGAAGTTATAGTGAAATACGCCATACTGTCTCCCTGGTATCATGCTTGCCAGTGGTAGAGTATCATTTAAAAACAAAAAGTTTGAGATGGAGATGAGCATATGACGGGGATTCTTGACTCGGTGAATCAGCGTACGCAACTCGTCGGTCAGAACCGATTGGAATTATTGACCTTTCGACTGATGGGGCGACAGCGTTACGGCATCAACGTATTCAAAGTAAAAGAAGTACTTCAGTGCCCTAAGCTGACTTCTATGCCAAATCTACACCCTCTGGTAAAAGGTATTGCTCATATCCGTGGCCATACCGTGTCAGTAATTGATTTGAGCCTGGCAATTGGTGGCCGCCCAACCACCGATATTGATAAATGTTTTGTTGTTATCGCTGAATTTAACCGTACGATCCAAGCATTTTTGGTATCATCGGTTGAGCGTATTATCAACATGCACTGGGAAGCGATTTTGCCGCCGCCAGATGGCGCAGGTAAAGCGCACTACCTAACTGCTGTGACGAATATCGATAACGAACTTGTTGAAATCCTAGACGTGGAAAAAATCCTGGCTGAAATCGCGCCAGTTGATGAAACCATGGATTCAACCATCGGTGAAGAAATCGCACAAGCGGAGCAAGAAAAGCCTATCGTACGTCGCATTCTGATTGCTGATGACTCAACGGTGGCACGTAAGCAGGTTGAACGTGCAATTACTTCAATTGGTTTTGAAGTTGTCTCTGTGAAAGATGGTAAAGAAGCGTACAATAAGCTGCTTGAAATGGCACAAGAAGGTAGCATCTACGATCAGATTTCTTTGGTCATTTCAGATATCGAAATGCCAGAGATGGATGGCTACACACTAACGGCCGAAATTCGCCGAAATGCAGATTTGAAGAACCTTTATGTTATCCTGCACTCCTCATTGAGTGGCGTCTTCAACCAAGCCATGGTTGAGCGCGTAGGTGCTAACACCTTCATTGCGAAATTTAACCCAGATGAATTGGGTAACGCGGTTAAATCTGCATTAACACAATAAAAGAGACATTAATGACTGCTATTACAATCAGTGATCAAGAGTATCGTGACTTTAGCCGTTTTCTAGAATCACAATGTGGCATCGTATTAGGTGACAGTAAGCAATACCTAGTACGCAGCCGACTGAGCCCGCTTGTGACAAAGTTCAAGCTGGCGTCGCTGTCGGATTTGCTACGTGATGTCGTGACAGGCCGTAACCGTGAACTACGAGTTGCCGCTGTTGATGCGATGACGACTAACGAAACATTGTGGTTCCGAGATACTTATCCGTTCACGGTATTAGCTGACAAACTATTGCCGGAGATGGCGGCAAACAAGCGTCCAATCAAAATTTGGTCAGCAGCCAGCTCGTCAGGTCAAGAACCTTACTCAATGGCAATGACCATTTTGGAAACTCAGCAGCGTAAACCAGGTTTATTGCCAAGCGTGTCGATCACCGCAACAGACATTTCTGCAAGCATGCTAGATATGTGTCGTGCTGGTGTTTACGACAACCTAGCGCTAGGGCGTGGGCTTTCGCCTGAGCGTCGTCGCACCTTCTTTGAAGATGCAGGCGATGGCCGCATGAAAGTGAAAGACAACGTTAAACGCCTAGTGAACTTCCGTCCTCAAAACTTGATGGACAGCTACGCGTTGATGGGTAAATTCGACATCATTTTCTGTCGTAACGTACTGATTTACTTCTCACCAGAGATGAAGTCTAAAGTACTAAACCAAATGGCAAGCAGCCTAAACCCAGGCGGTTACTTGCTGCTGGGGGCGTCAGAGTCACTGACGGGTTTAACGGACAAATTTGAAATGGTGCGCTGCAACCCGGGCATTATTTATAAGCTAAAGTAGCAACACGCTTACTAGCTGACTCTTTTAATGATTTAAAAAGCCTGACCTCGTGTCAGGCTTTTCTTTTCTCACTATTCTTTATTCGCTTGGTTTCACTCTCGCCCCTGTTTCCCAACTGTTGCTGTCGTTTTCCCATCTCTGTTGTAAAAGCCACGACCATTTTTGCCTGCGCACAAGCATAGGGTGTATATTTTTAGTGAGCCGAGCTGATTACTCGGTTCGATATGACACTCCATCAATCACTTTGGCTTGTTTATTGCAATCCATGACGTCGGTAACTGAAGCGGCAAAACGGCATGCTCTATTTTTGGCACGCTAATTGCTTTTTAGTTATTAATAACGGTCAGTTCTTACTGTAGAGGCAAACATGGCTATATCTTTTGACAATGCATTAGGCATCCACCAGTACACGGTGGGCGTACGTGAGCGCAACGCGGAGGTGATTTCCACTAACATCGCGCAAGCAAACACGCCTGGCTACAAATCAAGAGGTTTAGACTTTGCTAAGGAATTGCAGGCGGCAACATCCGGGGCAAGCATTGGTCTTAGCCGCACAGATGGTCGGCACATTCCTGCCACTACAACCTTGGTCGGGGACAAGCTATATCGTCTTCCTACGCAACCAGATACGGGCGATGGCAACACGGTAGATTTGGATTTAGAGCGTAACTTGTTTATGCAAAACCAAATCAGACACCAAGCATCACTCGACTTTCTAGGCAGTAAATTCAAGAACTTAACCAAAGCAATCAAAGGGGAATAATTTAGATGAGCTTATTTAACGTTTTCAATGTGACAGGTTCCGCAATGAGCGCTGAATCCGTTCGTCTGAATACTACCTCAAGCAACTTGGCGAACGCCGACAGTGTCAGCAGCTCTGCGAAAGACACTTACAAAGCGCGTCATGCTGTATTTGGTGCAGAGTTAAGTAACGCCATGCGTGGCGGTGATACGGTGCCAGTAAAAGTGATGGGTATTGTAGAAAGCGACAAACCGCTGAATGCGGAGTACAACCCAGACCATCCCCTTGCAAACGACGAAGGCTACATCTACAAGCCTAACGTGAATGTAATGGAAGAAATGGCAAACATGATTTCGGCTTCTCGCGCATACCAAACCAATGTGCAAGTAGCGGATTCTAGTAAACAAATGCTGCTGCGTACGCTGCAGATGGGTCAATAAGGATAAGGGGGTAGCGTATGGCCGGAATTAACAACGTTGGTCAAAGCGGCTTGTCCTATATCGACCAGCTTAAAAGCCTACAAGAGAACAAGAAGACTGAAGAGAGCACAGGTAAGCAGGACCTGAAACAGGAAGACTTCCTATCTTTGCTCACCAAGCAATTGTCTCAGCAGGACCCTTTTAAGCCGGTAGGTAATGACCAGATGATTGCGCAAATGGCGTCATTTGCGACCGTAGATGGCATCGGCAAGATGAACTCTCAGTTCGAGAGTTTGAACTCGTCAATGACATCAAACCAAGCGTTACAAGCTTCCTCTTTGGTTGGTCGTGACGTATTGGTCCCAGGCGCGGCGGGTGTAAAGCAAGACAATGCAACAATGGCGGCAATGGTTAAGCTTGCACAACCTCTCGACAACCTGTTTGTTCGAGTGGAAAACGAAGCGGGCCAATTGGTGCGTACTTTTGAGGTAGGTGCGAAACCAGCCGGCGACACTCGTGTGCTTTGGGACGGTAATGATGAAAACGGAAATCCAATGCCTGCTGGCAAATACAATGTGAAAGCGTCTGGCTTGGTAGATGGGGAGTCGCAAGAGTTCCCAGTGTCTACTTACGCAAACGTGAACAGTGTATTGCTAGGTAAGGGCGACGGAAACGTATTACTCAATCTGGCAGGTTTTGAATCGCCAGTTCGACTTGCAGAAGTATTGGAAGTCGGCAAAGCGTAATTCAATAGCGCGTCAGGTTAGGAGATTTTGGAATGTCATATGTATCTTTAAGCGGTTTGTCCTCCGCTCAACTGGATTTGAACACCACCAGTAACAACATTGCGAACGCCAACACGTACGGCTTTAAAGAGTCTCGTGCGGAATTCAGCGATGTGTACTCAAACTCTTTGTTCACTAACGCAAAAACCACTCCGGGTGGCGGTGCACAAGCGAACCAAGTGGCGCAACAGTTCCACGAAGGTTCAAGCATTTACACCAACAACCCAATGGATTTGCGTGTATCGGGTACAGGTTTCTTCGCGGTAGCGAAAGATCGCCTTATCCCACAACAAAATGAAATGACACGTAACGGTGCGTTCCATTTGAACAAAGAAAACTACATGGTAACGGCGAACGATGAGTTCCTACTTGGTTACCAAGTAAACCCTGAGTCTGGTGAGGTTTCATCTTACGAGCCACAGCCAATCAATATTCCTGCAGAATTTGGTAAGCCAAAGCAAACAGCGAACATTGAAGTGGGTGTGAACTTACCGGCTAATGGTGATTTGAAAGATCCGACTCAGTTTGATTTCTCAGATCCAGATACATACAACCGTTCGACTTCTTCAACGATTTATGACTCGATGGGTCAGTCTTACAAGCTAACGACTTACTACTTGAAAGACCAAACTCAGCCGAACACGTGGCAAACTTACTACACAGTGACAGACAAAGGCGGTGAGAAGCCATTGAACGTTGCTAACGGTGATGCTGCAACGCCAACGGGTCACGTTGGTCACACGATGAAGTTCAACAACGATGGTACATTGGCAAGCCTAAATAACGGTCAGCCAATCACATCGGTAGCGTTGGGCGATCCTGCGACAAACACTAACCCAGTGGATTTAAACGGTGCGGATCCTGCGCAAACACTTAACTTTGGTTTAGGCTCAGCGACTCAGTTTGCTGCACCATTTGAACTGACTAAGTTCGATGAAGATGGAGCGACAACGGGCTTCCTGACTAAAGTAGACTTTGATGAAAACGGCAGCGTATTGGGTACTTACTCAAACGGTGAAAACGTAACATTGGGTCGTGTGGCGCTAGTGCGTGTTCCAAACGAGCAAGGTCTGGATAAGAAAGGCGGTACTCAATGGGATTCAACTCAGTTCTCTGGTGACAAGATCTGGGGTGAATCAAACAAAGGCTCTTTCGGTACTATTAACAACGGTATGCTAGAGCAATCAAACATTGATATGACTCAAGAGCTGGTGGATCTGATCTCTGCTCAGCGTAACTTCCAAGCGAACTCACGTGCGCTAGAAGTACACAACCAGCTACAACAAAATATCCTGCAGATTCGTTAGAGCGCTCGTTAGATAGCTCTATCATCTGTTTAATCAAACGCTGCGTGCACTGGCCGTATCGTTTGATGACATCATGACATTCATCTGGTGCTCAACCTGAAAATACCTCAGTTCAGGTTGGGCATGCTTTGATCTCTGGCTTGCCGCTGTTGCCGCTAGGCGGATCAAAACATTGCCTCTCTCTTGGCTGATTCATCCTGAATTGCCATCTGAAAACCCTCAATTTATATTCAAGCTTTTGATTAATAATATTATTTTAATGTTGGCATAACTATTGCTTTTACTCCCTTGTACAGAGAACTTTTGGAGTAATTTATGGATCGCGCACTGTTTCTCGCAATGAGCGGCGCCAAGCAAAATATGCAGGCCCTGCAATTGCGTGCCAACAACCTGGCAAACGTGAGTACAACTGGCTTCCGTGCTGATTTAGCACAAGCTCGCTCTATGCAAGCTTATGGTGAAGGTTTGCCTTCACGTGTATTCAGTATGACGGAACGTCCAGGACATAACTTTGCGCAAGGTAGTGTGATCACAACCGGTCGTGACCTCGATATTACGGTAGAAGGCAGCGGCTGGATTTCTGTTATGGATCAAACTGGCAAAGAAGGTTTGACGCGTAACGGTAACCTAAAAGTGGATCAAAACGGCTTGTTAACGAATGCAAGCGGTCATGTGGTGTTGGGCGAAAACGATGCGCCAATTACCTTGCCAATCCCAGTCTCCAAAATCGAAATCGGTCGTGACGGCACCATCTCTGTACTGCCTCAAGGTGCGCCGGCTGAAGAATTAGAAGTGGTTGATCGTATTAAGCTTGTGCGCACAGACGATCAAAACTTGTTTAAAGATACCAATGGCTTATTCCGCCATAAAACTCCAAACCAGCCTTACGAAGCAGACGGCTCTATCAGCATCCAAACCGGTGCGATTGAAGGTAGTAACGTGAATGCCGTAGGTGAAATGACCGCTTTGATTGACCTTCAACGTCAGTTTGAAATGCAGGTCAAAATGATGAGCACCGCTGAAGAGATGGATAAGTCTTCAGATTCATTGCTTCGTATGAGTTAACAGAGTTAGAGGTTCACAATGCATCCAGCACTATGGGTAAGTAAAACAGGTCTAGACGCCCAACAGACCAACATCGCAACAATTTCGAACAACTTGGCGAACGCCTCAACCGTAGGTTACAAAAAGAGCCGTGCGGTATTTGAAGATTTGTTCTACCAAAACATCAACCAGCCAGGCGGCCAATCTTCTCAGAACACGGAACTGCCAAGTGGTTTGATGCTGGGTGCCGGTTCTAAAGTGGTTGCGACGCAAAAAGTGCACACGCACGGTAACGCGCAAACCACCACTAACGCACTCGATATGATGGTGGAAGGCGATGGTTTCTTCCAAGTAACTTTGCCAGACGGCAACATCGGTTACACCCGTAACGGCCAGTTCACGTTGGATGGTGAAGGTACGTTAGTGACTTCTGGCTCTGGCTACCCTGTAGAGCCGGAGATTGTGATTCCTGAAGACGCAATTTCTATCACGGTTGGTACAGACGGTGAAGTCTCAGTGCGTATTCGTGGTGAGCAAAACAACGTTGTAGTGGGCCAGCTAACCATTACTGATTTTGTAAACCCTGGTGGTCTTGAGCCAATCGGTCAGAACCTTTACCTACCAACTGGCGCAAGCGGTGACCCACAAGAAGGTGTCCCTGGTCTTGATGGTTTGGGCGAAATTCGTCAATCCATGCTTGAAGCATCTAACGTGAACGTAACGGAAGAGCTGGTCAACATGATCGAAGCTCAACGTGTTTACGAAATGAACTCAAAAGTTATCTCATCAGTCGACAAGATGATGAGCTTCGTTAACCAGCAGTTGTAATCACTAAGATCGGGATTTAGGGAGCCAATGATGAAACGTATTTGTCTACTTGCACTTATCACGACCATGTCTGGTTGTGCGATGCTAGAGCCGATTGAAACCGACGAAGTCAGCCAAGCGACAACGGTGGTGGATGCGGTTGAAGGCGATAAGTCGAAAGAAGAGAGCAGCGGCATCATTGATACTTTGCGCGGCAGAACCGATCCGGTGGCAGGCGATCCGGCATGGGCCCCGATTCACCCTAAGCAAAAACCTGAGCACTATGCGGCGGCAACGGGCTCTTTGTTTAGCACCGAGCACATTACCGACCTATACGACGATTCTAAGCCACGTGGCATCGGCGACATCATTACCGTAACGCTCGACGAAACGACTCGTGCGACTAAGAGTGCCAACGCCGATCTATCAAAAACCAACGATGCGAAGATGGAACCTCTGTCTGTCGGTGGTCAAGAGCTGCAAATTGGCGGCAAATACAACTTCTCGTACGATCTGAACAACACCAACACCTTTGCCGGCGACTCTTCTGCGAAGCAGAGTAACAGCATCAGTGGTTACATTACGGTCGAAGTGATCGAAGTGCTGGCAAACGGCAACCTCGTGATCCGTGGTGAGAAGTGGATGACGCTAAATACGGGTGACGAGTACATTCGCTTGAGCGGCACAATTCGTCCTGATGACATCAACTTCGACAACACAATTGCGTCAAATCGCGTGTCTAACGCAAGAATTCAATACTCAGGAACCGGTTTGTCACAAGATATGCAAGAGCCTGGCTTCTTGGCACGATTCTTTAATGTAGCGCTATAAGACGCCGCACTGACGGCAAATTGACTGCAAGAGATTAAGTAAGCATGAAAAGAATCGTTTTATTACTGATGAGCGTTGCTCTGTTTTCTACAGCCGCCCAAGCCGCACGAATCAAAGACGTCGCGCAAGTGGCAGGCGTGCGAAGCAACCAACTCGTGGGTTATGGTTTGGTTTCAGGCTTACCAGGTACGGGCGAAGCGAACCCATTTACTGAGCAAAGTTTCGCAGCCATGCTGCAAAATTTCGGCATTCAGCTGCCGCCGGGTACCAAGCCAAAAATCAAAAACGTTGCCGCGGTTATGGTCACGGCAGAGTTGCCGCCATTTTCTAAGCCGGGTCAACAAGTGGACGTGACTGTATCGTCAATCGGCAGTGCGAAAAGCCTACGTGGTGGTACGCTTCTACAAACGTTCCTTAAAGGTCTAGACGGTCAAGTTTACGCGGTTGCCCAAGGTAACTTAGTGGTGAGCGGTTTCAGTGCTGAAGGCGCTGACGGTTCAAAAATTGTTGGTAACAACCCAACCGTTGGTCTTATCTCTAGTGGTGCGACGGTAGAGCGCGAAATTCCAAACCCATTCGGTCGTGGTGATTACATTACTTTCAACTTGCTTGAATCTGATTTCACGACCGCACAACGCATGGCGGATGCGGTAAACAACTTCCTTGGCCCACAAATGGCTAGTGCAGTCGATGCGACGTCGGTACGCGTGCGTGCCCCGCGTGATGTCAGCCAGCGTGTGGCGTTTTTGTCCGCGATTGAAAACCTAGAGTTTGACCCAGCTGATGGCGCGGCGAAGATCATTGTTAACTCCCGTACTGGCACGATTGTCGTTGGCAAACACGTGCGTCTTAAGCCTGCGGCAGTGACGCATGGTGGCATGACTGTCGCCATCAAAGAAAATCTAAACGTTAGCCAACCAAACAGCTTCTCTGGCGGCCAAACGGTCGTGGTGCCCGATTCAGATATCGAAGTGACGGAAGAAAAAGGCAAGATGTTCAAATTCGAGCCGGGTTTGACGCTGGATGACCTCGTACGTGCGGTGAATGAAGTGGGCGCAGCACCTTCTGATTTGATGGCCATCTTACAAGCATTGAAACAAGCTGGTGCCATCGAAGGCCAGTTGATCATCATTTAATGGTTAGGAGGTTGCGATGATGAAGAATCCTAACGATATCGGTTTTATTCACGACATTAGCTCACTCGATAGCCTGCGTCAGAAAGCGGTGAAAGAGGGCAAAGATGGCGAGCAAGAAGCACTGCATGCGGCTGCTCGTCAGTTTGAGTCTATCTTTACATCCATGATGCTGAAGTCGATGCGCGAAGCGAACGAAGGCTTCGAGTCGAACATCATGAATAGCCAAAATGAGAAGTTTTACCGCCAGATGCTTGATGAGCAGATGGCGAGTGAACTGAGCGCAAATGGCTCTATGGGCTTGGCAGATATGATTGTGGCACAGCTGACGGCTGGCCAAGGCAATGATAAGAGCGAAACGGCAATGCGCGATGCGGCAAACAGCGCCGTAGAATATCGTCGCGTGGACCCTAAAAAAGCGCGTGAAATTGAAAAGCGTTTGATTGAGTCCGGCGAACTTTCCCGTACCAGCCATACTCCCGCTAAGTTTGATTCGCCAGAATCTTTTGTGAACTCCATGAAGCCATACGCTGAAAAGGCGGCGAAAGCGTTGGGTGTCGAACCATCATTGCTTCTTGCTCAAGCAGCTCTGGAAACTGGCTGGGGACAAAAAGTGGTGCAAAATGCTCGTGGTAGCAGTAACAACTTGTTCAACATCAAAGCAGACAGAAGCTGGCAAGGTGATAAAGTCACCACGCAAACATTGGAATTTCATGACAATACGCCAGTGAAAGAGACGGCAGCGTTTCGTTCTTACTCGAACTATCAAGATAGTTTCAACGACTACGTCCGTTTCTTGAATGACAATCCACGTTACGAGACGGCATTGCAGCAACGCGGAGATTCTGAATCCTTTATTCGCGGTATTCATCGAGCAGGTTATGCGACGGATCCAACCTACGCCGACAAAGTTCTGCAAGTGAAGCAGAAAATCGAAAGTATGTAACCTTTTGGGGTTGCCGCGTACGCGAATCATTGAGGCTTGCCATCGTGCAAGCCTTTATTTTACCTGAATTTACTACTCTAAATTTCACTTGGCACATCTTTTGCTTTTACTTGTCTAGGTGATCGGTATTTACCGATCTTATTTCGTTTTTGGGGGCAGGTATGGCGTCAGATCTTCTGAATGTAGGTACTCAAAGTGTGCTTACTGCTCAGAGGCAGTTAAATACTACTGGTCATAACATTTCTAATGTTAATACAGAAGGTTACAGCCGTCAGTCAGTGATTCAGGGTACTAACGATCCACGCATGTTTGGTGGTTCGACCTACGGCATGGGCGTGCATGTGGAAAATGTTCGCCGCTCGTGGGACCAATTTGCCGTTAATGAACTCAACCTGTCCTCTACAAGTAATGCGAATAAAACGGATACCCAAGATAACTTAGACATGCTTTCTAGCATGTTGAGCTCTGTTGCATCGAAGAAGATCCCAGAAAACCTCAACGAGTGGTTTGATGCTGTGAAAACCATGGCAGACACACCAAACGATTTAGGTGCGCGTAAAGTTGTGTTGGAAAAGGCAAAAATCTTTTCAGACACATTAAACGACTTTCACGAAACGGTGCGACTGCAGTCAGACGTGACCAATAAAAAATTGGACATGGGCATTGAGCGCATTAACCAACTGGCGCTAGAAATTCGTGACATCCACCGCTTGATGATGCGCACTCCTGGTCCACATAACGATTTGATGGATCAGCATGAAAAGCTGATTACCGAGCTGTCGGAATACACTAAGGTCACTGTGACCCCACGTAAAAACGCTGAAGGTTTCAACGTGCACATCGGCAATGGTCATACCTTGGTGTCGGGCACAGAGGCAAGCCAATTAAAAATGATTGATGGCTACCCAGACGTGCACCAACGACGTCTAGCGATGGTCGAAGGCGATGGCATTAAAGCGATTAAGGCCGACGACATGGACGGCAAAATTGGCGCTCTACTCGACATGCGTGACAAACACATTCCGCAACTGCTGGATGAAATGGGGCGCTTAGCTACCGGATTCTCTTACAAGGTCAACCAACTGCAATCGCAAGGTTTGGATCTCAACGGCAAAATCGGTAAAGACGTTTTCACCGATGTGAATTCTGAACTGGTGGCTAAATCACGAGTCTTTACCGCACCAAACTCGAAAGCGGATGTTGCCGTTTATGTCGATGATATTTCAGCGTTGAAAGGTGGCGAATATGCGTTGCGCTTCGACGGTGATCGCTACAGTGTGACAACACCGAAAGGCGAGCAAGTTCAGATAGATATAGACCAGTCGGATTCTACCTTCGTATTGGATGGCATGAGAGTGCAAATCGGTGAAGGCCTTGCCGCTGGCGAACGAGTGCTGCTGCGTCCTACACGCAGTGGTGCTGCCATCATCAAGATGGAAACCAACGACGCTAAATCCATTGCCGCACAAAGTTATGAAGCGTCTACGACGTTTGCTCAAGGCAGTGCGAAATTCAATATTCGTGAAGCGGGTGATGTAAAAGAGTTTGAAGTAACGGTTCAGCCACCCGATGAAAAGCACGACAAAGCGTGGCTAAAGATTACCGATAACAAAGGTAACTTACTGTCCGATAAATACTCTTATCCGTTAGACAAAGATGATCCGCTGATTGAAATCTCAGTGCCGAAAAGTCATCCGCTATACAAAAATGGCGATGCAACCATCTTTGAACTGACAGAAGGCGCACTGCTGAACGACAAATTTACGGCCAACTTGGTGCCGTCAGAAGGTGGTAACGGCAACTTGAGAAAGATGCAGCAATTACAAACCAACAAAATGATGGATGGTAAATCGAGTACCTTGATTGACGTTTACCACAATCTTAATACTGAAGTGGGTTTGAAATCGGCAACGGCTAACCGCTTAGCATCGGTTGCGCGTTTAGAGCATGAAGCCGCACAAGAACGTGTAGCATCGATTGCGGGTGTGAACCTCGATGAAGAGGCCGCCAACATGATGAAGTTTCAACAAGCTTACATGGCTTCATCACGCGTGATGCAGGCGGCAAATGACACCTTCAACACCATTTTGCAACTGAGGTAAGGAGAAGAGATAAGTGTTAACCCGAATTTCTAGTTTCCATAACTATCAGTCTGTACAAAATGACTTGCGTCGCCAAGAGAACAAGATCCATCACAACCAAGAGCAACTTGCCTCAGGTAAGAAGCTGCTTAAACCAAGTGATGATCCGCTGGCTGCGCATTACATTCAGAATATTGGCCAGCAGCAAGAGCAGTTAAAGCAATATTTAAGCTCGATTGTGTTGGTGCGTAACCGTTTAGAAAACCACGAAGTGAATATCGCGAACGCAGAAAGCTTCGCTGATGAATCGAAACGTCTCACCATGGAAATGATCAACGGTGCGTTTTCTGCCGAAGACCGACAAGCGAAAAAGCGTGAGTTGGAAGAAATTGCAAATAACTTCCTTAACTTAGTGAATGCGCAAGATGAATCGGGCAACTACGTGTTTGCGGGGACAAAGCCGAAAAGCCAGCCATTTTATCGTGATAAAGATGGCAGCGTGCAATACGCTGGTGATGATTACCAACGCAAAATGAAAGTGTCCAGCATGCTGGATATGCCGATGAACGATCCTGGTAGCAAACTGTTCATGGAAATCCCAAACCCGTTTGGTGATTACCAGCCTAATTACGATTTACAAAGCGGCTCTGACTTACTGCTAAGCAAAGCAACCAATGTGGATGCGAAGGACACCGCTTCTTATCGCGTGACGTTTGTCGATATGAATAACGGCAAGTTTGGCTACCAATTGGAGCGAAACGGCAAAGTGGTGGACGCTGACGAATTTTCGCCAGAAAAAGGCATCGAGTACAAAGGGCTTAAAGTGCATGTGAAAGGGCAAATTACCCCTGGAGACAGCATCGGCATCGAAAAACGTGAGTCCTTCAGTATTTTCGATACCTTTAAGGAAGCGATGTCTTGGTCGGATAAATCCGTTTCCGATACATCAGCGACCGCGAAGTTGCACCAAATGACTGAGGAATTTCAAGCCGCGTTCATCCATTTGAACAAAGCTCGAACCGACGTGGGTGCAAGGCTGAGCACGCTCGATATTCAAGAGCAAAACCACGAAGACTTCAACTTGTCTTTGGCAAAAGCAAAGAGCAATTTTGAGGATTTGGATTACTCCAAAGCCGTGATCGAGTTCAGTGAGAACTCGCGTGCATTGCAGGCCTCGCAACAAGCTTTTGGCAAAACAAAAGACCTGACATTGTTTAACTACATTTAATGATTTGACGGCCAGCGGCGAATAACGACAACGAGAGATTTTGATGCCTTATGTGCCAAGCCTTAAGTGCGAGAAATATCAAAAGTCGTTTAGCTGAGGTGAGTGAGCGGCATGTTTTTACCGAATGCGGCAAAGGCACCGGTGGTAATGTGAGCGGCAAGCTTCTCTTGGTGTGAAAATATCTTCATCGCATAGAGAAAGAGGTCGAAAACAGCGAGTGTGTTATCTAACTTATTGTTTATTTATCTATTTTAATTTGGAATCGATATCTTAAATAAGTTGGCACACAAATTGTATTGAATAATGTCAGAACAGATTTCGAGATTCTAAACCCTGCGTTAAAGGCAGATTTAGCAAGTAATTTTTACGGTCAGTGCTTATCCAAATGAGAGTAAAGCTGGCCGCTTCGCAAAAGCTTGCGAACTCAAAAGGAGAGCAAAATGGCTGTAACAGTTAGTACTAACGTCTCCGCGATGACCGCGCAGCGTTACTTAAATAAAGCGACCAACGAGCTGAATACTTCGATGGAGCGTCTATCATCAGGTCACAAAATTAACAGTGCAAAAGACGATGCAGCAGGTCTGCAGATCTCTAACCGTCTAACGGCACAGTCTCGTGGTCTTGATGTGGCAATGCGTAACGCGAACGATGGTATCTCTATCGCTCAAACGGCTGAAGGTGCGATGAACGAAGCAACGTCAGTAATGCAGCGTATGCGTGACTTGGCTATCCAGTCATCAAACGGTACTAACTCTCCTGCTGAGCGTCAGGCAATCAACGAAGAATCAATGGCGTTGGTTGACGAACTGAACCGTATCGCAGAAACCACATCATTCGGTGGCCGTCGTCTATTGAACGGCTCATTCGGTGAAGCGGCATTCCAAATCGGTGCGAGCTCTGGTGAAGCGATGATCATGGGTCTAACCAGTATTCGTGCAGATGACACTCGTATGGGAGGTGTGACATTCTTCTCTGAAGTAGGAAAAGGTAAAGATTGGGGTGTTGATCCAACTAAAGCCGATCTAAAAATCACGCTTCCTGGCATGGGTGAAGACGAAGATGGTAATGTTGATGATCTAGAAATAAATATCAACGCGAAAGCGGGTGATGACATCGAAGAGCTAGCAACGTACATCAATGGTCAATCAGACATGATCAACGCGTCTGTAAGCGAAGATGGCAAGCTGCAAATTTTTGTTGCTCATCCAAACGTTCAGGGTGACATCTCGATCTCTGGTGGTCTTGCTTCTGAGCTAGGCCTAAGCGATGAGCCAGTAAGAACATCAGTACAAGATATTGATATGACAACGGTTCAAGGCTCTCAGAACGCGATTTCTGTACTGGACTCTGCACTGAAATACGTGGATTCACAACGTGCGGATCTTGGTGCGAAACAAAACCGTCTGAGCCACAGCATCAACAACTTGGCAAATATCCAAGAAAACGTTGACGCGTCGAACAGCCGAATTAAAGACACGGACTTTGCGAAAGAAACAACGCAAATGACCAAAGCACAAATTTTGCAACAAGCAGGTACTTCGATTCTTGCTCAAGCGAAACAGTTGCCAAACTCTGCAATGTCACTATTGCAGTAGTTTATACCAATTACAGTGAATAAAAGTTCAGAAATAGCGTAGATTCAATGCTTGAGAATGAGGCAAAGTTTTTCGATAAGTAGTCATTCTACAGTCAAAAACTTTAACATAGTTATCGAGCATTTGAGCAAGCTAGTGTGAGCAGTTATTTACTACGATTGGTATCCTCTAGCCTGTATTCAATACATTCAGACGTGGATGGGAATGCGGGCTTTTGGCAAGCAACTTTATAACAGAATGAATGGCTCTCTCATCTCTCACCTGCCAATCATTTTCAATGTAGAGTTGCACCCGGTATGCCGGAAATGTGTTCATTTCTCTTGATCTCCACATAGGCTCTGGCGACCAACCTAGCCCCAGTTCTCTCAAAGGAAAAGGGGCTTTTTCTTTTCTGCATTTTCCTTCTTTTATTTTCTCTATTCATTTCCTTATCTCTTATTTTTGATGCTTTTCTATACAATTTGACCCTCTCGGCTCAATTTGTAGAAACTTGAGCACTTTCTCTGACTTTTCTTCAATTTTTTTAGCCAAATCTCGCAAAGTTATTTTTTTAAATTTTTTTCTAAAGCTTCTGAATTTGGTGTCGTTAATA
>NZ_JBICJH010000015.1:0-573575 GCF_043102935.1 Vibrio sp. zbq_1
ATCGACTCACTTCTTCCCTGGAACTTCTCCCACACATAAAAAGCGCCCGTGTGTTCATGGGGCGCTTACGAAATACTACCAGTCCTCGTTGCTATCTGAGCTAGCTCAAACACGTTTTGGGGCAGATCCGTGTCAGCCACACACTGAGCACGATTCTGGACAAATGAGGAGTAGTCACCTGTCTGACCGAATTAAGCTTTGACTTTAAAGGTAACAGATTCAGTCCAAGCTAATTCAGATTAGTATTTAGATAGGATGGCTGTCTTCTCAGATTGCAGCTTCTTGAGTTCTGATGAGATTTCACTTAAACGAGCTTTATCTTCTGGAGTAATTTCTCTGGCTTTTGGATTAAAGCTACACGCTGATAGTGCCTTCTTAGATTTAGCAGTAAAACCAGAAAGACTGACATTGAAGTCAACAATTTCTGAACGTCTGTCATTTTGAATCTTCACATATGCTTTATTACCAGCAATCATTTGAGCAAGTAACTTACTTACGTCTGCTTCTGTCTCACCGCTGGCGTTGACGTATCCTGCACGATATGAGTTTGTATATAGTTGACCTCGGAAGCTAATAGGCTGATTATCATCGACTTTAACAAACATATCTACGTTGGTTCTCGGTGTCCCTAATGCGTTATCTGCATTAAAGGTCAACATTATGCTTTTCTTGTTATCAGAAACATCACATCTCACACCAATACTTTCATCTTGCTTGTAAACATACGAAAATGCGCTCACTGTGCGTTTACCTGTGATTTCATCGGTATTATCCGTGTTCAGCCACTCAGCATGAACAACAGTTGATAGTAGTAAGGCTGCAATCGGTAATATCGTTCTTTTCATTGAATAACTCACTCCCAGATGATCTAGTTGTTTAGCTTAATCAGTTAAACATGCACTCATACGCCACTGTAGAATAGCATTTGGCTAATTAATTGACTAAAAGCATATTGAATCCTGAAAGTAAAAATGGACACTCAGCAAAGTAACATTTTTCAACCCATAGTTTTCTTGGCCACGATCCCTCAATTGCCAGTCATGAGTAAAAGTATTGAGATTCCAGTGGCACGATCTGCTACTGAGTAAAAGCGTTAGCAAGAAAAGGGACAAAGACATGTTTGCCGAGATCTGAATCAGAACGCCCTTGGACAAAAATCAGTTAGGGTAAACAGTCTAAACCGTGTAATTCGGATCAACGGTGTTTGTGTCCCCTGGTCACTAACGTCTGTCATTTCGATATCTATTTAGCTAATGTTGTGGACTCGGTTGTATAAATTGCTTTCGCCCCATGATACCACGCCTCTTTTCAGTATAAGTGTGACGGCTATAGTCACAATCGTTGCGGATGTCGTATATGGAAATACCTGTTGTCAGAAAGGTAACGCGCCAAATTGAGTAATGTTGCATATCATCCTCGTAAGCCCAATTCCTTTGCGAGGTAGTAATGGAACAAACTAATTTATCCCGATATCTGATGTGTAGCTTCGCCTTTGTGTTGCTATATCCTACAGCGATAGATCTCTACTTGGTTGCTTTGCCACAAATTGCGAGTGATCTGTCTGCAAGCGAATCACAACTTCATATTGCTTTTTCTATTTACCTTGCAGGCTTAGCATCGACCATGATTTTTGTTGGGCGTGCAGCTGATTATTTTGGTCGTAAGCCTGTTGCCATGTGCGGAGCCGTGATTTTTACCCTTGCTTCAATGTTTGCGGGCTCGGCAGAGACCAGTGATAGCTTTCTAATAATGCGCTTCTTCCAAGGTGTGGGAGCCGCATGTTGCTATGTAGTGGCCTTCGCCATTTTGCGCGACACTTTAGATGAGCAAAAGCGAGCCAAGGTACTGTCGATGCTCAATGGAATCATTTGTTCTATCCCTGTACTTGCCCCCGTGGTCGGAAATCTGATCATGATTAAGTTTCCGTGGCCTGTGTTATTCATCGCCATGGCCATGATGGGTATTACGATAGGTTTAATTGCTTGCTTTGTCTTAAAAGAAACCTTGCCCAAAAAAGCTAAGCGCCCTCTTTTAGATGTGAGTGAAGACACGAACGAATCGCTTTATAACCATTTTTTCATTTCGCGCGTTGTTTATACATCTTTAGGCGTCGCAGCAATTCTCTCTTATGTAAATACGTCACCAATGATCGTAATGGATTCAATTGGCTTTACTCGAGCCGAATACTCAATCGCGATGGCACTGCTCGCAATGGTAGGTATGACAACATCGTTTTCAGTCCCATTTGCTCTGTCTTACTTCAAACAAACTACATTAATGTTCACAGCACAAATAACCACTTTGCTGTCGGCTATCGTTATTCTCGCGGCTCACTTGAATGGCGATAGTTCGACACTCTATATGGTAGGTTTCACGCTAATCAGCATGGGTTTCTCAATGGGGTTTGGTGTGGCAATGAGTCAAGCGTTAAGTCAGTTCTCTCGCAAAGCTGGACTGGCAAGCTCTATGCTTGGCATAGGGCAGGTTTCTTGGTCTGCACTTTACATTTGGTTAATGGCTACGTTAGGTGTGTCGGCCGTGATGATGTTAATCATAGCGTTGGTTGCTAGTGGCGTTATTGGACTCTCCATAATATTATTATTTCCAAATCATAACGTTAGTGAGCCTCATGAAGAAATCTCTTGCCCGACTTGATCTTAATTTACTGCTCACTCTGCAATTGCTACTGCAAGAGCAGAGTGTTACTAAAGCGGCGAAAAAACTTAATGTGACTCCCTCAACCGTGAGTAAGTCTTTAGGCAAATTGCGGGCTTGGTTTGATGACCCGCTTTTTGTGAATACGCCGCAAGGCCTAAAGCCAACAAATCTCGCGACAAACGTGCAAGTGCTTTTGTCAGACTGGATGCAGATCGGTAACCAGATAGTTTCACACAGAGGTGATGATGCGCCAAGTGGAGTGAAATTTCATCTTGGAGTAGAGTCGCCATTGTCACTCATCATGGCGGATGAACTGACCAAACGAATCCATGATTTTTATCCAGACTCAACGGTGAAGTTCCATAACTGGGATTACGACTCGTTAGACGCCATTACCAGCGGTGAAGTGGATATTGGTTTTACCGGCCGTGAAAGCCATCCTCGCTCCAAAGAGTCGTTAGAACTGCTCCCGTATTTTATTAATTTCGAAGTGCTGTTCTCGGATTTACCTATGGTGTATGTCCGCAAGGATCATCCTGCGCTCAAGCAAGAGTGGAATTTAGATACTTTCTTAAGCTATGCCCACATTAATGTGGCATGGGAGAAAAATGACAGTTGGGCATTGGATGAGATCTTGGCTGAGCAAGGACACACTCGAAACGTTAGCCTAACGATGGCGAGTTTCGAGCAAGCTTTATTTGTTGCAGAAAAGCCCGACCATCAAATGTTAACCACTGCACCAAAATATTGTCAGCGATACTGCGAGCAACTTCACCCCAACTTAGTGGCGTTACCTATCCCCATTGCGGAAGATTATCAGCATAAGCTACTGATTCCATTTACGATGATTTGGCACAAGCGCAATAACCAGAATCCTAAAATCATGTGGTTGAGGAAGACGATAAAGAGCTTGTATGGCACAAGTTGAACGATTCGTTTTTAAGTACACCTAAAGCAAAGGAATGAACAGCCCCCCACCTTGATGCTATTAATAGCCGTAGGAGTGAAGTCTTACCTTCCATTCGATTAAGTATTTTAAAATCTTGGGTTCTATTATCCACTTCGACGTCGGTCTCTGCTCATTTTGGGGAACAAACAAGTTACATCAACTTCAAGTCACCAATTCCAAATGACTAGGGCGCTGAAGTGAAAATTGGCTTCCCCCTCTTTATCGAGTTTAACTCAGCACTAAAGAAGTGAACCAATAGTCTTATCTAATATCCAATGGACTTTGGACAAGAGTAGAGTGGGAACGAGAGAAGGCATAGATAGTTACCATCTATGCCTTTAGAACGAGCGTCTATTAGCTAATTAGAGCGGGAATACCCGGAAGCTGACCAACGACAGCAAGGGAACCTGCACAAACGATAAAGGCCACGCCAGGGATCAGGTATTTATCTTTACCCGATAGTTCGTTAGCGCGCTCATGATCACCGATAAGTCCGAGGTTATCCAACAGCATAGTTATTGCCCAGCCGAACACTGGGTTAACGAATGCACAAGCAAAAATACAGATACCTGCACTGAGTGAATCTTTATGCTTATGGATCATCTGCATACCCGCTTCAAGAAGTGGTAAGAACACGCCGACAATCAGCGCAACGCGTAGAACTGGTTCCCACATCGCGAGATCCATTGGGTAACCAATTACCGCGGCGGCAATACACATTAAGCCAGTTAACAGCGCGCCGCCAGGAATAGGACGTTTGGCAATTGCGGCTGGAATCATGTACGTGCCCCAAGAAGAGGCTAAGTTACCGCCACCTAATAGTGAACCAACCCCCTGACGAATAGACGCGCCGACCATCGTATCGTCGACATCCATTAGTACGCCTTTCGCTTCTTTTGGGTAGTTAAGCTCTTGAAAAACTCGATGCCCAAGGTAGTCAGGAGACCACATAGCGACGGCTAACAGAGCAAATGGCGTAACAGCAATAAAGTGCTCTAACGTTGGCCAGCCCAGTTGCCAGCCGGTATTTTCACCCCACCAGTAGAATGGACTGAAATTAGGCAGGCCCGGCTCCGTGGTAAAAGCAAACTCAGCACCCATCGCGTAAGCGACAATACCCGCTAGCGCAGAACACAGTGGGATAGCCAACCAACGTTTGTTGATTTTGGCTAAGTAGGCATAAACCATAACCGTTAGACCAATGACCACAAACGAGATGTAACCTTGGTCGGTACTTGCAGCCCACGCTTCTGTCTTATTGATTTGTCCGATCAATCCTACTGCGCCAAGGTAGATCAGCAACCCACCTCTAACCCCAATGCCAGTCAGGGTCATGAGTTTTGAACCGCCCTTAGTAAAAGCGAGAATTAAACCAAACGCACAAACCATCAAACCGAGAGCCAGTGGATGTCCCCCTGCGGCGGCAATCATAGGAATCAGCGGTATCATTGGGCCATGAGTACCGGCTAAGTTTGCGTTCGGGTTTAGGATGGCGGAAAACAGGATAACGAACAGAGCACCTGCAATAAGCAGTTCGTAACGCACGTTTTCTGCAACGAACTCCGGAGATAAACCAAACTGAGCAGCAAAGGCCGCAACCATGGCGGTCACCATAACCACTTTGCCTATGGTGGCGGCTAACGCTGGTACCCAATCTTCGATTTCAATACTGTAATCACGCGATGGCAAATGAATACCCCAGCGACGAAAGCTCATAACGGTTAAATCATGGTTTAGAAAGTCTTCTCGGCTTTCAAATTCATGCGGTTTCTTGCGCACATCCCTGTAAAAAGTCTTACTTGAGTCAGACATTGAGTTATCCTTTTTTACGTTTCAAAGCTGAACCATCTCAACTAGAGTTTCGCGAGGTACACAAACCTTCGACCAATACGAGACCACACCCTAGCTGCTATCGAGCACCTTTATTGATTTGCACTTATTAAGCATGTGTTGCTACCGGTAGGAATATTAGACATTAGTAAAAGAGCAACAAAACTCTCACTTATTAAACATTAATTTAACAACGCGTTGGTGTTCGTTGATCTTGTATGAGTTGTTTTCTCAAGGTAAGCCAAAGGGAGAACGGTCGTCGCTCCAACTTATGTTTGTTAAAGACTAAGTTTTTGGGGAACGTAATGGTTGCTATTGAGATACGTTGTCTATTTACAGTCAGCTTGAAGCCATTAGAACTAATAGTGTGAAAGGAATTAAATAGAGTTTCTGACTCTGAATGATTTTGGGCAAGAATAAATGAATCATGGCAAGCCAATTCGTGCTTACCATGATTTCTGCTCGTATGTACTGGCGTTCGAGAAACTCGAAAGTCAGCTCATGAGCTCTGGGTAGAGGCTATGTTCTGTAGAGAACCTTGACCACATGCCAGCCAAATTTTGTTTTGACTAAGTGCGGAGTTAACACTTCACCAGAAAAACAAACTTTGTCGAATTGAGGCACCATTTGACCGCGACGGAACTCACCGAGGTCACCACCACGTTTGCCAGACGGGCAAGTTGAATATTTTTTCGCTAGTGTTTGGAATTTAGCGCCTTTTTTCAGTTGCTTGATGATGTCTTCAGCTTGTTCTTTGTGCTTAACAAGAATGTGCAATGCGGCTGCTGTGTTTGCCATGTGTTTATCTCTCACTATTCTGGTGGCGCAAGTTTACCGAATACACTGGTTTGCGCCAAACATTTCTCCACCTTACCCATTTTAGGCCATGGCTTGCCCCAAAAACACTTGGCTAGGTGATGAAAACCTGTGCAACACGGGTAATATTGACCTCGATTTATAAAGAGATTGCTTAAAAAGCTCACATTTACTTCCTATACGGTTGAAGCTGTCGCTTTATAAGATATGATTAGACACAAATCGGT
Source organism: Vibrio sp. zbq_1 (assembly GCF_043102935.1). Lineage (NCBI taxonomy): Bacteria > Pseudomonadati > Pseudomonadota > Gammaproteobacteria > Vibrionales > Vibrionaceae > Vibrio > Vibrio sp. zbq_1. The sequence goes on from NZ_JBICJH010000015.1 coordinate 6,481, forward strand.
GGCATTTATAAGGTTATTTCATGGCAAAAGTCGTTAGTAAGGCGAATCAATCTCAGGGTATGTTGATGTTTAAACTCACCCTGCAACAAAACTTCGCAATAGGGACACTTAAAGTTCGTGAAATTGTACCCTACATGCCAACCACAAAAATCCCGTATTCCCATCACCATGTGATTGGTACGGTGACCATTCGTGATCTCACCGTTCCAGTTATCGACATGTCCGCTGCGGTTGGCTTTCGTCCAATTACGCAAGAAGAATACAAAAACTGCTACCTCATCGTGACCGACTGTTTACGCACTGTGGTTGCGTTTATGGTTCGTAGCATAGAGAAGATCATCGAATGTGATTGGAAAGCCATTGAAACGCCACCAGCAAGTGCTGGAAAAAACATCTTCGTGACAGGTATCACTCGTTATGGCGATCAAACAGTTCAAATGCTCGATGTCGAGCTGCTGCTTTCTAAAATTTATCCGCAGTATGAAAACGCGAATATCCCGATGCTGACGGATGTAGAGCGTGAACGCCTCAAAGCACTGAATATCTTGTTGGTGGATGACTCATCAATTGCGCGTAAGCAATTAAGTGACGCGCTAGATAGCATCAATATCTCCTATCAAATTTGTAAAAATGGCTCAGATGCACTGCAGTTGATGAAAAATGAGGCAGAAGCAAACCGCCCAATAGATATTCTGGTCAGTGATATTGAAATGCCGGGGTTGGATGGTTACGAGTTAGCGTTTGAAGTGCAAAATGACTCAGCTCTTAATCACTCGTACCGCATTCTGCATACTTCACTGTCGAGTGAGATTTGTGTCGATAGAGCGCATCAAGTTGGCGCTCACGAAGCGTTAGAAAAGTTTAATGCTGGTGAGCTCATCGAAGCTATGCTCCGTGGGGCAAAAGAGCTAGAAGCCAATGCCATGGCTTCTTAACTGCACGTTTAACTGAACATAATATGTGGCTTTGTGTTCACTCGAAATCGTTATCACTTTGTCGTCATTTCAACGATTTATCGCTGACTATTGATGACACTGCGACGCTTAAGGCACGTGTACTAAAGCGACTTGTTTACAGCGTTTACTTCTTTGGCATAGCGTAGCTGCGAGACACAAACTCAGTTTCTTCCACTTGGTAAACATGATTAATGTAAGAAGCCAAGCTGTAAATGACATTGGCCATTAAGTTGGCGTAACGGAACAGAATCGGCGCTGGTTGCTTTTTCCCAGCATGCTCTATCGCGACGAGTGCTCGAACGGTTTTCTTTGCTTGGCAGCGACACAAATGCAATTGACTAGACGTAGCATGGCCACCGGGCAGCACAAAACCTTTAAAACCACCGTCTATGCGCGCTTTTACGGCCTCATAGTCTGCTTTAAGCTCTTCAACTTCCGATTCTGTAATCGCTAACTTGCCACGCACCGAACCATTGAGATGGTAAACATTAGGCTGAAGGCGCGTGAGAATATCTCGACTGAAGTCGTCCAATTCCATCGACAGCACCACCCCAATCCGGCTGCACAACTCGTCTGCGGTGATCTCGAAATCGCACACAGGGCTGTCTTCGTAAATAAAGGGATAACAGATCTCGCTCAGTTCCTTGCTTACAGGTCTCATGCTGTTGTTCCAATGTAAAAAAGGGAGCCAGTATAACCTAACTCCCTCCTAGCAATCATAAAAACGACGTCCGCATTAGGCGTTTTCGATTTTCTTGTGACCTTCTTGTAGATGCACAAAATCAACCAAGTCATCGCCTGAGACTTGATACGCTTGACCGAACCCTTTTACGAACAAACCTTTCTCAGCTTTTAGGTTGAACAGTACAAAGTCTTCAAGCTGGCTTAGACCGTCGATGATGTCACCGAAACGCGCTTTCATCTGACCAACGACCAATTGCCACATTTCAGTATCACGCTCAACAACCGTTGCGACCGCATCAAACGTCAGACGCTTACGTGCGAAAAGCTGTTTGGATGAATCTTCATCTTCGATCATCATCAGTGAAACGTTTGGATTTTCTAGCAGATTTCGAGCATGGCGAGCAATCTGAGAGATCAAAACGAAGTAACCTTCCTGATTCTGAACATAAGGCGCGTAACTTACGTTCGGACGGCCTTCGCTGTCTACCGTTGCAAGCTGTAAAGTACGGCGCTCCTGACGAAATTCCTTAATCTCTGGCCCTAGACGGCCTTGCAAACGCTCTTGTTTAACTTGTTGATCCATATTGATACCTGACTTTATTTCTATTTATTTGTCCCGAATTCTAGTTCGGTTATGTATGTTCGTGGTCGCGACTTCTCACGTTCTTGAACGTAAAAACCGCGACGACTGGCGGTCTTTGTTACTGATTTAGCTCAGCTTGCATGGCACGAAACGCCGTTACCTGCTCAGCAATAAGTTCGCGTTTTTCATCACGCCCTAAGTACACTTTGAAGATATTGCTGCCGCATTCAGAGAAAAAGCCAAAGTAGTGACTTTCACGTCCCATAAACGGCTTACTGACCAGTGCGATATTTTTCACGTTATCCAATTTGAGGTGACCATGCAGCTCACCTTCTCGCCCCATTAGATTGTAATAACCACGCGCAACTTTGCCTTTCGGAAAAGGCGCTTTCACCTCGAAAATGGAGCCGAAGGAATGTACGATCGTCGTCACTGGGCCAAAGCCAACTAGGCTTTCAAGGATTGTTTGCGCTTGTTCGCCCGGAGCAATCGCAATCATCTCTTGCGGCAGTGCTGCGACAACATCAAATTCTGTCACACCTAAACGCTCTGCCATTGCGGCAGGCAGAAGTTGAGGTTCTTGTTCCAATAGAGCTTCTACCTGTTGCTTGATTGATTCCATTTTGTTTTCCATCTTTTTCTTCAATTTGTCTTCATTAATTATTGGATACTTTTGGCACGCTTTCGTTCATCTCTGATGTCAGTACCTGAATACAGGCTTGCGCTAACGAAACGGCCCAAAAACTGCCCGCTAAAGTAAGCACTAAGCTTCGCTCTTGAAGCTCAACTAAGCCTTTGTCTTGCCATACTTTAAACAGCGGCATGAGAAAATCGAACGTATCGCTACCCATAAACACCGGTAGTTTACTTGCCTGAACAATGCCGCGGTCAAACCCGGATTTTAGCGCTGAAAATAATGGCTCTAATGGGCTGTGCTTCATCATCATCGCAATCGTACTTTGCCCTTCATTCACCGCTTTGATGTAGGTGTCTAAAGTGCGGTGCAGCATCATCCCGTAGCCGCCAATGTTGCCACCAGCACCGCATCCAATCGGTAACACTTCTGCGTACGTCTTGGCTAAGCTGTTGTATAGGCTACGCTCACGGTTATCGACGGCCCAGTGGTTCACGCTCAACTGCTTCATGTGGTGCTTCGCCATAAAGTTCACACCCAGCTCATACATGCCCGCTTTCTCTGGCGTCGTCGCTGGTGGGGGGATCTTGCCTTTTTCAACGAGATTGAGCATTGGCGCGGTTCCACCCACGACCAACTGATACAAATCCAAGCCATGCGCGCCTGTCGACATAAAATCGTTAAGATCTTGTTCAAGTATTTCTTTGGTTTGATAAGGCAAGCCGTACAACAAGTCGATGATGACTGGGATTTTGTCTTCCTTCGCCAGTTCCGAAACGCGTTTAAGTACGTCTTCTCTATCATCAAGACGCTTTGCACTGCGACGAACTTGAGTGTTGAAGCTCTGCACACCAAAAGAGAAGCGATTAAAGCCGCCATCTAACGCACCTTGATACAACTCATCGGAAAAACGATTGATGCGCCCTTCTAAAGTAATTTCGCAATCAGACGCGAGAGGGAAATAATCATGAATGGCCTGCCCCAGCACGCGAACTTGTTCGGGAGAAAGATCGGTCGGCGTTCCACCACCAATGTAAACCGCATGGAAGATGCCGCTTTGCGTCCAAGGAAGTGCTGCTTTCTCCTTCAATTCCTGCATTAAAGCAGCGAAGTACTCATCGACAAGTTTGCGACTGGCCGCATTCTGAAAGAAGTTACAAAAAGTGCAGCGAACACGGCAAAACGGTACGTGAATGTACAAACAGCGCTTGTTGTTTCTCACGTTTTGGTCAGAAGCAATGCTCGACAAAACCCCTGCTTGTTGAGGTGGAGGTACTGGTACACTCGCTCCGCCAGCATGAGCCGAGTACTTCTTCACAAAAGCAAATCTCAGGGGGTCAGGGCTATCGCTGCCCAGAACTGATTCGTCAAATTTATCAATATCGACGCTCATATATACTCACTTAAACCCCACCACATAAGGGATAGAGGCTAATCTCAAAAAAACTGCAAGGATCATAATTTGACCGTAATGATAATGCAATTGATAATTGATCTTATTTCGATTGTAAGTAATAATCGCCTCAAGTTTTCATAGTACTACCGAGAATAACCCGTGAACGTACAAAGATATGTCATTGCAGGAGGCGCCTCTCTCGTCATTCATGCCGCACTTCTTTTTGTCTCGCAAGAGAACAAAGTGTTCGCAATGCCTGCTGGAAACCCAGCAAGCTCGGTAAGCCTCAACCTTGTATCTGCACCACCGCCAACGCTCGAAAAGCCCACACCAGAGAATGTGGAACCACCAAAAGAGCCACAGCCTCAAAAGCAGCCTGAGCCTGAAAAGAAGATCGTTAAGAAGCAGGTTGTCAAAAAAGAGGCGGTGAAGAAAAAGGTGGTCGAGAAAAAGCCAGAGCCAATTAAGCAACCTAAGAAAGTGGAACCAACCAAAACGGTTGCCAAGCAAGAAACTCAGCCCAAAGCCGAACCGAAGAAAAAAATTGAACCGGTGAAGAAAGATACGGTTACTCAGCAAACTGCATCAGCGAGCCAATCCAAAGGGGCAACGTCTCAGCCTATTTTGGTCGACAAACCAACGTTTGTGAGTCAACCAACGCAGCCCCGCTATCCAAGGTCTGCGCAAAGGCGCGGTATCGAAGGCGCAGCCTTGTATGAGGTATGGCTCGATGAGAATGGCAACCAAATCAAACATGTTTTGCTTGAATCATCTGGCACCGAGTCGCTGGATGCCTCAGCGCTGCGTGCCATTAAACAATGGCAATTTACACCACATATTTTAGGCGGGCTAAAAGTGGCTCACCGAGTACAAATACCAGTTCGTTTTAAGTTGGAAGGATAATGGAACAACTACAAGAATTACAAACTCAGTTCGGTCTTATGACATGGCCTTTGATCATTTGCTCGGCACTCACCGTCATGATCATTGCGGAACGACTCTTCCAAGTATTCATCAGTCTTGGCGTTGGAAAAAGTGCCATTCGTCAACATTTGGCTAGTCTAGACCCAACGAACAGCCGAGATATTGAAGCGCTGGCCGATGAGTTGTCGGGCAAGCGTCCCCTGCTTTATCGCGGTGTAGCAATGCTGTTGGCTCACCACTCATTCGCTAAATCGCTACGTGAAGACGCGGCGGGCATGTGGCTGCAAGAAAAGCGTCATCAACTGCATTCTGGTCTTCGCCTTCTGACGTTGATCGGCGTAATCAGCCCGCTAATTGGTCTTCTCGGCACAGTATTGGGATTGATTGAGATGTTTAAAGGCATTGCGGTTTCAACTGGGAACATCACACCTAACGATTTGGCCGACGGCTTGGGTTTAGCCATGCGCACAACGGCCGCAGGCTTGATCATCGCCCTACCTGCTATTTCTGGCGCACAAATCATTGGTTTGTGGGCTGACCGCGTACTCGCCAAACTTGAGCATACTCTCAACTACGTGAATTTGTGGCTTGAAGGCATTTCCCTGCAGCACGTGTCTCCAGAAAAAACAACGGCAAGTGTCACCAAAACGGCTGAGGCGAAAGCTTCATGATCAAAGTACCACAGGACAATAACCGCAACGGCTTAACACCAGATTTAACACCGCTGTTAGACATCATTTTTATTGTGATGGTTTTCTTGATGCTTACCGCCGCAGTCAAACTCGACTCATTAGATGTCGCGCTGCCAAGCACCGACTCGCAGGCCGTTGCAGAGGTCGATAAGCAGTCGATTACCGTTAATATCCTCAAGGATGAGCCTTATTGGGCGATCAACGGACAAACGTACATCGATTGGGAAAACTTCACTCTCGCGCTGTTAGAAGAGAGTAAATCAACCGATAAACCTATTGTGATCGGTGCAGAAAAAACAGCTAATATTCAATCACTTGTTCAGCTTCTTGGCTTTTTGCAAGAAAACGGAATTCAGGCGACTCAATTGCTCACTGAAGAGTCGCCATAACAAGAACATAAAACTGAGAACATTTTCATGAAGAACACATTATCACCAGTGCGCACTGCGTTGACTGCTGCCGCTCTGTTACTTGCAAGCACGAACCTTTTTGCCAACAACGCCCCAAACTCAGAACGCGTCGTCAGTGCGGGCAGCGCCGTTACCGAACTACTACTTGCGCTCGATGTGAAAGACAGCTTGGTCGCCGTTGATGTAACCAGTACTTTGCCGCAAGGCATGGAGTTACCCGACGTTGGGTATCATCGCCGACTTTCAGCAGAGGGGTTGTTGGCACTGAGCCCAACCAAGTTAATTGGCTCTGATGAGATGGGCCCAACAACCACCTTAAATCAACTAAAGTCGGCAGGTGTGGATGTCGAGATAGTCAATACAGAAGCCAACGTTGACGGGCTTTTGCATCGTATCGATCAGATTGCGACTATCATGAACCGTGAGTCTCAAGCAACAAACTTGAAGCAAGAGGTAAAAACGCAAGTCGAATCTTTGCAAGCGAATCAGCCTGCACCTTCTGCTAAAAAGAAAGTGCTATTTTTGCTTATTCACGAAGGTCGCCCAGCCAATGTTGCAGGCTTGGATACCACGCCAGACGCCATCATCGCGTTAGCAGGCGGAGACAATCCTGCGGCGAAAAAACTAACCTCTTACAAACCACTGTCCACCGAAGCGATGGTAGAAATGCAACCCGATGTCATTTTAGTTAGTGGCCGCAGCTATGAGACCATGGGCGGTGCAGACGCCATTTTAAAGGCGATGCCGTTACTTGCAGCAACACCAGCAGGCCAGACAAAGAACATCATCACCATTGATGGACACGCTTTGGTTGGCGGTTTGGGACTAAAAAGCCTGTCAGAGGCTAAACGTCTCAATGCCTTGCTTTACCCATAGAGATTTTCGATGCTGTTACGACGTATTCCTTTATCAACCACGCTGATTACGCTGTCTGGGTTTTTAGCGTTTATCGCCATCGCTTCTATAACCGTCGGCCCGATGAATATCAGTTTCACAGACAGTCTGCGCGGCTTAGTTGGCGCACATTCAGAGCTGGCACCGCACATTCAACTCGTTATCAATGAGATTCGCCTGCCTCGTACGATTTTGTGTATGTTCATCGGCGCAATCCTCGCCATTTGTGGTGTAGTCATGCAAGGGCTTTTCCGAAACCCATTGGCAGAACCCGGCATTATTGGGGTTTCTGCTGGTGCGGCGTTGGGCGGCGCTTTTGCCATCGTCGTTTTTGCTGAGTTTAGCCAAAACCATCCTCAACTCATGAACTTAGCAGCGTTGCCATTATTTGCTTTTCTGGGCGGTGCTCTGACAACGGTGCTGGTGTACTGGCTCGGTACGAATAAGTTTGGTACGTCCGTCACGATCATGCTGCTCGCTGGCGTGGCGATCAGTGCACTTTCAGGTGCCGCGATCGGCTTTCTCAACTTTTCTGCGGATGACCAAATGCTGCGCGATTTAACGTTGTGGTCGATGGGTTCGCTTGCGGGCGCAAACTGGGCAGGCATTGGCTTAGCTTCTGTGACTCTCGCGGTACTACTTTTCTGGTTTCACAAAAAAGCCATGTCTTTAAACGCATTATTGCTTGGTGAATCAGAAGCTCGCCACCTGGGCGTTCCAGTACAAAAATTGAAGCGTCAGCTCATTCTGCTTTCCGCCGTAGGCGTTGGTGTCACCGTAAGTATCTGCGGGGCAATCGGCTTTATCGGTTTGGTTATCCCACATCTCGGACGCATGCTAGCAGGCCCAGATCATCGCACACTGTTACCTATTTCGGCGTTGTTGGGAGCTTTATTGCTGACCTGTGCAGACATGATCGCGCGAGTGTTATTAGCACCAGCCGAATTACCTGTCGGAATCGTAACTGCGCTCATCGGTGCGCCATTTTTCATTTACTTACTGTTCCAGCAAAGAGGGAAGATTCTGTAATGAATCATGTGGTTTTATCTGGCCGGAATATTTCAATGAAATACGGCCATCGAGTAGTACTAGATGACATCAGCATCGATATTCGTGCCGGCGAAGTGACGGCGTTATTGGGGCCAAACGGCGCGGGGAAAAGTACACTACTTAAACTTTTGTGTGGTGAGATTCCATCACACAACGAAATTGACTATTTTGGCGAGCCTAAAGAAGCCTGGAAACCTGAAGACATAGCAAAGCACCTCGCCATGCTGCCACAGCACAGCACGCTCACTTTTCCATTTTTGGCACGAGAGGTGGTCGAACTCGGTGCGATCCCTTTGTCGCTTTCAAACAAAGAAACGACTGAGCTTGCCCTACACTACATGCAAAAAACCGATGTTCTGCACTTAGCGGAAAGCTTGTACCCTGCCCTCTCAGGCGGAGAGAAGCAACGTTTGCACTTGGCTCGAGTGCTAACGCAACTGCATCAATCTGGTGACAAAAAGATTCTGATGTTGGACGAGCCTACGTCGGCACTGGATCTCGCCCACCAGCACAACACGCTTAAAATTGCTCGTGAGGCGGCAAAAGCGCAGAACGCTGCAGTGGTTGTCGTATTGCATGACTTGAACTTAGCCTCACAATACGCAGACCGACTTGTGTTGCTCCATAACGGCAAACTCGTATGCGATGACAATCCTTGGCAGGCCCTAACGCCCGAACGTATTGAACAAGTTTATGGGTATCGCTCTATCGTGACAAAACACCCGACTCTGGACTTTCCTCAAGTCCACGCTGCGGCATAGCTTAAAGAGGCGCAGAGCCTCTTTAAGAAGCGATGTACGAGCGATTTCAAGCACTAGCCGGCTCTGTCACTCACTTGTTTAAATTTCCCCTCAGAAACGCAAAAGCCCCGCTAATAATTAGCGGGGCTTTTTGTAATTTGTGATTATTTGCTCATTTGAATCAGCGAGCGTCCAATCAACCATTCCAGTTCTTTATCTCCACCTGAGCCAAACTGGCTTTCTACCATCTTGTACAGACGATCAATGCCATTTGCTGCAAATTCGTGAGCGCTTTCAGACGTAACAATGTGATGGAATAGTAGTCGTAAAATCGCTAAGAATTCAGAGTCTTCTAAAGCTTTAATCCAGCTCTGTGAAAACGCATCTAAACCTTTTTCGAACTCAAGATGTTCGATAAACATTTTAAAAATACGACCATCTAGTGCTGCGGTGAAGTCCGTTTTCTTAGGAAAATGGTGGCTAATACCTGTACGCGATACACCTGTCTGCTGACTCAACGTCGTGTACGACATTTTGTCGTAACCAAGTCTTAGCAATTGATCAACAACGGCATCCATGATCTTCTGGATAGTGATTTCGGTATCTTCTTTACTACGCTTTGGCATACTTTAAGCTCTTCTCTTTGTAAATCCATCTAACTCACAATTAAATGAGGCCAGAATGAAATCATCCTCAGCATTATGTACTGTGCTTTCCTAACGTAACGTTAGGCCCTCAATCATAACGAAATTGCACTGCGTAACGCGCAATTTACGGTGATATTTGTGTCAATACACGTCGCTTAAAATCAGGCGAAAAGTGAATTGCATCAAAACCTTGCGCCAAATTATTCATTGAAACTATTCAAAGACCAAGAATGATAATTATGTAGAAATAATCAATCAAGAAATAGTCTTATAAATTTACCCCTAGTTCAACTGGCCTGACCCAAATCTCGTTAGTATGTTGGTTAATTGCTCTTAAATGTTGATACATATCACATTAACGTTATTGTTGACTTACTCACCCAATCGTTAACCGGCAATTAACAAAACAACATACTGTTGTATTTTTATACGAAACTGCTCATTTTTGTAGATACAGATCAAATACCTGCTAGAATACCCTTAGTTTTTACAAGAGGATTCGTTATGAGTGTCGAATTAGAAGAAAGCCAAGTATGTGAAGCTTGTGGCTGTGCTGGTGAGATTGGTTTCATCATCAAAGAAGGCGACGAGGTTGCTGACGTAACGATTTTCGCAGAGACTAAAGATGCATTAGAGTCTGAGTTAGCGAAATACATCGAACTAGCTAAATCAGTCTGCGCTGGCGTTGAATACAATGTGTCAGAGCTGACAGAAGAATCTAAAGAGCTAACCGCTCGATTCAAGTTTGAAGTAAGTGCAGAAAAGCTTATTTTTGAACTGAAAACTCGCTCTCTAGCGCGTTAATTCAATTTAAAGCGAGCAACGAGCTCGCTTTATTCTTATCTAAATCACTTCTTTTGCTTCAACACGACCCACTTTAACGACCCATTGGTTTCGTAGTCGTTTTCATCAGAGCACACCAAAAGCACATCATCAACTTTGATTACCGCACCAGCGGTATAGGCTTTATCTTCGTAGTAACAAATTCGCTGGCCTATTTTACCATCAGCAACCACCAAAGCCTTTGACTCCGGCGTACTGTAAGATTTGGCAAAAACTGAACCAGACAATAGCGCGACCATGGCGCTCAGAGTAAAAATAGAAACTCTTTTAAACTTCATGAATATCCCCTTATGCCCGAACAATACTAGCAAGGAAGTATTTCAGGTTCTTGGCAGAATCTCATATTCTAGCAATTTGTTCTTACTTCTAATTCTCAGATATTCCTCCACGTCGTTACGAACAACGGCGAGTTAAGTTCAGGCCGATATAGCCGTCACTAACTCTTTAGGTTATGCTTTTGTCGTTTTTATTGGAAAGTAATCGTTATGCGTTTCATCCCTTTCGCCCTTGCGTTAATTGCATTTAGCTCGTCTCCTAGTGCTTACGAGCTCGATTACTATTCCAAATTTGGCCATATCGACAACTATGGCAATCTAGATCTTCGAAACAAGCCATACACTGAACTCCCATCTGGCTTGGTCATAAAAGGGAATGTGGACATTTCCCAAACGCCAATTACTCAGCTGCCTAAGGGCTTAGACGTTGGTGGCAGCTTAGACGCGAAAAATAGCGCCCTGAAAACAATCAAGTCGGGCGTAAAAATCAAAGGTTACGCTAACTTACTTGGTAGTAAGATTGAAAGCTGGCCCAAAGGGGTAAAGCTGGGTGGGTATTTGAACCTGACCGATACTCCGTTAAAGACACTTCCGGCAAAACTTCGAGTAAAAGGTGATTTGAGTGTGATCCGAACGCCACTGAAAGCGCTGCCAGAAGGGTTGGTGGTCGATGGCAACCTCTACATTGGTGGATCGGCCCTGACCGAGTTTCCCGACACAATGACGGTAAAAGGCAACATCTTTTTGGGTGGCAATAAGATAATCAAGTGGCCAAAGAATCTGACCTTAGGTGGCGCAGTCGCGCGCTAATTGGATAGACAAAAAAAGATACGCAGAGACAAAAACACCTCGTTCAATACGAGGTGTTTTTTCATTGGAGTAGTTGGAATGCGCCCAACTCATTTGGGCAGCATACACAGCGACTAATCTTGGTTATTCACTGGGTTAGCGTAGCTCGCAACAAGATACGGTCTTGCGCCTTCTGGTAGCTGTTCTAGCTTATCAGCAAGCTGACGTTTCACCGCTTCTGTAATAATGCTTGAATCTTCACGACCTGCAGCGAGCAAGTTGATCGGATACAACTTGTAGTTCTCGTGGATCTGACGGTCGATTTCATTCGCTAGCGATTCAGGCGTTTCAAACTCTTGCTCAACCACGTCACCAAATGCCACATGAACACGGCCTTTGTAACCAACAATGCCTTGGATGATGCTTTCGATATCTTCAAACTCGCCTTTTTCATAACGGCCGTTTTCTGCTTTCTCAAATAGCTCTTTTGCCTTAGCGATGTCACATGGATCGTTCTCGTAAGCAATCGAGACCGGCACAATTTTTAACGAGCGCATGTACTCGCCAAACGCGACCTTTTGCTTGCGACCTTCAACGTGGAACATTTTTAAGATCGCAGGATCTGTAAAGTCGTTACCGTCTTTCGCGCGCCCTTCTTTTTGAGCAATCCAAATAGAGTTGCCCGTATCCAACGAGTGTTTGATGTAGCCAGACAACTGTCCAAGCGCTTTCATCATCTCTCGTGGCGCTTTTGCAGAACGCTTAACAATAAAGCTCTTGTTCAAACGCATCAGCTCTGTCGCACACGGTTTTTTCAGCAAATTATCGCCGATTGCAATACGCACAGTGCGGTGACCACTTTGGTACAAACCGTAGTTAACTAAAGCGGGATCCATTGCGATATCGCGATGGTTAGACACGAATAAGTAGGAGGTGTTTTTATCCAGTTTGTCTAAACCAGAGAACGTGACGCCATCCGTTGTCTTATTCAACGTATCTTGAAGGTATTTTTTCACCTCGATTTGGATCGCTTCTACGGAGTCAAGTTTGCTCCACTTCGCTTTTAGGTAAATGCGAAGGAACGGACTCATGAGCGTTTTGAACCATTTCGCTTTGTTTTCAAAACGGTGATCGAGAATCGCAGTGATAAATTCATCATCTTGGATTAGACGATCCAGCGCTGCTGGAATTTCTTCGTCATTGTAAGGACGAATTTCAATATAAGGATCGGTATTGGCAGTCATTATTCATTACATATCAAAAAAAGCTGGCACATTTTACGCATAGTTTTGCTGTCTCGCAGCATTTCAACCCATACTTTTAACATGGTCATACCAGTTAGGCTACAATTTCTCATGCTAAAAATTACGGTTAGCTGGTTGGAATCGTTTAGGTTTAGCGTTACCCTTAGCGCCCCAAAAACACTGGTGATCATAATGAACTACGCTATTGAATTTCACGACGCTAATTACCCTTTTCTGAACGTTGCCGCGCGTAAAAAATCGCTAAAGCACAGTTTACTGTCTGTCGTAAGCGGATTAGCGATCATCAAATTGGGTAAGCAAGAGTATGCCATTGAACCCGGCCAGTATTTTTGGATTCCTCAAGGATGTTTGAGCTCACTCACTTTTTTACCTAACACTCATGTCCATCGTTGTGATTTTTCTGTGCGTTTGAATGATGCATTTGCTCAACAGGCCGGTTTTATCAAACCATCAATTTTGCTGAAAGCCTTAATTGAAAAGTTGGCGAAGACGGAGACGCGTTCTGATATCCAGTTAGATTTGCTCGCTGTGGTTAAACACGAAGTACTGGCGATTTCACCAAATCTATCAAACTCGGCACTCAGCCAAGCAATCAATCAGTGGAAGCCAGGATGCGAAGCTCGCATTTCGAGAGAGCTTTGTTTGGTGCTTACGCTGCGCGAAGCAAGAAAAATGAAGTTGTCTGGGAAAAAGGAATCTCAAATTGTTGAGCACTTGTTTGCTGGCAACACAGAAGAATACGAACAGCTTTGCTTTCTAGTGTTTGGTGAAGCGCTATAAGTCAGCGGTGTATAGCGTTTTCTCACACAAAATTGCGAACACAAGATCGAAAAGGGCGTACTTTGCGGTACGCCCTTTTCTTATTCTTTGCCTCACGTAGGGTCACATATTTCCCCAAGTAACCCCAAGCACGACACACATCGAACGATTGGTGAAAAACGATGAACTAAAATGGCACTTCAATTTGCATCATCCAGTCGGCGTCGTAATACTCGTGCCAACGATAGTCGAAGCGCATTCTTGGCTCACCATCAGCTTTATTACCAAAACCGATGCTGAACATGAGACCATGGCTGCGAAGCCACTCTTCTGTGGTCATTTTGTTTTCTTCTTCACGTAGCTCTTCTGGCATCCAAATACCAAGACCAAAATAGTTTTTGTCTACGTTTTGAGTAAGAAACGGAATGTCTTGCGATTTGATTGCCCACTCTTCCCAGTAGTTTTCTGTTGGTCCTTCTGCTGTCGCTTCAGCAGCATACCAATCTAAGGTATCGGTACTAAGCACACCAACAGTATCAAAAATTTCTTCACAGATGGGCATGGTGTTGTCTTCAAACACCACGGAGCGATCAGAAAGATAGTTACATGCGGAGTTAGCTTGCGTCACCACAAGCAGCGCACATGCACTAAATACGGCTACTCTGACCATGAAAACCGACCTCTTATTTACCAGATAATGTTTCTCTATATAAGCCTTCGTTGAGCAACAGTTCACTGACAGTTGGTGTCGTATAGGTGCTGATATCTTTGCCTTCTACGAGTGCATTGCGGATATCCGTGCTTCTAATTTTAACTTTTTCTGGGCACGCCATGACAGTCCAACGTTCCGTAATTTCTTCCGCCTTATAAAATTTAGCAAATTTGAAGAAATTATCCGGACCAATGACAAAAGTTATATCGGCAGTTGGGTAGATTTCTTGAATTTTTCCTAATAACGCATAGGTCGTCACACTTTGTCCCGGTTGGTACAAAGCTTGCTCTAGGTCTGAGCGTTGAACATTAGAAAGCCCCATGTCCTTGATAAAGGCATCAACCAGTTTGCACCGAATTGGGTAATCCAACATATTCTTGCCCCATGCATGTGCAATGCTAGGCTCGAGTAGCACGAGATCGAAGTGGCTCAGAGACTCGATAACGCTCTTATGACCTAAACTAGGAGGGTTAAATGCGCTACCAAAAATGGCGATTTTTTTCATATCCGGTGATTACCTGGTTGAAGAGAGTTTTCTAATCTGATGAATTCGGTATGATACTACTAATCTTTAGAGCTTTTGACACTAAAGCGACGTTTACGAGCCTTAATTGAATGGTTTATCACCATTTTAGCTCGATAACGACGTCACACTGTTTGATCTTTGGTGAATGACCACTCGAAGCAGTTTTTGTGTCTAAGATATTTGCAGGAAAAGGAACCCTAAATGGAACAATCCATCCGTGACGAAATGCGTGTATTGCCGTCAATTGACCCGCATTTCGAAATTGAACGCCGTATTGCTTTTATTAAGCGCAAGCTACAAGAAGCAGGTTGTAAGTCACTTGTGCTTGGCATCAGTGGCGGTGTTGACTCAACCACGTTAGGTCGCCTTGCCCAACTTGCTGTAGACCAACTTAACGAAGAAACTGGCAGCAACGATTACCAGTTTATCGCAGTACGTCTGCCTTACGGTGAGCAAAAAGACGAAGATGAAGCGCAATTGGCGTTGTCATTCATTAAACCTACGCATTCTGTCTCTGTGAACATCAAACAAGGTGTTGATGGTATGCATGCCGCTTCTAATGTTGCACTAGAAGGCACAGGGCTAATGCCAGAAGACGCGGCAAAAGTAGACTTTGTAAAAGGTAACGTAAAAGCACGTGCTCGCATGATCGCTCAATACGAGATCGCTGGTTACGTCGGTGGCTTGGTGTTAGGTACTGACCACTCTGCAGAAAACATCACTGGTTTCTACACCAAGTTTGGTGATGGCGCGTGTGACCTTGCCCCTCTGTTTGGTTTGAACAAACGTCAAGTGCGCGAAGTAGCCGCAACGTTGGGCGCACCAGAGGTGTTAGTGAAGAAAGTGCCAACCGCAGACCTAGAAGAACTGGCACCGCAGAAAGCAGATGAAGATGCACTAAACCTAACTTATGAGCAGATTGACGACTTCTTGGAAGGTAAACCAGTTTCTCAACAAGTTGTCGATCGTTTGGTTTCGATTTACAAAGCAACTCAGCACAAACGTCAGCCAATCCCAACGATTTACGACTAAGTGATCTTTTTGCTCGCTTTTAAAACTCCAAACGCTGCTAAAATTAGCAGCGTTTTTTGTTGGTTAGTGGCCGCACCTTCTCGGTTATTCCGTTACCGTGACATCCGTTTCTGGAATCGCGCAACACGCCAATACCGTTCCCATTGTGCGTTCTTCATCCGTCAAGGCTGGTACATCTGGGTGATGAACTTGTCCTGATGTGAGCTGTACCTTACACGCACCGCACAAGCCAGCACGACAGCTATTGCTCACTACTTTCCCTGCATCTTCAATTTGATCCAAGAGCGTTTTTTGATTGTTGCCTTGGATCTTCAAGCCATTGAATTCAATCTCAACCTCTTTTTCTGGTCTTGCTTCCACAGCAGAAACACCAAAGGCTTCTTGATGATAATGTGCCTCTGGCAAACCTTTCTTCAACAATAAGTTTTTGGCTTTTTGCATGAAACCATCAGGCCCACAAACAAACACTTGTCGTTGTTCAACGTCTTTGATTTGCTTGATATGAGACAGACTTAAACGCCCTTTAAGACCAAACCAATCCACCGCTGGTTGCGTTAAACAGATTTTCACTTCCAGCCCTGAATGTTCGCGTTTTAATTGCTCTAACTCTGAGCGACATGGAATATCGTGCTCAGTACGGCATTGATGATAAAACACCACGTCATTCAGTTGATTGTGATCTGCAAGATAGCGCACCATCGACAGCATTGGAGTAACACCACTGCCCGCCGACAGCAATAGTAGCGGCTGCGCATCATGCGTTTTAAGGTGGAACTGACCATCTGGGTTTTCTGCCTCTAATACATCACCGACTTGTAGGTTGTCTAACAAGGCATTCGACACGCGGCCACCCGCAATACGCTTAACGGAGATAGCATAGCGACCAGGGCGAGATGGGCTAGACGATAAGGTATATCTACGACCAATTTTCTTACCATTGATATCCACCTCTATCGGCAAATGTTGGCCCGGTAAGTAGTTTGGTAAAGAACCTTTGCTCGGTTCTAGCCATAAGGTCACGAAATCTTGAGCAATCTCTTCACGCTCAACACACGTCAGCATCATGCGCACAGGTGAGTTGTCCGGATAAAACTCCGGCTCCTTATATTCGAGCACTTCAACTTTATCGCCTTGGCGAATAATGCCCTCATTGCGCGCCACAAGGTTTTGTCCAAAGAACACACCACCTCGTTCATTGGCGCGGAACTGTTGCAACGTTTTGAGCGGCTCTTTGCTTTCGCGGAAAGTGCCACGTTGAGTATTGATCGTGGTAAGAATACAACGCTCACAAGGTTTGAGAGATTCGAATTCCACTTCCCCTATTCGGATGCGCTTCCAAGAATCTTCTTCAAATGGCTTGGTATCAGATACGACTAAGTTTGTGCGGAACTGATCCATGGAGTGTTGCTCAGAACTTCTTTTGTTCAATTCCTCTAGCGAAGCTTGGCTGATCACCAACACTGGATAGCCGTCAGCAAAACTCACATTTTGTCCCAGGTTTTCACGGACACGATTGGATTGTTCACCGCAAAAAAGCAACTCTACGCGCTGTCCCAATACCTGACTAAACCAATCATCCGCATCATCGGTAGTCGTGTAAGCGGTGAAGGTATCTTTCCAAACCGTTGCGGGTGTTTCCTGCATTTTGAAATCTTGATAACGGATTTTAAGTGGTTCCATTCCCAAGCTACTGAACACCACCCCATCGGCAAGCAACGCTGATTTCACGGTTACCATTTGAGGGTACTTTCGCGCAGTGATCATCGAACCATCGGCTTTGGCAATCATAAAACGACGGTCAAAACTCAACCCTTGTTTTTCTACCCATGCGGACGAAAGCGACACACCTCCGACTGATTTAACCGGAAAAACATTGATTTGGGATAAAACGGGTTGCGACATAGCCTTCTTCCTACGGGTGATCTTTAATTGTTGCAGTATTGTATACCTAAATGACATTAAGATGCAGATTCACGAATTAGCATTTATCCCAAAATCAAACCTTTAAGAGAGAAAACGGTTTGGATTTACTGAGATGCCTTTACTACACTCAGAATTCACATTTTTTAACACTGCTCTGACCAAATACCATTTGATAAAGTGTGATACGAAACACATAATGCGCCATATTTTTGACGACATCCATTCATTGACTTGGAGCTTTACCCATGGATACAAAAAAACTGATTCTAATTTTGCTGTGTATCTTTCTTCCACCGGTAGCGGTTTACATGGAAAAAGGTCTGAATAAAGACTTCTTCATCAACTTGATCCTAACTTTCTTCTTCTTCCTACCAGGTACGATTCACGCACTTTGGTTAACGATGAAGTAACCACTTACACTCCTACTCTGTAGAAAAGTGAAAAATGGGATGAAATGTGAAGGCAATTCCTCTATCATCCTGTCGCCTAAGCGCAAGCGTTTGCTCCAAAAGGCAAATGCAGCGTTTAGGCTCCAATCAGACAACTTTTCAATGGTGGGAGCAATTAATGACAACACTGACTATTACTCGTCCTGACGACTGGCACGTTCACTTACGCGATGGTGAAGTTCTAAAAGACACCGTTCGCGATATCAGCCGCTACAATGGCCGCGCACTGATCATGCCAAACACCGTCCCACCTGTTACCAATACCGAAATGGCACTTGCCTACCGCGATCGAATTCTGAAAGAGCAGCACGGCGAACAATTCGAACCTCTGATGGCGCTTTACCTAACCGATAACACCACGCCAGAAGAGATTCGCGCAGCAAAAGCAACCGGTAAAATTGTCGCAGCGAAGCTTTACCCTGCAGGTGCAACGACTAACTCAGATTCTGGTGTGACCGATGCGAAGAACATTTACCACGTTCTCGAAGCCATGGAAGAAGTCGGGATGTTGCTTTTGGTTCATGGAGAAGTCACTCATCACCACGTTGATATCTTCGACCGAGAAAAAGAATTCCTTGATACCGTCCTCGCTCCTATCGTTAATGACTTCCCTAATCTTAAAATCGTTCTAGAACATATCACCACCGCCGACGCAGCACAGTTCGTTAACAACGCGTCTGATAATGTTGCCGCTACCATTACTGCTCACCACCTTCTTTTCAACCGCAATCACATGCTTGTCGGTGGCATTAAGCCTCATTTCTACTGCTTACCGATTCTAAAGCGCAACACCCACCAGCAAGCGCTAATCGAAGCCGCAACCAGTGGTAGCAAAAAGTTTTTCCTAGGTACCGACTCCGCTCCGCATGCAAAAGGCGCGAAAGAATCGGCTTGCGGTTGTGCAGGTTCTTACACTGCGCACGCGGCGCTAGAACTTTATGCAGAAGTCTTTGAAAAAGAAGGCAAGCTGGAAAACTTGGAAGCGTTCGCAAGCTTCAACGGTCCTGATTTTTACGGTATTGCGCGCAACGCAGATACGGTGACGCTAGAAAAATCGGCTTGGGATGTTCCTGAATCTATGCCATTTGGCAACGACATCGTTGTGCCTATTCGTGCAAACGAACAAATTGAGTGGAAAGTGAAGTAATCGCTTCACGTAAATAACGTGCATAAAAAAGGGTCATGAAGTTCTCCGAATTAGAGACAGCATGGCCCTTTTTCATTTTATATGTGGATTATTTACCGCGAAGCTTTTCTACCACCGTCCAAACAGCAACTACAATCAAACCCGCCACAAAGCCGATAATGCCGTTAAGCAAAATAGGCAGAATCGCTGTAGCAACCGAATGACCACTAAAGTTCATAATAATCGGTTCTACAAAGTGGTGAATGGCGGGTACGTTGTGCACTACAATCCCGCCACCGACTAAAAACATCGCAGCAGTTCCCACAATCGTTAACAACTTCATCAGCTTTGGTGCAAAAGCAACTAAAGCACTGCCAACTTTCGCCATCCAGCCCTTACCTTTTGAGCGAATTTCAAGGTAGAAGCCCAAGTCATCCAATTTCACGATGCCTGCTACTAAGCCATAAACACCAATGGTCATGATGACCGCAATTAAGCTCACCACTAAGATTTGCGTCACAAGACTCGCCCCAGTCACGGTGCCCAACGCAATCACAATAATTTCCGCTGAGAGAATAAAATCGGTTCGAATCGCACCTGCAACTTTTCGCTTTTCGTAATCCTCTAACGACTCGCCCGTATCCACAAGCTCTTCTTTTTCTTCATGGGGATGTGAGTGTGGAAACAGTTTTTCGAGTACTTTTTCAGCCCCTTCAAAACAGAGAAACAAACCGCCGATTAGTAGCAATGGCATGATCAACCAAGGAATAATTGCGCTAATCAATAATGCAGAAGGCACCAAAATCAGTTTGTTTTTAAATGAACCTTTGGCCACCGCCCAAACTACTGGAATTTCTCGCTCAGATGCGACACCCGAGACCTGCTGAGCGTTTAACGCTAAATCATCACCCAATACACCTGCGGTTTTTTTTGCCGCCATTTTTGACATCAACGCAACATCATCCAATACCGCGGCAATATCATCCAACAGTGTGAGTAAACTTGCTCCAGCCATTTTTTATCTCTTATATGAAATTGAGTAAGTAACAAAATGTAACACCATTAACCCCCTTGGCAAAGTGATGATTTTGCAAAGAATACCGTCACAATTGGTGTTTTGTATTGCCGATAAGATAAGACAGGTCTAGTCTTGTCATACCTTTCAGCACACAAAAGAAAAAGTATAGATGAAAAGCGGATACTCTTACCCAATAGGTACCCCAGGCCAACCTTGGGGCGAAGCAGAACGTAAAGCGTGGCTGGCACAGCGCGAAGTAAAACGCAGCTACCAAGAAGAAGTAGTCAGCAAAATTGATGCGTTACGCGACCGTTTCGATGTAGAACAATATGGTGCGCTTTCTTACGACCAAGCTCGCTTCCCACTTTTTTGCATCAAAACACGTAACTGGGACTCAGCAAAACCGATTGTTCTTGTAACTGGCGGTGTGCATGGATACGAGACCAGCGGCGTACACGGCGCGCTAAAATTCGTAGCAACAGAAGCAGAGCATTACGCAGAGCACTTCAATATTGTAGTGGCACCCTGCGTGAGCCCTTGGGGTTACGAAGTGATCAACCGTTGGAATCCAAACGCGATTGATCCAAACCGCTCTTTCTATGCAGATAGCCCAGCAGAAGAGTCAGCCAACTTGATCAAGCTCGTATCGACATTGGGCGACGTGTTAATGCACATTGATTTGCACGAGACGACAGATTCTGACGAAACTGAGTTTCGTCCTGCCTTAGCCGCTCGTGATGGTATTGAGTACATTGAAGGTATGATCCCAGATGGCTTTTACACCGTGGGAGATACTGAGAACCCTCAACCTGATTTCCAAAAAGCAGTCATTGAGTCGGTTGCAAAAGTGACTCACATTGCACCAGCAGATGAACACGGCGAGATCATTGGTTCACCAGTTGTACAATTTGGCGTTATCAACTACCCAATGGTGAAACTGGGTCTGTGTGGCGGCGTAACAAATTGCGTTTACGGCACCACCACAGAAGTTTACCCAGACAGCCCGAAAGTAACGGACGAAGAGTGCAATGATGCACAAGTCGCTGCTGTTGTGGGTGGTCTGGATTACATCCTCGCTCAGCTATAACAAGCGATTCTTATATTGCTCCGGTGTCATGCCGGAGTATTTCTTAAACATCGCGATAAAAGGGCTGGCTTGGTTGTAACCTAACGTCAGCGCGACTTCTTTTACGGTTTGCCCTTTGCGTAGCAACTCCATCGAGTGCAAATACCGCACACGTAAACGCCACTCAGTAAAGCTCATTCCCAACTCACTCTGGCAATGTCTCGCTAACGTGCGCTCTGTGGTATGCACTTTTGCCGCCCACTCCGCCAAGCTGATTTCATCGGTTGGCGATTCTTCTACCGCTTTTAAGATTGGCTGAAGATATTTGTTGTCGGTTGTCGGTAAAAAGTGATGTTCCACTTCTTGTTTCGCCAGTTGATCCAACAACACTCGCACCAAGCGTTTGTCTTCATCGCTCTGCGCGACGTTAATGTCACGCTGACGAAAGTCCTCAATGATGGCAGAAACGATGGGTGTGACTTTGATTAAACTGGTTTTGGTTGGAAAATGCGCCGTCAGCTCTGGAGCAATATTCAATGAGCAATATTCGATTGGTTTTCGGTTGTAGCTGGTATGACGAATGCCCGCTGGCACCCAAATTGCCAAATGAGGTGGCGCTAAAAATCGTGTGTCCTCCGCATCCATTTCCAAAATCCCACCGCTGATCAGCTGCACTTGCCCCCAAGGATGGCTATGAATCCGGGTTTCCGTATTGGAAAGAAACGCTTCAAAATTCATAAAAACATCCGATGGCGCACGATCAATTGATAATGAAGGATGAAGATTTCTCGCACTCTTTTTCAAAATTGTCTTCCTATCACTTACGATGTCTTTTAAGAGATACTTTTCATTATAAAGACCTGTCAGACTAGCGCCATCAATTATTGTGCGATGAGGTTCTCATGGTTTATTTGCTTCCGTTTTTTACTGTCATGATTTGGGGTGGAAATTCTATCGTAAACAAAATGGCGGCAAGCACGATTGAACCTAGCGCAATGAGCTTCTATCGTTGGTTTGTTGCGATGGTTCTCCTAACGCCATTTTGCTTGCCAGCCGTAATCAAACAGCGCCATGTAATTCGCCCATACCTGACTAAACTGGCATTTTTAGCCCTACTCGGCATGGTACTTAACCAGTCGTTAGGCTACTACGCAGGCTTAACTACAACGGCTTCAAACATGGCGTTGATTACGTCATTAGTGCCTTTGATCAGCGTGTTTTTAAGCGTCCCGCTATTGGGTAAATCGGTTTCTATATTAAGCATTGTCGGTGGGGTAATTTCACTTGGTGGTTTAGCATTTATGCTTGGGCACGGTGACGTCACCTACTTCTTGCATCAAGATATGACGCAAGGCGACAGCTTAATGTTACTGGCCGCGTTAGTTTATGCCGCATATTGTGTGCTTTTAAAACGTTGGAAAATGCCATTTAACAGCCTAACATTGGTTTACATGCAAGGCTTCTTCTCTGTCATCATGCTGACTCCACTGTGGCTTTCAAGCGAACAACTGCTTCCTAGCCAAGAGGCGCTTCCACTGATCGCTTATGCTGGTATCGCAGCGTCTATTTTCGCTCCATTGATGTGGGTAAAAGCAATAGATTTGATTGGCGCAGACTCCAGCGCCATGTTCATGAACTTAATGCCTGTGGTCTCTGTCGCCTTAGCTTCAACACTGCTCGGTGAAGAAATTCATGTGTACCATATTATCGGCGGCTTGATGGTTATCTCCGGCGTGATTCTGTCGCAGATAAAAGTACGTAAGAAGCAAACTCTTGCCGGCCAAGAACTACCATCAACTTCCGCCTAACAACAAAGAGAAAAGCCACGGAGTAGAGCCGTGGCTTTTTGGTATCAACACCTCAAACAAAAGTTAATGTTTTGTTGCTCGCCCTATTCCCGTCACAAACGCTTGCTGCTACATTGTCAGAACAATAACTCACAAAGGAATGACAGATGAGCAGTGGTCAAAGAGATATTACCCTTCGTTTTTTAGCTGAACCTGGCGACGTTAATTTTGGCGGAAAGGTTCACGGCGGCGCTGTAATGAAATGGATCGACTTAGCCGCTTATGCATGCAGTGCCGCTTGGAGTGGAAAATACTGCATTACTGCCTATGCGGGTGGGATTCGTTTTGTTGCGCCTATTCATGTTGGCAACCTTGTGGAAGTTAGCGCGAAAGTCATTTACACCGGTCGAAGCTCAATGCACATCGCCATTGATGTTCAAGCTAGCGATCCAAAACAGATGAAAAATCGTTTAACTACGCACTGTATCGTGATTATGGTAGCCGTAGATGAAAGCGGTAAACCTACCGATGTACCGAAGTGGATTCCTGAATCTGATGAAGACAAGGCTCTAGAGCAATCGGCTATTCGCTTAATGAATATGCGTAAAGAAATTGGCGAAGAGATGGAAGCGCACGTTAAATATCTTAAGTAATTTTCCTGCTTCGAAAGCCCCTCTCTACCCCTCTTTCCAACTCAGAGTGTGAAGCAACATCATGCTTCGGCCATTTGCTTCACACTCGTGACACATTGTCATAATTCCGTCACCTTGTTTTGCTTAAATCCACCCTGTATTTTGGAGCTATATAGAGTTTGGATCTTGAGACTAAAGCAAACAACCTTAAGTGAAGAGACGTTGACCAATTTGAAAGCGGTCGAATATCAATGGGTAAGAACCATGTACGTGGAGGGTTATAACGAATCGGAAATTAACCACTATATTCAGACCTGTTTCGGCGGCGATACCACTTTTGCCAACCTGTTTCGTCGCGTAGCGCTACAACAAGAGAGCTTGTATACACTGCTACAATACGTTGGCTGCGCGCCATCTAGCCGCGAGTTTTAAGTACCTCGGCATTTCCCGTCTTCACCTCGTTAAAACTGACGTCCTTACTTGTAAATACGTCCACGACACCGCACATTAGTAAGACCTAAATCTCATACTTTCCCGCCATCACAGGTATTTATGTGAAGTGATTCGCAGGGCACCTCGGCGCCCCTGTGTAATCCATTGCAAAGCCGCTACTCTTTGTGTGTTTATTAAGCATAAAAAAACCTGAGTCAAGACTCAGGTTATGGTTACAAAAACTGTTAGTGATTGAATCGTAAGGAACTAAGCTAACAGCCAGCTATGCGTAACGCCAATAGAAGCAGGATATTACTGATCGGCGGCCAAACCAAAAGTGTAATATCGATGCTAAATATAAGGGCGACCATATGGTCGCCCTTTTCTAGTTATTCTTGTCAATCTCAGACCACTTGAGATTATCCTTTCACACCACCAGCGGTTAGACCACCAACCAACCAGCGTTGAGCAAGTAAGAATACTGCAGTGATTGGCACTGCTGATAGAACTGCAGCAGCAGCAAAGTCACCCCACAAGTAGTTTTGTGGATATAGGTATTGCTGCATACCTACTGCAAGTGTGTACGAGTCTACATCAGAAAGTAGTAGTGATGCTACAGGAACTTCACCAATTACCATGATGAACGACAAGATGAATACTACCGCTAGGATTGGCACTGACAGTGGCAGTAATACCAAACGGAATGCTTGCCATGGTGTTGCGCCATCAAGAGCAGCCGCTTCTTCTAGAGACGAGTCAATACTTTCGAAGTAGCCTTTAATCGTCCATACGTGCAGTGCGATACCACCTAAGTAAGCGAAGATCAGACCGCCGTGCGTATTCAAACCAAGGAAAGGAATGTACTGACCAAGTTTGTCGAACAACGCGTATAGAGCAACCAATGCCAATACCGCTGGGAACATTTGGAAGATCATCATCGCTTTAAGGATGGTGTTCTTACCCTTGAACTTCATACGCGCAAACGCGTAAGCCGATGTTGTAGACAGCGCCACAATCAAGATTGCAGAGATGCCACCAACTTTTACCGAGTTCCACAACCACGTCATTACTGGGAATGGAGGTGGTGTTACGGTGCCATCTGCGTTCGTAATTGAGAAACCAAGCGCTAACTTCCAGTGGTCAAGCGTTGGGTTGTCTGGGATCAAGCTACCCGTTGCGAAGTTACCTTCACGGAACGAAATCGCGATGATCATCAATAATGGGAAAATAATCAGTGCTAAGAATGCCCACATAGCAATATGAGTAGCCCAAACACGATACTTTAATGACTTACCTTGTACCATTGCCATTGTAATCTCTCCTTAGTCTTGAGCTACTTTAGTTACACGTAGGTTGATAAGTGCCAACGCGCCAACCAATAGGAAGATAAGTGTTGCTACTGCACTTGCTAGACCGAAGTCTTGACCGCCCGCACCTTCGAATGCGATTCGGTAGGTGTAACTTACCAATAGGTCTGTGTAACCCGCAGGTTCTGATGTACCAATCATGTTTGGACCACCACCAGTCAACAACTGGATAAGCACGAAGTTGTTGAAGTTAAAAGCAAAGCTTGCAATCAATAGCGGAGTCAGCGGTTTCAGCATCATCGGCATTGTGATACGCGTGAAGTTGGTGATGAAGTTCGCACCATCGATAGCCGAAGCTTCATAAAGATCATCAGGAATCGCTTTTAGCAGACCCATACATAGAATCATCATGTAAGGGAAGCCTAGCCACGTGTTCACAATCAGGATCATGGTTTTTGCCATAAATGGGTCAGAGAACCATGCCGGGCTGATACCAAACAAACCTTCCAGAAGCATGTTGATCTCACCAAAGCTCTGGTTGAACAAACCTTTGAAGATCAGGATAGAAATAAACGCCGGTACCGCATAAGGCAGAATCAGTAGTAGTCGGTAGATTGAACGACCTTTCAACGCTTCCCACTGAACAACGCTTGCTAACACTAAGCCGATAACCAATGTGCAGACTACGGTTAGCGCAGAGAAAACAATAGTCCAGATAAAGATGCTGATGAACGGTTCTTTGATGCCATCATCTTTCCACACACGTTCAAAGTTGTGCGTACCGATGTTCACCACGAAACCTGGAGACACTGTGCTGCCAACAAACTGACCGTTTTCATCCACTGGCTGGTAGTAACCCACTTCCATATTTGGACGCAGTGTTTCTTGGGTACGGTTGTTGTAAAGGGTTTCGCCGTCTTCTTGTAACGTGTAGAGCGGAACCACTGCTGCGAACTTACGCAAGCCGCTCATACGGATATCGTCACCGTTCGGAAGATGCAGATCAACGCTACTTAGCGCAGTGCGGTTCTTCACGATGGTTTTGATTGGCTCTTTATCGCCTGCCGCCTCTGTAATAGGCGCTAGGTCTAAGTCTGTCTCTGAGAAGCCTTGAAGTTGGAAAACAGGAGTTGCTAGTAGCTCGCCATCTTTCTCAACCACAATTTGGTGGCCCTGCTCGGTGTTGTACAAAGTGAATGGATAGCTATCACCACTTTGGTAAGTTCTGTCTAACAGGACGCTCTGAGCACGATCAAATGAGAGTTGGTTTTTCGCGCTGTAGTTAGTAAACGCCAAACCGATGGTATAGGCCAAAGGGAAAAGGATGAACAAAATCATCCCTGCAATACCAGGGTAAATGTAACGGTGTGCGTACGTCTTTTTACTACCAAAAATGAACAACGCTAAAGCGGTAAGAATGATCGTAAGTAGTGCAAACGCAATCTCACCGCGAGAATACATAAGGATTGTTGCGTAGCCATTGAGAATGCCGACTGTGCCTAAAAGTGACCATTTGATGAACACTTTTTTGCTGCTCGGAAGGCTGGCTTCTGGTGCTGTCATAGCATTTGTACCTTGAACTGACTGCATAGGGAACCTGCTAGCGAATATAGAATAAATATAGAAAAGTAAGGAGGAGTTGCCCCCTCCTTAAAAAAGTATTACTGAATTATTTAGTCATTTGTTTTTCTGCATCTGCAAGAGCTGCATCTACAGTTTGACGACCGTCAACAACGTTGATGATTGCGTTCTTAGCCGCACCCCAGAATGCGTTCATTTGAGGAATGTTTGGCATGATTTCGCCGTTCATCGCATTGTCCATTGTCGCAGCGATACGAGTATCTGAATCTAGCTCACGTTGGAACGAGTTAAGCGCTACCGCACCTAGAGGCTTGTCGTTGTTAACCATACGTAGGCCATCGTTTGTTAGTAGGTAGTTCTCTAGGAATTCAACCGCTAGGTCTTTGTTTGGAGACGCAGTGCTGATACCAGCAGTTAGTACACCAACGAATGGCTTAGAAGACTGACCCTGGAACTTAGGTAGTGTTGTTACGCCGTAGTTGATGCCAGACTTCTCGATGTTGCCCCAAGACCATGGACCGTTGATAGTCATCGCAGCTTTACCTTGGTTGAATGCAGACTCAGAAACTGAGTAGTCCATATCCGCAGAGATAACGCCTTTGTCTACCAAGCCTTTCACGAAGTTCATCGCGTCTTTCACGCCTTCTTTCGCGATGCCTGCGTCTTTAACGTCGTAACCTTCAGAAGTGTATTTGAACGCGTAACCACCGTCAGCAGCCATTAGAGGCCAAGTGAAGTACGGTTCTTTTAGGTTCCACATGATTGCAGACTTGCCGTCTTTTTTAAGTTTTGCATCTAGCGCTGCAACTTCTTCCCAAGATTTTGGTGGGTTTGGAACTAGGTCTTTGTTGTAGATTAGAGATAGAGACTCAACCGCAACAGGGTAGCCAATCAGTTTGCCGTCGTAACGTACAGCATCCCATGCAAAGTCAACGATGCCTTCTTGGATTGCTTTAGAAGGCTTGATTTCTGCTAGTAGGCCGGCTTCTGCGTAGCCACCGAAACGGTCGTGAGCCCAGAATACGATATCAGGGCCATCACCTGTTGCTGCAGTTTGAGGGAATTTATCTTGAAGGCCGTCTGGGTGAGCCACTGTTACTTTGATACCAGTGTCTTCTTCGAATTTCTTACCAACTTCAGCAAGGCCGTTGTAACCTTTGTCGCCGTTGATCCAGATAGTAAGTTGTCCTT
Organism: Vibrio sp. zbq_1; assembly: GCF_043102935.1. Classification (NCBI taxonomy): domain Bacteria; kingdom Pseudomonadati; phylum Pseudomonadota; class Gammaproteobacteria; order Vibrionales; family Vibrionaceae; genus Vibrio; species Vibrio sp. zbq_1. The sequence goes on from NZ_JBICJH010000015.1 coordinate 34,804, forward strand.
CTTCGATGGCAGCATTAGCACCAAAAGAACCCAAAGCAACAAGAGTACCTAGTGCTACAGCGCTTAACTTTTTCATGTTCGTATCCTTTTTATATTTTTGATGTAGGGCTAGTCCATTGAGGTTCAGCCGTATTTCGACATATATCATCTGAAATAATCCAATATGTCTCATCCTCCTAATCCCTACGCCCTTACAATTATGACGTATTTTCGTGATCTAAATCGCCAAGGGTAAGAGACTCAAATCACAAAATGGATACTTCCTGTGATCGGTTTCAACTTTAGGCGGTGCAATAATGTGATTTCCGCCCAACTGCTTCATTACTCCTCCTTTTTTACTCCTCCCCATCTACTCCCCCTACAATTATTTCGATTAGGAGGATGTAGCAGATAGCACAATCTTAGAAACTGCATTCATCCAAGAGTGGATGGTAAGAACCCTTTCCCAGCAGTGCCTATTAGCTAGGTAAAAAGATTTGCTGGTTTTGCATTGCCAGACGAGTGGAATGTCATTATTGGTGTTGTTTGTGGTAATTATTTCACGGGGGAGACAACACGAATAATGTGGGGGAGAGAAACTCGTACTTGGCTATGATGGGTAGCACTTCTATTTAGGACATTTCATTGAAGTGCTACCCTACTTTTCTTACCAACCGCAATAACTTACCGATTCCTACTGTTACTGCTCGCTAGATAATTCATATAATGATGAGCGGTGAATAATAAAAAAATTGATCGAGGACGAGCTACATGGCGAGTGTCACGTTAAAAAATGTTTGTAAAGCGTATGGCGACGTACTGATTTCTAAAAACGTAGACCTACAGATTGACGAAGGTGAATTTGTTGTTTTCGTAGGTCCATCTGGTTGTGGTAAATCTACCCTTCTACGTTGCATTGCCGGTCTTGAAGACATTACTTCAGGTGATTTGTATATTGGTGACCAGCGCATGAATGACGTCGAACCATCCAAACGTGGTGTTGGTATGGTTTTCCAGTCTTACGCTCTATACCCACACCTAAACCTATACGACAACATGTCATTTGGTCTGAAACTGGCTAAAGCAGACAAGGCAGAAATCGACAAACGTGTTGAACACGCAGCAGAAATCCTACAACTGGGTCACTTGCTTGAGCGTCAACCGAAAGCACTTTCAGGTGGTCAGCGTCAACGTGTGGCTATCGGCCGTACACTAGTATCGCAACCAAACGTATTCCTTCTAGATGAACCTTTGTCTAACCTAGATGCCGCGCTACGTGTAAACATGCGTGCTCAAATTACCAAACTACAACGTCAACTTGGCTGCACCATGATCTACGTTACACACGATCAGGTGGAAGCAATGACCATGGCGGATAAAATCGTCGTACTAGATGGTGGTTACGTCTCTCAAGTTGGCAAACCTCTTGAACTTTACCACTACCCACAGAACCGCTTTGTGGCTGGTTTCATCGGTTCTCCAAAAATGAACTTCATGAGCGTGTTCATCGATGAAGTAGAATCAGAACGCGTTAAAGTTCAACTATCTAACGGCGTATCATTCTGGATTCCTGTAGATGGTACAACCGTTAACCGTGGCGACCGCATGTCTTTGGGTATTCGCCCAGAGCACCTACTTTCTGCAACCGAAGCTGACGCAACCATTCACGGTGAAGTGATGATCGTAGAGAAGCTTGGTAACGAAACTCAGGTATACCTAAACCTAGAAGGCGCAGACGCGGATGTGATCTATCGTCAACCAGACACGCTAGCTGTCGACACGGGCGATAAATTGGAAATCGGTATTCCTGCTCACCGTTGTCACCTATTCCATAGTGATGGTCGTGCTTGTAAACGTCTATTTAAAGAAAATGGCGTAGATTTCGAATAAATTATTCACCTATAGTTGTTATAAATCCCTCTCTCCTGAGAGGGATTTTTTGTATCAAAACCACATAAATGACCGACATCACTCGCTCGCTGGACTCATCACTCATACTCCGCACCCAAGACTAAATCATTAACTTCCCTGTAAATAAGTCATCCGTTAGACCATCAAGAAATTAAACCTTAGTTTTTATAATCAAACTCGCTTCTTAATACTTTTCCTCATCCCTGCTTAGCAAGTACCAGCTTTTTCCTAAACAGCAAAACTTAGCCAAAGGTCTAAATTTCATTCTTATTTCCACTTACCTAAACAACACGAATTTTTAAACTTACCTTCGAATTTATGCGTTACAGAAATTCAGAAACATTCATAGAAATGTCTCTGCTCATCAATTAAAACGTTCGCGACACAGCTAATTGGGCAATCACCCCAATGGCGGTAGCGTGCTAGAAGGGAAACTAGGTCATGAAACACAAAGGACTAATTCGTTCTTATGAGATGGAGTTCGCTTTTTTATATCGCCTCTCAGATCTTGCTGTCATTGTCACCTTTATGCTGCTCCTAGTATTGAAAGACACAAATACCTCGATGGATAAGGACTACGTCATCTTGTCCTTCGTCGGGGGGATTTCATTTTTGTTTATGGCGGAGAGCGGCAACCTATATCGCTCATGGCGGACAAGCTCATTTAGAGAGCAAATGTTCATTGTTTGCATGTCGTGGTTAATGACAAGCGCCCTACTTTTCATGGTGCTTTACTTTTCCGAAGTTTACCCTTTGTTTGACCGCAGTATCTTAGCGTTATGGGTTACTATTACGCCGGCATTACTGTTGGCGTGGCGAGTGACCTTTCGTACCGTTTTGGCCTATTTGCGAAAAATGGGCTTCAACACACGCACCGCTATCATCATCGGCCAGACCCCTCACGGCATCACCCTTGCCAACGAGATTCAAAACCACACCGAGCATGGTGTTCTATTTGACGGCTTCTACGACGAACGCTCTAGCGACAGATTGCCTAGCTCCGAATACCCAATCAAAGGCGCGGTAAACCAAGCGTTAGAACGGGCAAAACGAGGAGAAGTCGATTACGTATACATTGCGATGCCAATGCATGCTAAAGAGCGCATTGCTTCCATCCTGAACCAGTTCTCCGACACCACAGCGAACACCTATCTGATCCCGGATTTCTTTACTTACAACCTGCTCCATTCTCGCTGGGATCAAATTGGTCAAGTTCAAACTCTCAGCGTGTTCGATACGCCTTTTGCTGGCGTTTCGTCTTGGATTAAACGCTTCGAAGACATTTTGTTCTCTAGCATTATCTTAGTGTTGATATCACCAATCCTGCTTGCTATCGCCATCGGTATTAAGTTGACGTCAAAAGGCCCTGTAATATTTAAGCAGCATCGTTATGGTTTGGATGGTCGAAAAATCGAAGTTTGGAAGTTCCGCTCGATGACGACGATGGATCAAGGGCCAAACATCAAACAAGCTACGAAAAACGACCCTCGTATTACTCCGTTTGGCGGTTTTCTACGTCGCACCTCATTAGACGAACTGCCGCAGTTTATCAACGTATTACAAGGCACTATGTCGATCGTTGGCCCTCGTCCTCATGCTGTTGCGCACAACGAAGAATATCGTCAGATTGTCGCCCGCTACATGTTGCGCCACAAAGTCAAACCAGGCATTACAGGTTGGGCTCAAATCAACGGCTATCGCGGCGAAACCGACACGCTCGATAAGATGGAAAAACGCGTCGAGTTTGATTTGGATTACATCCATCATTGGTCAGTTTGGATGGACATAAAAATCATCTTCCTTACCGTGTTCAAAGGCTTTACTGGCTCCAATGCGTACTAAGGCGGCGATGATGAAAACAACAACTCCAGCACTTGCGCTCGCCCTTTGTTCAACAGCTGCATTAGCAGAGCCAATGGCATATCAAACTGAATCTGGCATTGAGTTTATCCCATTGGTCAAAGCGTTCTACGAAGGTGACGACAACATAAACAAAGCGGAAAAATCTCAAGATATAGAATCCGTAAACATTTGGGGACTAGAGCCTAGCTTGTTGGCACGTATCGAGCGCAATCAATATCGCGCAGATATTCAGTACAAGCTGAAAGCGGGCTTTTCTTCGGACGATAAGAATGATTACGATGACCATACCTTTCAGTTCTCCAATTTTTTTGAATTCAATCATCGTCATCGTTTAGTCGTGGATTATCGTTTTCAGGCATTGCATGAAATCCGCGGTGAAGACATCACTGAAGGACAAGGTAACCTTCTCGATTCACCTATCGAGTTTTACCGTAATGATTTGAAAACCAACTACGTGTTTGGCTCTGCTGGTGCGAAAGGACGATTCGAATTTGGCTTAGGCTACAGCGATAAAACTTACCAAAATTATCGTAACGGTTTACCTGGCAAGCCCAACGCAAAAACTAAGTACAACGACTTCCGCGCCCCAAACGCCCACGTTGAGTTTTACCTTAGAGCGACTCCTAAAACCTATTGGTTAGTTGGGACAAAACAAGTCTTCACCGAGTACCTTAATAAAAACCCTCGCGCTGCATCAAAAGACAGCGACACCGGCTTTTACTACACCGGTGCTGAGTGGGAAATATCGGGGAAAACCCAAGGTATCGCAAGGCTTGGCTATCAAGTTAAAGACTTTGATAGTGAACAACGAGAAACCTTCAAAGGCTTTAGCTGGGATATCGGATTTGAATGGCTACCACAAGAGCAAACGTTGGTGACGGTCAAAACTACCCAAGCAGCCGTCAACCCTGACCAAGATGGTGACTACAACTTACAGACTCGTTATCGCCTAGATATCAAACACGATTGGAACAGCTATTTAGCCACTCGTTTAGGTGGCATTTATCAAGAAGATGATTACACCGGCATCACGAGAAACGACGAACGATATACCCTTTCCGCTGGCGTTGATTATCAAATTAGACGCTGGATTCAATTGAAAGCAGATTGGCAATATCAAGACAAAACATCCAATCGTTCAGGTTATAGCTACGACCAAAATGTCTGGACGTTAAGCGCGCAATTTTCGTTGTAACAAGGAATGTTAATGAATCCATTATTCAAGTTAATTGGCCTAGCTCTGCTACTTTTCAGTACTTTTGTTAGCGCAAATTCAAACGAACAAGATTACCTACTCGATACTGGTGACACTATTTCAGTGCAAGTTTACGGGGAGGAAGATCTTTCTATTAAAAACATCCTCATCACGTCAGATGGTTACTTTGATTACCCTTACCTTGGACGAATCAAAGCGATCAATAAAACGCCCAAACAGCTCAAGTACGAAATCGAAACGGGCTTAAAAGGTGACTATCTAATCAACCCGAAAGTCATGGTGACAATCAATTACTTCCGTTTGTTTTACGTCAATGGCGAAGTTCGTAAACCCGGAGGATTTGAGTATCGACCAGGACTGACTATAGAAAAAGCCATCGCACTAGCTGGCGGGCTCACCGATAGAGCTTCACGTAAAAGCATTAACTTAACCAAACACAAAACTGGCAAAACCGTAGAAGGCGTGAGTATGCAGCGCACGGTTGAACCAGGCGACATTGTCTTTATTGATCAGAGCTTCTTCTAGTGACAGGTAATCAAATGAACGGAACTCATCCCAACAATTTCCAGATGAACAAAGTGGAACTGATTCGTTTTGGCCATCACTTTAAAACGCTGAAAAAAAACTGGCTTAGCATTGCTGCGTTCACGCTTATATTCTCATTGACGTGCACTTGGTACATCTACTCCAAAACATCCATTTACCAAGCAACGGCAACGCTATTGATTCAAGAAGAGCAAAAAAGTGCGTTATCGATTGAAGAAGTGTACGGCGTAGATACGACCAAGAAAGAGTACTTTCAAACACAAATCGCTATTCTGAAATCCAACCACATTGCCGACAAAGTCATTAATGAACTGAATTTAACTCAACACCCTGAATTTACGAGCTCCGGTGGACTAAAACAAAAAATCGACGACATCAAAGCAGTCCCGTTAGTACAAGATTTATTGAATGTCTCTCCTAGCCCAAAAGAGACATCACAATACTCTGAGTCTTACTATCAAGCACTTCAAGCCTTCAAAAGAAAGCTAGAAATTGAACCTGTTCGAAACACACAGTTAGTGCGAATTAGCTTTCGTTCTGCCGATCCAAAGTTAGCAACAAGAGTCGCGAACGCGGTTGGTCAGGCCTATATTGATGCCAACTTCGAAGCCAAGCTCGTAGTGACTCAAAATGCAGCAACATGGCTGACTAATAACTCTCAAAAACTCGAAGAGCGCTTAAAAAAATCAGAGCATGCTTTGCAAGAGTTTTTGCTCAAAGAAGGCCTGATTGATATCAACGGCATCGACGACATCTACGCCAACGAACTAGAAGAGCTTAACCGTAAACTCAATACCGCTGTCAATAAGCGCATCGAAGCGCAAACCTTGATCCAACTACTAAAAAGAAAATCTTCTCAGAATCTTGATAGCCTGCTGTCCATTGACGAGTTTGCCAATCAAGCTCAGATTCGTGATTTAAAACTTTCCGAAGCCCAAGCTGCGAAGAACGTTTCTGAACTGGCGCAACGTTATGGACCAAAACACGATCGAATGGTCCAAGCGAAAGCGCAACTCGCCTCTATTCAAGAGCGAACTCAGCAATTGATTCGCGAAATCTCTTTTAGTAAACAACAAGACTTACTTGCAGCGAAAGCTCAAGAAGACATGTTGCGCGAAGAACTGGACAGAAAAAAATCAGATTTCCAATCATTGGGTTCGCAAAAGGCGCGCTATGAGCAATTGAAACGAGAAGTAGAGTCAAACAAAGATCTTTACGAAGCTTTCTTAAATCGAGAAAAAGAAACCAGCGCTACTAGCGATTACAAAAATGTGACCGCTCGCTTTACTGATAAAGCGATCATTCCACTGTTTCCTGTCGCGCCACAACGAATGAAACTGGTGCTTATCGCCACATTCTTCGGTTTTGCTATCGCTTGTGCATTGGTGATCATTTTAGAAACGTTGCGAGAAGTCATCCGCACTTCAAACGATGTTCAAGATAAGCTAGGCGTGACATGCTTGGGGGTTATCCCAATGGTGAAAAAACGTACCCTGCGAAAAAATGGGGTAAGTTATACCGCCTACTTAGATAAAGATGAAAAACTCTTTAGCGAAGCTTGTCGCTCTGTTCGAACGTCGTTGCTATTAAGGCTGACCAACACTAAGCAAAAGATCTTACCTTTTACTTCAGCGATTCCAGAGGAAGGCAAAACCTCCACCAGTATCAATATGGCGGTGTCCTTCTCGACTATGGAGAAAGTGTTGATTATCGACTGCGACTTGCGTCGTCCATCTTTAGCCAAGCGATTCAATATTCCTGAGTCCCAGCCAGGTTTAACCAACATATTGACGATGGATACCGCAATAAAAGATTGTATCGTTCGCATCGATGACGCCAATTTAGATGTACTACCTGCTGGGCTGATTCCACCCAACCCACAAGAGTTGCTGGCATCCAATCGCTTCAAAAAACTACTGGACCATTTTCAAGATAAATACGATCGCATCATCATCGATACACCACCACTGTTGTCGGTCAGTGATGCGCTCATCTTAGGCCAATATGCGAACGGACTCATCACAGTGATTCGTTCCGAGTCCACCAAAGCATCACTGGTTAATGTCGCGTTATCTAAACAAATACAACACTCAATACCGTCTCTTGGCGTGCTTATCACTCAAGCAAAAGCTAAGGAAGGAGAGACTTTATATGTCCAGAAATACGCCTACTAATCCACATGCGTCTTGGTATCAGATATTAAAAAGCCAAGAACGCCCGGTGCTGATATATCAAATGGGTAAAGTCGGCTCGAGTGCGTTAGAAAAGTCGATTCCTAACTCGATTCATTTGCATGACCTTATGGCGATTGATGCTAACAAGCAGATCTCTCCAGTGAGAGCGAAGCTGCATCAACCAAACAAGCATTATGTAAAACGTCTGCTCAAGCGAAGCGTTATGAGCCACATGCTCAAACGTAAACAAGACGTGCGCATCATCTCATTGGTGAGAGAGCCGATTGGTAGAAATATCTCGATGTTCTTTCAATCGTTACCTTTCTGGATGGCAGAAAAATACCTAAATGACGACAGTGCAATTCGCTCTGAGCGTCCGCAATTGTTGCAAGAAGCTTTCGAAGAGCACATGAATCACCACTACCCTTTGGAGTGGTTTGATAATGAAATCAAAACGCTAACAGGGATCGACGTGTTCAATAAACCGTTCGATCATGAAGCTGGTTGCCAAACCTACCAACAAGGCAACTTTTCTCTGCTCGTAATTCGAAGTGACAAGCTGAAGCAATCACCAGCTACCGTTGGCGAGTTTCTTGGCTATCCAGTTGATGTGGTCCACGACAACCAATCAAACAACAAATGGTACTCCTCGCTGATCAATGAGTTCAAAAACAGCTATCAACCTAAACCTGAGTTTATTGAGGAAATGTTGTCATCCAAATTGACGACCCACTTTTTTACTTCAAGTGAAATTTCCGAACTCAAACAAAAGTATCAAATGGCGCACTGATGAAAACAAAAATTTTACACATCATCAACGACCTATCTCAAAATGGTGGGGCGCAAAAGTTCTTAGTGGACTTGGTGCTCGAGCATAATCCCGAGTATGAAATCAAGATCCTCGTGTTGTGTGCTGAGAACGACTATTTGGAACAACTCTCCGCACAGGGAATCCAATGCTTTAACTGGCAGACACTGTCTCTATCGGAAAAATGGTCACTACTACGCTGGCCAGATCTCGTTCACGGACACCTGTATCCGTCTATTTACCTAGCGCTGCTTGCGATCGGGAAAAAACGCATTCAAACAGAGCACTGCTCTTACAACCGACGCAGAGATTACCCTCTGCTTAAGTTCATAGAATATGTCCTCTATTGGGGTCACCACTATACCGTTAGCATCAGTGAAAAAGTTCAAGAAGAATTGGTGAAGTTCATGCCTCGGTACCAACACAAGTATCGAGTTGTACATAACGGCGTCGACTTAAATCGCTTCCCGATGACGGCTAAACAAGCCCACGAACTCAGCCAGAAAGCAACCATCAACATTGGCATGGTTGGCCGACTACATGAACACAAAGATCATGAAACGTTAATTCACGCCATCGCAAAACTGCCTGAGTGCTACCACTTACACCTTGCCGGAGATGGAGACAGAAAAGCCTCGCTTCAACGACTCGCTCAATCGTTAAACGTTTCACTTCGCGTGCATTTTCACGGAGTCGTATCCGATATTCCTCTCTTTCTCAGCGATATGGATATCTACGTGCAATCTTCCCACGTTGAAGGATTCGGGCTCGCCGCCGTAGAAGCGATGGCAGCAGGTTTGCCTGTACTCGCGTCCGATGTTCCGGGATTAGATGAGGTTACCGGCAGCTCAAAATATCTGTTCGAAGTCGGTGATAGCAATCGGCTTGCACAAAAGGTTGCAGAGCTTTGCGATGACGCGGCTCTTTACAGTTCGGCAAGTCATTATTCCGTCAACCGAGCCAAACTCTACACCATCGACAAATTTCGAGAGGGCTATTATGGAATCTACCAACAGCTCTGTACCGATAAGTAATACCGTTCCACTCCTTGCAGCCATTACTCTGGCACTGTTTTTTGTCCCAGTGAAATTCGCTGTAGGTGGCGTGGCACTTGCGCCTTCCGATATCGCAAGTTTGCTTTCTGTTGGCTTAATCGCCTTGATCATTTTAGAAGGAAGAGCAAAGCAACTGTTGCATCCATGTATCGGATTCTTGGTGCTGTTTACTGGATATGTATTTATCAATGGTTTGTTGAACAGAGTGCCTTTGGCCCCACTATTGATCGAAACCGTTCAGTGGCTAGCCATTCTTTGTCTACTGAGCTTACTTTACGCTTACGGTGCATTTGATGATGAGCGAGTGATGGTCTATTTCACCTACCTACTTTTTATCATCTGTGGTCTAGTCGCAGCATGGCACTTCGCCCAAGGCTATCAAAGCGGATTTAAATTACTCGGGGTCAGTAAATACGGATTTGGAGTGTTGTGCTCGCTACTCTATTTGTATCGCGACAAAATTCGCCTGTTCCCTTTTTTGATGCTAGTTGCATTTTCGCTACTCGTGTTATCTCAAGAACGAAAAGCTCTGCTGGGCTTTTGTTTGCTGTTTTTTCTCGATCAGATTTTTATTAAAAACTGGATGCGAAAAACCATCAGTGAAACCTATACATGGATGCTTCTCTTGGCGTTGGCATTTGTGGTTATTGGAACAGTCTCTACCACGCTCTACGTCGGTTTTGATGCTCTTGCCGATAAACTGGAGATCACTCAAGAAGACATTTTGTTTGCCAACCAAAGTGAAGCGCGATGGGTGTCCAACTTGCATCGCAAGCTGCTACTCGCAAACGGCATGGATATCTTAACGCAGCACCCTATTTTAGGCGTGGGCGCCAAAATGCTGCCCAACTTTATGATCGATTACTTCAACTACGATGAACTAGCGATTTACACCCACAACTTTGTGCTTGATACCGCCATCGAATACGGTTTGCTTGGCATTGCGTTTCTGTTTGGAGGCTACTTTCTTTTCATCAAATTTTGTTTTCGCAGTATCGATGACAACAGAAAAAGTCTTTTACTCGCGGTTTACGCCCTCATCATGGTGTTCTTCGTTGCCGTAAATACTACCATCATTTTGATACTTTTGTTGCCAGTTATGATCAGTCGAAAACGAACACCAGAACCTCAGACAGTCATCCATTCGCTGCCAGTCAATAAAAGTCACGAATTTTAATAATCAAGGATTTGATCAATGAAATACTCTATCGCTCGACAATTTGAAAAGAACCGAGAACTTCGGGCTGATAACTTCATCTTGGTGTATCAAATGGGGAAAGTGGGCTCATCGTCTATCGAGCATACTTTGGAAGCGCGTAACATTCCGAGCTATCACATCCACACGTTTGACGATCATGAAGAATTTCACATGTACCACAACAAAAAGGATGTGAGTAAATTCTTCGATTTTAAAAATCGCGCGATGTACCGTTTGGTTCTGAATCAACGCAAGCGCATTTTGCAAAAGCGCGAGCAAATCAAGATCGTTACATTAATCCGTGACCCGATTGCGACGGTTTTCTCCCGTTTTTTCCAAGATTTGCATCTGCAATTTATCGAAGGCAAAAAGAACGACGCCATCCACCGCGACATGGAAGTGACCTACAAGCATCTCGAGCATTGCTTTGATAACTACATCAACCTGAACTACTTCGCAGATTGGTTCGATAACGAGCTAAAACGTAACTTCAGCATCGATGTCATGCGCCAAGAGATCGATAACACTCAACCATTTTTCACGTTCAACAATGACAAAGCCAGCGTCATTCTCATTAAGTGCGAGCAACTGAGTTCCCTCGACAAAGAGATTGGAGACTTCCTAAATGTCGACAACTTTGTTCTGAAAAACAGCAATGAAGCAAAGAACAAATGGTATTCCAACATCCACCAATACTTTAAACAGCATTACGATTTTTCTAAGTTGTTTTACATGTATGACTTACCGCTTTATCGCCATATTTACTCACAGCAAGAACGAGAAGCCTTCAAAACCAAGTGGTTAAAAACTCCAGGGACAAAGTCAGCATGAAAAAAGTACTGCATATTACCGAAGCCTTTGGAGGCGGTGTTCAAACCGCGCTGTACAGCTATGTATATTCATCTCGACATGAACCGTATGAACACTTTTTGCTTGCTAGAGCGCGTCACAATGATTTGACCAAAGACAGCAATCACGATGTTTTTGCTCAAACAAAATGGGTGGAAGGTGGGCTTCTGCAGTTTGTGCGAGACGCCAATCAAACCATCAATGACATAAAACCCGATATTGTGCACTTGCACTCTAGCAAAGCCGGTTTTTTGGGTCGATTTTTGAAACTCAGCCGCGCCCGCTTGGTGTATACCCCGCACTGCTATGCGTTTGAACGAGAAGACATTTCAGGCTTCGCTCGCCAACTATACAAAGCTTTAGAAAAGGTGATGCTCAACAAAATTGACGTGGTGGCAGGCTGCAGTCAGCGCGAATGTGATTTAGCCATTAGCATTGGAGCAAAACGAGCGGAACTGCTGAACAACTACGTTTCTTATCAAAGTGCGACGCGTGTCGGCAGAAACCATCAAGCTGCATTGAACATTGTTGTTTTAGGGCGTGTCGCACCACAGAAAGACCCTCAATTTTTACTTAACACACTCCGTTGCTTGAATCGATTTGCACTCAATCGCCAATTAGACATTACTTGGATTGGAGGAGGAGACAAAGAGCTAGAGCAAGCGTTAAGAGCCGAGGGCGTACAAGTAACGGGTATGCTTCCTCGCGATGAAGTGGTTAAGAAACTGCAGGCCTCCGATCTCTATTTACATACCGCCGCATGGGAAGGTATGCCTTTAACGATTCTAGAAGCCGCGAAGCTGCACCTCCCTATGGTGATTCGTTCCATTGGTGCCACAAAAGATCTCAACTATCCTTTTTTGGCGCAAACACCGGAAGACATGGCAAAGCAAATGACACATTGCATCAATCACTATGATGACATTGATTTTCGCCAATACACCACCGAGTTGAATGAGACGTTCAGTGAAGAAAAACAACGCCTCGCTCTAAACAACATTTACAGTTAGAGAAATAGAATGTTTCAAGCCATTCAACAAAAAGTGCTACTTATGCCGAGTGGCAAAAAGAACTTGCTGTCACTCGGCATGAAAACGGCAATCACGCGAGTTTTCAGTGCATTATTTGCCTTTTTGCTTACGCTCATCGTGTCGCGCACAACCGATGCATCCACTTCAGGTCAGTTTTTCTTCTTGTTCAATCTCGTATCGCTCACAGCCATTATTTCTCAGCGAGGCTTTGACGTTGCTTTAGTCCGATTCAACGCTATCGCGTTTAGCAACGGAGAAATTCAACAGCAAAGTGACAACTATTGGACGGCTTTAACTCGCAGCATCACATTTTGTTTCATGGCAGCCGTTACTCTATTTGTCGGCTTTTACCTTTTTCCAAATCAACTGAATCAAACCAACAGTCCAATAGTGGCGATTACGCTCGCGCTGATGTGCGTACCTTTCCTCGTATTAGGACAAACCAACAGCCGTGTTTTACAAGCAAGTAAAATGGTGGTGCCATCCCTATTCGCGCTTCAACTCGGCGTCAGTGTGCTCATGGTTTTGTTCATTATGGGCCTGAGCACACTGCACTTACAAAACATCAACAGCCTAATGACTGCATTGCTGCTGGCGAGTCTGATCGTCAGTATTGCTTCAACGACTAAATGGTTTAGCTCTGGTCAATATCAAAAGCCGACCCCGACAACAAATATCGAACTGATCTCCTCCGCGAAGCAAGTGTGGATTGGCAGCATTTTCACCAATATCCTCCAATGGGGAAGCATTGTTATTGCTGGTTTTTTCATTTCTACCACGGAGCTAGGGTTGTTAGCAGCAGCGCAACGAACATCACTACTGATTGGCTTTGTACTGATTACCATTAACTTCGTTGTTGCCCCAATGTTCGCCTCTCTTTTTAAAGAGGGAAAGCTGGATAAACTGCGAAGTTTAAGTCGATGGGCTTGTCGTGCAAACATTGGCGCAGCTTTACTTCCTGTCTTAGTTTGCACCCTATTTCCTGAATTCGTCATGCAGCTTTTTGGTGATGAATTTCTTGCGGCAGCTCCGCTGTTAGTTGTTCTTTCTTTAGGGCAGCTGGTCAATATCGCCACTGGCTCGGTAGGATTTTTATTGCTAATGAGCGGCCATGAGAGAACGATGAAATACATCACGATTTGTTCAGGCACTATTTCCATCGCTCTTTTGGTTTTTCTTAGCCAAAGCTACGGCGTTCTGGGGGCTGCATGGGCAATGGCGATCGGCATGGCGATCCAAAACCTTGCCGCGCTCTATTTTGTAAAACGCTATTTAGGCTTCTTTCCTGTGGGGTAACGATGACTTCGACGATCGCACGTTTAGGTTTTATTTCTATATCTCTACTGACCATCGGCCTTTCTTTGTGGAAGAGTTCAGAGCTAAATCATGCCGTTTATCTGAATATGGAGAACTATGTTGGAGGCTCAAGCACGCTGCATTTTACGTTTAGCATGTTGATTGGTTTTCTTGCTGTGTTTACCTTCCCTCGCTTTACCCACGCAACCAAAATGGATGCGTTCGGGATTCGACTGCTGTTTTGCTTACTACTGATCATCTCGGCGGAAGAATTTAGCCAGTTGTTTATTGAAAGCCGTTCATTCAGCTTTGACGATTTGAGTACCAACTGGATTGGTATGATCCTTGGGTATTTTGGTGCCAAAGCGATTACCCTCTTTCGAGCATCTCGCTCTCGTGCATAAACTCTCCGGCAGGTGACGCACCTGTTGTTAGGCAAACACCTTTGGGTTATTTGGGTATATAATCTTGCCAAATAACCCGGAGAAAAGAGAGCCTCATGTCATCTCATCCAACAAAAATTACCTTTTTCGAATTTCTCACGCCATTGATCACTTCTGGCCAAAAGACCATCACTATTCGTGACGGATCAGAAAGTCACTATGTACCAAACACAGAAGTAGAAGTGTTCACGTTGGAAACTGACCGTAAGGTTTGTGATATCAAAATCTTGTCTGTTGAGCCATTAAACTTTGATGAAATCAACGAGTTTCACGCAGAACAAGAAGCCATCGAGTTGCCAAAACTCAAACAGTTGATTCGAGAAATCTATCCGGATATCGATAAGCTATTTGTTATCGAATACGAATTGATCAAAAAGTAGACCACAAAAAAACTAGACGACTGGTCTAATTCATCTTATAGTACCGCCCATGAACGCAAAAACAAATGACACACGCCAACACATTCTCGACGTCGGGTACGAATTGATTGTTACCCGAGGGTTTACCAGTGTTGGACTTTCAGAGCTACTAAAAACAGCCGAAGTGCCAAAAGGCTCGTTTTATCATTACTTCAAATCTAAAGAGCAGTTTGGTGAGGCAATGATTCAAGATTACTTTAACAAGTACTTTGAACAATTGACTGCCCGCTTCACTAATACCGAGCTCAATGGCTACCAACGCTTAATGAGCTACTTTGAAGAAATGGTAAAAGTGGAAGATGATGTCTGCAATGCAAACAAATGTTTGTTAGTGAAGCTAAGCGCCGAAGTATCAGATTTATCGGAGCCTATGCGTATCGCACTGCGTCGAGGCGCAGATAAGACCATTCAAGCTATGGCAGAGTGTATTGATGTCGGTATTCAAGATGGTTCTATTCCAAACGGTGATAGCGCATTGTTGGCCAGACAGATTTATTATCTTTGGAATGGCGCAAGCTTACTGAACAAACTGTATCAAGATCAGGAAGCGCTTACGCAAAGCCTGACCTATACTCAACATCTACTGCAAAACACGCGTACTTGCCCATAACAAGTAACGTTAAAGAAAGATGAATACCCTACACGTGTTTCATTTGGGCTATTAACCTTTTGGAACACACTAAATCTTCCCGCTCTAAGAGCGGGATATTTTGGAATGAACACTAGACGACCGGTCTAATCTATAAGTGAGATAAACATGACTAACGCAACCAATCGTAGAATCGTCCTAGCATCACGCCCACATGGTGCTCCTACAACTGAAAACTTTCGCCTAGAAGAAGTAGCAAAACCTGTTCCACAGGCAGGAGAAATGCTGCTGAGAACGGTTTACCTCTCTCTAGATCCATACATGCGCGGTCGCATGAGCGATGCAGAATCTTATGCAGAACCAGTAGCGCTAGACGATGTGATGATTGGCGGCACCGTTTGTCAGGTAGAAGCATCCAACCACCCGGACTATGAAGCGGGTGAATGGGTACTTGCGTACACCGTGGGTTGGCAAGACTACGCAATTTCTACCGGAGAGATGGTGATTAAATTAGGCAAAGAGCCACAAAACCCATCATACGCTCTGGGTGTTGCAGGCATGCCTGGCTTTACCGCATACATGGGTTTGTTGGATATTGGCCAGCCAAAACCAGGTGAAACCATTGTAGTTGCTGCGGCAACGGGCCCTGTCGGCGCGACAGTTGGTCAAATCGGTAAAATCAAAGGCTGCCGCGTAGTTGGTATCGCCGGTGGCGAAGAAAAATGTCGCTACGCAAAAGAGGTTTTAGGCTTTGATGAGTGTATCGATCACAAAGCAGATGATTTCGAACAACAATTGAAAGATGCATGCTACAACGGCATCGATGTTTACTTTGAAAACGTAGGCGGCAAAGTATTCGAAGCTGTCATGCCACTTCTCAATACCAGTGCGCGTATCCCTTTGTGTGGATTGATTTCTCAATACAACGCAACAGAATTACCTGAAGGCACAGACCATCTACCTCTGCTAATGGGTAAACTACTGACGAAACGAATCAAGGTACAAGGCTTTATCATTTTTGATGACTACGGTCACCGTTACGGTGAGTTCGCTCAAGATATCAATCAATGGTTGGCTGAAGGAAAGATCCAATACCGCGAACATCTAGTAGAAGGTCTAGACAATGCGCCAGAGGCATTTATTGGTCTGCTAGAAGGCAAGAACTTTGGCAAGCTTGTTGTAAAAATCAACGACCCACTATAACAACCCGCAATAAGGAAGGGATAACAAATGATAAAACTTCATCATCTGAATCAGTCACGCTCTAAGCGTATTATCTGGTTACTTGAAGAGCTCAACGTGGAATACGAAATCGTGCCTTACGTTCGTGACAAAGTGACTTTCATGGCACCGCCAGAACTAAAGAGCGTTCATCCACTTGGTAAGTCGCCACTCCTTGAAGATGATGGTGAGTTTATTATTGAATCAGGAGCCATGACTGAATACTTGATTGAAAAGTACAGTGATGGAGCGCTTGCCCCTAAGCGTGGTACAAAAGCGCATACTGAATATTTACAATGGATGCACTTTGCAGAAAGCTCCGCTATTTTGCCGATGCTATTGAAAATATTCATCAGTAAAGAGCCGAACTCGATGCAGTTTTTGCCTGCATACGCCGACAAAGAAGCAATGAATGTATTGAGCTACTTCGAACAAGCGTTAGAAGGAAAAACCTACCTCGTAGAAGAGCGATTGACGGGTGCAGACATCATGATGTCTTTCATCGTTGAGTTAGTACAGATGTTTGGCCTAGCAGAACAATTCCCGAATATGGTTCGTTACGGTAAACAACTTGCGACGCACCCTGCTTTCGAGAAAGCCGAACAAATTGAAGTGAACTACGCTTAATTTAATCGTCCCTTTGAGGCTTGGATTGAAGACAAATAACGTTGTCTCAATCGCATCAAAGGGACGTTTTTTATCGAAATAGAGCGCAAGTATTCATTTATAAATTCAATCATTCATACCTCTTCTATCCCTACCAATTATTCTTAATTGTTACTAATAAATCCTAAGATAAATCAACAACTAAAATGTAGTCCAATTCTGATTTCTGTGACTTTTCGGCCATAGTCACCACCTATTGAATTGATAAGCATTATCAGCTTTAACCTCATGACTTTCCGTAATAATCTTCCTTTCAGATTCTAAGGTTTTGATGAATCCCTGGAGGGAAATAAGAATGACAAACAAAAAGCTAACGACTGCGGCAGGTTGCCCAGTTGCTCATAACCAAAACGTGATGACAGCAGGCCCACGTGGCCCTCAACTCCTACAAGATGTCTGGTTTCTAGAAAAGCTAGCGCACTTTGATCGTGAAGTGATCCCTGAGCGTCGTATGCACGCAAAAGGTTCTGGTGCGTACGGCACATTCACCGTGACTCACGACATTACAAAATACACGCGTGCAAAAATTTTCTCTGAGGTTGGTAAAAAGACCGAGCTATTTGCTCGCTTTACGACCGTTGCGGGTGAGCGCGGCGCTGCGGATGCAGAACGAGACATCCGTGGTTTTGCCCTAAAGTTTTACACCGAAGAAGGCAACTGGGATTTAGTCGGCAACAACACGCCCGTCTTCTTCTTACGTGACCCGTTGAAGTTCCCTGACCTCAACCACGCGGTGAAACGCGATCCACGCACCAACATGCGCAGCTCGACGAACAACTGGGATTTTTGGACTTCACTCCCAGAAGCGTTCCATCAAGTAACCATCGTCATGAGTGACCGCGGTATTCCTGCGTCTTACCGTCACATGCACGGCTTCGGTAGCCATACATTCAGCTTTATCAACGCTGAAAATGAACGCTACTGGGTGAAGTTCCACTTCAAAACTCAGCAAGGTATTAAGAACATCAGCGATGAGGAAGCACAACTGCTGGCGGGCAGAGATCGTGAAAGCCATCACCGCGATTTGTATGAGTCGATTGAGCGTCAGGATTTCCCGAAATGGAAAATGTACGTACAGATCATGCCAGAATTAGAAGCCGATGAAGTTAACTTCAACCCATTCGACCTAACAAGAGTATGGTCTCAAAAAGATTATCCACTTATCCCTGTAGGTGAGTTTGAGCTGAACCGTAACCCAGAAAACTTCTATGCAGAAGTTGAGCAATCCGCGTTTAACCCGGCAGCTATCGTTCCTGGAATTGGTTTCTCGCCAGACAAAATGCTGCAAGGCCGTTTGTTTGCATACGGAGATGCACAGCGTTACCGCCTAGGTGTAAACCATCACCAAATTCCAGTCAATGCCCCTCGTTGTCCGGTACACAGCTACCATCGTGACGGCGCAATGCGAGTTGACGGTAACTTCGGTTCAACACTAGGTTACGAGCCAAACTACAAACAAGAGTGGGCAGAGCAGCCTGATTATTCAGAGCCACCATTGCGAATTAGCGGCCATGCTGACCATTACGACCATCGTGTTGATGAGGATTACTTTAGCCAAGCAGGTGACCTGTTCCGACTAATGAACGAAGAGCAACGCCAAGCGCTGTTTGATAACACCGCACGAGCGATGGATGGTGTGCCAGACTTCATTAAAGAACGTCACGTCACCCACGCTTACCAAGCGGACGAAGCCTACGGCAAAGGCTTAGAACTGGCGTTAGGTTTAGCGAAATAACCCACAGCAAATATGCCATAGTAAATAAAAAGGGAGGCGCACGTTGCGCCTCCCAGTTAAGAGGAATTCGATATGATCAATTTAGACTTTTTCAAACTCTTCGATACCAAAGAGTTCTTCATCTACTACTGATTTTTAGCTACAGCCTTAATCAGTACTGACGTATCCATACGACCAAGCCCTTCACGTTGAAGGCCTGCGTACTGCTCGTCGACCATCTTAGTCAATGGAAGCTCAAGCCCAACACGCTCAGCTTCTTCCAAACAAAAGCCAAGGTCTTTGCGCATCCAATCAATCGCGAAGCCAAAATCAAACTTGTCTTGCGCCATGGTCGTGGCACGGTTTTCCATTTGCCATGAACCAGCAGCGCCGTGTTTCAGCGTCTCGACAACCTGTTCAATGTCTAAGCCCGATTTTTGCGCAAGCAAAAGTGCTTCACTCAAGCCCTGCAAAATACCACCAATACAGATTTGGTTTACCATTTTACAACGCTGTCCCTGACCATTTTCGCCCAGTAGAGTGATTTGTTTCGCGTACACATCCATCACAGGTGCAACATGGTCAAATACATTCGGTTCACCACCGCACATGATGGTCAATACGCCATTTTCTGCGCCCGCTTGACCACCCGAGACTGGCGCATCGATAAAGTGATTGCCCACTTTTTTACACGCGTCCGCCAGTTCCACAGCAAGTTCTGCCGAGGTTGTTGTGTGATCAACCAAAACCGCGCCCGCTTTGAGACCAACTAACAAGCCTTCTTCACCATACACAACGCTACGTACGTCGTTATCATTACCAACACAAGTAAATACGATATCGCAACCTTCAGCCGCTTCTCGCGGTGTCTCGCACGCAACGCCATTGTATTCTGCAGCCCATTTATCAGCTTTGGCTTTGGTGCGGTTGTATACTTTGGTTTCATACCCCGCTTTGCTCAAATAGCCCGCCATTGGGTAGCCCATGACACCCAAACCAATAAATGCTACTCGTTGTTTTTCCATTGCACGCTTCCCTTAGTTCACCTGACTGAAATGTTTTGTAACATGCTACTAAAGAATTGAAAACATTACTCGTAATTTATCCTTCACTCGCGGCACAAATAAAATCGGAGCACGATGTTGGAGTAAAAACCGAAGCAGTCAGCAGGGTTATTAAGGAAAAATTTCTCAGAAGTAAAATGCTAAGACACTCTACGTGCTTGCAACAAAGCCGTAGCGTTCAACATGGCATCCTTGGTCGTGACATCCAACACTTTTATTTTTCGAAAACGTTCCGGTTCTTTGATCGCGACATCATGAGCAAAGATCACAAACTTCGCTTTCTCGATGTCTTTCTCGGTAATTCGGTTGATGACGCCATTCGCCCCTTGGGTTTCGACTTTAATCTTAATGCCGAGTGCACAAGCCGCTTTTTCCAATGACTTCGCCGCTAAGAACGTATGTGCCACTCCTGATGGGCAAGATGTAACCGCCAAAACATCCGCCTCACCTTCGCCTTGAACAGAACCATATACTTGAGAATGACCTGTGTAACTCTCATCTTCGGTGACGGTTTTCTTTAGTGCAATCACGATCAATGCCGTGGTAACTGAGCCCGCAATCGTGCCGATGATGTAACCAATTTTTCCATCCACAACAGGGAGAACAATCCAACCGCCCCATGGTGCATGGTTCATTACGTGGAACATAAAGCCAATCACGTTACCGACAATGCCACCCGCCACAATAGCGGGTAACACTCGTGCAGGGTCGCCAGCGGCAAAAGGAATCGCACCTTCGCTGATGCCGATCATCCCCATAATACCTGCGGCTTTCCCCGCTTCGCGTTCATCTCGCTTGAATTTACTCGGCGCCAAAAACGTGGCTAGTGCCATACCCAATGGCGGCGTACAAATCGCAATACCGACCCCGCCCATCAACCATGGTTGCGTGTTCACTTGGGTTTGAGCAAACAACGTCGCCACTTTGTTAATTGGGCCGCCCATATCAAACGCGGTCATTGCCCCAAGCACAGTTCCGAGCATTACTTTGCCTGAGCCCGCCATGCCCGTCAGCACTTCGTTCATGGTGGTCATTGCGCTGGCAATCGGAGCACCTATCACCCACATCACCGCGCCGCAAGTAACAAACGTACCGACTAGCGGATAAATAAAGATCGAGCCAAGCGAACTCATGCTGTCTGGTAGCCGAATTTTCTTTAATAGCCAAACGACAAAGCCAGCAAAAAAGCCGACCACAATCGCACCTAAAAAACCCGTATTGTAATGACTGACCGCAATCCAAGATCCAATCATACCCGGCGCAAGGCCCGGCTTGTCGGCAATGGAATAAGCAATGTAACCGCCAAGCACGGCAGTAAACAATGTCAGGCCAGCAATCCCCATTTGGGCAATATCGGCCAGAATGCCCTCTTGTGGTACACCACCGTGACCAGAGATCATCACCGACAACGACAACAGCACACCGCCCGCAACGATAAACGGGATCATGTGGGATGTGCCAAACAGCAGGTGCTCTTTAATACGACCAAGTTTTTGCGCCCAAGGGCTCAGGGGTTCTGATGCAAATTCTAAAGAAGTTGGGAGAAATTCATTGGATTGGGTTTGAATATCAGTCAGCATCTCAAGCGCTTCTTCTCGCGATTGAGCCAACTTGAGCTTTTCAACAAAGCCGTCTTCGATAATTTTGGTGGAAATTTGTGCCAATACTTCAATGTGATGATGGTCATCACCATCTGGAGACGCCAGCATGAAAAACACATCGGACAGCTCGCCATCTTCGGCGCCATAATCAATCCCATTACGGCTGATCCCGACCGCGACAGCCGGTTTCGCTACAGCATCACTTTTGGCATGAGGGATCGCAATACCATCATCAAATCCTGTGTTACCGATCTCTTCTCGTTTCCAAATATCTGCCAAGAACTGGCTTTGACTATTGAGCTTGCCGGCGGCCTCTAACATCTCGACCAGCTCTTTGAGCGCTTCATCTTTGGTTTGAGCTTTTAGATCTAAACATATCGTTTCCAGCTCAATTAGGTTTGTGATGTCCATTGTTTTACCTTCCAATATTCACGCTCGAATATATACCCAAGTGAGTTTGAGATACAGGATCCCCTGGCTCGTATGCGTTCCTACTCATTTTATTTGGGCATAGATTAACCAGTGCCTACCCTTTGATATATAGGACTAAAAGTGCATTAACTGGATTAATGTAACATGAGATTCAAACTGTGATAGAGCTCTTGCGTTAATCCAGCTCAAATCAATTCAATCTGCGGTGGCTGTGCTAATATCCACAAAAAATAAAATGGATAGAACATGAAAATCGTAGCGGTGACAGCATGCCCTACAGGCATCGCTCATACTTATATGGCGGCAGATGCACTAATGAAAGCTGCGCCAAAACATAACGTGCAAATTAAAGTAGAAACGCAAGGTGCGATGGGGATAGAAAATCAGCTCACTCCTCACGATATCGCTCAAGCGGATCGGGTTTTGATTGTGTCGGATATTGAGATAGAACAACCTGGCCGATTCGAAGGGACGCGCAAAATTCAAATCCCCATTGAAGAGGTTTTGCTGAACGTCGACAAAGTATTCCTCGTCCACTGCCGCGACTAAATTTGCAGATGAACGAATACCAAATCACCTTTTTCGTCGATAATGCAAATGCCAGTGCGCACCTTGCTCAGCCACTCAATCGAGTGGCAAAGAAGTTCAAAAGTACCTTACATATCATTAATGTAACGCAAAATCGTGTTGCGGAACTCACCAAATCCGTGGCGATTTTGCAAGCAGGTCTACAACAAGGTGATTTGTGTCAAATCACAGCGATTGGCATTGACGCAGAGCTGGCCTGCTTCGTCATCAAAGACATGATTGCTGAACACTTTACGGTGGTGGGATCTCATATCAACTATGAGTTTTCTAGCCAACTGGCCGAGCGTTTACCGCAAATTTGCCCACCTTGTGAAATCAAATGGCACTACGCCAAAGCGCATACCGAGCTCACTAAGTTTGAATGTCTTAAAGGATTAGCTCAGCTGATCCACCCCATTCATCCCGACGAACTGATCCTTGCTTTTATTAAACGCGAAGAACGTTCATCAACTTGCGTGACTCCGGGGATCGCTCTACCGCATGTGATGTTTTCAGGTGTTGACCACATTTCCATTGCCGTTATTGCAAATGAAAAGTCGATGGATTGGGCTTCAAAGATGGGTGATGTTCATCTGGCTATAGCACTGGTGATGCCAGAAAGGCCGACCCGAGATCAGATCATTGCGGCTACTAACCTCACACGAAATCTGCTTACCGATCAAATGGCGGAACGCCTACTACTAACAAAAAGCAGCGTCGACTTACAAGCGCTGCTGATGTACGCCATGTCGAGGCTGCTCGCCTAAACTTCTCTATAATTTACGCACTCTGACTGAAGGCTTAAATCGAACCACGATATTCCGTCGGCGTTCTGCCTGTACGGTTCTTAAATACTCGGCAGAAATAGTTCACGTCTTTAAATCCACAGCGCACTGACACGTCATTGAGTTTGAAGTTGTATTTCTTGAGCATAAACTTCGCACGATCCACGCGTACCCAAGTAATGTAGTCTGCCAAAGTCATGTGCCCCTGCTGACGGAACAAGCGCGACAAATGGTTCGAGGAAATACTGAATCTCGACGCAATGCTGTCACGCGTGATTGGGCGATGGAAGTTCTCTTGAATGTAGATACAAATCCCTTGATAGAGATCTTGCACACGGCTATGTGACTGCTGCTCGACTGGTGCATCCAACATCGTCTTCGCGTATTGCAGTAATGCTTGCAGTAAAAGCTCATCCATTGGTTTTTTAGTATTCTCACGAGCCAGTGAGCTCAACGCTTCTAAGATGTTATCTATCGCAAATCCTGAGCGTGTTTGGATGCTATGCTTTTGAATATCGTAAAAGTTTGCCTCACCTTTGCGTTTGCTCACCAAACTTAACCCAAGTTGTCGACGCCCAAACAAAATACTTAACACTGAGCAATCGGTATCCCAGTCTGGTTTATTCCAACAGTTAGGTGGAATAAATATCGCGTCGCCTTTTTTAGCAACGATGTGCGTTACTTTTCGATCATGACTTTCCATTTCATTAATATATTCCCCATCCAGAACTAACTCTAGGCGAGGGAAATTAACTTGATAGCTAAATTCAGGCGGCGTATGAAAATCTCCTGCAAACCAAATATTATGAAATGGCTCTCTTTCATTTAATACCGCTGAAATTAAATCATGAAAAATCATTGTTTCACACTCTATATATGCATCAATGATGCTATTTACTATAGATATACACCGGACTGGACTTTTGTGCTATTGAGCAAAATCACACTTCCATCTTAATGTTACAAAAATCCAGTTAACACATCAATTTTCCAGTAACAAAAACTCTATCAAAAACACTCAATCCCTTTTTAAATGGGAGCAAAGCCACATTTCACTTATCGTTTAGCTTCTTATCCATCATGTCACAGATATGCAGCTAGATTTGTCCAGTGAGCGATCTAAATCACACTATAGTTAGTCGGTTACAATCCTCCAGTAAATGCATTTTTTATTCACTACAGTCTTTTTCTCAGTAATTTAAAAATACCTCTGAAATAAAAATTATATTTATAGGGGTTCGACAATGATCACCAAACTAATAAATGAAGACTTAATTAAGCTTGATCTTAAAGCGTCTTCAAAAGAAGACGTATTTAAAGAACTGGTTGCCGTTCTTCATGACCAAGGTCGTATTTCTGACCAAACACAATTTCTTGCAGATATAAAAGCACGTGAAGAATTAGGAAATACCGGATTTGAAGATGGCGTGGCAATTCCACACGCGAAAAGCGCCGCTGTGATTGAACCGGCGGTTGTGATCGGCGTAAGCAAATCAGGTATCGAGTACGGCGCGGAAGACGGTTTACCTTCAAAGCTGTTCTTCATGATCGCCTCTCCAGACGGTGGCGATAACCACCACATCGAAGTACTTGCAGAACTGTCTTCAAAACTGATTGAAGATGGTTTCATCGATGCGTTCTTAGGCGCAGCAAACAACCAAGACGCACTGGCACTCCTTCTTGCTAAAGAAGAACCGCAACCAGTGACAGATGCTCCAGCGAACCAAGGTTTCATCATTGGTGTTACCGGTTGTCCTGCGGGTGTTGCTCACACCTACCTAGCAGCAGAAGCGCTAGAGAAAGGTGCAGCGGCAATGGGTTACGAAATCAAGGTTGAAACGAACGGTTCAATCGGTGTGAAAAATAGCCCAACCGCAGAAGAAATCGAGCGTGCAGATGCCATCATCGTGGCGTGTGACAAGCAAGTTGACATGAACCGCTTCGCGGGCAAACGCGTGGTTAAAACCAACGTAAAAGCCCCAATCCGCGATGCTCAAGGACTGATTAATGAAGCGTTAAACGCACCGACGTACCAAGCTGATTCCAATGGCAATACGCAAGCATCGGTTGCCGACAAAGCTTCTCAAGCTCGTTCTGACTTATATCGCTACTTGATGAATGGCGTATCACACATGATCCCATTCGTCGTAACCGGCGGTCTGTTGATTGCCCTTGCTCTTGCTGTAGGCGGTCAGCCAAGTGAAGCGGGCATGGCGATTCCTGAAGGCAGCATGTGGAACCAAATCCTCAACGTCGGTGTGGTTGCCTTTACGCTGATGATCCCAATCCTTGCCGGTTACATTGCTTACGCGATTGCTGACCGCCCAGCTCTAGCTCCTGGCTTGATCGGTGGTTGGATTGCAAATAATGGTTCTTTCTACGGCGCAGACGCTGGTACAGGCTTTATCGGTGCCATCATCGCAGGTCTACTTGTGGGTTACTTCGTGAAGTGGATTACGTCGATTAACTACCACAAATTCATTCAACCTTTGGTGCCAATCATGATTGCGCCAATCACAGGTTCGCTATTCATCGCTGGTCTCTTCATCTTCGTTATCGGCGCGCCAATCGCAAGCCTAATGGACGGTCTGACTGCGCTACTAACAAGCATGAGTACAGGTAACGTCGTTCTACTAGGCATCGTACTTGGTGGTATGGCTGGCTTCGATATGGGTGGTCCATTCAACAAGGTCGCGTTCCTATTCTCTGTGGGCATGATTGCGAGTGGTCAAACTCAATTTATGGGTGCTATGGCGTGTGCAATCCCTGTTGCACCTCTAGGCATGGCACTAGCAACAGCACTTGGTCGTAAGTTCGACCTGTTCGAAGAATCAGAAACCGAAGCGGGTAAAGCAGCAGGCGCCATGGGTCTGGTTGGTATCTCTGAAGGTGCGATTCCGTTCGCAGCGCAAGATCCAATGTCAGTGATTCCAGCAAACGTACTTGGATCAATGGTAGCGGCAGTAATGGCATTCTCATTCGGCATTACCAACAGTGTTGCTCACGGCGGTCCAGTTGTCGCTCTACTTGGTGCGATGAACCACCCAGTACTTGCTCTGATTTGTATGGCAGCTGGCGCAGTAGTTACCGCAGTAACGTGTGTAACTCTGAAGAAAGTTCGCAAAGCGAAAATGATGCAAGCAGCCGCTTAATCACCCCTACCCCCAAATGGCTCCTATGGCTTGGGCAATGTCGCCCAAGCCATGATTTTCTCTCATGGTGACACTCTATGTCTGATTTAACGATGTCCGATACACAAACGATTCAAACTCAAGCTAAGCATCCGATGTTTTTCCTGATGAACAACGTGATTCAAAACTACGCTTGGGGCAGTACTACTTCTGTTAACCAACTGTTTGGCATTGAAAACCCAACGGGCGAACCACAAGCAGAAGTATGGATGGGCGCGCATCCAAACGGTTGCTCATTGGTGATGGTAAACGGTGAGGAGACCAAACTCTCTTCACTGATTGCTCAAGACATGAATGCTTTTCTGAGTGAAGAAGTCGCAAACCGTTTTGGTGAACTTCCATACCTGTTTAAAGTGCTTGCCGCTGAGAAAGCGCTGTCGATTCAGGTGCACCCAAACAAGCAACAAGCAGAACTGGGGTTTGCACTGGAAGAAAAACAAGGCATTCCCCTAACCGCTGCAAACCGTAACTACAAAGATCCAAACCACAAACCAGAATTGGTTTACGCGCTAACCGAATACCAAGCGATGAATGGCTTCCGCCCAACAAGTGAAATCATCAGCTTCTTCTCTGAGCTGGCGATTCCTGAGCTGCAAGGCTTGGTGGATGACCTTATCGACAATCAAACTTCCAAAGGATTGGCGAGCTTCTTCTCCGGTCTATTGTCACTGGAAGGCGAACAGAAAGAGATGGCGTTGACGGTGCTATTGGCACAAGCTCGCATCACCGACTTGCCTCTGTTCAACCTGATCTTGGAGTTAGAAACGCAATACCCGGGCGACATTGGTTTGTTTGCACCCTTGCTACTCAACGTTATCACGCTGAAACCAGGCGAAGCGATGTTCTTGGATGCAGAAACGCCACACGCGTACTTGAAAGGGACGGGGCTTGAGATCATGGCGAACTCAGACAATGTGCTACGCGCAGGTTTAACACCGAAGTATATGGACGTAAAAGAACTCGTTGCATGCACACGCTTCGAAGAAAAACCATTCGACAGCTTATTGCTCGCACCAAACGAAATCGACGATATGTTGGAATACCCAATTCCTGTGGACGATTTCAAATTCGCGATTGTAAAGCAGGCCAACCAACGAACACTTGATGTAAGAACCGCAGAAATCCTGTTGCCGCTAGATTCCCCGCTCGTGATTACACACGCAAATGGTGAAACGTGTGTAGTAGATAAAGGCCAATCTGTTTTCATCCCAGCTTACGCCAAACAATACACCTTGAATTGCGAAGGTCGCGTTGCACGGGCTTACAGTTGATTCAAATTGAAACAAAAACGCCTCGCAATTTAAGCGAGGCGTATTCTTTTTCACTCGAGCGATTTTTGTGGCGGTGATAATTAATTAAATATTTGCGGCATCAAACAAGAATTAATCTCGCTGTTGTTATAGTTCAAAGTGTCCAGTAATTCACCTTGCACAGTCAGGTTCTTAATTCCCATGTGTCGCATATCAGATTCAGTGTAATACCAACCATTCGCGAGCGTTGAACGTTGGCATGTATTCGTTCTTGTATGCCCATAAACGGTAATATTTGGATCCACTCCTACTTTGTTGTAGAACTCCGCTTCTTTAATTCGTAAGCGAGTAAGATAGCGATAAAACTGCTTTTCGTATTGCGAAGGAACCGATTGATCCCACATCTCGTCACTCTGATTCGCGCCACCATGCCACCCAATAAGCGCATCTTTTCCAATCACCACACTTTTCGCCGCAGGCAATATGTAATTCGCGCAAGCAGAAAAACACAATTGGCTGACGATCACATCCATATCGTTGTTTTTTATGAAGTGACCAAACTCGATCCCGACGCCAATATCACCACCACTACTGGTAATACGTAGTGTTGTCACTTTCTGGTCACTATCATTCACCATTCTTATGGCTTCGAGCACGGCATCCCCGGTAATCATGCCGTCGTACACCAACGTATTGCCTGTAATGGTTAATTTGTTTTGTGTCGGGAAAGCCATTTTTTGAGTCGCGCACCCAGATAACAAAATAGCTGCGGATATTAAACCGATTTTAAACTTCATCCTTAAACTCCAATACAAACCACTCACTTCGGACTTCATTAAAACGCTCTGTACTTTTTAAGCTTGAAGGAATAGTTATCGAGACATTCATACCTTAAACAACATCTATTGTAGTGATAAAAAAAACCATTCAACTCAATAACCTAAAAACCAAGTAATGAATTACGACAAGTTTCACGCTTTAATTAGAGATAGTTTTTATAAAAACTCTACGGGAATAATCCAAAACATTTAAACAATCAATATTTACAATAAATTAACCACGAAAACATAAACAGTACCAATAAAAATAATATTGATTAATTAGAATGATATACGCTGCGCTGTCACCATTTTTGTTTTAGAGCCATAAAGTCACCCTATCGAATAAGACCGCACCCGATTTATACAGCTGCGACAAACAGAAAAGTAAATTTCCGAGAAAATTACGTCGGCTTATGCCAGAATGTGTTCCCTCACTCAACAAGCCTGTAATGTAATGAAATACCAAGCTGCTATTTTTGATATGGATGGTTTACTTCTTGATACTGAACGCGTCTGTATGCGTATTTTCCAAGAAGCATGTGAAGTACAAAACCTTCCATTTTATGAAGATGTTTACCTATCGATCATTGGCCGCAATGCGGCAGGAATTGAGACGATTTTCCGCAAAGCCTACGGCGAGAATTTAGACCGCCTGCATCTTGAATGGCGCACTCGTTACAACGCAGTTGTCAAACACCAAGCCATCCCTGTAAAAGATGGCGTTGTTGAGTTGCTGGAGTGGTTGAAAGCACAAGATTTACCTATCGCGGTCGCGACATCTACCGCGAAAGAGGTGGCAAAAATCAAACTGGAATTAGCAGGGTTGAGCAAATACTTCGATAACCTAACGACAGGCTGCGAAGTGAGCCACGGCAAACCCGATCCAGAAATCTATTTGCTGGCAGCGAACCGTCTGGATGTAGAGCCAAGCCAATGTTTGGCCTTTGAAGATTCCAATAATGGTGTTCGCGCCGCTGTAGCGGCAAACATGGTCACTTATCAAATTCCGGACTTGGTTGAACCTTGCGATGAGGTGAAACAATTTGGTCACTCTATCGTGCCTTCACTGCACGAAGTATTAGCCGAGCTTAAACAGACTCGCTAACCCTCCTCTGAATACGTTCTAAAGTCCAACGTCGACGTTGGGCTTTCTCTTAGTTTCTTACCCATCTCATATTCCCTCTCTTAATTGAATCGACTCCCTCAACCTACACGAATTAAGAATTGAGCCAGTTCACGCCACGAAAGAAAATCAGGTAGTTCAGCGATCAATCAGTGGAACGAACCAGTACAAGTTTGCAACAAATCGTCAATATACCGATTGAAGCACGTTTTTCGGGTCAAAACTGGCTGATAATGAGAACTATTGGACAAAAAAGTCCAAGTCAGCCCAAAACAACAAAATGGAGAGTGTTATATGTCTTTACGTATATTAGCAGCAACCTTAGCACTGGCAGGATTGAGCTTCGGCGCACAAGCCAGTGCCGAGTGTGAGGTTTCTATTGATGCTAACGATATGATGCAGTTTTCGACCAAAACATTGAGTGTTCCAGCAACTTGTAAGGAAGTAACGCTAACGCTCAACCACACCGGTAAAATGCCAGCGCAATCTATGGGGCACAACGTTGTCATCGCAGATACAGCCAACATCCAAGCGGTAGGCACTGACGGCATGTCTGCTGGCGCAGATAACAGTTACGTGAAGCCAGACGACGAGCGCGTTTACGCTCACACGAAAGTCGTTGGTGGCGGTGAAAGCACCAGCATTACATTCAGCACGGAAAAAATGACGGCTGGCGGTGATTACTCATTCTTCTGCTCATTCCCTGGTCACTGGGCGATCATGCAGGGTAAATTTGAGTTTAAATAATCGTTGAATTCAATTTGAGTGTGACTAAAGGGAAGCGCGTGCTTCCCTTTTTACTAGGCGAATCCGGTCATGCTCTCTCATCCGATAAGTCTTGTATCGGCATCGGTTTGGCCAGATAAAAACCTTGTACTTTGTCGACGCCACATTGCGCGACGAACTCATATTCGGCTTGAGTTTCTACGCCCTCGGCTACTACTTCGCAGTTGGCAATGTGCCCGAGTTTAGCCACGATTCGGTATAACTCGCGACCCTTTTCGTCTGTGGCATCAAGCAGTAATGAACGGTCGAGTTTGATCTTATCAAATGGATATTTGAGCAAATGCGGAAACGAAGCATAACCCGTTCCGAAATCATCCATTGCAATGCGAATACCACACGCTTGCAGCGCGATCATCGTATTGGTCAACGACACTTTATCGTTTAGCACCGCCTCTTCGGTTATCTCGATTTCTAACCAATCTGGGGACACGCCATAGTGCTCAAGTCGCCCTTGTAAGTGCTGAACAAAATCCGCTTGTTCGATCGTCGAAACCGAAATATTGATCGCAACTCGACGTGACGGCGATAACGACATTGTTTTCATGTCCGACAGCACTTTTTCGATGACCAACTTATCAAGTAGCGGCATGGCATCAAGCATTTGGAAGTCACTGATAAACGTTGGAGGGCACAGTTTTCCCTCTTTATCGATGTAACGAATCAGCGCTTCATAGGAGAACACGCTCTTATCTTGGGTCGATTGTAACTTTTGATAAAACATCACCAGCTCCCCTTCTCGCAGAATTGAAGTCAAACGCTTCTGAGCTGATGATTTATTGATACTATATATGTTTGAATCTTTCACGCTATTAAGCAGAGACTTAAACAGCGATTGTTCAATACCATTCAGCGCATTGTTCAACCCGAACTGACTCGCGTGTTTGCCAGCATAAGCAAGATAAAAAGGTCGATAGATCAATACTCCTGCCGCGATCACTATCAGTTGAAGTATTGTGCCTTGAATATGATTTCCCATTGCGACATATCCACTGATTAACGGCGGCGTCATCCAGTTCACGATCTTCTCTACAGGATCAATCATACCCGACGCAATGCTCGCATAGGTGATCACGAAGCTCACCAAAGGCACCAGCACAAATGGGATGATGAGAATAGGGTTAAAGATGATCGGCAAACCAAACAGCAACACTTCATTAATGTTGAACATCACCAATGGCGCAGCCGCCAACGCCAACATGATGTGGTTGCGCTCTCTGGCAAAAATCAGGATACACAAAAGCAAACAGACACTGTTTCCTGAACCACCCATAGACAAAAAGGCGTCGTAAAAACCTTGGCTGATAACGTTAAGCGACGCTTCGCCAGCTTGCCAAGCAGCCATGTTGGCTTCGGTCGCAGCGTATATCTGCTGCTTGATGGCAAACAACATGTTGTGAGCATTGATGCCCGTCGCCCCTAGCAACCCCAAAACGGTTTGATAGATTAAACCGCCTTCAAGCGTTAAAGGATCGACGCCGATACTGCGCACTGCGCCACTAAACCACACCATGATCGCCGCAGTAACGTGAGACAGGCTTACCGCGACAAGAACAAATACGAAAAAGTGCAAAACGTCTTTAAACAGCCGAGAAGTAAAGTCCAGTGCTTGGGGTTCAAGCAATTGAATTCTCAAATGTTTGCAGTACAAATACGACATCATGGCGCTGATCAGCGCCAACAGAGAGTTATTGGGCAACGTATACGTCGCAGATAAGCTTTCATTTTCTATCGACACCAAATAAAACATGATCAGCGAATAAATAATAAGCACCACACTCGATACATTGGCTTTGTGCGACAAATAATATGCAGCAACCACGCAAAATGCCGTGGGATATAGGTTGATCAAAATGTCGGAAAGGTGGAAAAGCAGTAAGGAAACATCACCCAAGCCCGCCACTCGAAATGCGTGACCAAGTAGAATAGCCAGCGCGTTGGATAATGTCAGTGGGAGAAGCAGTAACGCGATTGAAGCTAAGTCTGTTAAGTAAGATTTAGACCCAGCTCGCCATTGCTCTGCGATTACAGCCAGACGCTGAAAAGGGGCAAAGAAGAGTTCGCGGCGAGTTTGCATGGAGAGTTCTTTTGTAAAGTAGTTATCTTCAACTGCAGAAAATGCAGCCGTTAATACAACAGCCGAAACTCAGGCAAACATTGTTGATAGGTAATGTCGTTTTTCGTATTAAGGTCAAACAATGGATACTAAATGCCAATAACAGCACGGAAAAGTTGCCAACTTAATTTAGCGACTATACATCGCTCGATCCAATGAGATTATTGACCTTCACGACAAACAAAAGGCATATATAATTTGTGGTTATTCCAGAAATTACCACTTACTCATAAAGCTCATTTATTCCTCTTTTTATATAACTTTCGATGAACAACTTAGTAATAATGCTATGCACAAGCAAACAGCAAAGCATGCCATCCACATGCTTTGCCGCCGCATCGGTTTCATCATCCTATTGCCAGTTTAGTGCTCGCGTAACGCGCTTTTTTCTTTCTTGGACTGGCTAAGAAGTACGCTAAAGTAAGAGGCCCTAATCGTCCCATAAACATCATGAAGATGATCACTAACTCACCTGGTTCGGACAAACTGCCCGTTAAGCCTCGCGATAACCCAACCGTACCTAGCGCCGAGACCGCTTCGAACATAATGTCTAACATAGACGCTTTCTCTGTCAGTAACAGCGTGAAGATGGCAAACCAAGTCACACCCACCGAGATCAGAGTCAGCGCCAATGCCTTGCTGATGGTCTCTTTGGGAATCTCGCGTTGAAAGGCATAGGTTGCTTCATCACGACGCAAATAGCTGTAAGTTGCCAAGACTAACACCATAAATGTCACAACTTTAATACCACTTGCCGTGCTCAATGATCCACCGCCGATAAACATCAACACCAGAATGATCGCCGTTGTGGCATCTTCCAACTGATCGATAGCTAAAGTGTTGAACCCTGCCGTTCTTGGCGTCACCGCTTGAAACCACGATGCCCACCATTTCCCTGCCTCGCTCAACGGGGCAAGCGTGTTGGGGTTGTCATATTCAATCAGGTAAATCGCGATAAGTGCCACCACGTTAATGATCACCGTGCCTAAGATCATCATTCGACTGTAAACGGTGAGCCGGTGCCAACGGCGATTGCGTTTTAAGTCAATCCAAACCGAGAAGCCTAAACCACCAATAATAAACAAACTGGT
Source organism: Vibrio sp. zbq_1 (assembly GCF_043102935.1). Classification (NCBI taxonomy): domain Bacteria; kingdom Pseudomonadati; phylum Pseudomonadota; class Gammaproteobacteria; order Vibrionales; family Vibrionaceae; genus Vibrio; species Vibrio sp. zbq_1. Next base: position 68,606 of record NZ_JBICJH010000015.1, read on the forward strand.
AATGGTGAAGTTAACGACCGGGTCGTCCACGTAAGGCATTAAGCTATCGGCACTCAACGCAAAACCTGCATTGTTAAACGCACTGATGGTGTAGAAGAAACCATGGAACAGACTGGTTTTCCAACCCAGCTCTTCACTCCAATAAACGCTCAAAATAGTGAAACCAATAAGTTCAACGAGCAGAGCGAACATCAATACAGATTTAGCAGTGGCAATGAGTGTCGACGAGTCAGTTTGGTTGAACGCCTCTCTCGCGACGGCTCGCTCCAAAAAGCCAATTTTTCCGCCCAGAGCCAGCAAAGTCACGATGGCAAACGTCATTAAACCTAGGCCTCCACATTGAATCAGGAAAGCAATAACCACTTGCCCAAAAGGCGTAAACGCCGTGCCCGTGTCTACCACAACTAATCCCGTCACCGTAATGGCCGATGTCGCAGTAAACAGGCTTTGAATCCAAGTGATGGGCTCTGTGGTGGCAATCGGCAGTTTGAGTAAAACTGTGCCGAGCATGATCAAGCACGCAAAACTGAGGCTAAGTATCAATGGCGGTGCGCCCAACAATTTTTTACCCGCTTTAGGTTTTCGCTCGATTGGGATAATAGAGGGATGCCACAAAACCATGTTACACCAACCTCGGAGCGACGTATTTCAGCTCAGCGCGACTACCACAAAGCAACAGCGTGTCGAACTCATTAAGCACAAACTCATCATTGATATTGGTGTAGACGGCTTCTTCGCGCTTCACCAGGATAGGCTGAATGTTGTAACTGCCTCGGCTGATCAACTTAGAAAGCGGCGTATCGTGCAGATTGGATTTAACGTGGATTTCCACCACATACAAACCATGCCCCATTTCCAAATAGTTGTTCACCATCGGATAGTTGAGTGCCTGCGCGACTCTTACGCCCATCTCCTCTTCCGGATGAATAATGCGTTGTACACCCAGCTTAGATACGATGGTGTGGTGTGCTTTGGTGCTCGCTTTGACCCAAATGGATTTCACGCCTAAATTTTTCAGCGCCAGCGTACACAACAAACTGGCTTGCATGTCTTCGCCAATCGCCACCAACACCACATCACTGTTCGCTAACGCTAACTCTCTGAGTGCGCCTTCGTCTGTTGCGTCACATATGACCGCTTGCGTTAACTCTTCGACGTATTTTTCGACGATTTTCGGGTCGCTATCCACCCCCGTTACCGTGTGTCCAAGATGAATAAGTTCTAAGCTGGCGGCAACGCCAAATCGCCCTAAACCAATTACTGTAAAGTGAGCCATATCAATCCCTAACTGTGTTTTATGTATAGAAAATGCTAATGCGTTAAGGGCTAGACTGATTTTCCGTCACGGAAAATAGGCAACACGAATCCTGTTCGAGTGCCGATAACCAGCACTAAACCTTGGCATTAACGTTGATTAAATTTGGAATTTAGTGGTGCTTGGACGCCTCAAGCACTAAACGATAACCCAGCCCCGGCTCGGTTTTTAAAAGTCGCTGTTCGTCAGCGCTATCGTTCAGTTTTTTGCGTAGTTGACTCACTAGTACGCGTAAGTAGTGAGTATCTTCGACATGACTTTTTCCCCAAATCACCGCTAGCAAATGAGTTTGCTCAATGAGTTTTCCCGGCTTGAGAATCAACTGTTCAATGAAAGAAAACTCTTTCTTGGTGAGTGGAATTTCCCTCTGATCCAACCAAAATTGGTGAGTACTTTTGATGATTTTGACTCGGCCAGCCACCAGCTCATCAGCGATGGATTGCTCATCCACCAAATCTCGAACCAGCACTTTGATGCGCGCGATAAGCTCTTTTACGCCAAAAGGCTTGCTCAAGTAATCATTCGCGCCCGCTTCTAAAAGGCGGATTTTTTCCTCTTCTTGATCGCGAGCTGTCAGCACTAGCACTGGCGTTTTATATGTCTGACGAAGCGTCGTGAGAAACTCCGTCCCATCGCCGTCGGGCAAGCCTAAATCTAGCAGAATGACGTGCGGAGAATGCGCTTCGAAACACGCTTTGGCTTCTGCAATGGTACTCGCGCCAATGTAATCAAACCCTTCAGCAGACAGCGAAATTCGAATAAAGGTATGAATGCGAGGCTCATCGTCCACGACTAAAACTTTGTAACTCACGTCTGCTCTGCTCCTTGATTGAGTGGAAGTCGAATGCGGATCAGCGTCCCTTCTGATACTGGCATAGATTGGATCTCTCCTTGGTGTGCGGTGATGATGCCTTTGGCAACCGCGAGTCCCATTCCGGTGCCTGAATCGGCCGATTTGTTGTTCGCGCCGGAATAGAAAAGGCTGAATATTTTTTCCGCATCTTCAGCTTTGATGCCAATCCCCATGTCCCGAACATCAATCACGCACGACGAACCCTGCTTAGAAAGAGAAACCTCAACAGGTTCATTCTCTGGTGAAAATCGCATGGCATTATCCAACACATTAAAAAACGCTTGTTCGATGAGCGAACGACTTACTGATAAATAACCAACGGAATCATCCATATTCATGGACACTTTCTCGGTGTAATTCGGCAAACGAGAAACCGCATCCCGCACAATATTCGCAATAGGCTCAGCTTTTTTGGTAATTTTTAATGTGCCGTGTTGGAGCTTAGTCGCCTGTAAGAGGTTCTCTATATATTGATGCAAGCGGTGGCTTTCTGAAGTCGCACTGTCGAGCAATTCTTTGCGCTCTAAGTCATTGAGCTTGGGCATGTACTCGTTGAGAGTGGTCAGTGTTCCAATAATGGTTGCCAGCGGCGTGCGTAGGTCATGAGACACCGATAGCAGGATGCTGTTTTGCAGCTTGGTTTGTTTTAACTCGCCCTGCTGGCGACGATAGAGATCCGCAAAGGTGCTGGTGATAAATGCCACCACCATAAACACGACTAGATTAAAAATGTCTTCCGGACGAAACATCTGCAAAGAGTAACGAGGCGTCGTGAAAAAGAAGTTGAAGCTCAGCGCTTCGATCACCGCCGCCGCATAAGCGAATCGCGAGTTGCATTGAAACGCCACCACCACGACTGCTAACTGCAAAATCAGCAGAACGGCAGCCGTAGAGCCAAACAGTTGGTCTAACAGCCATGAGGCCACAACCGCGCCAACAATCACGATGGCAGAAAAGAGAAATGTGTTATCTCGCCAATGAGCAAACATAAAGTACATCAACCAAAATTCGATGCAGAAACTTTAGCAAAAGCCCATTCGGAGTTCGCGTAAAAAAAGCGTAAAAAATTCAATAACGACAGACAGTTATAAACATAACCATCACTAAGTTGGTCTAACCCAATGAATAATCACAAGTTAACGTTACCCATTGACGCCACCCACTCGGTATAAACGACAGACACAAAAAAGAGGAGCATTTGCTCCTCTTTCGTTTAGCCTCATTTAGATGCAGCTGTTTGGCAGCATCTTACTCAGACAAAAAACCGCCGGTTTGATGCTTCCACAACTGAGCGTAAACGCCACCCAATTGGAGCAGCTCGTGGTGTGAGCCTTGCTCAATGATTTTGCCGTCATCCATTACAATCAAACGATCCATCGCGGCAATCGTTGATAAACGGTGAGCAATCGCGATCACTGTTTTTCCTTCCATCAGAACTTCAAGGTTTTCTTGAATTGCCGACTCCACTTCTGAATCAAGTGCAGACGTAGCTTCGTCCATGATCAAAATTGGCGCGTTTTTCAACAGCACGCGAGCAATCGCCACACGTTGACGCTGACCGCCAGACAACTTCACGCCGCGCTCACCCACTTCAACATCGTAGCCGGCATTGCCTTGTTCATCTTTCAACGTTTGGATGAAGTCATGCGCGTGCGCTTTTTCAGCGGCGTTAATCACAGCCTCCATTGAAGCGCTTGGATCACCGTAAAGAATGTTCTCTTTAATTGAGCGATGCAGCAAAGAAGTGTCCTGCGTGATCATACCGATGTGTTGACGCAGCGACTCTTGTTTGACTTGCGAAATGTCCTGCCCATCAATACAAATCTTACCCGTATTCACATCGTAAAAACGCAGCAACAGGTTAACCAACGTGGATTTACCTGCCCCAGAGCGACCGACAATACCGACTTTTTCGCCCGGTTTGATGGTCAGGTTCAAGTTCTCAAATACCGCCTTCTCGTCACTGTAGTTAAAACCTACGTTGTCGAAACAGATCTCACCTCGCGAGATTTTCAGAGGCTTGGCATTTGGCACGTCTTTCACTTCAACGTCGTTTGAAATCGTATTGATGCCGTCCACTACCGTGCCAATGTTTTCAAACAGCGCGCTAACTTCCCACATGATCCACTTCGACATACCTTGCACACGCAACGCAATACTGATGGCAATCGCAATGGCACCAATCGTCACGGCCTCGTCTAACCAGAGGTAAACCGAGATAGCGCTGATAGACAGAAGCAATAAATAGTTGATGGCATCGACACTGAACAGCAAACAAGTCACCATGCGCATTTGGCGGTAAACCGTCACCAAAAACTGCTTCATGCTGCTTTCTGCGTATTCCAACTCTCGTTGCGAGTGCGCGAACAATTTCACGGTAGAAATGTTGGTGTAAGAATCCACAATGCGTCCGGTCATAACCGAGCGAGCATCCGCTTGATCCGTCGCAACCTGCTTCATTCGTGGGATAAAGTAGAACTGGATCAGAACATAAATGCCTAACCAGACCACAATCGGCAGCATCAACAAGCCATCTGCCTCACCCATCATCCAAATCATCGACAGAAAATAAACGCTGATGTAAACCAGTACATCCACCAGCTTCATCACTGTTTCTCGTACCGCCAACGCGCTTTGCATCACTTTAGTCGCGACTCGGCCTGCAAAGTCTCGTTGGAAAAAGCCAACCGCTTGTTTCAGCAAGTAACGATGTATCAACCAACGGATAGACATCGGGTAGTTACCCAATAACGTTTGGTGCATCACCATCGAGTGCACAAAGCCTAAACACGGCATCACAACGACAACAAGCAACACCATCATCATCATGCGATCGCCTTGATCCACCCAGAATGTTGCACGGTCTTGGTTGGCAAGAATATCCACCAATTCGCCCATGTAACGTAAGAGCGTCACTTCCGTCACCGCAATCAATGCACTGAATATCGCCATGACAAGTAAAGGGGCTTCAAAGCCACGAGTGTAAAAGCGACAGAAGCCAAAAAGCGTCTTCGGTGGCTTTTCGGTTTCCATCTGGGGAAAGGGTTGGGTCAGTTTTTCAAACCAATTAAACATAACAACTACTTTGGTTACCGCGAATAAATTTGCGGACGTTTTACTATCTTTTGATACGAAAGTCAGTAAAATACCGAAACAAAAGTTCAAATGATAATAATTACAATTAAGCTTCTTGTTAAATATAATTGTCGGGAATGTATTTATGACGAAAAATAACTTACTGACCGTTGCGATCCGTAAAGCAATGGTTTGCGCGATTGCGCCTACAGTAGCAGTGGTTGCGCTTTCAGCGAACGCACAAGATGACGTTACCGCGATGGAAACCATCACCGTCACAGCACAAGCGTTAAAAGTAGAAACACCAGCGGCAGAAACACCACGCAGCGTTTCTATTATCTCTGAAGACGAACTTCGCGTTCGTGCACCGAAAAAATTGGACGAAGCATTACGCTACACATCTGGCGTAACCGCTCAGCCTTATGGCGCCGACAACGACACCGATTGGTTCAAAGTTCGCGGTTTTGATGCTGCGACTTACCTAAACGGCAACCGCCTATTCCGCGACGGTTACTACACATGGTTGGTCGAACCTTACGGCCTAGAAAGTGTGGAAGTGGTTAAAGGCCCATCAGCTATTCTGTTTGGTGAATCGGCACCAGGCGGTATCGTGAATGCAGTACAGAAAAAACCAACGTTTACGCCTCAAGGCGAAGTAAAAGTGGAAGTGGGCAACAACCAACACCAGTCGGTGGGTTTTGACATTGCTGATGAAGCAAACGACGATGGCACAATCCGCTACCGTTTGGTTGGCCTGATGACAAGCCAAGATGGCGAACTGGACGGCACCAACAACGAGCGTTTTTATCTAGCGCCAAGCGTCGAGTTCGACATTTCTGACCGTACAATGCTGACCGTTTTGGCTACTTACCTTCGTGATGACGGTGTGCCAACCAACCCATTTTTCCCAGCGGCAGGTACTCTGATTGGTTCTAACTTTGGCAAAATCGATCCTTCGACTAACCTTGGTCAGCCAAACTACGATAAATACGAACGCACGCAGTTCTCTCTAGGTTACTTGCTAGAGCACGACATCAATGACACGTGGTCATTCTCGCAAAACCTCAACTACGGTTCGAATGAGTTGTACTTGCGCAGCTCTTACGCGTTCTCAAACAACGATCCAGCGAAAGAAGAATTAACGCAAGGCATCGTATTTCGTGACGGCAAAAACCAGAGCATCACGTTCGATAACAATGCTGTCGGCAACTGGATGACAGATAACGCAGAACACACTGTGCTCGTCGGTATGGATCTGCAATTCCACAAAACCGATGGCGACGAACAGGACAACTACGCGTTTGGCACCATCAACCCGTGGAACCCAGTTTACGGTAACTTCAATCCACTTGATCCTTCAAAGAACGTAAAACGTGAGATTGAGAAATCTCAAGCAAGTGTCTACTCGCAATACCAATTGAAACTGCATGAACAATGGATTGGTAACGTAGGTGCTCGTTACGACTGGGTAAAAACAGAAAACTCTGGCAAAGGCGTAGGCGTTGATCAAAACGAATCTCGTGATGATGGTCAGCTGTCTCTCAGCGCGGGTGTGATGTTCCTTGCAAACAATGGTTTGTCACCTTACGCAAACTACTCTCAGTCGTTTGAAGTGATCAGCACCATTGATGCGGCAACCAATGAGCTTTACAAACCGCTAGAAGGCGAGCAAGTAGAAGTAGGTGTGAAGTATGAGCCAAGCTTTATGGATGGCTTTATCAACCTAGCATGGTTCGACATTACGCAAAAGAACGCGTTGGTGACCAACCCATCAACATGGATCGCGACACAAACGGGTGAAGTGACTTCTCAAGGTATTGAGCTTGAAAGCACGGCGCAGCTAACCGACGATCTAAAACTGATGGCAAGCTACACCTACACCAAAGCGAAAACAGACGAAAGCTTTGGCAAAGGCAAAAAACAAGCCGCGCTTATTCCTGAACACCAAGCTTCGGCATGGGTAGACTACAGCGCATACAGCCTAATTCCAGGTCTAAACATCGGTACTGGTGTTCGTTATGTGGGCGAATCTAAAGATAACCCTAAGAGCTCGAACCTAACCGTTCCTTCAGTGACTCTTTGGGATGCGTCAGTCACTTACGACATCACTTCACAGTGGCAAGCACAGCTAAACGTGAACAACATTCTGGATAAAGAATTTGTATCAGGTTGCGATTACTGGTGTTATTACGGCCAGTCTCGCTCTGTCATGCTAAACGCAAACTACCGCTGGTAATTGAACTTTCGACTCCCCTCTCTTGAGGGGAGTTTTCTCCTGAGAGCCATCCATGTTTCAACTGTCTAATATTGAGATCGTTCGAGGTGGACGTCAGATCCTCGGCATCGACCAACTTAACATCCCAACGAATGAACTGACTGTCGTTTTGGGCCATAACGGTTCAGGCAAATCGACACTGGTAAACCTGCTTTCTGGTCAAATGTCGCCAGATAAAGGCACGGTAACACTAAACGATACTTCCCTTTCATCACTCAAAACCAAAGAGCTGGCAAAGCAGATAGCCTATTTGCCACAAAAGCTGCCCTCCTCGGCTGGTTTAACGGTAGAAGAGCTAGTGCGCTTAGGCCGCTTTCCGTGGCGTGGCGCACTTGGTCGTTGGAAACCTGAAGACAAACAGATTATCGCTGAAGCCATGGCTCGCACTGGCGTTGCTCCGTTTGCTCAAGCATTAGCGGACGATTTATCGGGCGGTGAGCGCCAACGCGCTTGGGTGTCTATGCTTTTGGCTCAACAATCACCGATTTTGATCCTAGACGAACCGACCTCCGCGCTCGATGTTCACCATCAATTTCAACTGATGGCGCTACTGGCAGAGCTGAATCGAACCGAGAACGTAGGCATTATCGTGATCCTGCATGATTTGAACTTAGCACTGCGCTACGCAACCCACATAGTTGCGCTCAAAAAAGGTCAAATTGCCTTTGAAGGCAGTGCCGAAATGCTACTTGATGAATCGCGTTTGTCTGCACTTTACGAATCACCAATTAAGCTCATTGACCATCCAACGCCCGCGGACACACTTGCTAGCCAGAAGGTGGCGGTGGTATGTGCATGATGGTTCGATTTCTCAAGCAACTAAGCTGCACGACTCTACTTTTTACAATGATGATTGCACGTGCGAACGCAGACATTACCGTTCATGATGCGTACGGAGCGGTGACTTTTGAGCAAGTGCCGCAACGCGTCGTGGTTCTCAACTGGGACATTTTGGAGCAAGTGCTCGCGTTGGACATCGAGCCCATTGCTGCGCCTAACTTGCCAGGTTACCGCCAGTGGGTAGTGAATCCTTACGCACCAGAATCCATTGAGGATATCGGCACTCGCGCCGAACCCAATTTAGAGAAAATCGCGAGTTTGAAACCCGATGTGATCCTAGCAGCTTCTCCCCAGCAAGATTTGATTCCCCTGCTCAGACAAATCGCGCCGGTGGTGTATTTGCCGAATTTTTCGCAAAACGAAGCCGCGGCTCAAACCGCAATCAAGCATTTTCGTACGCTAGGTGCGCTGTTTGATAAACAAGAGTTAGCGGAACAAAAACTGGCAAAACTCAATGACTCATTCAAACAACTGCGTGACAAGATTCGTCAGCATTATTCTGCCCCATTAGACGTGTTGGTGATGCGCTTCTCGACACCCAATTCTGTTCTGCTATCAACGGAAAATTCGACCACTGATTATGTGGTTGAGCAGCTTGGGTTAACCAACCCTATCCAAGTCTCTGCGCGCGCTTGGGGCATCAAACAAGATCGCATCAACCGCTTACAAAACCTTGAACAAAGCTACGTACTTTACGTGCAGCCTTTCCCACAAGAGAGCAAGTTGAACAGCTCACCACTTTGGCAAGCGATGCCATTCGTGAAAAAACAGCGCGTAAATTCGGTAAGAGCGGTGTGGGCCTACGGCGGCGCGATGTCTTTGCAATACATGGCAGAAGCCATTACCGACAGCTTAATTGAACTGGCACCAAAACAATGAGAACGAAACCGTACATTGGCTATGCCGCGCTGATTGCGTTGCTTAGCCTATTGAGCTTACAAATTGATACGAGCTTGTCGTTGAGTAAACAATGGCAGTTGTTCACTCAACCAGAAAGCGCCAGCGAATTTCGTGATGTTTTCTTTATGCAGTCTCAGTTACCTCGATTGAGCATCACATTATTGGTTGGTGCAATGCTCGGGCTGACTGGCAGTTTGATGCAGCAGTTAACGCAAAACAACCTCACCTCACCGCTGACCTTGGGCACATCTTCCGGTGCTTGGCTTGCGTTGGTCATCGTTAACATTTGGTTTGTTGACTGGGTGGCCGACTACTCCGCTTTCGCTGCCATGGCAGGTGCTTTGGTGGCGTTTGGTTTGATCATTTCGATCGCTGGTGTGCGCAATATGACGGGGTTGCCTTTAGTGGTCTCCGGCATGGTCATCAACATTTTGCTTGGCTCCATTGCGACAGCTCTGATTATTCTCAATGCACAGTTTGCTCAAAACATCTTTATGTGGGGAGCGGGCGACCTTTCACAATACAGTTGGGATTGGTTTGAATGGTTGCTGCCACGTTCTACTGTCGCAATCGTCATTTTGATTGTCGCACCACGCATTCTGACCCTAATGAAACTGGGACAAGAAGGCGCAGCAGCCCGAGGCTTAGCGGTATTACCCGCGTTTGGGGCGTTAATGGTGATGGGTATTTGGCTGGTATCAGCCTCAATCACTGCGGTTGGTATCATCAGTTTTATCGGCTTGTTAACACCAAACATCGCCCGTGCAATGGGAGCGAGAACGCCACGCGATGAACTCATCAGTAGCATGTTGCTTGGCGCTGCGTTGCTGCTTATCACCGATTCTGCGGCGATTTATCTCAGTTTATTGTTAGAAGAAACCATCCCAAGCGGTGTGGCCGCGGCGGCCATTGGTGCACCTGCGTTGATCTGGTTTACTCGCAAGAAACTGACAGCTACGGATCAGCTGAACTTATCGATGAGCCAAGGAAAAACGGCTCTATCGAACGCAGCAGTTTGGGGCATTGCAGTAATGGGGATCATCGGCATTCTGGCGTACTCATTTGTTACGCACGGTATCAGTGGTATTGAGTTTGCGATTGCTGGCGAGTTCCAATGGCAACTGCGTTGGCCACGCATGATCAGTGCGATTTCAGTAGGTGTTGCCCTTTCCATTGCAGGGATCATTTTGCAGCGTATCGTTTACAACCCACTTGCGAGCCCAGACATTCTCGGTGTGTCATCCGGCGCAACCTTTGCCATTATCATCACTGGTGTGATGGTTGGATCTGTACTCGCCGCATTTAACTGGGGCGTCGCTTTTCTGGGCAGTCTGACCGTATTGATGCTGCTGCTCATTATCGGGAAACGCAGCCACTTTAACCCTTCTAATTTTGTACTCTCGGGTATTGCCCTTAGCGCCCTATTACAAGCTCTCGTTCAGTTTGCGTTGGCGCAAGGCTCTGGGGAAAGTTACAAAATTTTGCTCTGGCTCACGGGCTCAACGTATCGCGTCACCAGCACAAGTGCATTGGTGTTACTTATCTCCGTGTCGGTGCTTTTAGCGATTGTATTTGCGTTGTCACGTTGGCTAACACTGATTTCTATTGGTCGAGCGTTTTCTAACGCGCGCGGGCTGAATCCATCATCTGCGAACACGATTTTGCTTGTTATCGTTGCTCTGCTGTGTGCCTTTTCAACGGCGACGGTCGGCCCCGTTTCCTTTGTTGGTTTGGTCGCACCACACATGGCGATGATGCTAGGAGCAAGAAAGGTCAAAGAACAATTATTCGTTGGCAGTTTGATTGGTGCAACGCTTATGGTTTGGGCGGATTGGTTAGGGCAAATCGCCATTTACCCGAGCCAAATTGCAGCAGGTACGTTAGTCGCGATTATCGGTAGTACCTACTTCTTGTTCCTGATGCTCAAAAGCAAGTTCCGATAGCTTGGCGTAAAGATAAGCGAAAAAAGAAACCCGCTCTTTGGGAGTTTACTCCGAAGCAGCGGGTTTCTTTTTAATGCAAGTTAGTTGAATGCAGCGTCGTTCGATTCATCATTCGAAGCAGGAAAACGCTGCTCGTAAAGCTCCATAAAGTCCTGACGAATCAAATGTTCTAAATGGTTCGCCTTATCTGTCGGGCAGAAGATCATCACATGCACAATCTGCTCACCATTAATATGACTTGAAATGTGGATGTGCGGCTCTGCGCCCGGCAGATCAACGCCGGCATGCTTCTCGATCATGGCATTGTAACGATGTGCCACATCACTAAAGTAACTGCAATGCTCATCAATTTTGTCCGTTAATGGTGTCAGTAGCGGATACAGGTTGACGAAGTCTTTCACCACAATCGTGAAATTATGGTAAACATAACGCTTCATGAAGTTGAGGTTTTTAACCGGATAGGTGAAAAACATACTATTAGGCAACGTCGCAGTTTTACCCGTGTAATGGTATTGCCCGTGATGTAAATCGATCTCTTGAATCACTGTCGCCATCATGTTGTGTTCGATCACCTCGCCACACAACTTACCCACTTCAATCCAATCACCCACTCGAAACGAGCGCGAACTCGCACGTTGAATCGAGCCTGTAAAACACAAAATGATCTCTTTCGATGCCACCACAATAGCAACCGCAATCGCTGTAACACTGAGCGCAAACTCACTGATTTCTGATTGCCAGAGGATAAACAGGATCAGCAATGTGAACGCAAACGTACCGTTTTTGGTTCTCGACATCCAACTGCGTTGATCTTCGGTTAAAAAGGCATGATCACCGCGAATCATCGACAAAATTGAACGACGTACCAACCACATAAAAAACAAAATTAATGTGGTAAACAGCATTTTGTGCGTGAGAAGAAAATCGACGACCAACTGCACTTTCTCCATTACCCAGCTCCCTTGTTACAGACTTATTATCTTTCGAATAGTAATGGGTAACCATAACAAATTATTCTGTCAGTTGTCCGTGTTCACTCTCTTTAAATACGATAAAGGCACGTCGATTCAGTGCGTTTGCTTCCGAAGTCGTTTGATTTATGACCGGTTGCAGTTCACCAAACGCTTTGACCTCCCAAACAAGCCGCGACGCATCAAGTTTGGTCTTGAGATATTCGACCACAGTTTGAGCTCGTCGCTCTGCCAATTTTTCATTGTAAGAAAGCGAGCCGACTTGATCAGTGTGCCCTGCAACCAAAATGCTGCCTTCTAACCCTTGTAACTGTTCAATGAAATCATCGAGCTGAGTGAGATCTTCAGCTTTCAACTCTGACTGATCAAAGTCGAAGTGTGGCGTCATGGTCATATAAACCTTACGCTCTGGCTTTGGAGGTTCGCAGAATGGCATCTCATCGTATTTTTGCGCCTCCTCAAACATGACGTACGCTCGGCGGTTTTCAGCACGCGCTTGATCTGAAGTATCGAGCGTAAGCGGTTGAGTCTCGCCAAAGTGCTTGATCTCCCAATCATAAAAAGTGGGATCAAGCTGCTGCTTGAGGTACGCCGCAACGGATTGTGCTCGGCGTAGAGAAAGCGCGTCGTTGTACTCGTTTGAACCTTTGTAATCAGTGTGACCGACAATGGTAATGCGTCCGCTTAAACCTTGAATATCGCGAATAAACGCATCCAGACTTGTCGCATCTGCTTCACGGATCTTGAATTTGTCGAAATCAAAGTGCTCTGCAACGGCAATATGAATTTCTCGCTGCGGCGCTAAACACTCACTAATAAGAAATTTAGAGACATTCACATCGGCGAATTTCTCTCGGTTTTCTTGGCTCACGTAAGTCTCGGTAGCGCAACCTGCTAACAATGCACCAATCATAATACCGCTCAACAAGCGAATCGTCGTTTTCATGTGACCCTCTTATAACTTGCCAACTAGGTTAATGAACACGCCTGATGCGTCGTAGTCATCATCATTCGCAAGGTTGCTGTCAAAGCCTGAGAAGTTATAGCCGACGCCGACTTTGAAGTTGTCGCCAAGATGTTTGTTCACTGAAATCAGCGCACCTTGCTCTAACTCATCGTAGGTCGAATCGGTCTTCCAATGGTACTCGCCTGTCACGTCCCACTCTTTCATCACTCGGTAAGAAGCACTTAAGCCGTACAATGAGATTTTGCTGTCAACCGGAATGTCTTCACCCGATTGACGAGTGAAAAGTTCATGCTTGTTTTTGAATGCGTATTTCGCGCCTAAATCCCAGTTGGCATCAAGTGAATAGATGCCTTCCACTTCAATGATATGGCTTTCTTCATCTTTGTAATCCACATCGCGATTGAGTTGGTCGAAGTCCACTAAGTAGGTGTAGCGCGACAACAAATTCAAGCGATCGTTGTAAATTGGGCGATACGCCAATCCAGCGGTCGACTCAATAAAACGAGCCAACATTTTGTCGCTCGATTTGCTTTCTGAGCGTGAGTAATTGAACTTACCGAATAAGGTGTACTCTTCCGTCAGGTGATGGGTGTAACGGTTGGTCGTCACCCATTGGTCGATGCGTTTTTTGTCTGGGTCAGCAGAGTCATCTGTCTTATCGACACGATATTCCACTTTGTTCTTGAACAACACATCATCGACATCAATCGAGGTGCTTACACTCACCGCTTGGCGCTCGGTGGTGATGTTTTGATCATCCTCGATTTCGCCTTTCTGATAGCCGATACCCATGTCGATGTCGTCATTCATGTCGTAGCCAAAGCCGAATGAATCGATGCGACCTTTGCCGTTGTTCTCATCAACAAATTGGTTTTCTTGGTAGAAATCGACCGTAGAGGTCAGATCTGCACGTTGGCCGACAATCACGTTGTTTTTGCCTTCGTAGCTGTCATCGACATAGGTTAAGTAAGTGCTGTAGTCTTCCGTCACATCATAAGTCACGCTGGCTTCAGCCGCATCGCCACGATCGCCCGTGGTGTATTCTGCGCCGACGACGAAGTCTTCTAAAATACGCGTTTCACCACCAATAGTGACGCTGTCGTTCTCATCGTACTCATCTGTTTTACCAACGGTTTTCTGCCCTTTGATGTAAACATTGTTGTCGCTATCCCAAATGTAATCGGCACGCAGGCCCGCTAAAGTGCCTTTGCCTTTTTCTTCTTCGTTGTTTAGCTCTTCGACTTGTTTACCTGCTGCGGAAATCTTAATGTGTTTGGTTACTTTGATCTGAGTTTCCAGCTCTGCCTGTTGAGAATCCGTTCTTAGTGTGCCGTCGGACTCACGCTCTTCCATCGAGGTAAATCGAGTTTTCACCGCAACACGATCCGTTGCTTGAAGACGGATTTCCGTACCATAAGATTCTTGTTCTAAATCGTCATCTTGGCTTGCGTAGCTGTAACCTGCATCTTTAGATTTGTACCAAGCTTTAACATCGTTACCCACAGCAGAAAACACGCTCGGGGCGATGTCGTAGAGGTTCATCACCCCTTTCACTTGATAAGAGTCACCTTCACGATCATCCGCACTGCCACCAATAGGCGTAAAGGTTAAACCGCCATCGAAAGAGACATAGTTAGAATCGGTTTGACGACCTTTACTGTGACCGAACTCGGCTTTCAAATAGGTGCCTTCTGATGCTCGTAGCGTTAAGTCTGTGCCGTACGCTTCGTAGTCTTGGTTATCTTTTTCTTCGGTTTGATAGTTTGCACCTACACCTATGTAGTCGTTTACCCAACCTTTGACGCGTCCACCAGCGGTCATTGCACCAAGCGCTTCACGGCCTTGAGGCACGTATTCATAATCAACAGCAAGATAGTTGTCATAACCGTCAGCTGGGGAGTCGTTAATGACCGAGCCAAAGTTGTCAGAAATGATGTTGTTTAGCGGTTTGGTTAGAATAATTCGGCCTTGGTATGGGTCGACTTCATAGTCACGTCCCGACTGCAACGGCAGTTCTTGCAAGGTGATGCCGCTGTTTGGGTCGACCACCTTAACCATCACTTTGTCGCTGCCCGGTACAACTTCACCATGGCGTAAGAAGTACAGCGAACCGCCAGTACCTAAAAATTCATCGTGCGCAAACAGCGAATCCGATTCGGCTGCAAAGCCAACGATGTTAAGACGATCTTCACCGAACTTGGTGGTAGAACGTGTGCGATAGTCACCTTTGAAACCATATAGGCTGCGGTTGTAATCGTTGTTGTCAGTACCAGTTATACCTGTGTTGTAGTTCCCCCACAAAACGTTGGACTTGTCGTATTCAACGTTGAGATACACTTTGCCTTTAGTGTTGACCACTTTGTAGATGTTCGAGCTGTCACCGTAGTTGCCGTAATACATTTCATCGTCGTCTTCGAGAATGTCGAATACGCTGGATGAATCAGAGGCAAACGGGTGCTTAAACATGTCTCGCACGTCACTCTCTTTGGTATCAAAGTGGGTGGTAATTCGGAGTTTGTCACCAAACTTACCTTGGCCAAAATACGCTAAGCGACCTTGGTTGTAGATATCATCTTGATATTGGTCATCAACCGCCAATGCTGCCGAATTACCTGTGACTTTGTTTTTACCAATGTAGAAATCCGCCAAACCCGCTTGTACCCAATATTCATCCGGAATACGCACGTACAGTTGGTAACGTCGCTCTTCACCGCTATCAAATACCACACGAGTTGGGAATAGATAGGCGTCGGCTGGCAAGTATTGTTCGGCGTAAAGCTCGCCCTCTTCTACGTCAAATTCATCTTCACCAATCACCACCTTGTCGACACCTTTTAGTCCCGTCCCCATAAACCTTGCCAGACCAGCCGAGGTAGGAATGTTGTGGCGCATCAACTGAGCTTTGCCAAGCTTACGGCTTTGATCTTCTTCACCATCATTCTTGTCGATGTCGACTTCAGAATCGGGGTCAACAAGATCGATCACACCGACACTTGTCACGTCCATGTTGCCGTCTTTATCAAACGCTTTTAAGCGAAACAGAAGCTGCGTGTTGGATTCAAATTGGTAGTCTTGAGCGGTCTTGCCATCCCAAACGATGTTGAAATCGTTGGCAAATTGCTGACCTTCCACCACCGCCAGCGGAGACACCAAACCACGATCGCCACCGCGATACACTTCTAATTGGTAATGATCCACGTAGTAGCTGAAGTTGGTGGTGATAGCAAAACTCATCTCTTGCAGAGGTTTGCCGTTTCTGACTTCCACATTGCTGCTGATGCTCAGATCCAGCACCGGGTCAAAGCGCATGATGTCACGGCTAACCCAAATCGCACCTTGTTCCAGATAAATACGAGAATTGTCGGTTTGTTCATGCGTGTTAACTTCAATACCCAGTGAGTCACTGCCCAGCTTTTCTAACTGGCTGGTGTCTTTTGCGTACGATAGGATCGGCAACGCCGCCGCGATACATATCGTCAGTTTTGATTGTCTAAATCTAATCATAATTTTCTTGCTTAACCGTGGCAGTCAATGGCTGAGAACAAGCCCAGCCAACGTGTAAGTTACGAACGGTTAATCATCCCCACTGCTTTGAATACTGAAGTTAAATTTCGTCAGTTTGTTTGGTGTGATTCGTTGTACTTTCGGGTTTTCACTGATCACTTTCATACCCGTTGGTAGCGAGTCTGTGTCGACTTTGACCAAGAACTGCTTCCCTTTCTTATTCAACACCCACTGATCTGGAACATGGTATCGACCATATTGGTCGGTCTCGATAATGATGCCTTCGACGGTAAGCAGTCGAACACCCGGAATACCGTCTTCATAAAGCCCTTTGTTCTCAACGATGATCTCCCACAGGTACTCATCCCCGTCGCGATAAAGGTTTCTCTCTACATCGATGTTCTCTGCCGACAGGCCTTTTTGCTTATCACCTTTATGCTTGGTAATCGCATTGCCTTGTTGGTCGAACTCGATGTGCGTGCCGTTATCGGTGGTCACCTTGAATGAGAAGCCTTGGCGAGTGCGTGTTTTGAATTGGAACGCCACTTGGTTGATCTGCTTAAGCGTTCGGTTACGAGACAAGCCATATAGCTCATCCACTTCGTAGCCTTTATCCATTCTCGACATCACTACAGGTTGACCTTGCTGTTTACCCGTCACATCTTTGAGCTGAGTTTCTACGCCATCTTGGATAATGAAGGTCGAGTTCGGAACGTAATCACCTAGCGCAAGGTCAATGTCGATGAGAACATCGTCCGCGGTTGCATCTGCTTGGAAACCATCACCATTGTGGTCTTCGAACACCTTACCGATGATAGAAGCAGTATCGAATACTTTGTCTGGCATCACTTCGACGGTTGCGCTCGCTAGGTTCGATTTCACCACGTAGTTAGTGCTGGTGTTCTGTGCCGAGAAGCTTTCAGCTGGTGGCGCTTCTGCCCATGCAGTGTTGGTGTAGACACCAAAGGTAGCACCGACACTGACGCGCATTAGGTAACGAATGCGCACAGCATCCGCAGTTTGAGAATCGCCTTTACCATAGATATTCATGTCACCAACATCGAAGAACAGCTGGTTTGTCTTGGTCGGCTCGACCGTGATTTGAATATCGTCTGAGGTATCAAATACGCCATCAGGGCCGCTATTTACCATCTCGGTAGAATCAGGAATGTAAGCAAAGCCACCAGGATAACGGTCGACCAGACGCACACCTGAGAATGGGTTGTCGTTTTCGTTGGTGATCACCACTTCGTATTCAACGACTTCACCGACACTGGCTTCCGATTTGCTTGCCACTTTAGTGACTTTCAGCATGCCTTCGTTGTAAGCCTGCTTTTTCACTTTGATCGTGACATTCGCAGATGCCGTTTCGCCCGTTGATGCTGCTGCCGTGAAGACGTTGGTAAAGTTGTCATCAATGCCTTGATTGATCTCACCTATCACAACGATTTCAAACTCGTTGCCTTGGTACGCTTTCAAGGTATGGTTGGAATTGACGTTGTTATCTGAATCCACAGAAACCACAACACCAGATTTCAGCTCTGTGATGGTCGCTTTCCATGTCGTGAACAACGCATTACCGTTGCTACCAATCAATTTGTCGATTTCGTCCAACAAGTTCACGCTCTCTGCATCACCAGAGCCACGGTTGGCCGCCGTCATCGTGAACGTGATTTCATCGTCATCATTGGTGTATTCGGCTTTATCGGCTACTTTGGTCACCGATAAGATGATCGGTTGCGGTTTGATAATGGCGACATCTTCTGCCAAAACATCGCTTTCCGATTTGTCGTATGCGTAAGCGTGGTTGGTGATTTCGCCCATCGCGTCTGCATTGACCACTCCGGTAATCTCAATATCTAACGTGTCGTTTGGCGCAAGAATCACGCGACTATTTACATCCAGGTTGTCGCCCTGAATTTGCGGCAGAACGATGGTTCGTTCATCGTTGTATGAACTGGTCATACGCCAACTGGTAAATGCTTCAGCTTGAGTGTCGTTGATGGTGTTGACCTTGAGTTCTGAGATCAGATCTTTCAGTACCATCTCTTCAGTAAATGAACCCGATTCATTCGTTAACACCACGTGGTAAGTAACACTCTCTCCCGGACGGTAGAACTCATCGTCAACGGTTTTTTCAAGTTTGACCGACTCCGGCATCGCCAGCAGTGTCGCTGTTGAATCTTGCGTTTCACCACGGAATGTGGCGCTGGCGGTATTCTCAATTTCGCCAGTAGCGTATTGGTTCACAAGGCCTGTAATCACAAACTCCACTTCATCATTCGCAGCAATCGTTAGCGTTGAATCGATGTCGGAATTCACGCCCGGCATGTTGGTGATCTCGGTTTCCGCATTCGCTTTATTCACCTCAATGCGCCAAGAGTCGAACGCCTTTACCGACGTACCATCAAGACGCACGACTTCAAGATTACTAATGGCGTCTTTTACAGCCACATCTGTCGCTGGGACTGTGCCTTCATTCTTCACTTTGACGCGGAACGTCGCTTCTGCACCCGGAACGTAATATTGGGTGTCTGCGGTTTTCTCAATCGAGATCCCCTGAGATTGAGGCTGAACAGTGGCACTTGAATGCTGCTGCGTACCGTTGAGATCCGCCGTTGCCGTGTTGGTGATATCACTCGCGGCTAACGGGTTAGTCTTCGCGGTGATCGTGAACTCCACAATATCATGCGGTGCTATATCGATCATCGAACGGATATCCTGATTATCGACAGGCATCGGGGTAATGGTGGTGCGGCTGTCGCTGTTCGTCGTTTCAATCGTCCAACTCTCGAAAGCACGATCACTCACGCCATAGATGTTGGTGACTTTAATGCCCGACAAAATATCTTCTAACGCGATGTCGTTATCGAAACCATCAGTGCCGTTGTAAACGCGAACGTGGAATACCGCATCTTCTCCCGGAATATACATTGGCGATTCGGCCGTTTTCTCAATCCACACTTCTTCAGGCAGCGTTTCTAAGGTTGCGGTTGCTTCTGTCGTTGCACCTGCAAACTCAGCCGTTGCTGTGTTAATGATGTTGGCAACCGCTCGGCTGTTCACCGTGCCTGTAATGGCAAATTCAACCGTATCTCCTGGAGCAATATCGAGATTGGTCGCGATGTCCGAATTTGGTCCCGGTAAGGTCTCGATATTGGTGCGAGGATCGCCTTTGCTGGTCACGATAGTCCAATCGTTGAATGCCGCTTCCATTGCGCCACCAGACGTTTCAACCTCTAATGAAGAAATCAAATCCTCCACTTTGACATCCGCAGCAAAACCAGAACCATTGTTCGTGACCTTGACTCGGAATGTCGAGAACTCTCCCGGCTGGTAATATCGTTCGTCAGCGGACTTTTCGATAACGACATCGCCCGGATAAGGTTTTAGCGTTGCAGTTGCGAGAATATCTTTGCCGTTGTAGTTGAGTGTGGCTTGGTTAACGATGTCACCAGTTGCTTGTGCATTCACTAAACCAATCACGTACAACGTAATGCTGTCATTTGGTGCTAGGTCGATGTTGTAGTCAATATCTTTATCCACCACCAGAGAGTTCGCATCGACCGTAGTTAATGCACTGCCCGCTACATATTGAACGGCCCATTGCAAAAATGCTTGGTTGGTTGAACCATCAATCGTATCGACAGTTAACGCGCCAATGGCATCTTTCAAATTGATATCGTTCGCGTAGTTGTTGCCTTCATTGACAATTTTAAGAATGTAACCCGACGCTTTGTTTGGGCTGTAATGCTCCACCATCGGCGTTTTCACAAACGTTAGATCGGGGATCTTGGCCGTGCTGGTCGCTTCTGCCGTTTTTGTGGTGCCGTTGTAGGTAACATCAACGGTATTGGTCACCTCACCAACGACTTGCGAGTTAAGCTCACCTTCTACGGTGATGGTCACCACATCATTAGGCGCAATATCAATACTGCCATCAATGAACTCGTCATTGGCTGCGGGGAACTTAGTGGCTCCGTTCAGAGACTCGGCATTCATGTAAATAGTCCCAGACTCAAACGCAATCACGTCTGCACCAGTCACACTGGCCGCCGTAATTTTGTTTACGAAGTCTTTAACTTGGACATCGTTCGCCCAGTTTGCCGTAGTGTTTTCAATTTGAATCGTATACGTCAGCGTATCGCCAGACTCATACTGAGTTTTATCGACGATTTTTGTCACATTCAAATCGGCGGCAGCTGCAACATACGTCGCTTGCGCGGCTTGTTTACTCGTCGCGTCACTGACTTCGACCACGTTTGTGATATCACCAACCAGATCGGCTTTGACCACGCCTTCTACATGCAGCTTGACGCTATGAGCAGGGTGAATGTTGTAACGAACTTGATAACCGTTATCGCCCGTTACTTCTGAGCCCGACACAGCTTGAGTTAAGCTCGGATCCGTTCCATCTACGCTAACGCTGACATCCGACCACCCCTCAAAGGCACGAACAGGCAAGGCAGAACCTGCTTTTTCAGTACGAATGGTTTTCCACAAATCCGCAATCAATACGTCAGTTGCATAGCCGCTGCCAGTGTTTTTCACCTCGATGTCGTAACCAATAATGTCGCCCGGATGGTAGATAGCCGCTGGATCGGTAGTGATTTTCGTGACGGCCAAATTGCCCGGTTCAGGAACGATCACTTTTTCGCGTAAGTTATACGTCACATAGCGCGAGCCACTGCTTAACTTCCCTTGCAACTGGTTGGTAAACTCGCCAACCGCGTCGTCACGCACGTGCCCTACCACCTCAATGAGAACCTCGGTATAGGTGTCATCTGGCGCTTTGCCACCCATCTGAATGGTGGTGTCGATGTCGGTATTATCCGCAATGAGATTTAAGTTGTTGATGTCGGTGTACGCCGGGTTACCGTCAGAGATAACGCTCGCGCTTACACTCCAATCTTTCAGTGCTACTTTTTCAGTGCCGTCCGCGGTCTCAACCAAATAGTTACTAATGGTATCGCGCACATCCACCAGTTCATTATTGGTGGTTACGTTGCGAATTCGCATCTGATAGCGCACTTCCGAGCCCGGCGTGTACGTCGGAGTGTCCGTCGACTTTTGCGCCAGCAGGTTCGAAGTTCCCGGATCAAGCACGACAGCATTACTGTCCACGCCTGCAACTTTTGCTACGTTAGTTATTGCGCCCGTTGCATCCGCCGCAACCGTGCCATCAATTTCAAAGACAACGGTATCGCCTGGCATCAGATCGAATGCTGCGTTTAAGGGTACATTGCCTTGATATTGACCATTGATGGAGAAGCGGTCTGACGTTGGTGCACTAACAATCGCCACGCTGTAATCCGTAAAAGCTGGTTTGCCATCAGACGTGTTAATCTTGTCCAGTTCATCCACAATGGTGGCACCATTAGTGGTACTTTCACCTACGTTGGTGACTGAGACTTGATACTGGATCTGGCCATTCGGATTGTAGTGACAATCAGTGCCCGTCGAAGATGGGAACGTACACGTACTGCTGTCGGCGGTCGTGTTCAGCACCAGTTTTTGGAAATCTAAAACAGGTGCGACAGGAGGAATGGTTTCCGTTGTGTCACTCTGGTTGCCGGCTTTTGCGGTGTTTCCATCGATATCACCGACAGCATCTGCGCGAACTTTCCCCTTTACGGTAAATTCGATCACTTCTTCAGGCGCAATATCAACCACCAAATCCAGATCATCGGTGGCATCGTATGGTTGGATGTAGGTGTCTTGCGTGCCACTGGTACCAACAGAGGTAAAGACGTGGCTGATTTCAGATTCTGAAAATGCTGATTTCGTTGTGTCACCAATAACTTCAACACGAACATTAGAGATGATGTCTTGAATCGCGGCCTCATCACGCCATACAGGTTCGGTGTTGGTCACCGTAAACTTATACACCACCTCATCTTCTGGTTTATAAGTATCTCCCGCAGCGTAAGGTTTACCAGCAATCGAAACGATCTCTTTGTTAACGGCTAGATTGCTGCCTTCCGGTGTCACGCGAGCTGTCGCAAAGTTCGTGCCGTCGTATTTCGGCGTCGAAGCAATTTGATCCAAAGCGTCTGAGCGAATACGTGACTTCATCACAAACTCAATCCAACCGCCCGGCGCAATGGATAGAACTGGAATATCGATATCCGCATTTGCACCACCAACAAAACCGCCGATATCCGTCGTTGCTTCACCAGAAGTTTTCACGCTCACATCCCATCCGTGCGCAGCAAACGCAGGTAAACTCTGCGCGTCTGATTCTCCAGCCGCATTTTGTGCCACTCGGACTTTGATGCTAGAGAATAACTCTTGCAGTGATTTGTTGTACTCCAGTCCTTTACCATTGTTTTGAAGGCGCAGACGGTACACAATGCTTTCACCACTAGGCGTGTGATTGTACGTCAGCTTTTCGCTCGATAAAGACGAATCCGTGTACGCTTTGTGGGATTTGCTTACCTCAGAAGGCAGCATGTTGGCTGGCTCAGCGACTAGGTTATGACTGTTATCGATAACCGCTACGTTTAAGATTTGGCCAACCGCTTTCTCGCTGATCTTTGCTTTCACCGTATATTTGATGAAAGTGCCGCCAACAGCGAAACTATTTGCTGCAAGGTTAAACTGGGTGTCAATATCGCGGTTATCCGTGACCGACCCCGGCTCACTAATATCACTGGTATCGGTTTGAGTCGTGATGGTCCAAGAGTCAAACGCTGCACCCATCGTTCCATCTAAGTATTGGGTTTTGATTGCGCTAAGTTCATCCTTAATCGGCATGTTTTGCATGTGCACGTTGTTAAGGTTAACGAGCGATATTTCATACTCAATGTAGCCGCCTGGCGTGTAACCGCCGCTCAATGAAGTAACACCGTCTTGATCTAAGAAGCGGGTAATGTGTTTTTCGAAGTCGTATTTCTCTGCCGATGCTTTCGTCTTCGCACTGACAGTATCGCCGTCAACGGTCAACAAGTTGAGGATTTCACCGACTGCATTGTTGTTTACCGTCGCCGTCACTTTGTACTCAATTGTAGTGCCCGCGGGGATGGAGGCATGCGTGTCGATATCTCGATTATTTTCAACTGAACCATCAAGATCGAGAATGGCTTTATCGCTACCACTGACGATGTTCTGCTCGATAGTCCAGCCCGAATCAAACGCCTTTTCACTTGTTCCATCAACAAGTTCCACAGTGATGTTGGATAAGCGATCCACCACAGGAATATTGTACGCGTTCCCCTTACCATCGTTTTCAATCGTTAGGCGATAGACCAATGGCTGACCCGGCTCATAGCTTGCTTCATCAACGGTTTTGCTGAATGAAAGATGGTAGCTGTTTGGAATAACGGTGATACCGCCGATGGTAATGTTACCTACCGACTCTTCACGAACGACGCCTTCGACTTGGTATGTGACTGAGTCCCCACCCGCCACATCAATAACGGTTGAGATGTTTTGATTGTTTGCTACCGTGCCATCTAGCGTACCATCGGTTGTGCCGTCACCGCCGTGGGCATCACTTTTCGATACATCAACGGTAAAACCAGACGCGAAGGGCGTTGCAGTTGACCCATCGAGCAATTGTGTCGTCACGTCAGTGATGTTTTCACTCACAGTATGGTCGTTCACGTAACCTGTTTGAGACGATACCGTCACTAAATAGGTCAACGTATCACCTGGTGAGTAAAAACGAGATTCGACTCCATTCACCAATAGCTTGCGCGTGACATTCTCGCCGTTGTATGCCTTTTTCATTTCATGGTGTGAAATGTGAGAAGTTTCCGTTACTTCACCAAGATCGCTATAGATGTATGCATCATTTGCAATTTTATCGTTGAGTTTCCCCCCTTCATCTAGCGAACCAACGACGTTATCTTTTACACGCGCTTTAATTTTAAACGTACGCACTTCGTCCGGTTCCAAACTCATTGTTTTGGAAGCGTCCCCTTCGGGATACACAAAGTTCTCCGTTGTTACAGAATGAAAACCGGCACCGTCGTCATAGTCAAATTGCCAATATTCGAACGGGCTTTGGTCCGGATAATCTTGATAACGATTGTCTTTGTCGTTCGCTAATACAGACAAAATATCTTGCAACTTATCAACGACTTTTAACCCGGTTTCAGTGTGCGAGCCATTGTTGAGAACACGGATTTCGTAGGTCACGTCTTCACCCGGAACAAAGCGGACTTTATCGGCAGTTTTTAAGATCGATACATTAAGCTTGTCGCTCGAACCATCACCAATTTGTGCAGAAGACGACTGGTTCAAATTGGTTAAAGGATCATAAGCTTGCGCCGTATTGGAGATCTCTTGCTTGGCATAATCGTTCTTCACTCGACCATGAATAACGTAAACCACCGAGCCTTTCTCACTACCCACTTTAGGGTCGATATCAATACGCGAGTCAATATTTCCATTGTTTGGGTAACCCGATTTAGGCCCTGCGTAACTGCCTGTTTTGTATGGCGAGTTGTTTGAATCAATCGTCGCGTCTATCGTCCATTCAGAAAACGCATCCAGACCCACAATATCGTCCGTTACATGAACTTCGTTCGCATAACCTTCACCAAAGTTGAAAATGGATATCGTAAATGTGACCCAATCACCGGGGATAAACTCGTCATCCGGTGTGGTTTTAGTCACGATGATCTTAGGTTCTTTTGGATACACCGTAACGCTGTCTGATGCTGATGACTGGACAGTAGAATCTGGCGTTTTAACCGTCGCGGTATTACTGAATTGAGAGTACAGAATTTGATCCGGATTTGAACGGTCAATCTGAGCGACAATTGTGTATACCACTTCAACGTTCGGCGGAATTTGAGCGTTAGTATCTAAATCAAGGTTGTCTGAGAAGCTGCCGACATCGGTGTAAGCAGGATTGCCGTTCAGCAAAGGATCGTCAGACTTGATTTCAGCACGAATAGTCCAAGCATTGAAAACTGGCTTAGTGACGCCATCTGGCTCCAAAATTTCAGCCGTGATGGTTGATATCGCATCTTTGACTTGCACATTGGTTGCATAGCCGTTTTCTTTCGCATTTTTCACACTGATTTCAAACGTCACTTCGTTGTCCAGCTTGGAATACGAGGTTTGCTTTGTATCAAAACTGGTATCGGTGTTCGTTTTAACACGCTTGTTAACCTCGATCGCGAAATCACGCGGATCAGAACCTCGGTCGGCGTACACAGTGCCATCGACCGTCACTTGGTTTTGAATGTGCCCATTCGCCAGAGGATGAGTGTCTGCCACGATGGTGTATTCAATGTAGGAATGTGGCTCAAGCGTCGCAATCACATTCAGGTTGTCGGGATACTTTACTGCCCCAACAATACCAGTGTTGGAAGCCGTAGCGGCTGTACCGTCTGCTTTATATGCGTTTGCAGTAATGGTCCAATCCGAATAGGCGTTGATCGTATTACCATTAATGTCTTGAGTAGTGATCGCCGAGAGTTCATCCAAGACCTGAACTTGGTTTGCAAAGCCATCACCATCGTTAGTCACTACGATGGTGTAAGTGAGTGTTTGACCCGATGAATAGTAACGACTGTCGACATCTTTACTCACACGCAAGTTGTCGTCAGGAGTTTGAACCCCTGAACCACTTTCGGTCACGTTGTCGTTGGCGCAGCTCGTAGAGTCATCCAAAATAACGCCCATGCTAGCGTTATTGGTTTTTGCAGTAAGTTTGTATTTAACGGTTTTTCCTGGAGCAAGATCGGGCGTCAAAGCAATTGGATTTGAGCTCCATGAGCCATAGCTATACGAACCCGGATCCGAGCCAAGCGAGTCCTCACCCGAAATGACGTCAACTTTCCATTCTTTAAATGCTTGCGCATCGCCAGCGCCGCCTGCTTGCTCCGTCATGACACAAGTTAAGTTGTCTTGAATCAATAAGTTATTGGCAAAGTACTTAGACGAACCGTTGGTTACCGTAATTTCATATTCGATGTTTCCACCGGGCACATATTCTGATGCGGTGGTTGTTTTAGAAATGGCGATCTCGGAATCAGAAACGTTCAGCACTTTTTCTGCATTGACTATATCTGCAACGTTTGCGCTCTGAACTAATGAACCTGATTCATCTTTGATGGCAGCAGAAAAGCCTTGAAGCGTACCAATGGTGATTGGCGTCAGTGTGGCTTCAACTAGGTAAGTGATTGACTCACCGGGGTAGATCGACACCGTATCGTCAAAATCGACATCAGTTTGAACTCCACTTGCTTGATAGGCAGATAACGAGTTAGAGCCAATGTTGTTGACCGTTACAGTCCACGTTGAGAATGGATTTCCGGTCACATCGGTGTTGTTAAAAGCAGACGAGAGATCGTTCGCCAAGCCATTGTTGGTAAGTAACGTGTTGATGTTCTGCGTAACGTGGTAACCATGTGCAATCGCACCACCGTTGTTACTGACTTTGATTTCGAAATTAAGCTTACCGTTTATTAAATAAGGTGTCGAAGACAAAAGTGTATGGGTAAGCGTAACGTTCGGCGTCGCTGGAGGCGTGACAAGAACATTACTTTCTACAGGGCCATCGCGCGTTAACGCCGACGCCTTAGTTGTAATGTCAGAAACCAGATCATTCGCAACGGTCGCTTTGATGGTGTAAGTGATGTAACCACCCACGGATAGCTCCGCATTCTCTACCGACAAATCATCTGCTTTCGAAAATGTTCCCGTATTACTCCCAGAAGAAGCGACAGCACTGATCTCGACATGACTAAAAACTGGAGCATTGGCACCGCTTAGAACCTCACCAGTAAGAGACAAAAAAGGTTGGGTTATGTCTAAGCCTTTTACTGCAAACAGGCCAGTATTTTTTGCGGTGAGCGTGTACGTCAACACGTTAGCGACTTGATATTCAACTGGCGTTACCGCTGCATCTAGCGTGTATTTGTATTCGGCAGGTTCAAACGTGACGTTGGTTGTATCAACGAATGTATTCTCTGCCCCAGCAATCAGCGCTTTTACTTGTGCGCCACCTAATACGATGTTTTCAGCACTCTCATGAGACACTGTCGCGCTAACATGATAAGTAACTCGACCAAATGGCAGCAATGTCGCGCCAGTCACTTCTAAGTTCGCATTGCTAGATGCGTAACTACCAGCGATTGAACCTAGACTGTGAGTGTCTGATATCGATACGCTCTGAAAGGCTTTTTGGTCGCCCGACATGACATCCCAAACCGCGTTTATCACTGAGACATCTGCAATTGTGTCCGCCGTTGTATTTTTTACCTCAATCGAATACGAAATTTCTTCACCATTTTCATAATGACTCCCAGAAGCAGGACTAAATGAAATTTCCACCTCTCCTGCAGCTAAAGCATTTGCAGAGGTAAATAAGGCAACTAAGAGTAAGGTAAAACAACGCTGAACCATCGACACAGTACTTTCCAATTTATATAAAATTCTTATGAATTACCGAGAGTAAAATGAACACAAAATCGTCAAAATTTTGAGGCGACGAATTTTTGACGACAATTAATCAATAAATGTCACGATATGGTCAATTTTTTATTTAATAACCATAAATAGGTAGATATATAATCTTATGATTGCACATCCAACGTTCGAAAACCATAGGATCTGGCTATATCGTTAGATTTAAAACATGAATTAGTAGATAGGTGAAAGGTAACTGATTATGATATTTAAATTTATATGAAACGACGGTTATCAGAATTATCTGACAACAACTTCAAACTAGTAACACAGCGTTGTAGATGAAAACAATGATGACTACTAGATAAGTCATCATTTTATCAAACTAAGCCACAACAGAAATTACTCATTAAAAATCAACAAGATAAAACAAAAAAAGTAAGAAGCAAACCGTAATCCACACCATTTAATAGGCATTATTTTCAAAAAACATTAGGAATGATTCGACGCATTATAATTTATAGCGAAACTTAACCATTCTCGATCGCAAAAATTGATATATAGGAAAGAAAATTACAGATCTTAAGTAATACAAAACCTACAAAGCAGGACAATTCCTACAAATAACCGAGAAAATATCATTCGTTTTCGATTTGGATTTGGATTTGGATTTGGATTGTTAAGCCCCTCAAAAATACCGATAAAAACAAACTGACAAATCAAAACATCAGAGTGTTGATAATTAAAACTGTCACTCGAAAACCATCGGTAGATTGGTTCAATCTTAGCAACATATATCCGATTCAAATACGCTATTTGAAAAAGAAAAATGCCCCACGAGATCTATATCCAACGAGGCATGTAATTGGCGTGAATACGCTTCTTCGAAGACAGAATACCTATTCTTCTCGAAATGCTCGGTTCATGCTTTCTGTCAGTGGCTTAATCAAATAACTCAGCGGTGTTCGAGGCTCAGACAAAATGAGGACTTCGGCGTTCATTCCGGATGTCAAACGGTACTTGGCAACATCATCTTGAGAAATTGAGATTCGCGCTAGGTAATAGTCATCTTGGTTTTCTTGTGACAATTTATCCGCAGAAACAGTCAGCACCGTGCCATCGAGAGGAGCCAATGTTCGTGCATTCAGAGCGGTTAATCGCACATGCGCTTGTTGTCCAGGATTGATCAAGTCAATGTCTTGCGGATTGACTCTTGCTTCAACAAGCAACTTATCATCTTGAGGCACTAACTCTAACAACGTTTGTCCTGAACCAATAACCCCCTTTTCAGTGAACACTTGCATGTTCACTACGCGGCCTGAGATTGGCGCATTGATTGAAGTTCTAGCCACCACATCTTGAGCAGATCGATACTCTTCACGAATAGCAACGACTTCTTTTTTGGTATTCCGCAACTCTTCGACGATTTCATTCAATCTTTCGAGCTTTAACTCTTCTATCTTGGCTTGGTTCTCGTCTAACCTTTTCCCAACGGTTAAAGATTGCCGATCAAGCTGACTTAGAGTACTGCGAACCTCTGCGGCAAGCCGTTTGAGTTGCAACAAAGTGGATTTGCCAGAAAACCCCTTCTGGACCAAAGCTTGGTTACTTGCAATTTCTTCTTCAATAAAGTTGAGGCGCTCTCTTTCGATGACTTTGGTTTGCTTAAGATTTTCGAGCTCTAAGCTCGCACCAGAAATACTTTGTTCAATAATACTAAGCTTGCTCTCAAAAAAACGCTTTCTGGCAGTAAAGATTTTGTTTTGCACTAACTGTGCTTCTTTAACGATGTTTACACGAGGAATCGCTTCTAGATCACCAGACCACGAGATATCCGCTAATTCATCCAATTCGGCACTCAGCCGGTTTTCCTTCGCCAGCGTGTGAATGTACTGACCACTAACTGCATCTAACTTGGCCATTGGCTGACGTTGCGATAATTGAACAAGCGGCTGGCCTTTCTTTACCAAATCGCCCTCTTGAACATATAGTTTTTCAATGATACCGCCTTCTAAATGCTGTATCTCTTGCCGCTTGGTTAGAACAGACAAATCTCCATAAGCGATAGCAGCACTCTCTAACTTTGCGGTAGCCGCCCAATATCCTAAACCGCCTAGGAAAAAGCTTAACGTTGCAACTCCGAGCAAAATTGGCTTTTTGAAACTCAAGTTAGCATCTGAACTGAAACGGTACACTTTCTCCGCAGGAAGTTCGTTAACGACTGGCTGCTGATTGCTCATTTTTCACCCTTGGAATATCCGTTCTGTCCTCACCCATTAAACGCTTCAACACTTCATCTCGAGCACCATAAAGTTTGGCGCGGCCATCAGCTAAATACAGCAATCGATCCATTTGCCTCAATGTGCTTGGATTATGGGCGATGACCACAATGGTCGAGCCCTGAGATTTTAGATAAGCGATAAGACGCTGATACGCAGCCTCTCCTTCTCCGTCTAGATTGGCGTTTGCTTCATCAAAGACGACGATAGAAGGATCACCATAAACAGCTCGTGCTAGCGCAATCCTTTGTCGTTCACCACCCGACAGTCCACGACCATTTTCGCCAATAACGAAGTCGTAACCTTTGTTCTTTTTGAGGATTAATTCGTGACAACCCGCTAATTGTGCAGCTTTGATCACCTTCGCTGGATCTTCTTGTTTAAAACGCGCGATGTTCTCACGAATGGTTCCTGGAAATAGCTCCACCTCTTGGGCCAAATAGCCAACGTGAACACCTCGGTCTTCAGATGCCCAAGTCGACACTTCCATGCCATCTAAAGTCACCTTTCCAGCTAAAGGCCGAATGTTACCAAGCAATAAGCGAGCAAATGTCGATTTGCCAGTGCCAGAAGGGCCAATTACTCCGACGGACACCCCCGGCGGGATTGATAATGTGATAGAAGACAGCACTGGCTCAGTCGCACCCGGGTGACGGTAAGTGAGCCCGGTTAACTCATAATGGCCTTTCGGTTTAGGTAACGGCATGTCAGATTCGTCTTGACGAACAATCGCATCAATCTCCTTTAACCGTTTATAAGCCGTTCGCGCAGACATAGCGCTGCGCCATGTTCCTATCGCTTGCTCCATCGGCGATAATGCCCTGCTCATCAGAATAGAGCTCGCGATCATCGCACCCGCCGTGATTTCATGCTGAATAACCAACCATGCACCACCGCCGAGTAAAAATATTTGCAAAGAGCCACGAACAAACTTAGAAAAGTTAGCCATATAAATCGATTTTCCTGCAACTCGCTCTTCAAGCACGCTGACACTTTGTACTCGCGATTGCCACTGCTCTAAAAATGCGTTCATCATCCCCATGGCTAAAATAGAGTTGGCGTTTTGTGTCGCTAACTCTGCACTACTAATATGAGAAATGGCCCTAACTTCACTTTCTTGCATCGTCTTTCTCGTCATCAACTCGTTGATCAAACCTAAGCTAAACAGAACGACAGAACCAAATAACGCAATATGCCCAAGCAAAGGATGGAGTAGATAGACGAACAAAATAAACAGCGGTGTCCAAGGAGCATCTAACAAGGGATAAGGGGCTTGGCTGCTCAAAAAGCTTTTTATGGTTTGAATATCTCTAAGAACCTGAGAGGTGTAACTCTTTCCAGTATGCGATTGATACTGAATGCTTCGTTTAAGCATGAACAGTGAAAGTTTCGCGTCCATCCAAAATCCGAACGATTTACTCATTTGTGCGCGAGCAATATCGATAATGGACATAGTAAACAAAGCCGCCAACACGATGATGGTAAGAAGCAACAAGGTGTCCGTCGAATAAGATGAGATGACTCGGTTGTACACTTGCAACATATAAAGTGGGATAGCAAGTACGAGTAAATTAATGAAGAGACTAAAACCGATCAGCAAACCTGCAAGCGTGCATAGTTTTTGTCTGACTTCTTTGAAAACTGTTTTCTGCACGATTACTTCCACTTTAATCGAATGATGTAGGCGCTAGATGACTAGCGCCTTAAACTAGATTTTAAATAACAAATAAATCGGCACCGTAGGTGTTAATATCTGTTTCAGTAACACCAATCAGCTTAACGGTTAAATCTGCGCCGTCAGTAAATACTGCATTGCCAGCCGCATCGTAGCTGAAAGTTAAATCGCCGAACTCTGTCACAGTGTCACTAATGATGTGAAGCGAGTCTTCACCGATAGTGAAATCCACTACCTTCGCTTCACCATGACCACCAAACTTGTCAGTGAACACAAATTTGTCGCTGTCACTGCCACCAACTAAAACGTTATCACCTGAACCTGCGACAAGGATATCTTCCCCGACACCGCCGTTCAGTTTATTGTCGCCGAGAAGACCTAGTAGCAAATCATTTCCCGTACCTCCGCCAAGATAATCATTTCCCGTACCAGCTCTCAGGACGTCGTCACCAGCACCACCCGTTAGACGATCATTGCCCGCGCCGCCAATGATATAGTCATCACCGCCGCCACCAACAAATGAATCGTTACCGCCATAACCGATAAACAGATCATCACCGCCATCGAAATCAGCGATATTGTTGTTTGCGCCTGCATCGCCTAGATACGTGTCATTGTCACTTGTGCTCATTTTTATTCCCTCTTGGCTTATTTATTGAATAGACCTTTTATTCCACGTCTGATGAGATTCGTTCCAGACATGAGAAGTCTAATAGCCAATCCGATAGGAATAAGTTTGAATATGGGATGATATTTTTGACTGACCTTATTATTATAAAAATAAAACTTAGTACTTTATCTATTATTTTCTTTTTATTACATGTAGTTATTCCTAGTACTAGAGGTTTCTTTTCGCCCAACTTGTAGCTTGCGTCCTATTTTTTACTTCTAACTTTCTAAAAATATTGTATAGATGCGATTTAATCGTATGTTCGCTGATAAATAGTGAATCAGCTATTTCCATATTTGAGCCGCCTTCTTTCAACATTTTCAGAACTTGTATTTCACGCCGTGTCAGTTCTACTTCAATCGCAGGCTCTACAACGTTATTCGATTCTTTTCCTTTGTAATAATTTACCAATTGATCCAGCAATTTTCTTGATAGCCAATTATCTCCTTTAATAATGGCACTTAATCCTTGGCACACTTTCTCCATTGAATCCCCTGGGCCAAATATACCTTTTACATGAGGCCAAGATGCAAGTTCTTCAGTATCTAAGTCGTAACCCAGATTGAGCATGATTGTACCTAGAACTTTGCGGCTATCCTTCAAGTAAACTAAAGTGTCAGATGGCGTATCAACTGAGAAATCAACCAATAAAAAATAACGTTCAGGGATGAGTTCATGGTAGCTAGGGTTTTTAGCATCGATGATCGTTATCTTTGTTCCTGTATTTCTAGAAAGCATTTCCTTAAAGTTTTCACTCTGTAAACTTTGTTGAGTGAGCATTAGGATTTCAGGCTTTTCCGTGTACTGTTCCATAATGTTTCTCATACTTTCATTAACTTAACATTATTAAATTCGTAGTTAATCGTCAGCACTCAAGTTCATATCTAAGTGCTAGACAACAGAGTAAAGTTATTTGCTACTTTTTTGAATTATTAATTTATTAAAAATAGAAACAAAAAAAGCGTTTCTCATAAAAGAAACACTTTTAACATGATCTATTTTTGACTAAATATGAGTATGCACTAAATTAGTCAGACATCGATTTTTATAAAATCAAACAACTACTATAGATTGTTCTGATATATTTTCTTTCGCCCAAATCAGCGCTTGCACTCTGTTTTTTACATCAATCTTTTTAAAAATATTGTGAAGATGCGTTTTAACCGTATTTTCGCTTACAAATAACTGCTCAGCTATTTGTTGATTCGAGGCCCCCATAGATAAAAACATAATGATCTGTTGTTCCCGCTTGGTCAATATTGCCGGAACGTTTTTATTAATTGGCCTGCTATGACGACGCAGGTGAGTAATGTACTGTTGTGCGAATTTACGACTGAACCACATATCGCCTTGGAGCACCTTGTCAATGCCCGTTTGTAAGGTTTGTATATCGTCTGAGGTATAGAAAATGCCGGCAAGTGAACGCCAGACAAAGAGCTCATCCGTTGAGATAGATTTGTCACAGTTGATGAGGATTTCAAGCGTTCCAGTTAAATTGGGGGTTTTAAATTCCATATAACGAGCAAACACTTCATCTGTGATAACGCTGTAATCTAGGACAATCGCTGATATAGGTCGATTTCTAACAAATGGGCTAGCAAGATTTTCGGGAGTGATCAGTAGAACGTTAATACCGAGCTTCGTTTCCAAAACATCCTTTAAGAGAGATGACTGTAGACTGCCCTCCGTAATTAAGATGACATTCCTTGTAGTTTGATGCTCCATCCTGCTCGCATTCCTTTAGTAGTTTAGATTGAAATATGCAATAGAGTAGATAGAGCGGGAGCATTGTCAAGTATGAAAATCCCTAGTACTAATTAGTAAACTATTGAAGTGTCAATAATTTTTAAGTAACAACATGATGTAGGGAGAAATGGTAGAGAAAAGCTATCCGATTAGAAAATGATGAGTAGAAGTCGTGCTTGTGACTTAGTAAATTGAAGGAATGATGAATTTCACGAATGAAAAAAGGGAGTAAGCACTCCCTTTTTATTAATGAACCGGAACAGAATTTTTCTGATTAAACTTGCCGAAGTATTGCTCCAAAATTTCTGGCGTTAACTTGCCTTCTGCTTCTAGCTTTTTAAGCTCAGCCGCAATGGCTTTTTGCTCTTCTAGCGAAGGTAGCTTTACTTCTGGCTCCTCTGCAGCTTCTTGAGAAATCTGCGCTAGTTCTTTTTCGAAGTCGTTCATAGTACTTACCTAAATATAGTCATTAAACTGTTCAACTTCGTCTATTCTATCCAACTCTAGAGTTTGAAGCTACCAACCATCTTATCTAGGCGAGATGAAAGCTCTTGAAGATCGCGGCTTGCGCCAGCCAACTCTTCCGCCGTTGCAGTTGTCATCTCGTTGATCGCGTTGATTTCTTCAATATTCTGATTGATCGTATGAACCACGGTAGATTGCTCTTCCGTTGCCGTCGCAACTTGCGTGTTTCGATCGGAGATATCCGTAATGCGTTCAGAGATATTCACCAGCACTTCTACTGCTTCATCCGTCGAAGCCACACCCTCAAATGTAACCGCTTTGCCAGCTTCCATCGCGCTTACTGCGTCCTGAGCATCACTTTGAAGCTGGTTGATCATACGTTGAATCTCTTCCGTTGAATCGGCAGTGCGCGACGCTAGGTTACGAACTTCATCTGCAACTACCGCAAAGCCTCGACCTTGCTCACCTGCGCGTGCCGCTTCAATCGCTGCGTTCAGTGCCAACAAGTTTGTTTGCTCAGAGATATCGCGGATTACACCAAGGATAGAGCCGATATCTTTCGTTGTAGAAGCAAGCTGTGTCACAACGATGTTTGTCGTTTCCACATCGTCAGCAAGACGGCTAATCACTTCTTTCGCTTTCATCACAACTTCACGACCCGTCTGAGTATTATCAGACGCTTGGTTTGCAGTATCGGCTGCCGTCGCTGCGTTAGACGCAATTTCACTGATCGTCGCACCCATTTGGTTGATCGCTGCAACTACTTGAATCGTCTGGTCACGTTGCTCTTGGCTATTGTCGTACGTTGACGTTGCTTTGCTCGACACGCTGTCTGCCGCTTGACTCAGTGCACCGCTCGTCAAAGATACCTCTTTAATGGTTGCGTGGATTTTCTCAATAAATCCGTTGAAACCTTTAGAAAGTTGCGCGATTTCATCATTGCCACGAATTTCAATACGCTGTGATAAATCACCTTCGCCTTGACCAAGATCGGTAAAGCGATCTGCAATCAAACGAATTGGCTTAGTGATACTGTTTGCAAGCAATACGCCCATCAAAATGAACACCAACGCCACTACAATGGTTGTGATCATCATTTTTTGGCCAGTTGCATTGAGGTCAGCAAACACTTCGTCAACAGGCACGACGCCAACAACAAACCAGTTCATTGATGGCACATACAAACTCGCGATGAAATTGTCCTTACCTTCAAACTCGACATTAATTAGGTTGAAGCTGTTTTTGCTCAGCAGTTGATCCGCGTTGCTGCCAAAAAGCTGCGCAATCGACGTTTTGTTTTTGCCTTGTTGACGATGAATTTGAATGTCACCTTTTTCATTCGTTAAGAACACGTAACCTGTGTCCTCAATTTGGAAGCTGTTTAGAAGTGACACCATGTCATCCATCGACTTAGATAGACCCGACATCGAGATACCGTTTAAGTCTTGGTAGTTAGTGAACATTTTCACTTCACCATTAGCTTCTTGGAAAACACTCACTGATGTTTCGCGACCCGAAGAGGTGAAACCAAAGAACCACGCGTCTTGCGAATGGTTTAGCTGACGCAAGAAACCATTTTGGTTCCAGTAGTACGCTGTTTTACGGTTTGCGACCGATGCGTCATTCAATCCATACTGAGATTTGATGTTGTTTAGCTGCTGAACAAGCTGCGTTTCAGAAAACTGTGGGTGATCAGTATTTTTTAGCGCTTCGACAACAAATTCGTTTGTTGCTAGTTGCTTCGCCGCTTGCTGCATTTGCACAACTTCGCGGTCAATTTCAGTATTAATTTGTTGCAGCATGGCTGGCAACTCAATATCAATCAGGCGGTGACTTAACACGTCTCTCGCATGGCGTTGAGCCATCACACCAACGATAATGGTTGATGCAAGAACAGCAAAAGTAATACCAAGTACAACCTTTTGTTTGATACTCAGAGAATGAAGTTTCAACATATTCGGACCTTTTAAAAGAATCACTTGTTATTGGCATCCTAGATAGTGGCTATCAGGTGCATATCTCTGTGACATACACAGCATGGAACCTATATCGACCTGAGCGAAAAAAACTAGAGGTATTTCTCACTATCTTATGCAAAATAAATGTAACACCCTGTCATTCAAGCACTTTCAGCGTTTTTCTTCGCTTGCAATCCTTTTCTTTGCCCCAATATTGAAAAGATAAATTTCGAGAGCGAACAGGAACTTTTTCCTGATTGGCAATGACCAATACTCAAAACGAAAATCAAATGGATATCGAGAGTCCAAAGCATGCATAAATCAAACTTCGAAACTCTTCAGCACTATTTAGAGTCTCAGATCATTGGCCAGCATGATCTGGTTAAACAACTGTTGATCGCCCTTCTTGCTGACGGGCATATTTTGGTTGAGGGTCCTCCGGGACTTGCTAAAACTCGCGCCGTAAAATCACTGTCTGATTGCGTAGAAGGCGACTTCCATCGCATTCAGTTCACCCCAGATTTGCTGCCTGCCGATTTAACCGGTACGGATATTTTCCGCCCAGAAACGGGCGAGTTCACATTCCAATCTGGGCCGATTTTCAATTCACTCATTCTTGCGGATGAAATCAACCGTGCGCCAGCCAAAGTGCAAGCCGCAATGCTTGAAGCGATGGCAGAAAAGCAAGTCACCGCAGGTCGCCACACCTACGCGCTGCCTGAGCTGTTCTTGGTCATGGCGACGCAAAACCCGATAGAACAGGAAGGTACTTACCCTCTTCCAGAAGCTCAGCTCGATCACTTTTTGCTTCACTTAGAAGTGGATTACCCAGATGCAGAACATGAATTAGCGATCTTGCGGATCAATCGTGGTGAAGCGAAAGGTGAATGCTCTATTGAGCGCCCGAGCTTGAGTCAGCAAGACATCTTCACCGCACGCCAAGAAGTGCTCGACATCCACATGGCAGAAGCCATTGAGCAATACATTGTGCGTTTGGTGATGGCAACACGCCAAGCAAGCGAATACGACAGTGAGTTGGATAAATGGCTAGCAATGGGTGTCAGTCCGCGTGCAACCATCGCCCTTGACCGATGCGCTCGTGCTCATGCTTGGTTAGCAGGTCGTGATTTTGTCTCTCCTGAAGATGTCCAAGCAATGGCGTACCCAGTGTTACGTCACCGATTATTGCTCAGCTACCACGCTCAAGCAGAAGGCGTAACGGCAAATCAAGTCATCGATAAGTTGCTAAGCTTGGTTGGCAGCGCATAAAGCGGGTGAGTGACATGTCTGCAAACCATCCATTACCGCCTCATGCGAATGGGGTGACATTAACACTGGAAGAACTGCTTCAATATCGCACGCAGTCGGTACGTTGGTTGCCACCGGCACAAAGCATTTGGTCGCAGATGAGCGGCAACCATACGAGCCGACAAAAAGGTCGTGGTATGGACTTTATGGAAGTGCGCCAGTATCAAGCCGGAGATGACATTCGCAGCATCGACTGGCGAGTCACAGCGCGCACCGGAAAAGCACACACTAAATTGTTTGCGGAAGACAAAGAACAAGCGGTGATTTTGTATCTCGACCTCAGCTCAAGCCTTCACTTTGGCTCAAAGTACGTATTGAAGTCCGTACAACTCGCTCATTTCGCCAGTGTTCTTATTTGGCTCACATTAGCCAAAAAGGATCGTATTGGCGCCGTGATTGATGATGGACACCAATGCTTAGAATTTCGCCCTTCCTCTTTGCAAAAACAGGGGCTACGGATTCTCAATGCTATCGTTGATACCCATAACGCGCAGTTGACTCAAGATCCAAATCATGAGACTCGCACAATGCCATATTCGCAAGCGTTAGAAACACTCCACACACTCACGCCAAAAGGCAGTGAACTGATTCTACTCAGTGACTTTGCACATGTAGAAGAAAGAGAGCTAACGCAACTGCGTCGCCTTAAACAACACAACAGCGTGAGAGCCATTCAGTTTTACGACCCATTGGAAAGAGGAGAGACCGACTTTCGTGGCCAAGCAAAAGCCTCTGATGGTCGTCGTAGCCAATGGTTCAACTTCGGCTCAACAGGACAAAGAAAAGCGCTCGAAACACACTTTACTCAACACCAAGAATCCATTAAACAGCAGTGTCATTCGATGGCGATTCCATTTAACACGCTATCAAGTGGTTGGCCTTTGATTCAGCAATTAAGCTAACAGGCCTTACAAAGCAGTTTTCAATAAAGCAGTAATAATAATGACAACAAACAACCAAAGCCTAAACCTTGAACCTTTGATTTTGCCGAACGCTCCGGATTGGTTCCCACTTGCGTGGGGATGGTGGGCAATGCTTGCGGCGATCGTTCTTTTTGTTTTAGGTGTATATTTGTATGCAAAATGGCGTAAAAAGCGCTTACTTGCCCAAAAAACGGCATTAAAGCTTTTGACTCAATCCGTCACACCTCATACGCCTTCCTCTGCTCTGGAAATTCTGCGTCAAGCAGCATTGAGTTACTTCCCACGTGAAGACATCGCCCCGTTAACTGGAATGGCATGGTATGAATTTCTCGACAGTCATACCAAAGAGACTCGATTCGTAGACAAACAACAACAGTGGCAAGCCGCGTTATATCAAAAGTCGCCTCAAGAGCAACATCAAGATTTGATCGACGATTGTGCCTTTTGGATAACTCACGCTTTGCCACCGAAGAAAAAGGCAAACACCCGTGACTGAGCAAACACTCATGACAGACCTTTCCCAATGGTTAAACATTGAATTTGTCTGGTGGTGGGCACTTTTTTTGTTGCCCTTACCTCTGCTGATTTACAAGCTTCTTCCTGAAGAAACTCGACAAGCAGAAATCAAACTGGCGTATTTGCCAGAAAGCAAAAACAGCCATAAACCTAAACAATGGCAACAAAAGTCGTTGTCGGTAGCCATTTGGACGCTATTGGTCATCGCTTGTGCGAGACCAGTTTGGTTTGGCGAACCTGTCGAGTTTCAACCTAAGTACCGAGACTTAATGCTGGTGGTTGACCTTTCAGGCTCCATGCAAAAAGAGGACATGAACTTAGAAGGCGAGTACATCGACCGACTCTCTGCCGTGAAAAAAGTCCTATCAGATTTTGTCGCGAAGCGAAAAGGTGATCGGCTTGGAGTAGTTCTATTTGGTGACCACGCGTACTTACAAACGCCACTGACGGCTGACCGACAAACCGTTATCCAACAAATCAAGCAAACCGTAATTGGCCTAGTTGGTCAACGAACCGCAATTGGCGATGGTATCGGCTTAGGAACAAAAACCTTTGTCGATAGCGATGCGCCCCAGCGCGTGATGATTTTGCTCAGTGACGGCAGTAACACCGCTGGTGTGTTAGATCCAATCGAAGCGGCTGAGATTGCGAAGAAATACAATGCCACTATTTATACCGTCGGCGTAGGTGCTG
Source organism: Vibrio sp. zbq_1 (assembly GCF_043102935.1). Classification (NCBI taxonomy): domain Bacteria; kingdom Pseudomonadati; phylum Pseudomonadota; class Gammaproteobacteria; order Vibrionales; family Vibrionaceae; genus Vibrio; species Vibrio sp. zbq_1. Next base: position 108,849 of record NZ_JBICJH010000015.1, read on the forward strand.
GCGAAATGATGGTGAAAGACTTTTTTATGACTCGTAAGGTCAACACCGCAGCCGACCTTGATGAACAAACGCTCACGAAGATTGCAGAAATGACTGGCGGGCAGTACTTCCGTGCGCGAGATGCCGAACAACTTGAAAAGATCTACGACACAATCAACAAACTGGAACCTGTATCAAGCGACACCCAAACTTGGCGGCCTCAGTCCGAATGGTTCCCATATCCATTGAGTGCAGCTTTAGTGCTTTCTATGTTGTTGTTCCTGCTAAGGAGAAAACATGGCTGAGTTTACTTTCCTTAACCCATATTGGTTACTGGGACTGATAGCAATCCCCTTCGTACTCCTGATTAATCAAAAATTTAGAGCGAAAAAATCCGCGCTGATTGCCCCGCACCTCGCCAAAATGCTTGGGAAGACTACCCAGTCCAAACCCTATTTTACGATTTGGGGCTTGGCTTGGGCGATTGCCTGCGTAGCGCTCGCTGGGCCGAGCTGGCAATCAAATACACGTCCAAGCTTCGAGCTAAGCCAAAATCGCATGCTAGTGCTAGATATGTCTCGCTCGATGTACGCCAACGACATCAAACCCAATCGCCTTACTCAAACACGTTACAAAGCGTTGGACTTGTTGCCAAAGTGGAAAGAGGGGGCGACTGGATTGATCGCCTATGCAGGCGACGCCTACAGCTTGAGTCCGCTAACGACGGATGCTAGTACGCTAGCAGGTATCATCGAGAACTTGTCGCCAGAGCTGATGCCATTCCAAGGCTCGAACCTCCCTGCTGCGATCGAATTGGCGTTAAGTCAATTTTCACAAGCAGGAGCAAACCAAGGAGACATTGTTGTTCTTGCCGATGATCTTGATGATTCAGAATTGGCACGCTCTCTGAATTTAGTTAAAGGTAAAAACATACGAGTCTCGGTTCTTGCAATCGGCACGGCAAACGGCGCACCGATTGCCCTACCCGACGGCTCGCTTCTTAAGACCACGCAAGGCTCGACCGTTGTTGCCAAAACACACCTGAAAAACCTACAAACGCTAGCCAACAAGACGGGCGGTATGTTTGTTCCTATTCAGCACAACAACCGAGACGTGGATAGCATCGCAGCGTACACGAATAATACTGGGAACAACTTGGCAGCAAAACAGAATCAAGAGGTCAAAACCGATTCTCGTTTGAATGGTGGATTTTGGCTATTGCCTCTACTGTTACTACCTACCGTTTTCCTGTTCCGCCGTGGTGTAATTTGGGTATTTGTCGCAGCGCTGCTTCCAATGACTTGGACTCCAGGTGCACAAGCCAACCCGTTCTTAAATGCAGATCAGCAAGCGGCTAATCTCTATAAACAGGGAGAATATGAACAAGCCAAAAACCTGTTCACTGACCCAAGTTGGCAAGGCGCGGCAAGTTACCAAACTGGCGATTACGAAGCGGCCATCAAAGCGTTTTCGAATGACCCATCACAAACCGGCCGCTATAACCTAGCGAACTCGTTAGCACAAAATGGTCAGTTAGAAGACGCAGCTGAGCAATACAAAAAGCTGCTTAAAGAAAATCCTGATTTTGAAGCAGCGAAGAAAAACCTGTCGGTTGTGGAGGAGAAACTGAAGCAGCAACAGCAACAGCAACAGCAACAGCAACAGCAACAGCAACAGCAACAGCAACAGCAACAGCAACAGCAACAGCAACAGCAACAGCAACAGCAACAGCAACAGCAACAGCAACAGCAACAAAAGTCTCAGAATAGTACTAAACAAGATCAAGGACAGCAGTCACAAAATCAACAAGACGCTGAAAATAAAAAAGAAAAGCAAAAATCCGAACACAAAGCTAAGCAGCAAAAGGCCGAGACGGAAGTAGAAAAGAAAGGTGAGCACAAAAAAGGTGAACCTATGCAAGCGCAAGCCCAACCAGAAAAAACACCTCAGGATGATCCTGAATTCCGCCGCCTAGAAGCTGTCGAAAGTGCTCGAGATCCAAGCTTTTTGATTCGTGCACAAATGCAGTTGCAAGCTCAACAAAAACAACGTCCACAACAATCTCAGAAGGAGTGGTAAGCCCGTGATGAAAAAAGGCGTACATCTGGTCTTTATTCTTGTGGCCAGCCTGTTATCTAGTTTCTCGGTGATGGCACAAAGCCTCCAGGCAAGTGTCAACAAAACTGAAGTGGCTAAAAATGAAGTCATCAACCTACGGATAATGGCAGACTCAGAAGTGGCGTCCGACGCCATCGACTTCAGCGTATTGGAAAAAGATTTCTTCTTAGGACAGCCTCGCTACGGACGTTCGAGTAACAACATCAATGGTCGAAAATATCAGCGCACAGAATGGAGCATTTCTATAGCGCCAATGAAAGAAGGGATAATTACGATCCCGAGTTTTTCGGCCGATGGCATGAAAACCGAGCCAATTCAGCTAAGAGTCACGGCGAACAAATCGGCACCCGATCTGGATGATTTGTTCAGCTTCAATATGAGTGTCGATAACCATACGCTATATCCGCAGCAATCTGCGAATTTACGCATGCAACTGATCATCAAGGCCGACACTCGCCGTTTAGACAACCCACAAGTTGTGCCACCACGTATTGAAGGCATGAAGCTTGAACCTGTTGGTGAAATGCAACAAGGGCAGCGAGTCATTTCTGGGCTTGAAGTGACAGTGGTGGAGCAATCTTTCCGCTTAACCGCAGAACAACCGGGAACATTCACGCTCCTTGGCCCACAACTGACTGGATCTTATATCTATGGCGATAGTCTGACGGGCTCAACCAAGATCATGCCGATCAGCACAAAAGTGGAGCAAATGCCAATAACGGTAAAAGCCATACCTAGTGAGTTTAAAGGCAGTTGGTTACCCGCATCGGCACTGCAAATGACTCAGAGCTGGCAAGACGATCAAGGCAATACGCTATCCGCCAATACGGTAAATAACGTGAAACAAGGTTCGTCTATTACTCGTACCATTCAAATCAAAGCTCGCGGTACACAAGCCGAATACTTACCGCGTATTACTATGGATTACCCAAACTCCTTACGCGTTTACCCTGAACAGCCTCAATTCGACACAGCAAGAGATGGCACGGTAATCATGACGGTAAAACAAGTGCTGATCCCAACAGAAGCAGGCGAATTCACGCTGCCAGGCTACACACTGAATTGGTGGGACAGTAAAAGCGATGAAGCAAAGCAGGCAAACTTGTCTGAGCTGAAACTGAATGTGGAACAAAGCGATGCAGGCTTGATTACCTTACCTGAAACCGCGCTTCCTATACCAACCGTTTCAAATGCAGCTCCTGCCCAACAAAATGGCGTCGATAAACTCTGGCAAACGCTCACTTTTGTTTTTGCAGGCTTGTGGATTCTTACTGCCGCAATTGCATTCGTAATTTGGAAAAAGCGTCCTGTTGCTTCCACAGAACCATTGTCAGCATCAGAAAAACCACTTTGCGTTGAAGCGTTGAAACGCATCATTAATGAAGGCGACGAAGCGAAAATCGAACGCTCGGTAAACGAGTACTTGAGTACCCATCGTGACCGACTAAATCCCGAAGATGTTCAAGCGATCAAACTCGAACTCGATGCCATGAACAGAGCACGTTTTAGTCCAAATCAACAGCCATGGAGTCACAAAGCCCTGTTGGAGAAAGTGCAAAAACTGGCCAAGGCCAAACGTGACAAATCTAGCCACCAGCTAGAAAAACTATAAATAAGAATGGCAGCGCTCTAAACGCTGCCATTTTTGGTTTCTGATGTTCAAGAAGTACGTAAAAACAAACTCACGCTACAATTTGATCTTTTTGAGGGTCTTTTAACTCATATCGTTTCACGCAATTTCTCCCACTGCTTTTCGCCTGATAGAGCGCCTTGTCGGACAACTGATACAAGTGGTCGAAATTGAAGTCTTTGCCTTTGGTTTTGTAGCAGGAGTAGCCCACCGAAACCGTCAGCAATTCACCTTCTGGGTTATGTTGATGCTTGATGCCTTCATCTTCAATGCATTGACGAATGCATTCCGCTCTCAATCTAACCTCTTCTTGGTTTGAGCCGATCATCAATAACACAAACTCTTCACCCCCAATACGACAAAAGACCTCGTCTTCATCTTTGGTATGGTGTTCAAGAATGTTCCCAATGCGCATCAGTGCAATGTCGCCTTCAAGATGACCATAGTGATTGTTAAACAAACCAAAATGGTCAATATCAATCAGAATCAGACCGAATGACATCGCCTCTTCGCAATCCAATGCGCAGTATTTTTGCATCACATGTTCCAGCATACGGCGATTGCCAAGGCGCGTAAGTGGATCGAGTTTAGACAGTACTTCGAGCTGGCGATTCGCCTCTTCTAGCTCTTTAGTTCGATTCTGCACTTCTAACTCAAGGTTTTCATTTAACTCTCGAATCGCCTCTTGAGCTTGAGTGCGTTGCAGCACCTCGGCCAAACTGGAAGAGAACATACGAATCACTTCGCGCAGTTGAGAGGTTAACGGCGCACGAGTGAGCAAGTTATCGACGGCAATAAAAGCGATGGGGCCACTGCTGTTTGAGGTGAGAACCGTCATTGCCGCCCAACCAAAACCGACGATATTACAGTCGTGGTAAATGGGAACGGATTCTTCGAATGCAACTTCACTCGGTACGGCGCGAGCCAAATTGATCAGAGAGAAGTTTTGCGTCTCACCAAAGAAATAGGACTCATCGACGACATTCCCTTGAATGTCCGTGCCCCAAGTGCCCTGCATGTATGAGCAGTTTTCATCGGTCAAAAATACCGCCATACGATCAATACCGAGGTTTTTAATCGCGAAAGTCACTGCCGATTTACACACATCACTAACGGTTGTACAGCGTGATAGCTCAACCATGCTTGAGTGCAACATGCGCACATTCTGCTCTTGGCGCTTACGGATATAAATTTGTGAGAAAAGAGAACCAAACGAGTCCAACATCTGTTTTTGATACGCCGTTATCGGCTTGCGATGAATGAAGTTATCGAGCGCAAACCAACCGAAGGGCTCATTGCCGTCGCGCAAGATTAACATCGCGTTCCATCCCTGCCCGACCACTTTGCCCGCCGTGTATATTGGCGCATCTTCGATGATCACTAAATTGCTCTCAAGGCTCGACAGCGCAGCGATGTATTCCTCACTCAGTTGATGAAGGTCGTACTGCGTGTGGAATTCATCGATCGTAATACCAGACTCATCCGTGCCGTATGTACCGCTGAAACTGCGCTTTTTCATGTCCAGTAGCATCAGTGTGGTGCGGTCAAAGCCCAATCGTTCGCGCAGGGCTTCGACGGCTTTGTAATACAAATCTTTTAAGGAATCAGGGTTGGAGATCTCGAGTGCGACTTGCTGAACTAACTTCATGTTTTCGATAAAGCGTTCGCGCTGGCTAATTTCATCGACGTATTGAGCTTCACGGATGTCTCGATGTCGCATCTCTTGTGATGCATTTTTCTCGGCTCGAATGCATTGCCAACGCGCAGCCGCGAGCTGCATTGCGTCGTAGCTTTCTTCGTAAATATTGTGTGCGGTGCGAGCTTGGACAGATTGGATAAGTAAATAGGTGCGTTTTATTGGCGTGTTGTCGAGCATCATTATGTAGCTGTCGCCACCTAAATCTTGGGTGTGATTCCAGTTACAAGTGTTAATCGCCAGAGGAATAATGCTTTCGGATGTATCAAATTGGCAGGCCCAGTCCCAGAAAATCTCAGGGTACTTTTGAATAGGGTAAAGCTCTCCGCGAGAAAAACTCACAGAACAACGAGGATTGGTTAAAGGGTCTTCAAAAATGGCGATCGCGTGGGGGGAAAAGAGGTTCTCTAATTGATCGAATATTGCTTCGGCCAGTAGCCGGTGGTCCCTCGTTGAAGACACTTTTCTCGTAAAACTTTTTAAATTCACCCTACCAACCTAATTTACTTTTTTATCCTCGATAAAAAACTACGCAGGTGGTGATATGCAATCAATATAATCAATTTTGAGCTGTTAAGTAATTCGCAAAATTTTCGGACTAAATTTCACATTCGAGAACTCTTCAGCACTTTTAGCACCATGTTTCACGAGAATTACATGTTGCATAAAAGTGGCCAATGTCGCTTAATTTTTAATAATTATTTATGCAGATAGATTTTATAAATCAGCACCTTAAAAAGAAAAAGGCCCCTCATAAAGAGGGGCAAAGTTACCATCGCTTATAGTTATTTGGTTATTTCAAAAAATGCGGTTGTTAACCGAAGTCGCCGTTTACGTACCCTTGCGTACGGTCGTCTTGAGGGCTGCTGAAGATCACTTGAGTATCGTTGTGCTCAACCAGTTCACCCATTAGGAAGAACGCGGTGCGGTCAGAGATACGACGCGCCTGTTGCATTGAGTGAGTCACGATTACGATGGTGTAGTTCTTCTTCAGTTCTTCCATCAATTCTTCAATTTTGTGAGTTGCAATCGGGTCAAGTGCCGACGTCGGTTCATCCATCAGAATTACGTCCGGTTCCATCGCGATAGTACGCGCGATACACAAACGCTGCTGCTGACCACCAGAAAGGCCGAATGCGTGTGATTTAAGGCGATCTTTCACTTCATCCCAAAGTGCTGCGCCGCGTAGCGAACGCTCTACCACTTCATCAATGGTCTTTTTGTCTTTGATACCTTGAGCACGCAAGCCGTAAGCCACGTTCTCGTAGATGCTCATTGGGAATGGGTTTGGCTTTTGGAATACCATGCCGACTTTAATGCGAAGATCCGCAACGTCAATGTTACCGTAGATGTCTTCACCATCCATCGCCAGCTTACCCGTAATTTTTACGCCTTCGATAAGGTCATTCATGCGGTTCAAACAGCGTAGAAGCGTTGATTTACCACAACCTGATGGGCCGATAAGAGCCGTCACTTGACGAACAGGAATAGGCAGGTTGATCGATTTCAGTGCTTGGTTTTCACCGTAGAATAGGTCTAGGTTTTCAATATCAAACTTGTTCATTGTCTTAATCTCTTAAATCTTGAATTCGTGTCTTTTAACGTGCGTTCTTAATTGGTTTTGTTAGTAAGTTGCTGTGTTAAAACGTCTTGCAATCAGTTTAGTCACCATGTTGATCAAAAGAACAACGACGATCAGCACTGTTGCCGTACCGTAAGCCTGATTCCATTCTTCAATGGTAAACAGCTCGGTAGTCAGTTTGTAAAGATGAACGGTTAGCGTACGGCCTGAATCCAATAGAGAATCCGGAATACGAGCAACCATACCTGCTGTCAGGAATACTGGAGCAGACTCACCAATGACACGACCAATACTTAGAATGACCGAGGTTAAGATACCTGGCATCGCGCTCGGAAGAATCAAACGCCAGATAGTGTAAATTTTTGAAGCGCCAAGGCCGTATGAGCCTTCACGATACGTTTGTGGCACTGCCATCAATGCTTCTTCCGTGGTACGGATGATAACTGGCAGGATTAGGATACTTAGCGTCAGTGCACCCGATAGAATCGAGAAACCAAGACCAAGAATTGCCACGAAGAAAGTCATACCAAACAGACCGAAGATGATCGACGGAATACCTGCTAGGGATTCTGTACAGAATCGAATCACTTTCACCAAACGGCTGCCGACTTTTGCGTATTCAGTCAGGTAAATCGCCGTCATGATACCCAGAGGTGCCGCTACTGCAATGGATGCAATAACCATGTAGATGGTCGACACAATCATCGGGAAGATACCGTGCTCATCGCCGGTACGAGTGTAATTGTCAGTAATGAAGTTCCAATCTACGTGTTGTAGACCGTTTGATAGGATGTACCAGATAATCCAGAACAGAAAACCTACCGTTAGTGCAGCCGAAATCCAAACGAAAGCGTTAAAGACGTTATCTTTGAACTGGCGTGCTTTTTTCAGTTTTGCGCGATCCATAATAGTCACCTTTAACGAGCGATTACTTCGCTTTTTCTCGGTTTAGGTAAAGAAGTACAGCGTTCAACGACATGATGAAGACCAGCAGTACCACACCTGTTGCGTACAGTGCGTTCGCGTGAACACCACTTGCGTAAGACATTTCAATCGCGATGTTCGCGGTCAGCGTACGTGCTGAGTCGAGAATACCTTCTGGCATTGCCGGTGCGTTACCCATCACCATGATGATTGCCATTGTCTCACCCAACGCACGACCGATACCAAGAATCACACCAGTCATGATGCCTGAACGAGCCGCAGGAACGAGCAGTTTGAAGATTGTGTAGATTTTTGAAGCGCCAAGAGCCAAAGAGCCTTCTTTGTATGCACGAGGCACTGCTCGAATAGACGTTTCAGATACCGTGATTACGGTCGGTAGAATCATCACACCAAGAACAATGATACCCGCCAAGATGGTGTTACCCGCTGGCACATTGAAGATGTCTTGAATCAAAGGAACGATGATAACGAGGCCGAAGAAGCCATACACCACCGAAGGGATACCCGCTAGCAACTCAACCGCAGGACGAATAACATCAGCCAAACGCTTAGGCGCGATTTCAGCGATGAAGATTGCGGTAAGCACACCAACAGGAACGCCAACCATCACCGCACCCGCAGTAGAGACTACAGAAGCGACAATCATTGTTGCTACGCCGTAAAGCGCAGGTGGAAGCCAGTTTTGGCCAAGAACGATGCCCGATACTCCAGCTTCTTGGAAGGCAGGAATACTCTCTCGAACAATAAAGTAAGCAATTACTGCTAACGACACAATGCCGATAACAGCACTGGTTAGGAACAAGCCGTGGAAGATACGCTCTTTCCAGTCTACACGACGTTTCTCGCGTAGGCCTGGCTTGCTGATAGCTTTAGCGTCAGTATTCATAAGCTTTTCACTATTTGTTGCGATGGTCATTTAAAAATCTCACGGTTCTGGGTATTGCCAATGAACGCTATGGATAGAAAAGGCTCAGCCCTAAACGGTGGGCTGAGCAAACTTAAGAGTCCCGATAAATTAGTGAACTGAGATGTAACCGTTTTGGTCAACTAGCTTTTGCGCATCTTCAGTTAGCATCCAATCTAGGAATTTTTGCGTTTCTGCAGATGGCTTGCCTTCTTTGTAAAGCACAAGGAATGGGCGAGCTACTTTGTAAGAACCGTTTTTCACGTTAGCGACTGTTGCATCAACACCGTCGATTGCTAGAGCGTTAACTGTGTTGTCTACTGTACCTAGTGAGATGTAGCCGATTGCGTATGGGTTAGACGCAACCATTGTTTTAAGTGCGCCGTTACCGTTAGCAACTTGAGCACGTTGAGAGATTGCAGATACTTTCTTGCCAGAGATTTTCATTTTCAGCGCCATGATGTCTTCAAATGCACCACGAGTACCAGAAGCGGTATCACGAGTGATTGCTACGATTGGCTTATCTTCGCCGCCCACTTCTTTCCAGTTTGATACTTCGCCTTTGTAGATTGCTGTCACTTGTTCAGCAGTTAGACCTGCTAGCTTGTTTTGTGGGTTAACAACAACCGCGATACCGTCACGAGCAACCACTTCTTCAACAAGTGTTGGCTCTTTTTCTGATTCCTTCAGGTTACGAGAAGACATACCTAAGTCTGCTGAACCGTTTTTCGCCGCTTTAACGCCAGCTGAAGAGCCAGGGCCTTGAACCTCGATGAATACGTTCGGGTTCGTCTTCATGTATGTTTCAGAGAAAACTTCCATCAGTGGAGTTACGCTGCTAGAACCCACTGCAGAGATAGTTTCTTTAGCAGAAACAGGAGTCACTGCCATTGCGCCTAGAAGTGCGATTGCACCGATTACTGTCTTTTTCATCACAATTTCCTTAAAGTGGCTTTATTGCCGTTGTGTTTCACTTGAACGGTGCCCACTTTAGAATCCGAATATGACAGTTGTGTTTCACTTAGTTGAACCCTCTATGACACGTTGTCATTTCTGTATATTAATTCCGCAACATTTCAGGTTGTGTTATTTCCTCGCTTACTTCCACGCCTTTCTACATCTATACAAAATGCCAAGTCCTTCAATTTTGCTACATTTCATAACAATTCGGCATTAGTAAGTGATTGATTTGAAAAATGTATTCATTAGAATCCTTAAGGTTATTAATAATAATGATAATAATCAAAACTATAGAGGGTCAATCATGCGTCAATTTCTTAGTACGCTTTCTATTAAACTTCAGGTCTTTTTACCTGTTCTATTCACCGTTGTATTACTCGTCATTGGATTGAGCGTCGGAATCGGCAAGCTCGACCAAGCATTCAATAAGGTTTCCACTTCCACCAACAAGCTGATCATTCATAAAGAGGAACTCAGCGCCATCGTAGACAACACCTACGCCATGCGCATCAAAGCCATTTACAGTCTATTTAGAGCCGAAGATGTCCAATCTCTCAACCAAGAACTGTCTGATAGACAAAACAAAAACCGCGATTTTCTGAATTCCATCGATAGCCTCCCAGGCGTTCAAACCGAAGTGAATGCCATGCGCAAAGCCATGGATCACTATGTTGATTTCACGCGCGTCACCATGACACCTCTGCTCACCACCAAACACTCTTCTGGCTACACCACATCCGATTTCAATCAAAAGTACGAATCTGCGATGGCAGAATATCGATTGGCTGGCGAAGCAATGATCAACGCCATCGACAACCTGTCTAAACAATTGAATCAAATCGTCACCGATGAAGTGGAAGCGAATGGCGAACAGCATTCAACCACGCTCACGTACAGCGCGGTCTCGCTTGCGGTGATCTTGAGTGCCGCTTCTCTTATTAGTTGGATACTAGCCAGCTATATCGTTGCACCGATTCGTAACCTTCAAGGAACCATGCAAGAAGTCGCGAAGGGAAATCTATTGGTTAAAGCCGAAGCCATCGGAAAAAACGAAGTGTCGCAGCTGGCTCAGGATGTAAATCAAACCATCGACAAACTGCGTGAAACAGTGAGTGCATTAGTTCGCATTAGTGAAGATGTGGCATCAGCATCGACTGAGTTAGCGACCGTTATGACTCAAAGCAGCGTCAATTCGGATCAAGAAAAACAAGAAGTTGAGCAAGTGGCTTCGGCGATCAACCAGCTAGAATCTACCGCAGCTGAGGTATCGACCAATGCACAAGAAGCCGATAGCTCATCAAATCAAGCACGCATGCTGACCTCACAAAGCCTGAGCATGTTTGAAGAAAGCACTCGCGCAAGCGAAAAAATGGCGGAGCAACTCAACGAAGCCGCAGCCGTCGTGACGTCGCTAAAAGATCAATCAGAACATATTGGTCGCGTGATCGAAGTGATTGAAGGCATTTCTGAGCAAACCAATCTGCTTGCACTGAATGCAGCAATCGAGGCTGCACGTGCGGGCGAAAGTGGCCGAGGCTTCGCGGTAGTGGCCGATGAAGTCCGTATGCTAGCGGCGCGAACTCAGGAGTCGACAAAAGAGATCCAGACCATCATTGAAGAGCTTCAACAGCAATCTGGTCACGCGAATGAAAGCATGCACTCTAGCTTAGCCATGCTGTCAGACAACCAAGCTCTGGCACAAGAAGTTAGCCAATCACTTGCTAATATCAGTAACGCTATCGCCGAACTGAACTCAATCAACACTCAAGTGGCGACCGCATCAGAAGAGCAGAAACAGGTCACGGCTGATATCAATAACAACTTAACAAACATCTATGAGCTGGTGAGCCAGAACGTAACTGGTATTACGCAATCCGCCGCTGCCGCTCAAGAGCTTTCTGGCCTAGCGGAAAACCAGCAGCAACAGTTAAGACAGTTCCAAGTGTAATCACTCATTGTGGTGTAAACACATGCGAAACACTGAATGAAATACGAAAAAAGCTCCGCAAATGCGGAGCTTTTTAACGTCATTGTCTTAACAGCCACTTGTCGATTAATCTTCGTCTGTGACAAGCAACACTGAAAACTGGTTCGCCTCAGGAGAATAGCCAATAACATCTCCATTCACGCTTTCGAACGTCATGATTTGTCTAGCGTCGGTGCCGGGCGTGTTGCTCCAGATATAGCTACCTAAATCACCAGTTTCCAGCGAGTATGCGCTTTCAAACGCCGTACCATTCATCGAAGGATGGAAACAAGCACGCTCTGTGAGTGTAACTAACTCTTTAATATTCGGTAATCGCCACTGTTTTTTATCTGCAAAATTGTGTAGTACATGGTTGCCCGAGGCATTCCGAATTTGCTCCGCAGTAAGCAGCGCGTTTTGCCATGTTACTTTTTGAGCTTCCCCAGAACACGCTTTTTGAGCCATATCCCATGTCATACCAACTGGGCAGCGCATCCAAGTGAGTCCTGTTTTTAAATCTGTTACAACACCTAGATCAGAGTATAAGTAGCGAGAATTCGGCGCTGACTTCACAAAATCCAAAGAGCATTCCTGAGCGGCCATCGACGCGTAAGAAACAAGTACAAGAGATAATGCGGTAATAAGTTTTTTCATCTTACTCTCCTTTCTCAGCAACTAGACGAATTGGAAATTGGTATGAATCATCAGCTGTTGGATCTTTTTTATCGGAATAAATCTCAATCGAGCTAGATTGTCCACGGTCGGCACCTCGAACCGTTACCAACGGCATTCTTAAGTACTCGGGCGTTTTTACCTTGTCATTTTCAGTAAAGGTAAACGCCTGGAACCAAACCGAACCGTATTCCAAATAAGGACTACCTAACGTTTGCTGTGGGAAGAACTTAAAATTCATTCCATAAACGACGCCACTTGCATCTTTCTCTGTTTCACCGAAGTCGAGAACATCATAAAACTCCTGATAATCCGGTAAGCGCCAATTTGTGATGCCACACAGTGACTTCTGGTTGAAGTGCTCAATGTATTGCTTAGTTGAGCAAATATCATCTCTTGCGTTGACACAACCAACCTGTTCCAAGTCTTTAGAAAATGGCTTAAAGTCTTCTGATTCGTAAACAAACAGACGATCTTTAAACTGAAGCGAATTTTCGTCAGCACTTTTGTTTTCCCAAACCAAACCCGTGCGCTCATCTAATGTACAAGCCCAAGTGGTTGCATCCACCTTTAGCTTCTCGCCCGTTGCACTTAACTTAACAAACTTGAAGCCATTACCTGTCGCCGCCTGCTTCTCTAACTTGTCAAAGCCAAATTCAGCATCTTGTCCTGGGAAAAGTTCTTGAGGCGTCGCTGTGTTCGAATGTCCTTTAGCGACCGTATAATACAAAACGGTACCCGTATCGTTACCTACCGAACCAAGCGCAGATAAAGAAGACAGCTTGGCCGCTAACTCAGTGAGCTCCGCATCACTCAACAAGTACGCCGCGAGAGATTTGTCGTTATAGCTGAGTGTTTGCGCCATCGTCGTCATGCCAAGTGTGATGTGTTCTGGCTTCATTTTGCTTAGCAACCCGACCGTGTTTTGCTCAATGTATTCCAACTCAGACGCATTGGGATCCGACATCACGGTGCCAGGCAGCTTCACGTTAGCATGTGCAAGCCAATCTTTTAGAACTTGTTCTGCTTGGCTGACGGTTTTACCATCAATAACCAGCGCCGCGATTAATGTGGTAACGCCATTAATGTCGTTGCCTTTGCTCAAACCTCGGCCCGGCGTCATCATGTTCAGTGTGAGCTCATCGCCTTGGTCAACCTGAGCCAAAATTGGACTGGTTAAAATGTTCTTGTTTGTCGAGGTAATCGAGAACTCACCTGCGTTATTACTTTTTGTGCTCGGCTCAGTCGCATCACACACAAAGTTCTGGTTGAGATCGATGCACACTGGTGTATCTAACAACGTACCTTTCGCAGAAATGGTTCCCGCTACGTTGTAACTTGGCGCCGTTGCGTCACCACCACCAGAACCGCCGCCACAACCAACAAGGGCCAGTGAGACTGCAATGAGAGAATATTGAAACTTCATAGGTCTTATCTTCTTTTTGATGAATCGTTATTACGAGAGCGAACCACTCTCAACATTGAAAGCACAAGCAAGCCAAAGAGCGCCCAAGGTGAGCCACTCCCACCCGAGCCATTGCCGTTGCTTTTCGAAGTGGTATCAGCACCGCACTGATACTGGTTAAAGTGACTCACACCCCACGCTTTTAGTGCGCCCGAGTTGCCGACCACCCGATCGGAGACTTCTAGTCGCCACGTTCCCCAACTAGGCTCTCCAACCAATGCTTGCAGCTCTGAATCGTGCTGAACCGTGAAATAGCCCGTAAACCCACCCGATTGACTCGGCTGATGGTTAAACAGCACTACAGACTGGCCTTGTGGCGACGTCAACGTGATGTGTAAATCCGCTAAATTCGCGTGTTCGATATCGAGATAAACGGCAAATGAGTCATCAATTTTCTGCGTTTTGTCTGATAGTGTTTGAACAAAAATTTTGTTCCCTTGCACTTCTTGACCGCGCGAGTTAATACTCGCATCGGTGAGCGCATCCTCGATAGTCTTGGGCTTATTCAAAAGTAGAGGAATACCATTCACTAGCGCCGTCACGTTTTGCCAAGATTGCGCCTTAAGCCCTTCAGCAAACTGATAATCCACTGAAACTTTAGATTCAAACGGTGCACCACACGTCAGCCCCGTTGGTAAGTTGGCACTGAAAGAGGCCGAGTTTGCCAGTTGCACATCGACCGCTTTCGATGTGTCGTTGTTCAGTGACCAATTGCCCTTTACGCTTGCAGATCGGCCGGTGTGAGAAAGCGTCAACTCGACCGTTTCCCCAGCGTTGATGTAACGAGATTGATATCGGGCGTTAAAAGGAACTTTGAGTAAGTTATGCTGTGCGAAGCTATCTTTCAGAATTTGTGCGTACTCTTTTTCAGGGAAAAGCATTGTCGCGGCAAACACGGTGGACTCCGCCAAATCATGCATTTTCACACCACGACCCACGCCGTACATGCCTTCAAGCACAATCGAGTCAAAGTCACGGAAAACACGATCCGAACCATCGCCATAACGAGCAACGGACGCTTTCAAGGCTTGGAATAAAGGTGTCGACCACAACTCGTCGCCCAATTCACCACCAACACTTTCATGCGCTCGGTATTCCGCTCCTTCAAAGTAACGAGCACGTTGGTTCCAGAGACTGCGTGTTGCGCGGCGAACGCCAAACATGCCATCCCAGTTGAACACGGTATCAATCTCAAATTCCTGACCACGGCGAGCCGCATCTAAATACTGTGTTCGGAAGCTCGCGCTGCCCGCCCAGTAATCACCGACACCTTCTCCAATCGCGCCAGTGTGGCCATACGCCCAGTCGGGAACGATTTGATAGTGAATCCCGTGTCCTAGCTCGTGCAAAATCACATCTGCATCCGCAGCATCCGGAGATACTCCGCCAACGCCTAACATCAGCGCACGCGAACCTGTGTAGTAAGAAGAGTTGTCTAGCGCTAAACCTCGTCCATCAAAACGAAGCGGCTCTTCAAACAAGTCATAGCTCAAGCTCGATAAGTACTGCAGTGAGTTGTCAAGATGATAAAACGCCATCAACTGCAAAAAGGCATTGTCGCCAAGCTGAGCACTTTGCATCGCTTTTACATCAGCAAAAGATTGAACACCTTCAGGTGGCAAAATACTGCTTGTATCGCGTACGGGCTCCGCACCTACCGCAGGTGTAGGCAGTAATGCAAGTGCATCCACCTGTTTAACGCGCTCGTTGGCTAGGTAGAACTTGCCGTCAGACTGCAAAACTTGAATCTGCTTCTCAACATATTGAAGTGGCTGCGGATAATCCTCTAACGAATTCCAAGCGGAATCAGGCGCAGCTTGTTGCTGCATCGTACGTAAATCAGGATCAAACACTGAGACGGGAACCGTCACTAACTCACCGGAGCTCAACGCTGGCGGCTCGGTCACTTCCAATCGAACAGGCAATTCCAGTTCTGCGGCTGGCATCGCCTGACCATTACGAATAACCGTATCTTCAAGGCTTTTGAAAATACGCTCGATTTGGCGGTCTTGGTTAGTCGACAACACAATAGTGCGTTGCGGTTGATACTGACCATCGACCCACACATCAAAGTTATAATGATCTCCAAGCTTAGAACGGGTTTGATAGCGAAACTTAAGTTCGCCAGCGCTAGCGTAATTGGCTTGTAAGTAGCGTAGCGCTTCGGCTTGGTTCGTGACCGTAATAGCCGCGCTAGGGTAATCCCACTGCGCTGCGTTCGTCACTTGAACGCCTGCCAACGCAAGAGAAAGCGCTAAAAGTTTGAGTTTCATGCTGAGCTCCTACTAAAAGATGTACTTCGCGTTAACCGTAAAGTAACGACCTGGTTCCGTTGAGTAGCGTTTGCTCTCATCAGCTATGCCAGCAACGTCTTGGTAACGAATGTATTCTTTGTCGAACAGGTTGATGATGGTCGCACTCAAACGGAAATCTTTGGTGATTTGGTAACTTGCTCCCAAATCGAGCGTGTTCCATGCTTCTGTTTTTGCGCATTCTGTCTTTTGTCCGAGCGACGTTTGGCAACTCGGCACACGATCCATCGAACCAGCCCAATTCCACGTCGCGAACGCATTAAAGTCTTGTTGCTGGTAGTTCAGCCCAACATTGCCCTCAAAAGGCGTGATGCTACGAACGTATTCGCCCTCAGCGTCCTTTCCGTCCACATAACCAAGCTTGGTACTTAGCTTCCAAGACGATGTGAAAGCATACGCGGCAGAAAGCTCCGCGCCGTAGGTTTCAACGCCGTGTAAGTTTTGGTATTGCTTGACGTAGTTACCGAAGTTATCTTGACCCGTGGTAACAACATCAATGAAGTTTTGGAACTTGTTGTAAAACGCAGAAACGTAAAGTTGCGCTCGGCCATTATCGAATTTGTTACCGATTTCAAACGAGTCCGAAGTTTCAGCCTCTAGATCCATATTTGGTGCAATAACAAAAGGCGTCAGCGGCACAAAGTCGTGGCTTACGAAGCCATACGCCTTATCGTATTCTGGCGCTCGATAGCCGTGATCGTAAGAGAGGTAAACGCGGTTGTTTTCGAACACTTCACGAGAAATCGACAAACTTGGTGAAATTTCAGAACTGTCGATATCTTTCAGTGGATATCCACCGATATCATTCTGGCCATCAGGTGAAAGTCGGTGCGCATCGAAACGCAAACCGCCAGTTAATGTCCATTTATCCAGTTCAATCATGTCACGGAAATAAAGCCCAATGTTGTATGCACGTGCAGCGGCAAAGGGTTGTTTTTGCGATGCGTTGGAACCCGTCCAATCGAGGACTTTCTGATTATCTTCCCGTTGGTAGTAATCCGATGCTATCTCAACGCCATACGCTAACTTGTGCTCAGCCGATGAGGCATGAAGCGTCTGTTTGAAATCCGCTCTCAAACCGACCGTGTTATCGGTAAATGTTTTGTGCTCAAGTTCGCGGCGCTTGATCAGCAGACCATTGGCGTCGGTAGAGTTCATTAAGCGATTGGTGTCTGTGATCACTTCGGTATGACGCCAATAAACTTTGGTATCCAACTCTTCAAACCATGCTGGTTCAAGCGGCGTTAGCTCTGCACCTAAATATGCACTGTATTCTTCTGTCGATTCATCTTCTGCAAAGTCTTCGATATGCCACTTGCCATCTTTTTGTATGGATGACGAACCTTCAAGGCGTTGTTGGTCTTGTCGATAGAGTTCGGCACGCGCTTTGATCATCACTTCATCACTGAAGAAATGATTGATGGCGTATGACGCGCTGTAACCATCCAAATCACGATTGTACAAATCTTGGCTGAAGTTACGCGTCTCTTCACCTTGCCAATAAGCCGCGTTGACCAAGCTTTCCGTATCGCCAGAACGAAATGCCAAATTGCTCGCGCCTTTGTATTTATTGCTGATCCCTGTATAAGTGCCCGTGGCGTCAACATAAAAGTCACGATCTTCTAAAAACTCGCCCGGCTGTTTGGATTTTAAAATCACAGCGCCACCAATGGCACCAGAGCCCAAGACTGAGGAGCTTGCCCCTTTCACTACTTCTAATGATTCAAGATTAGATAGATCGAACGTGTCGCGGCCCACTTTGTCATTGTTGTCATTCGCACCAAAACCGTCTGCAGAGCGAATGCCGTCACGAATGATCATAATGCGATTACCCGTCATGCCCCGAATCGTGATGTTTTGTGGACGACCAGCGCCACCCGACACACTTACCCCAGGCTCGTGACGCAGCGCATCATAAAGCTCTGTTTCGCCCTTTTGTTCAATCTCTTCGCTGGTGACAACCGCAACGCTGCCTGCTACTTCAGACACAGGTTGTTCAATCCGATTCGCCGTCACCACAACCTCTTCCATAGAGAAAACGTCAGATTTGGCGTGCACTTGGCTGGCAGCTAGTACCGAAAGTACTGCCGCTGACACTGGGGTAAGCTTCATTTACTGCTCCGCTTTAGATGTATTAATCAGTGATAAAAGAAAGGCGTATTCTTTTGCTTGTTGTTCTTGCGCTTGTCGTGGGTCCATTTGATGACCCGAGTTAAAATCGGTCTGTAACAAGTAAGGCCCGGTGTGCTCACTTAGCTCAGAAACCTTGGCGAGATACTTGGCACCTTCCCAGTAAGGCACGCGCTGGTCGATCAAACCGACTTGAACCAGCATCGGTGGGTAAGCGTCTTTGTGAATGTTGAGAATTGGATCGTACGCCTTCATTAGTGCCAGTTGTTCAGATTTGGTTGGGTTACCCCATTCGCCATACTGCTGCGTGGTCAGCGGAAGTGATGTATCCGACATGCTGGCTACCACATCAACAAAAGGCACTTTAAGCACGACACCTGAAAATAACTTAGGATCTCGATTAACCGCTCCCGCGACCAACGTGCCACCAGCACTAGAGCCAATGGCGAAAACCTCTCGATTACCGCGTTCAAACGTTTTCAGCGTCTTAGCGGCCGCGACAAAGTCGCCAATAGAATTGGCTTTGCGCACACCACGGCCTTGCTCATGCCACTCATCGCCAAAGTACCCACCGCCACGAACATGGGCGATAGCGTAAATCACGCCTTGGTCGAGCAAGCTTATGACTTGAGGCATAAAGTACGGTTTCATCGTAAAACCGTATGCGCCATAGCCATAAATCATCACGGGTGATTGTGCGTGTAATTTGTCTTTGCGATACGCTAAAGAGACGGGAACAGAAACACCATCGTGCTTAATGAAAATTCGTTTTGAAACATAATGTTGGCTATCAAAATCTTGGTAAGCATCTTGAGAGTACAAAGATTTAGTCAGCGTTTTTACATCAAACTCCTCCCATTGAGGAGGCGTGGTCATCGACATGCTTCGGATACGAATCTTGTTTGATTCAAAATCGCCTAACGTGCTCAACCAAGCGACATTTCCATCGTGTTCCAATGGCAGTATCACTTTTTCCTGACCTTGATAAGAATACACCGTCAACGTCGACACATTGTTTGGCTTACTAAGTGCCACAACTCCTGCATCATAAAGGTAGAACTGCTCAAGCGGCTCACTAGGGTTGGTAAAGCGTTGCCATGTTGCGCTAAGCGGCGTGAGTTCGGCTTGGTAAAGTGCAAACTTTCCTTCAAGATTACTGTTGAGGTAAACATGCCCTTTCGCGACATCTGCGTAATATTCCACACCCACTTCTGGCACTCGCAATGAATCGGTGACGGTGCCAGTTTCTAGATCGACAAGCTTCTGCTCTGTTGTTGACTCGTTGTTGCTTTGCAGCACGGCGTAACGACTATCTGCCGCGCGATAAAAAGAGAGTAACCAATCTGATTTGTACTCATTCCATACTACTGTTTTAGCCAAAGACTCAGTGGAAATACGTAGGATCTGATGAGGTCGCTGGGTACGCTTGTCCTTTGCTACAAGGTACGCCATTTTTCCATTTTGTGATAACAGTGCACCACTATCGACGTGTGTTGCCAGTTCCGAAGATTGGCCTGAGAGTAAATCAACAACCACAGCTCGATATTGCTCGCTGCCGTCGATATCCTCAGTGAAAAGCAGTTTATCGCCACTCACATGCCACTGACCAAGTTGATAGTATTGATGCGCCGATTGTCGCTCAGCGAAATCAAACACTGCGTTTTCTGGTGCATGCTGACTCGCACGTGATAACAACACGTAGCGACCGTCACGACGCGTTAACGTCCACTCTCGTCCATTCACAATCGACCATGGCTGCTCGCCTTTGTCTGCCACCATCGTTTCCCACTGTGCCAGCAGATCTTGTGTCAGTGCCTGATAACTTTTTTGATACTGTTCGGTCTTGCGGTTTTGCTGCGTCAAGTAGGTAAGAACTCGCTCATCTTTACGAGCGTCATCTCGCAGCCAGTTAAAATCATCAGCGGCAGTAGCGCCAAAACTAGAGGTAACTATGAGCCCTAAAAAAACATGAGTAAATTTCATATAGAGAGCGAATTCATTTATAGGATTAATGGAATCCGCGTATTCTGCCCTTAAATAAAAATGAGATCAATTATCATTTTCATAATTAAATAATATTTTTATCTAACCTGATTGAAAAAACGTTTGCTTTAACCAGTGTAAATACAATCAACATCTTGCTAAATTAGCAATCTGTGCTGTTTATATGAAGTCAGACAAATATAAGCATTGGGAGAAACGGTTAGTAAGAAAAGACAAGGGTTGGCTAAGTGACGGGCATAAAAAATCCGAGTGCGAACACTCGGATTTTATATGCATTAGAATCAGTTTAGAACTGAGGCGATCATGACTCTTCAGAGCTTGGTGCCGCAGGCTTTTTCTTAGGGATGAACACGTCATCACCCACCGATACGTTTTTGTAGAAGCTCTTGTCGCGTTTAGCTGGTTGCTTCGCCACTTTCTTCGCTTGAGGACGCGCTTTTTTCGTCGTCGCTTTCTTATTACGGAAATCTTTCTTAGGTGGTTTCAGACCTTTAAATTTACCTTTCAAATCTTCAAACACTGAGAATGCAAGATCTTGCTGTAGGTAAGTTTCGATACGCTTGAAGCTATCCCAGTCTTTTGGACCAACCAGAGAAATCGCATCACCTTTGTTACCCGCACGGCCAGTACGACCAACGCGGTGCACGTATTCTTCTGTATGCTTTGGCATATCGAAGTTGATGACGTGAGTCACTGTCGCAATATCCAATCCACGAGAAGCGACATCAGTCGTTACCAGAATCTTAAACACCGCACGCTCAAACTGGCTCATGATGGTGTTACGCTGCGTCTGGTTCAAGTTACCACTCAGTGCAACTGCCTTCAGTTTTTTCTCGTTCAGCTTCGCGGTTAGACGTTCGGTATCGTCACGCGTTGCCGTAAAAATGATCACTTGACGGTATTCCGCTTCAGAAAGTACGCGTTCCAGAATCGCTTCTTTGTGATCAAGGTGATCACACAAGTAGAATTTTTGCGTGATGTCTTTGTGTTCTTCGTTAGATACGCCAACTGCGATACGTTTTGGCGCATTGAGCATTTCAGAAGCAATATCGTTCACTTCTGCGTGGTCCAACGTTGCTGAGAACATCAACGTTTGACGACGACGGTGTTTCGCCGCGTTATGGATACGACGTAGCTCAGGCGCAAAGCCCAAATCCAACATACGGTCTGCTTCATCAAGAATCAGCGTTTCCAAACCGTCAAGGTACAGAGAGCGGTGCTCTAGGTGGTCAGCCAAACGTCCTGGTGTCGCCACGATGAATTTCGGGTAACGACGCAGTGCTTTTACTTGATCGTTAAAGTTCTCACCACCAAGAATCAACGCTGCATCGTAAGATAGACCAGCCAGCATAGAGCGAAGTTCGCCATACACTTGTTTAGCCAACTCACGCGTTGGAGCCAGAATCACAGCACGAGGATCTTTCGCTGAAAACGATTTTGTCTTCAGTGACTTGTGAAGCATTGGCAATACAAACGCCAAAGTCTTACCCGAACCCGTTTTCGAAGATGCCAATAAATCCTTGCCTACAATCGCAACAGGAATAGCCTGTTTTTGAATGTCAGTCGGTTTTTTAAAATCGTAGTGTTTTAGGTTCTTCAACAATCGGTTGTCTAGGCCTAGATCTTTAAATTGCAAAGTATTCTCCAATAAATCAGTCAGCGTCTGAGCGCTCTGTAATGTCGTTTCCGCTCTAACGCAGCAAAAAAATAAAGCTCGGTATAATACCGCAAATCATAGGAGTATAGATAGAGATCACACAAACTAATTCCCACGGATGAAAACAAAACATCATTTGCAACCCAGTGAAGAAGAAGCGTCGTCTGTAACTGGCGAAAACCTTGGCTAGAATTCGAGAAAAAACACGCCCATAAAAGTGTCGAATTCACTTCGTAGAATTAAGCCGATTGCAGTTATTTAGGGGTAGAAACTTTCATTTGTGTCAATATCGTCTAAATTATTGATATCAGGAACGTGGCAAAAATACCTGCTATGTGGACTGTTGTGGGAGCAATCGAAAGGATGAGTAATTACTTTTGTTAGGCTCAGGTAAAAGTTAACGTCAGGTACTCCATGAAATTCTTGGATTTTTTTGACTTTTGCTACATCATGTACTGATAAAATGTAACCACATTTAACCTCGCTACTGTATAAAAAAAGAGTTATAGGGCGAGACTTTCACTATAAGCAAGGAGTTCTTATATGAACAAAACGTTGATCGCAGCTGCAGCAACTTCAGTACTTCTACTAGCAGGTTGTGCTTCATCTGATGACGCAGCAACAGCAAACGCAGCTAAACTAGATGAACTAAGCAACCAAGTTAGCCAACTAAGCCAAGACGTACAATCTCTTCAATCTGACGTTCAAAAATCAGGTGACGCAGCAATGGCTGCTCAAGAAGAAGCAGCACGTGCTAACGAGCGTATCGATAACATCGCTCAGTCTTACACTAAGTAAGATGTTGTTCCGCGCTTTAACGCCCGTTAAGGCGCGGTTATTTCTACTGGGACCCCATTCTGAGCGGCAATAACGGCTTTCGCTTTCACATTCGTCAATCCAAATTCATTTAGCCACCAACCCAATTCTTTCGGAACTTGTAAATGTTCTTTCTCGCCATTGCTGCGAGTTAACGGTTCATGCGCTTCCACAAACACACTACGATCCGGCTCTAGTGACACTTTCACTGGCTGATTGATGATGTTTACTTTTTCACCACGACGAACCTTGTCGAACAACCATTCGATATCACTTGGGTCCATACGAATGCAACCGGCACTCACGCGCATTCCGATGCCGAAATCTTTGTTGGTACCGTGAATAAGGTACTCACCATTTCCGTAAGCTAGACGAAGTGCAAACAACCCAAGCGGGTTGTCGGGGCCTGCTGGCACAACCGCAGGTAAATCCACCCCTTTCGCTCTGTATTCTGCACGAATAGACGCAGGTGGCGTCCATGTTGGGTTCGGACGTTTTTGGCTGATGCTGGTTGTCATCACTGGTGTATCTCGCCCAATTCGGCCAATACCAACAGGGAAAACATGCACCACATCTTCGCCCTCTGGGAAGTAGTACAAACGCAGCTCTGCCAAGTTAATCACGATGCCTTGGTGAGGAACTTCAGGAAGAATAAGTTGAGATGGAATAGTAAGCACGCGCCCTTCTTGAGGAAGAAATGGATCAACGCCTTTGTTCGCTGCCATCAACGCTAGCATACCCACGTCATAATGCTTGGCGATGTTTGCCATGGTCTCGCCTTCTTGCACGACGTGGTTTTCGAGGCGACCAATCAAACGGCTGCCGTCCTCTGGTAACTCGTACATTTTGGCGAATGACAATCCACTCACTAATGATAACGAGACAGATAACAGGGTTCGTTTTGCAAAACTCATTGATCGCTTTTTGCTAAGCATTTCACTCTATTCCTTGGCACTTTTGAAGAGCCGTAAGGTTATCTCTCTTTCAACCTTGTGATCAACCATCGGCTTGTGATATTCCAGTAAAGAAAATCCCTCCCAAGTCCATGGTTTATGGACGAACTTATTCGGCACCCTCTTAATTTCTGGCACCCAGTGACGCACGAATTGACCGTCGGAATCGAACTTCTCGCCTTGGCTTATTGGATTGAAGATACGGAAGTATGGTTGGCCATCACAGCCAGTCGATGCCGACCACTGCCACCCACCATTATTTGCCGCAAAGTCGCCGTCGACGAGCTTGCTCATAAAGTATTCTTCGCCCCAGCGCCAGTCGATATGTAAATCCTTGGTAAGAAAGCTCGCGACAATCATGCGAAGTCGGTTGTGCATCCAGCCAGTTTGGTTGAGTTGACGCATTGCCGCATCAACAATTGGATATCCAGTCGTCCCCGTTTTCCAACATTCAAAAGCTTGCTCATCGTAAGACCATTGAATTTTTTCTTCCCAGTCGATGAATCCACGACCTTTGACAAGTTTAGGTTCAAACACCAATAAGTGCTGGTAGAACTCGCGCCAAATGATCTCGCTCAGCCACGTTGCTTTGCCTTCTGACAAATCCGGTTGTGGATTCTCAGCATACAACCTAGCGATGCACTGTCTTGGCGACAATGCTCCGATGGCAAGATAAGGCGAGAGCTGACTCGTACCATCGATAGCGGGGAAATCTCGCTTCATCTGGTAACCGTCACTACGCTCACGTGCAAACGTCCTCAATTGCTTGAGAATATCGTTGGTCGATGCACACCAAGCTTCGCTCGATTCCCTCGGATAAGAGAACGTAAAATCGGCATCAAAACCGTCTTGTTTTACCGCTGCTAACTGCTCACTAGGCAGTTCATTTTGTTTCTGAGGCTTGGATACCGTTGGCAAGGAAAATTTTTGCAACCATGCTCGTTTGAATGGCGTAAATACTTTGAAATACTCACCTTGCTTGTTGAGTACGGTCGTTGGCGCATGAACGCATTTGTCGTGAAAGGCGTGAAACTCTACCCCACGATTATCCAGTACTTGAGCAACCTTTCTATCCAACTCAACTTCATTCACTTCATAATTGATGTTGACCATTACCGCTGTTGCGTTGAGCTTATCCGCCCAATCGCAAATGACTTGTGTACAGTCGTCAAAACGCGGAACTTCTTTATATAGAAGAGGAATGTTTAGCTCTGTGAGCTCTTGATGAACATGCTCAAGACGCCTGGCGATTAAATCCGCCTGCATCGGCGCCATGTGGTGCTCTTGCCACTGTTCTGGCGTTGCAACAAAACAAGCAACAACAGGTTGCCCTGTATCACGTGCCGCCTTTAACGCCGTGTGGTCTAACGTGCGTAAATCACGCCTAAACCAAACCAGAATCATGTGGTCTCCTTACTGAATCTGTGTTTGTGCAAGATGAAGTTTCTCAATAACTTCCGAACACTGCACTTGCTCAGGATACCGCGCTAACAGCGCTTTGAATGCTTCCACTTGCTTGGCAGGTAGCGCCTTATTCGAGAACACATAAACACGCTGGTAGCGTTCAATCACGTCGTGCCCCACCAAGCCAGAAACGTCGTCCACCTTGTCGACCAAGGTGATGTGGTAACCTTGCTCACACAACTTCGCCGCCTGAATCCAGCTTTCTGCATCTCGACTTTGTTCAAAGCTGATCAACAGACATTTCCCCTTAGTAGATGCTTTGTTTTCAGAATCGATCACCAATGCCAAACGCGTGATTAAACAGGTTTGGAACAATCCCATCTGCAAAGAGCGCAGCGAGCCCTTAACCAAATCCAATGCTTCAAACACAGGATTGATAAACTGATCTACGACTAAGTTGAGCGGGTACTCTTTCAATACCGATGAGAGGACGCTTTCCGTTTTGCCACGATTGAGTTGCGACAACGCAGACAGTACGGTTTCCACTTCTTCAAGCGAATGGTTTTCTGCACTGATTTCTACATCCGATTGGCCGAGCAATCCTTTCACTTTGCCGATCGCAATGCCTTTGGATAACCAACCTTGAATTTCACGAATCGTATCGAGATCTTGCTGACAATATAAGCGATGCCCTTTTTCCGTTCTTTGTGGTTGGATTAGGTTATAGCGTCTTTGCCAAGCTCTCAGCGTCACAGGCTTAACGCCCGTAATCTCTGCAACATCTCGAATTGCGTATAGTTTTTCTTCTGAACTACAAACCATATCGTAATCTCATCTCCTGCGGGTGTGGCTCTAAAAACTTCTGTTTTTGCAGATATTCATCTGGATAAGCATTTAGATAGTGTTTAATTAATGTTAGTGGCGCGAGTAATGGCAGCGTGCCAGTACGATAGTCTTGAATCACGGTCGCGAGTTCTTCTTTTTCATCTTTGTTTAGAGAGCGTTTGAAATACCCTTGAAGATGCATCAACACATTCGTGTTGTTTTTGCGACTGGCACGGTTCGATAGCGCCGTCATCAGACCTAATCGATATTCTCGGTAAAACTCGTCAATCTCATAGTTGGCAACATCTGCGACTAAGCGCCCCAAAGATCGATACGACTCTGGATGATGCGCCATAAGCGTTAGCTTATAACGAGAATGGAAATCGATGATCTTACCGCGTGTCGGCTCACCTGCCATCGATTCATAAAAATCGTTGAGACAATAAATGCGAGTAATGAAGTTCTCTTTAAGAACGGGATCATTTAGGCGTCCATCTTCTTCGACAGGTAACCACGGCATTTTTTCCATCAACGTCTTCGTGTAAAGACCAATCCCTTCTTTTGCGGCGTTGTTTTTGCTGTACACTTTTACGCGTTCCATACCGCATGTTGGCGATTTGGCACAAACGATGTAACCACACAATTGCTCATTTTGAAGCTCGTCCACTTTATTTGCAGAGTAAGTCAACATGTTATCTGTGTGATCATTGTCGGGATTTTTCGTTTCAACCAACGCGATGCGTTCTTCATTACTGATTAAACGAATCGTCGGGCGTGGCACCGGCATGCCTACCCCCACTTCTGGGCATACAGAAACAAAGTCAAAATAATTGCTAAGCTCTTTAGTCACAAAGTTACTGACTTTATGACCAGAATCGAAACGCACGCGTTCACCTAACACGCAAGAACTGATACCTACTTTGATTGAAGATTCCATAGCAACGTCACCCCTATACAAAAAGTTTAGTTGTATAACTTATAGCAAGCCACCCTAAATTGTACAAGAAAATTAGTTGTACAATTTAATCGTTTTACTTACTCCTCCGCGATTTCGATCAGCTCGATTTAAAAAATATTTATCTTTTTCTTTGGCTATTTTGTGTGCGCAATCAATAAATCGCTCAAAAGCAAATCGATTGCCTTTTTGCTTTCAACAGATTTAGTTATCAACAGCTTGGTTAGTTTCGAAAAGGGTGGTTTTTGTGACTAACCTCTCAAGGGTTCACTGTACGTCCCGATATTATTGCCTCAACGAAAACGAACAAGTTCAACAGAATTGGTAATAGCATCCTATAATAGATGCGTTTTATCAGAACAAAACTTTGGAGAGCACTTATGGCAACCCCACACATCAACGCACAACCAGGTGATTTCGCTGAAACAGTTCTAATGCCAGGCGACCCTTTGCGTGCTAAATACATTGCAGAAACTTTCCTTGAAGATGTGAAGCAAGTTTGTGACGTTCGCAACATGTTCGGCTTTACTGGCACTTACAAAGGTAAAAAAGTGTCTGTAATGGGTCACGGTATGGGTATCCCTTCATGCTGTATCTACGTACACGAGCTAATCGCTGAATACGGCGTGAAAAACGTTATCCGTGTAGGTAGCTGTGGCGCGGTACGTGACGACGTTAACCTAATGGACGTTGTTATCGGTATGGGTGCTTCTACAGACTCAAAAGTTAACCGTATCCGTTTCAACAACCACGATTTCGCTGCAATCGCTGACTTCAGCCTTCTAGAAGAAGCGGTTAAGCAAGCTCGCGCTCAAGAAGTGCCAGTGAAAGTAGGTAACGTATTCTCTGCAGACCTGTTCTACACACCAGAAGCAGACATCTTCGAGAAGATGGAAAAACTAGGCATCCTAGGTGTAGACATGGAAGCGGCAGGTATCTACGGCGTAGCTGCAGACCTAGGCGCGAAAGCTCTAACTATCCTAACGGTTTCTGACCACATCATCCGTGGCGAAAAACTAAGCTCAGAAGAGCGCCAAAAGTCGTTCAACGACATGATGAAAGTTGCACTTGAAACAGCAATCAACATCTAAGAAGTTATTAAGTAATAATTTGCAGCCAGTGCCTGACTGGCTGCCCGAATTATCCCGAGGGGGCGATTGTGTCTAACGGCGAACTGCCAAAAGACGCAGATGGGTTACAACTCAACTTTTGTAAAACATTGGCGTGTGACAACTTTGGATTGAGTGATGCAAAGCGTTACGTTCTGCAACATGCGAACCCTAAGCGTCCGGCGATGGTATGCCGTGAATGTGGAGCTTTCCCCCCCTTACTTAACAACCGCGATGTCGTGAACGAACTTCATCGCCTCCGACACGTCCACAGTGACGGGTTACCTGCTTGTCGCAACGACGCGTGTGACAACTTCGGACTCTCTGTCCACACTCATAAACACCTCTATCACGCTTTCGGTTACAGTGGCGACCGTCAACGTTACCGTTGTAAAGCGTGCCAAAGCACTTTTGTCGATAAATGGTCTGGCGCCAATAAAAAGCTGCAGTTTCAAGAAAACCTGATGGGCCTTTTGTTCACCGGTTATTCCGTGCGCGAAATTTGCCGCAAACTCAGCATCAACCCAAAAACGTTTTATGATCACGTTGACCACATCGCCAGTCGTTGTCGTCGTAAGCTCGCGACCATTGATGCTCGTTGGGTTAATCACGCCAGTCACTACGAGTTGGCTTCCAGCTACATTGCCTTGCAGCCACACAGCAATAATGGAGTGTACTGGATTGTGTCTGGTGAAGCGCACTCGGGCTACATTCTTTGCCAACACGTGAACTACTCTTCGGATGAAGAACCTATCGCGACGCTGGATCACAACCCGTACGACGAAGTTTCTCGTTTTGTCTCTCAAGAGTACACAGCGGAAGCAAGTGAGCCACCAGCGGAACCTTCTAATCACCTTAGAGAGCGTATTGACCAAAAATACCAAACGATTTTGGCTCGTGGTAACGTCGAAGATCCGCTCGGTAACTTATCGGTATTTCATTACCCATCGAAAGGCGCGTTAGTTCGTCCTCCTTACACCTCGTACGCGCACTATTTGCATGTACTTGATATGTGTTGCCCTAACAAGCGGGTTTCGATTTACATGCCACAAGATCCCCTGCTCCGCTCCGCAGCGTTGAGCGTTTGTTTGTCTCGTATTCAAGAGAAAAACGTCGATCTGATGTATGTAGAAGAAGACGCTGGCTGGGACATGACTGCTCCGTTTGGCAAAGTGGATATTGCCTACATGAGTTGGTGGCGCGATCGCTGGGCGATCTCCAGTCAAGGCGAAAGCCACAAAGGCATTTGCTACCTTGCTGGCGATAAAAATGAACCAGAAAAGTGGTTTAACGTTGCAACAACTCGCCATGTGCAGTTCTATCAAAATCGCTTCCAGCTGTTGTTCGAAAGTTTCATTAACGAGCCACGTCGCAAATTGCGACCTGCCGGAATTTTACCTCTTTTAGATATATTCAGAGCTTGGCATAATTTGTGCTATCAGGACAAACAAGGTCTTACTGCCGCACAAAGGCTAGAAGTCACTGACGCACCTCTAACCATTAAGCAGCTCCTATCGTAACTATTTAACTCATTTAGATGTGGTAATTAGGGGCAGTGACGGTATACATTACGGCACCTGATATTTTATGATGTGGCTTTCATGCTGCACTCGTAATGAAGTACGCATCTAACCACTTATTATTTAGGTGTAAATTCCAGTTCGATAGTCATGGATGTGAACGTTGGATAAAACCCAAATTCAGCTAGAAGACGAGCTTAACTCACTCAAAGGGCAAGTGAAAACGCACCCTGAACGCACTCTTCGCCTCGCCGAGCAGTGCCGCCTTCGCGCGGAACAAATACTGTTTATTGACGGTGAAATCAAAGCGTTACTCGTCATGGCGCACAGTTGTTGGTGTTTGATGGAATATCGCCAAGGGCTGAAATTCATCAAAGACGCCTACAATAAGCAAATCCAACTGGACACTGACGATCACCTTCCAGAAATTCTGCATATCTTCGCCCTTCAATACTGGGGACAAGCCAAATATTACTCGGCGCAGCAATATTGGATTAATGCCTTGGAGCAATCGGCTTTGGTCGATGATATTGAGATTCAGATTGAATCCCTGATTGGTCTTGGCAATGTTTGGCGCATCACCAACGAACACAAACTTGCCGCATCGACTCATGAGCTTGCAGTTAAAGTGGCAAACAACGTCCGAATTGCATGGTTAGAAGGTAAAGCTCGCATTCTGCTTGCTTGGGACTACTACCTCCTCAACAACTTTATTGAGATGCTAACGGTACTTGATGGCGCAACAGAAGTGCTCAAAGACCATGAAGACAGCACTTGGCAAGCCGAAATTTGGGACTTTAAAGGCTTGGCACTCCTTGGCTTAGAACGCCTAGACGCTGCGGAAGAAGCAACCCAAAAAGCGCACAAACTGGCCATTGAGCACGATCTAACGTGGATGAAAGCACACTCTTTCATCAGTCGAGCAAGACTAGAGCTACTGCGTAAAAACACGGACAGCGCAGCCGAGTTGTTGCTTGCCGCAGAAGAATCCGCGCTTAATTTCGACAACGGCGAACTGCTAAGTCAGATCTGTTTTCAGCAATCTCGCGTTGCTGAAGAGCAAGGCGATTTCGAAGCGGCATTTAATGCGTTTAAAAAATACCGAAAACATGCACTGAAAATGCTCAAAGAGCAGACCAATCGGGTCAGCATGGATAAAGCGCGCGGCTCAAAACGCCAGCTAGAACAACGTGCTCGCAAGCTCATCAATCGTATTCGCTCTCAACATGAATACGATCCCGAAAAGCAGTTTTCTAACGTCGTTTCCGAAACGTACTGGTGGGAACAACTGGTTCTATTTAAGACTGAGCTTAAACGCTCTAACCATGCGGTGATCATGATTCGCCACTCCAATCCTGCGTTTCTCGATGCGTGCACTGAACTGGTTCACTCATTAACGACGCCAAGCGATCTCATTTCACGCCTATCTAGCGATCGACTCGCTATGTTGATTGCCGAAAAAGATCAAGCCGCAGAAGAGCTCTACCGAACCGTGCATGCCATGTTAGACATTTATCCATGGGAACGACGTGGCCTCAAAGGGCCAAAACCGACATTGTATTTACAAGACATCCTGACTTTCCCATTTACTTTAGAGCAGTTGGAAGAAAGCTATATTGAGGTAATGAAGAATGGAACTACTGCTTAGCAAAGTCACTGACGCAGGCATCGATCCTTCTTCTGTTTCTGGGGAAGAAGCCATCACGCTTTGGGAACATATCGGTCGACACATTGCGTCCACCAGCCGTGAAAAAGCACATTGCCTAATTATCAGCGCAGAATACCGCCGCGAAATCAAACAGCTTTGTGACAGTATCGAAGAGCTTAGACAAGCATTAGAGCTGCTCTCATTACCTGAGGATGTCGAAGATATACTGTCGGTCAAAGCAAGTTTAAGCGAACGCTTAGTTGAAGTTGGTGATTACAACTCTGCCCTCACCGAGTACATCGCTTCCACCAACATCGCAGTGGAATACGGTTTTATCGACGAATACGTTTTAGCGATCATTGGTATGGGCAACTTATGCGATGCTTATGGCGATCACAACCGTGCTCTACGTTACTACCAAAAGATCGACGCGATTGATCATGCCATCAGCAGTCGCTCACTTCGTTTGCGTTACAAACTGTATATGCTCGCCTGTTACATCAGTCTAAAACGCGTGGCCGAAGCCAGCGAATTATTGGGTGAATGTGAAGAGCTCAGCATCCTAGTAAGCGACAAAAACCTCGCCGCTCAAACGCATTTGTATCGCGCTAAATTGCATCGTCTGCAAGAAGAGTATTCCGAAGCGCTGCTTTCCATATCCAGCATTAAGTACACCACCGGAAGTGCGACCACCTATTGGCTCTCAACCATGGTCAAAATTGAAACGGCCTATTGCTTGAATGGTGTTGGCCACACTTCGTTGGCTAATTTGCTGTTGGAGTCCATTGGGAAGCGAATTAAAAAGCATTCTTCGCCCATTCTGGCGAAACGTTTTTACAACGCAATGAGCAAAGTCAGTGCGTCACAAGGGCAGTTTCAGCAAGCTTTAAGCTGTGAGAAACGCGCTTTTCGTATTGAATCAGACTTAATAAAACACATCCCAATCAGCGAATTGGGCGCGGCTCAACTGCGTCGATTGTCTCGCTTTGAATTGCAGTTAAAGCTCATTCTGTCTGAGATTGAAAACAAAGAGCTTAAAGAGACGACCAAACAACACAAAAATACCGTAGCTCAGTTACAACAAGACGTATTTACCGATCCCCTTACCTCGTTGCACAACCGCCGCTGGTTGGAGGTAAAACTGAAAGACATGTTGCTGCACGACACTCCATTCGCATTGATGGTCATCGACATCGATCACTTCAAATCCATCAATGACGAACTGAGCCATTTGGTGGGTGACAAAGCGATCAAAAGTGTGTCACAGGAACTGGCAGCCTACTTCAAATTTAAAGGTGCATCGTGCGTGCGATTTGGCGGTGAAGAGTTCCTTGTAATTCTTGAGAACAGCCAATTGGAACGCGCAGAAATGCACGCTGAAAACTACCGCGAACGTATTTTTAAATATGCATGGCGAGACATTCTTGGCGAACGCGGCCTAACCGTTTCCATCGGTATTACACTCCATCGCGAAGGGGAAAACACTCAGCGCACCTTCTACCGCGCCGACAAAGCCTTGTATCGTGCCAAAGCCAATGGCCGAAACCAAGTCTGTACCGAACTTTAAGCCACGCCCCAGTTGAAATCTGGGGCTTTATCATGCTTTTTATCAGCCCTACCCGAATCTATTCACTTTTTGTTTAAATCTGTACTCAATCTCGCCAAACTTGCCTACAACTATCAGTACGTACTGATATCGCATAAACATAATTCGCACATAAAAAGCGCTTGATTCATCTATAGTTAAGACAAATACTTAAACCGTTAATTTACGTAAGTTTTTCCAATTCGCAACAAGCACAGGTAAGTAAGATGTTTCTAGACTATTTTGCACTTGGGTTACTCATCTTCGTTGCTTTAGTTATCTTCTACGGAATCATTGTTATCCATGACATCCCGTATGAAATTGCTAAAGAGCGTGAACACCCGCACCAAGACGCAATTCACTACGCAGGTTGGGTCAGCCTGTTCACACTGCACGCGCTTTGGCCATTCCTTTGGATATGGGCAACATTGTGGCGCAAAGAGCGTGGTTGGGGTTTCAAACAACTTGAGCAAGAAACACACGACATTCATCACCGTCTTGAAGAACTCATCGACGAAGTCAACGAACTCAAAAACGAAGTATCGATGTTGAAACAACAAAAGATTCAGCAAAAGCCTTTGACTGAACAAAGTAAAGAGGACGAATAATGGATTTATTGCTGATTCTGACTTACGCAGCTCTTTGTATCGCCATTTTTAAAATCTTCAATATTCCTCTAAACAAATGGACGGTCCCGACAGCTGTACTTGGTGGCGTAGTGTTGGTGGGCACACTTGTGCTACTTATGAACTACAACCACCCATTTACTCAGTTAGGTAACCAAGTGTTCCCAACTACGCCTATCGTCTCTGGTGTACGTGGCCGCGTTGTGGAAGTGCCAGTTCAAGCGAACCAACCGCTCAAAACCGGCGATATTCTTTTTAAAATCGACCCTGTGCCTTTTGAAGCGGAAGTCGCTCGCCTTGAAGCGAAAGTCAAAGAAGCAAGCCAAGGCGCGTTGGGTTTAGAGTCTGATCTAAGAGAAGCAGAAGCTGCGGTTTTAAAAGCACAAGCAGATAGAGATAAAGCGCAAAGAGAGTTTAGCCGATATCAAAGAGGCTTTGATCGCGGCGCGTTTACTGAACAAGATTTAGATACTCGACGCCAAGCGTATAAAGCGGCAGAAGCCATGCTAGACGTTGCGATTTTGCAACAAGAACAAGCGCAAATCGCTCTGGACTCTGAAATTGGTGGTGAAAACACTCAAGTCGCGCAACTTCTCGCAGAGCTGCGTAAAGCAGAGTTTAACCTAGAACAAACTATCGTTCGTGCACCAACCGATGGTTACGTTACGCAATTGGCTTTGCGTCCTGGTGTGATGGCTGTGCCGTTACCGCTTGCTCCTGCAATGACCTTCGTGCATACCGAAGACATTACGTACACCGCTGCGTTCAGACAAAACTCGCTACAACGTTTGAAGCCGGGCTTTGAAGCTGAATTTATGTTCCGCGCAATTCCGGGCAAAGTGTTCCGTGGCGAAGTCATTGACGTGATTCCGGCCATTGGTGAAAGTCAAATTCAAGCCAGAGGTGCTCTACTTGGTACCGATGCCTTGCGCACGAGCGGACGTGTATTTGCGAAGCTAAAAATCACGGACGATTTGAGCGAATACCACCTGCCAATGGGTACTGCGGTTGAAGTCGCAGTTTACTCAGACAGCTTTACTCACGTATCAGTAATGCGCAAAGTGCTTATTCGCATGAAGAGCTGGCAGAACTATTTGTACCTAGACCATTAATGAACTGCTAGCTCATTCATTTATCGATGAAAATAGCATCAAAAAGTGTAATCGGGGGCTGACAATCAGCCTCCGATTTCATTCTAGCCATCCAGACAGATAGCATTCCCACTTTTATCAATATTCTGTATAATGCGCGCCTTATTTTTAATGCTTGCTAAAAAACAAAGCCAGTCAAAGGGATACGTGAATCAAATCACACATTTCCTGAAGAAAAATAGAGCAAACAATAAGCAGTTTGGTTGTTTTGGATATATGTTACACAATCAAATAACCAATGCTTTCCAACAATATAAATGAACGTTCTTTAAAATCGACAATTGAACTGAGGTTATCTATGAATCTTTCTGCTAAAACCGTTGTGGTTATTGCAATTGGTGCTGCTCTTTACGGCATCGGTGGCTTACCTATGTTTGGCATCCCTGTGTTTGCAAACACAACGCTAAAACCAGCAATGGCAGTATTAGCATTGTTCTCAGTACTATTTGGCCCACTTGTTGGCTTTTTGGTTGGTTTTATTGGCCACTGGGTCACCGACCTATTTGCAGGTTGGGGCGTATGGCTCACTTGGGTACTTGGTTCAGGTATTGTTGGTTTGATTATCGGTCTATTCCCTTCTCTAACGCGCTACCGTTTGGAGAAAGGTGATTTCAATATGAAAGACTTCGCGTTATTCGTGGTACTTGCACTATTAGGCAACGTATTTGGTTACGGTTGCTCTGCATTCCTCGACACGATTTTGTACGCAGAACCGTTTACTAAAGTGTTTACCCAGCTTTCTATTATCGCGATCGGTAACACCATTCTTATTGCTATTGTTGGCTTCTTCATTCTTAAGTCTGTCGCTAAACGTAACAAGCAAAGCCGTAACTTAACAGAGGCTTAATGTCGAATGACAATCGAATTTTCTAACTTCTCTTTTAGATATGAGTCGCTGGACAAACCGACGCTAAAAAATATCAATCTAAGGATAGAGAAAGGAGAGAAAATCGTCATTATTGGTCCAAGTGGTAGTGGTAAATCTACCCTTGGGCAATGTCTTAACGGACTGATCCCACACGCAATCAAAGGGGAAACCAGTGGAACATTGACCATCAATGGTCAAGACACCGCCCCTTTCGACATGCACCAATACACTGAGCAAGTTGGCACCGTACTGCAAGATACGGACAGCCAATTTGTCGGCTTGAGCATTGGCGAAGACATCGCATTTGCGCTGGAAAACCAGCTAACTTCTAACATCGACATGTACCCATTGGTCAAAGCCACGGCCAAAATGGTCGACTTGGAACAGATGTTAGATCGCTCTCCCCACGATCTATCTGGCGGGCAGAAACAGCGTGTTTCTTTGGCGGGCATTCTCGTCGATGACGTCGATATCCTTTTGTTTGATGAACCACTAGCTGCGCTTGACCCTAAAACGGGTAAAAAAACCATCGAGATCATCGATGATCTACACCGCGAAACGGGCAAAACCATCGTAATCATTGAGCATCGTCTTGAGGACGTTCTGCATCGCTCAGTTGACCGTATTATCTTGATGGAAAGCGGCGAAATCATTGCCGATACAACGCCAGATGAAATTTTAGCGTCGCCTCTGCTAGAAGATTACGGCATCCGCGAACCGCTTTATATTTCGGCTCTGAAAGAAGCAGGCTGCGCGATTGAGGGCGATGCAAAACCTTCTAGCTTAACTACCTTACCGTTGGAGCAATATAAACCAGCAGTACAAGCATGGTTTGATGGTTCAACAGTACAACCACCTAAAACGCCAGCCGAGACTTTGCTTGAAGTCCGTGGCCTCACCTATTCTTACGACGGTGAGAAAAACGCGCTAGAAGACGTGAGTTTTGACATCAAGCGTGGCGAGTTTGTCTCTGTACTTGGCAAAAATGGCTCGGGTAAATCGACCATCACCAAACTGATTATGGGCGTTATTGAAGCGGATAGCGGCTCAATGAGCATGAATGGTCAAGATCTAAACGAACTGACCATTTTCGAGCGCAGCCAGAAAGTGGGCGTGGTGATGCAAAACCCGAACCACATGATTTCCCATCACATGATTTTCGACGAAGTGGCCTTCGGCCTCCGTAATCGTGGCGTTGAAGAGAAACAAATCGAAGCTAAAGTACTTGAAGTCCTTGAGCTGTGCGGTTTGAGCAAATACCGTCACTGGCCAATCGAAGCATTGAGCTACGGCCAGAAAAAGCGCGTAACCATTGCGTCAATTTTGGTCTTGGAACCAGAGCTTCTGATCCTTGATGAACCGACGGCAGGTCAGGACTACCGGAACTACACATCTATGCTGAGTTTCATCGAAAAGCTCAATCGCGAGTTGGGCGTAACCGTGATGATCATCTCTCATGACATGCATTTAGTGCTGGAATACACTACGCGCTCTATCGTGATTGCAGACAGTAAATTAGTCGCGGATGCACCAATGACGCAGGTATTCAGCAGTCCAGAGCTACTAGACCAAGCAAACCTCACCACAACAAGTCTGTTTGATTTGGCTACGAAAGTTGGTATCGAAGACACCAATGGCTTTATGCAGCATTTTATCAATGTAGAAAAAGCGCACCGCCAACAAAAAAGCAGCGAAGTAAACCAACCAGAGAAAGCAGTGGCATGAAAGACAATAAGATGAAGTTTGGTATCAACTACATCGATACCCAATCGCCACTTCACAAGTTGAATGGCATTACTAAGTTCTTGCTTTTCATTGCTTGGGTGACGGTGGTGTTGACCACATTTGACTTGCGAATCATCACTCTGTTGATCGTGCTTGGTTTAGGCTTACTGAAAATGACCAAAGTGCCATTTCATGTCTACAAACCGCTTTTACTGGGTACAGGCACGGTATTGCTGATCAATGCCCTGTTTATGTTCGCGTTAGCGCCACAACAAGGTACTGAGTTCATGGGATCATCAACGGTTTTACTCTCGTTACCCGGTAATTACTCGCTCACTCAAGAGACGTTGTTTTACTTAGTAACAGTGACGTTGAAATACTTCAGCATGTTCCCAATCGCGTTGGTGTTTGTATTTACCACTCACCCGACGGAGTTTTCAGCCAGCTTGAACCGCTTAGGTGTGCCTTACAAAATCGCCTATGCCGTGAGCTTAACGCTGCGCTACTTGCCGGAAGTGAAAAAGGACTTTGTTAACATCATGCACTCGCAACAAGCACGCGGAGTAGAACTGAGTAAGAAGGCTCCGTTGTTCACTCGTATGAAGAACGTGGCGAAGATTCTTGGCCCTCTGATTTTCTCTAGTTTGGACAGAGCCGACCAAATCTCAAACGCGATGACGCTACGTGGGTTTGGTCGTCACTCATCTCGCACTTGGTACAGCCTAAAACCCCTGACCAAAGCCGATATGATCTGCATGGCGGGGATTGCGGCGATAGTGATTGCTGCTATCAGCAAGCGTGTTCTGGACACGCAACTGTTCTGGTATCCGTTTTAACGCGAGATAATCATAAAAATGGGATGCCGATGCATCCCATTTTTCTATCCAGATTATGGCTTAGTCTTTTGAGTAGTGAGCACTAACTCCACCTTAACAATCGTGTTTCGTTCCCCTCTTCCGGCTTCGCTGGAATATTGAGTGACAACAACAAGCTAACGGCGGCCATACCCGCTCCGATGTAGAAAACGCTAGAAGGCGACACCAACCAAATCATCCCGAATGTAACGGGAATCACCACCGCTGCGATGTGGTTGATGGTAAACGCAACGCCAGCGGTCGATGCCATATCGGCCGGATCAGCAATCTTCTGGAAGTACGTTTTAATCGCCAAGGCAAGCGCAAAGAACAAGTGGTCGATAACATACAGCGCCGCAGCCCATTCCGCCGTTTGCACCAGACCATATCCCACAAAGACGAAAATCAAACCGACGTATTCAAACGTTAATGCCTTACGCTCACCGACAACACCGATAAAACGGCCAATGCGCTTGGCAAATAAAAAGTTAAACAGGTAGTTGATCAAAAACAGTAAGGTAATGTCTGCGGCAGAGTAGCCAAACTTCTCTACCATCAGGAAGCCCGCAAATACAGTGAAAATCTGTCGACGCGCACCACTCATAAAAGTGAGCGCGTAATACAACCAGTAGCGTTTACGCAGTACGAGTTTCTTATTTTGTGGCACAGCCGTTTTGAACTGAGGAAACGCCAGCGCCATCACGATGATCAACACAAAGCCAACGCCACCCGCCAGCAAATATACGGTTTTGAAATCAAATTTAAGCTGCTCTAACAAAATCCAAATCGCGCCGTAGGTAAACAGAGAAGCCAGAGCGCCGACCGAGATAAACTTGCCTAGCATTTCTGGCGCTTCTTCTTTCGATAGCCATTGCAAAGACAGGGACTGCTTCAATGTTTCAAAGTAGTGAAAACCAGTGGACATCAACAAGGTCGTAAAAAGTAAACCGTACAAAGTGGGAAAGTAACCTGTTAATGCTGTACCAAGTGTTAGCATCGCTAAAGACACCAACATGAATCGTTGTTCGCGGATAAACCACAACACAAACACGGCGGTAAAGGCTAAAAAGCCCGGTATCTCACGCACGCTTTGTAATAAGCCAATGTCCGCCCCATCAAAGTTCGCTTTTTCAATAACAAAGTTATTCAGCAAAGCCATCCAGGTAGAAAAGGCAATGGGCACAATAATCGAGATCAACAGAAGGAAATTTTGCGGCGTTCTCCAGCCGTGAGAAGAGGTATTCATGATGCATCCTTTAGATATGAAGTCATCATCATAGCTTTAAATGTAACAAATTCGCAATATCATTATTATTTATGGTCACATACGCACTGTTGCGATTCTAAGTGCACTGAGGATATGACCAATACAGAAAACATCGCGCCCAATGATGAAAGTGAGCGCGATGTGTAAAAGGCAAGAAAAAGTTTGATGAGTGACTTATCGACTTAGTCGATGTTTTTCACATTAAGGCGATTTTTGAACTCAAACACATGCTCTGGACAAACATCCAAACAACGGCCACAACTTATGCAGTTTTGATCCATAACTCGACGATCTCCCTCTTTCAAAGGCTGCCGAAGCACTTCTGGCTCTGGGCAAACGTAAAAGCAATCCATGCATTTCGTGCAATCTTCGCGGCGGACAGCGGTAACACGCAACAGGCTTTTTCGGCCTATCACGCCATAAGTTGCACCCAGTGGACATAAGTGCCCACACCACCCATGCTCAACTAAGAGTAAATCCAGTACGAACACCAGTGCGATCAGCACCCAACCTGCGCCCATACCAAACACCAATCCGCGATGCAGTGCCGCCACTGGATCTAACCATGTCCAAAGAATCGCGCCAGACAGCGCACTGCCCAACATCAAAACAGGGATCAGCCAATAGCGAATCGCAGGAGACCAACGATAGCTCGCTTTAATGTTGAACTTTCGGCGCAGCCACGCCGCTAAGTCCGTCACGATGTTCAACGGGCATACCCAAGCACAAAATGCGCGCGGCGCTAACATCGCGTAGAACAGCACGACAATCACTACGCCTAACAACGCATTGAACTCCGGAATATGGCCTGTCGCCAAAGCTTGAAGCACTATTAACGGGTCACTTAAAGGGACCGTATCGAGCAACATACTCGATGAGAGGTTACCGGTTAGAACCCCTAATGTCGG
Source organism: Vibrio sp. zbq_1 (assembly GCF_043102935.1). Classification (NCBI taxonomy): domain Bacteria; kingdom Pseudomonadati; phylum Pseudomonadota; class Gammaproteobacteria; order Vibrionales; family Vibrionaceae; genus Vibrio; species Vibrio sp. zbq_1. Next base: position 149,083 of record NZ_JBICJH010000015.1, read on the forward strand.
CCCAGCCATAAACAGCGCAATGATGGTGAGCTGACATAGCCGACGTAAAACCAGAAACCGATGCGCGCGCCACCAACCAAGCTTTTCAATCGCCTCTTTGCCAGCATTTTGAGCTAAGTTCTTTGCCATTACTTACCTCCTTTTAGCGATTCAAGCGCACCTTCCGGTACAGGCGTCTCACTGGGGAGGATATTTTCGAGTGGTTTGTCGATCTCTTTCCAACCAAAATTGTAATGGCTGCCCACTTTGCCTTTCGCCAAATCCGTCGGGACAACTTTAATAGCAGCGACATCCAACACGCACGCTTGTTCGCACTTACCGCACCCAGTACACACTTCTGAATTCACTGTAGGGATAAGTTTGGCGTGATAGCCAGTTCGGTCGTTGTGAACCATCTCTAATGTGATGGCTTCATCAATCAGCGGACAAACGCGATAACAAACGTCGCATCGCAGCCCTTGCCAGTTAAGGCAAGTTTCATGGTCAATAAGAACCGCTGTGCCCATTCGAGCATCATCAATATCGGTTAACTTCGGATCCAGCGCCCCACTAGGGCAAGCCACCACACAAGGAATGTCTTCGCACATTTCGCAGGGAATATCGCGCGCAGTAAAGTAAGGAGAACCAGTGGCTACAGGAGAAAGTAATGTCGCGAGTTTCAATGTGTCGTAAGGGCATGCTTGAACACACAAGCCACATCGAATACAGGCTGATTCGAAATCGCCTTCTGGCAAAGCACCGGGTGGGCGAATAGGCACACCTTTGGTTTCTCGAGCTTGGCTTTGCAGCGATTGTAAGCCCAACACACACGCCGCTGCGCCAACGCCTGCCGCAGTTCGGACCGTATCACGCAAAAATCGGCGCCGACTTTGCGATGTTTTAGACTGAGAGGATTTCATGCTATTTCCTCAACGAAACTCCTTTATCAAGTTAAGCATGAATAGCGCTAAACGTACCTCTTCCCCATACCTCATAAGAGGTAACTCCACCCTCAATTGATTCAAGTCAACTGATGTACAGTGCCGCCGTCACAGTTTGAATAATTCCATTTATTTCCTCCAACATGAAATTCACCACGATACTCTGCCGTGCACGCCATTTTCAGTACAATAATTCAACACCTTTGCAATCTATTTGCTAAATTCGAAGATAAATGACTACTAAAATTTAGAAAAACATCCCTATAACAACCTAATTTAAAAGGTGTTTATCTCTCAAACATCAAAAAATACTATCCAAAATAAAGAACTGTGGTTAGATTGAAAATTAATACTAAAAAGCGAAGGAGAGAAGCATGGAAATTATCGTACGTCCAACGACCGTTGAAGACGCAGCGGCACTCGTAGAAATCTATTCACAACCAAAAGCACAACGTGAAACCCTGCAACTCCCAAAACCTTCGCTCGCAATGTGGGTAGAACGATTGTCAAACATGCCCGCTGGCGTTTACAGCTACGTCGCTGAAATCGATGGTAAAGTAGTGGGTAACATTGGCTTTCATCACTCGCAGCGCCCAAGAACGGCGCACACGGCCGCGTTTGGTATTGGCGTTCACGACCAGTTTCACGGCCTAGGCGTGGGAAGCAAGTTGATTGAAACTATCACCGAGTTGGCGGATAACTGGTTGAATGTAAGACGCATTCAGTTAGAAGTGAATGCCGACAACGAGGCCGCGATTGGCCTGTACAAAAAGCATGGTTTTGAAATTGAAGGAGAGGCGATTGATGCCTCATTCCGAGATGGCGAGTTCATCAATACCTATTACATGGCACGTATCAGACCAAGTAAAAAATAAAGAAAAGCCTCCTACTAGTTGGAGGCTTTTCTTTTTAAACTTCGACTCACTTTCGTAAGTAAGCCAACGCTCTACGAGTCAATGCTTCTGTGTAGGGATTGATCTTCCAGTGGTCAGGACTCCAACCTTTCACAAAGCGCTGAAAGTCAGCCCAAGCAACCGCAAACAAAGAACGCCATTCACGCTCGACTTCATCGGGGCCGAGATTCGGCTGATAAACCATTAACGCCTGTTGCAACTGAGCGAAATACGTGTCCAAGACCCAAACTTCCATCTCTGCACAACGTTCTGCCTTGACGGCGCTACTCATAAACAGTGCCACATCTTTCATCGCACAGCCATGTCCGACGTATTGAAAGTCGACCGCAGCAACGCTCAATTCATCTTGCGCAAAACAGAAGTTCGCCAATTTGGCATCACCGTGTACAAGCGTCTTGAACTTGGCTTGCGAAAGCGTTTGATCAATCAATTGAGCGGCATTTTTTAGCTCACTGTCTTGCAATGCCTCAAGCTCATCGGGTCTGGTTGCCAAGTGCCAATACGTGCCGGTATGCCACAGCTTATCCGAGCAAACACCGATGTAGCGCGCATGAAAATTCGCCAACCAAGTAAGGCAGGCTCGTAGATGTTCTAGCTTTGCATCGGTGATGACTTTTGGAAAACCCGCCTCGGCGAGATCTTCCATCACAATGAGCCATTCATTCTCCGACTGAAACGTTTTTAAGCCTTGTGGTACTCGACAGTGCGAGTCCATGACTCCGGAAAAATGCGCGTACCAACTGACTTCAACCTGATAAGAGTGCAGCTTTCTTTGGTGAGAACGGTCTGTATTCCAGCCTCTAGGGTGTTCAGAAGGTTTAGGCAATTTGACGTGTTTTACAATGACAGAGCGTTTAGCGAATATCAGCCTAACCAATTCTCCGTAACCGCCCCAAAGTGACTGGATTACTTCACTCGACAGCAATGCACCGAGATCAAGATCCTGGCTGATATTTTGATACAAAAGGTGGTGGTCATTCATACTCAAGCAAGAAGATGTGACCAAGCTTGGTTACGGTTGATGTAATGCGCCACATACGGGCAAACCGGTTCGATTTTATAGCCCAGTGCTTCAATTTCTGGGAGTACCGCTTCCATCATTACTTTGCCATAACCTTTGCCTCGCAGCTCTTCTGGTACGACCGTCGATGTTATGTGCATCACATCATTTTTCAACTCATAGACCACTTTTGCTTGGAAGTCTTGCTCTAAATCAACCCAAAAGAGGCCACTTTCAGTGTCGTGAATCACTTTATGCATATCTTCTTCTCTAATTTTGTTACGGATTTATTGAATCAAACTATATCACTGAATAAAATCATTACCACGCAAAGACACCCAGTCGTTTAGTGCTAAATTTCATAGCAGTCACCTCTTCTCAAATCAGGTACGACAATAAGAATGAGAAATATGATAACCAGTGCCAGAGACGGCAATCTACCTCTGCAGAGTAAGAGAGCACCAGAACGTCAGGCCACCACATTAAACAGCACCGATGCAATGGCGATGGTTGAGCATGGTAGTGAAGTCACTCTCAATGTGACCACGCCTGTTGGAACGAAGTTCATCACCACCAGTACGTTTGTCGGCTGCCACTCTAACAATACGGCATTGATCGAAGTTCCGAATATTTCCGATGAAGATTTGAAATTCTATTTTCAAGAAGGCTTTTGGATTAACGTAAAAGCGTATTCTCATCGTGGCGAAGGCGCAGTCATTCCTTTTAGGGCTCAGCTTCAACATCGCTTGGGCGACCCTTATCCCATTTTAGTGCTTAGCCTTCCCAATACAATGCAGGTATTCCAACTTCGTAAAGAAGTGCGTTATGAGGTGAATTTGAAAGCGCGAGTCCGCTTGGATGAATATCGAAGTGAGTGTGAGATCAGAGACCTGTCTCGCAGCGGCTGTCGTTTTGTGACATCGCCAATGAGCCGACCATTACAAGTTGGCGACCGTATCACTCTAGATCTCACCATGCCGAGTGATGGTCGCCTGTTAGCGCCACTGAATGGCCGTATTTGCAACCTTCAAAAATCGACTCACTATGCCCGCTACGGAATGGAGTTTGATGAGGTAGGCAAAACTAACGCCAAGAGTCTGCTGAGCCATCTCAAATTCGACGGCACCAAGCTGAAGTTGAAATAAATTCGAACGGCCTAGAGCCATGAAGTTGCTAGAGCACGTATTCGTTCTTGAAAAACGAGCATTAAAAAGGCACCCGAGGGTGCCTTTTTGCTGAGACCATATTTAAAAACGTAAAGCAAAAGCTTACAGCTTAAAGAAGCTCAACTGTTCTTTTTGCTTTTCAGCCAGTAGTGATAGCTCGCTACTTGCGCTTGCGCTTTGGCTGATGCCCGCTACATTTTGGTTCACAAGTTCAGACATGTTAACCACGTTGCGGTTGATGTCTTGAGTGACTTGAGATTGCTCTTCCGCAGCTGTCGCTACTTGCGTGTTTGAATCGTTGATGTTCGCAACAGATTCCGTAATACCGATCAACGCATCGTTCGCTTGCTGAGTCAGCTCGTTGTTACGAGTTAACATTTCTAGGCTAACCTGCATGCTGTCGTTAGCAAGGCCAGATTGCGCTTGTAGCTCTTCAATGATTGTTGAGATTTCTTGCGTTGAATCTTGAGTACGTGCCGCTAGCATACGAACTTCATCCGCTACTACAGCAAAACCACGACCAGATTCACCAGCACGTGCAGCTTCAATCGCTGCGTTCAACGCCAACAAGTTCGTTTGTTCAGATACACCGCGAATCACTTCGATAACATCGTTGATCTGTACTGATTGCTCTTTTAGACGCAGTACAACTTGCGCGGCATCGTTCAATGCCTGAGACATTTGCGCGCTTGCGTCTGCACTTTCTTGGAAGATAGCCAAACCAGATTGCGCTAGACCGTCCGCTTCGCGTGCTGTCGCATCAGCAGAGGTCGCATTGTCACTTACGTTGTTTGCCGTGCTTGCTAGCTCATTTACCGCAGAAGCAACTTGCTCGATTTCTGCCAATTCTTGTTGTGCGTTCGCTTCTGCTTGCGTCATTACTGCAGCAAGTTCTGTTGATGCAGACGCCACTTCTTCACTGATTCGAGTTAACTGATCAACGATGCTGTAAAGTTGAGACGCGGTTTGGTTAACGTCTTTGCTTAGCTGAGCAATCTCGTTGTCGCCTTCGACATCCGCGCGAACAGAAAGGTTACCAGCCGCCAGTTCACGCATCACACGTTGCAGCTTTTGGATTGGTGTAACAATCATTCCAGATAGGAACCAAGCACCAATTAGAGAGAACACAAATACCGCAAGAACCGTCAGCATCGCATTAGTTTGAACACGCTCGTTTTGTGCGTTACTTTTTGCCGTTGATTCAACCGCTTGATCGTTCACGTGTTTAGACAAAGTGTTGATGCCTTGCACCATTTCGTTACCAACACGGCGGTACTCAGAAATAAATGCACGGTATTCGTTGTCTGATTTAAGACCTTGATCGTATTGGTTGAAAAACGCTACAGAGCGCTGTGAGTACTGCACATACGCTTCAATCGCTTTACGCACTTCAATCGCATCTTCACGAAACAGGTTGCGCGCTTCGATTGCACTTAGATCCGCTTCAACTTGTTTCAAGCCTGCTTTTAGCTCATTTAGGAACGTTTCACGACGAGAAGCATCGTAAATTGCGTAAACCGCGCTGATGCGCAATGGGTAAATTTGATCGTCGATACGCGCCAAAGTGTCTTTATGGAAAACCAAAGACTCTTGGTTAGAAGCAATAACGTCTTGCTCCGCTTGAAGATTGTTTTTAGTAATCCACAGAGCAATAAACAAAACAATAGCGGTAAATAATACCGGAACCAAAATTTGGGTTCGTACTGACAAGTTTTTCAGTGATAGCTGCATGACTGGACCTCAGTTATATGCGTGATGCCTACTTGCTTCCATGCGACGGGATTGTTCCCGGACGAATAAACAAGTGGCGAATATTAGAGGTCGATCACACTTTTGTCTAGTACAAAAAGTCCCCATTTTCAATCTGTTATTGACAACATCCCGACACTAGTGTCGGGATATTGTCGTTATTACAAGTTGTGATTAATTGTGATGATATTTATTCACATCCAGAGCGAATATCGCTTACTTTCTCAGCGAATTGAGCTTCGCTTGAGCAAGGCCAAAAATCGTATCAATCGGGTAAGAACCTTCATCTGTCGGCTCACCTGCCACCTTGCCGGTGAACAATTCAATGGCTTCAGTCACGTGGTCAATTGCCCAAATATGGAACTCCCCTTTTTCTACCGCTTTCACGATGTCAGCTCGTAGCATCAAGTTATGAACATTCGAACGAGGAATGATCACGCCCTGTCCGGAGTGACGACCTTTGATCACACACACATCATAGAAACCTTCGATTTTTTCGTTTACGCCACCAATCGGCTGCGCTTCACCAAATTGGTTCATTGACCCCGTGATCGCGATATCTTGTCGATTTGGTTGTTTAGAAAAAGCCGAAACGACCGCGCAAAACTCCGCCATGCTCGCGCTGTCTCCGTCGACTCCGCCGTATGATTGCTCAAAGGTAATCGTCGTCGTGAGTGGCACTCGCGCGGTTTTGCCGAATACGGAAGACAGATAAGCCGATAGGATCATCACACCTTTTGAGTGGATACTGCCGCCAAGATCGACGCTGCGTTCAATATCGATAACATCGCCATCGCCGTAGCATGTCGTGGCAGTGATACGGTTAGGCGCACCAAACATATAATCGCTGGTACTCAACACCGACAACGCGTTCACTTGCCCTATCGCCGAACCCTCAGTGAGAATCAACGTAGTGCCGTTTAAGAACGTCTCCATCACACTGTCTCGCAAACGGCTGACGCGCATCTCCTGATTTTTCATCGCCTCTTCGACGTGGCCAATGCGGATCATGTTTGAGTTTGCTTGGCGAGCCACGTAGTTCGATTCTCGAAGCAAGTTGGCGATATTAGCCGAATGCAGAGATAGCTTGGATTGGTCGCCAGACAAACGTGAGCTGTATTCGATAATTCGAGCAATGGCTTTGCGATCGCAATGCAGCATATTGTTGTCATGCACCACGCTAGAGATAAAGCGCGCGTAATGCAGCTCAGACTCCGGCGTACGTTTCATTTCGTCTTCGAAATCTGCCGTCACACGGAACAACTCGCTGAACTCTGGATCGTAATGTTGGAGTAATTGGTAAGTTCGGTAATCACCAAACAAGATGATTTTGATATCAAGCGGAATCGGTTCAGGATCTAATGAAACCGCCCCCGTCAACGTCACCTCTTTTTCTAATGACGTAAAGCTTAGTTGGCGAGAGCGCAGCGCACGTTTTAAGCCATCCCAGACATACGGCTGCTCCAACACTTTTTGCGCGTCCATCAACAGAACGCCGCCGTTGGCTTTGTGCAAACTACCTGCACGGATCAATGAGAAGTCGGTAAAGACTGTCCCTTTGAATGTCGCAGTTTCAATCGAGCCAAACAGTGAGTGGTAATTTGGGTTCTCTTCCACCACGATTGGGAAATCGCTGTTGTTACGACTCACTAACACGTTCACTTTGTAACGACGAGGCAACTTTTTATCTAAAGACGCAGCAGCAATCTCACCTTGTTCACCACTTTGATCGAGGAAAATATCCGCATTTTCAACGATATCTTTTTGCAGCTCCGTCAAATAGGTTTTGATTTCGGAGTATTCTGAATAATCCACTTTGAGCTTTTTAATGAAGTGAGTAATCACGTCGAGCGTAACTTCATCATTCAGTTTTTTGATTTTGTCGCTGTAGGTATCCTCCCACTCGGTCAGTTCACGCACCATGGAACGTAAACTCACCTCTAACGCGTCAATGCTGTCACTGAACTGTTCTTGCTCTTTTTTGCTCAAGGCATCAAAAGATTCTTCTGTGTGCAACTCATCGCCATTCATGGCGACAAATTGATAATCGCCTTGCGATGTGATCGTCAGGCTGATGCCGTGCTCTTTTGCTTCACGACTAATGCGGTCCAATTCATTTTGCTGTTTGTTTGCCAACTGGTTTTTCAAACGATCAGCACGGCTAAAGTACATTTCGTTATCAAAAGCTAATGGCAGCGCGTTAAGCAATTTCCCCATTAAGGCTTCAATATCAACACGCAGTTTGTTACCGATTCCACAAGGGAGCTTTAACACTTTAGGCGTGCGTGTATCTTCAAAATTCGCGACGTAACACCAGTCAAATAACGCATCGGCGTCATGCTGGTGACGATTCAAATAGCGCAGAATCATCGTGCGCTTACCTAGCCCGTTCTGACCGATGGCGTAAATGTTGTACCCTTTTTCCTTAATTGACATCGCAAACTCGACCGCTTTTTGCGCACGCTCTTGTCCCACGATTTCGTCAATAGGAGGCAGTTCCTTGGTCGACTTACATGGCATATTCTCTAGATCCGCTACAGAATACAGCTGTTGAGGTTCCAATCTTAGTATTGCCATATCCGCTTCCTTTTTCTTATTGTCGTAACTTGAGTGTAGAGATTATTTGTTTAATTTTAAGTGATTTAGCTTACACCATGGTTTAATCGCACACTTTATGACCATTAAAATGAAAACAATACGCACTTGCAATTGATAATCAATTTCATTTAATATCTTCAGCAAATCAACTTTTGTGGAGATGGACATGAATATTGAGCAATGCTGGATGCGCTATTTGAAAGCGGAGCAATTGATGGAGCAAGGCCATTGGCCAGAAGCTCATCGCTTATACGAAGATGTGCTCAATCACTTGCCTAGCCATATCCATAAGGCGCTAGAGAATGACCTTACCAAGCCTTGCCAATTTGTGTGTCTGGTCAGCGGATTACGCGATGCGAGCGTGGCGCAATCTGAGATCCTCAACAAACTGGGATTACAGCGCGACGCATTTTCAGCCCTCAACCAAACTTATGCGTTGTTCCAATTTTTGCAGCTTGAAAGCCATGAGCTGATTGAGCGTGTTGGCCACCTACTCGGTCAGCAAAGTGAGGACTTACTTGCACACATGGCCGCATTTTGCTCTGCGCAGCGCAATGCTCAATGGATGATAGAGCTGGACCATGTCACTCGCGCCCATGAGCAGTTTTTGCATTTACAGGCAATGAGCTCAGCAGAAGCGGTTGCTCCCCACCTCTACAACTAATGAGTACCAGAGCAATGGAAAGCAGCAGGATTTCAGCGCCATCACCATTGCTCTAGGTTTATTTGCTATATCAAACACAAGGATACGTGATGTCTTCTCAAACCATTCTTTCGGTGAACAACTTGTCTGTCAGCTTTACGACAAACGATGGGATCGTCGATGCAGTAAAGAATGTTAGCTTCGAGCTACAAGCGGGTGAAACGCTGTCTATCGTCGGCGAATCTGGTTCCGGCAAATCAGTTTCCACCAACGCTTTAATGAAGCTGCTACCAGACAACGCCATTGTCCATCCAGACTCGTCAATCATGTTTGAAGGCGAATCCATTCTGGACAAAACTGAGCGACAAATGCAGCGCATTCGCGGCGATCGCATCGGAATGATATTCCAAGAGCCGATGACTTCACTGAATCCGTACATGCGGGTCGGTATTCAAGTGGCGGAAGCCATGATGTGTCATCGCTCAGTCAATCAGCGCAAAGCCAAAGAACGTGTGCTTGAACTGTTTGATTTGGTTCATTTGCCGAACCCGCAACAAGCCTATGATAAGTATCCACATGAGTTTTCTGGTGGTCAGTTACAGCGCATCATGATTGCCATGGCGCTAATTAACGAACCAGACATCTTAATTGCCGATGAACCGACAACCGCGCTTGACGTTACTGTTCAGGCGGAAGTGCTACTGCTGATTAAAGAGATTCAAGCAAAAATGGGGATGGCTATTTTATTTATCACCCATGACCTAGGCGTGGTGAAACATTTTGCCGATCGTGTGTTGGTGATGTGCAAAGGTGAGGTCGTTGAAGAAGGCATCACTGAGCACTTGTTTTCTGAACCTCAGCATGAATACACCAAAATGCTGATTAACTCGATTCCGAAAGGAAGCAAAACCCCCGTTGATGAGAAAGCGTCGGAATTGCTCAACGCTGAAGACATTCGTGTGAAGTTTTTGGTGACGCCTCACTTTATCCCAAGCAAAAACGAGTACTTCGAAGCGGTAAAAGGCATCTCGTTACAACTAAAACAGGGCGAAACACTAGGCATTGTTGGTGAATCCGGTTCGGGTAAATCCACGTTAGGGCGTGCGTTGATCGGTTTGCTACCGTCTACCGGAAAAATTGAGTTTAAAGGTCAAAACATGGCCTCACTCAGTGATAAAGAGCGGTTCGATCTGAAAAAAGAAGTACAAATGGTGTTCCAAGATCCATACGGTTCGCTTTCACCACGTATGACCATCGGGGAAATCATCACTGAAGGATTAACCGTCCACCGGCCATATTTAAACAAGAAAGAACGCATGCAAAAAGCGCGTGATGTTCTGCGCGAAGTACGTTTGGATCCCGCATCAATAAACCGCTATCCGCACGAATTTTCCGGTGGGCAGCGTCAACGTATTGCGATTGCACGAGCCTTGATTTTGGAACCGTCGTTTATCTTGCTTGATGAGCCGACCTCAGCCTTAGATCGCTCAGTGCAACTCACTGTCATCGATCTTCTCAAAGACTTGCAGAAAAAACACAATATCGGTTATTTGTTCATAAGCCATGATTTATCAGTGGTTAAGGCGCTTTCTGATCGCGTATTAGTGATGCAAAAAGGAGAAGTGATGGAGCAAGGAAGCGCACAAGAGATTTTCCATCACCCAAAAAGTGAGTACACTAGAAAACTGATTGATGCCTCATTTGATCTTGAAAACAATGAAAATCAAAATGATGCTGCTTAGATTCATCACAGTTTCATATTAATGAACTAGGATTAAGTAAAGATGATTATTTCATCTTTACTTGAGAATGGCGTAGCTGCCTTTCGGTTTGGCCGCCGAGACTGGTTGGTTCATCGAGTCAGACTTAGTCAACCTGACTCAACAATACTGAAAAACAGTATTACTTGAGTTCCCCCAACCATGAAAAATGCCGCGATTCTGTCGCGGCATTTTTTATTCTCTAAAGCTCAAAATCGTTAAATCGACTCGATACCCATGTTGTATAGCGTAAATGCGTACACATCGGTCGTGAGATCGATTTGCTTGCTGAGCGGCATACCGGCACCATGACCGGCATTCACATCAATACGAATCAACACCGGATTTTCGCCTTGCTGTTTGTCTTGCAGTTCAGCAATAAACTTATACGAGTGAGCAGGCACAACTCGGTCGTCATGATCAGCGGTTGTCACCAAGGTAGCAGGGTATTGCACGCCTTCTTTTACATTGTGAACAGGTGAATACCCAAGTAAGTATCGGAACATCGCTTCACTTTGTTCTGACGTGCCGTAGTCGTACTTCCAGCCTTCACCAGACGTAAATGTGTGGTAACGCAGCATATCAAGCACACCAACCGCAGGCAGCGCAACTTTGAATAGTTCAGGACGTTGCGTCATACACGCTCCAACTAACAAACCACCGTTAGAACCACCACGAATCGCTAGGCGCTCCGAGCTGGTGTAGTCGTTTTCAATTAGGTATTCCGCTGCCGCAATAAAGTCATCAAACACGTTTTGCTTTTGCTGCTGAGTGCCTGCATTGTGCCAAGCTTTACCATATTCACCGCCGCCTCTCATGTTGGCGACAGCGTAAATGCCACCCAATTCTAGCCAGTTGGCCACATTGCCAGAAAACATCGGAGTGAGGCTGATGTTAAAACCGCCATAACCATACAGCATGGTTGGCGCACTGCCATCAAGCGAGATGCCCTTCTTGTATGAGATGATCATTGGGACTTGCGTGCCATCTTTTGAGGTGTAGAACACCTGTTTTGACTCATACTCATTGCGATCGAACGGCGCTTTTGATTCTTGATAAAGCGTCGATGCACCAGATTCGACATCAAATGAGAAGATCGTCGGTGGTGTCACGTAGTTAGTAAAGGTGTAATACAGCGTGGTTTCTTCTTTTTTACCCGCTAGACCATAAGCCGTGCCCTCCCCCGGCAGTTCTACATCTCGAATCCACTCACCTTGGTAGGTAAACTGCTGCACTTTAGAAAGCAGATCCACCATATAAGTCGCAAACAGATAACCGCCACCTTTGCTGATTTCTAGCGGCTGTTCTTGTTCAGCAATCACGTCAGCCCATTGTTCTGTCTGAGTGTTGTAGCTGACAACTTTGCCGTTCGGCGCTTCTAGGTTAGTGTAAAGCAGCAAGGTTTCGTCTTGGCTATCAATCAAGTAGGTGTCGCCTTGCGTCGTATCGCGCAGTGTCACAATCGCTTGGGAGTCAGACTGTAAATCGATATAAAACAGACGATTACCCGATGTGGATTCTGCGCCAGAAATAATGAGGAAGCGATCATCTGTCGTCGTCGTACCAGACACATAACGATGAATCTGAGCACCCTGCTCACCAAAAATCACTTTGTCTTCAGATTGAGAGGTACCAAGTTCATGATAATAAAGCTTGTGATGCTCAGTTCGAGCAGACAACTCACTGCCTTGCGGCTTGTCGTAACTTGAGTAATAGAAGCCTTTGCTGCCCAGCCAAGAAATAGACGTAAACTTCGCATCAACGATCTCTGGCTCTAGCTGTTCTTTAGTTTCCGTATCAATGACAAAGATCTTACGCCAGTCACTGCCTCCTTCCGAGATGGAATATGCCACCAAACGATAGTCTTTCGAGAAGCTGACTTCGCCAAGAGAGGTTGTGCCCTCTTCAGAGAAAGTATTTGGGTCAAGGAAGACCTCGGCTTCTCCCTCGCCTTTACGGCGATACAATACGCTTTGGTTTTGCAAACCGTCGTTTTTGTAGAAGTAGGTGTAGTCACCACGTACAAATGGCTGGGAATATTTTTCGTAGTTTTGGCTATTCGCGACTAAGTCACGGATTTGTTGGCGGTAAGGGATCTGACCAAGAAAATCGAAGGTCACTGAGTTTTGACCCGAAACCCATTGTGCGGTTTCTTCACTGCGATCATCTTCTAACCAGCGATAAGGGTCGGCAATGTCGTGACCAAAATAAGTGTCCACGACAGAATCTTTACGTGTTTTTGGGTAATGCATAACGTCCGTGTTACTCCGTTTGAAGTGTTTTGTTTTTATTGAGATTTATTCTCAACAGCTAGATTAGGGCTCAAGTGGCGAAATTCAACCAAAAAATGCAAACAATATGAAGCACCTAGAAGTAATGAGAAATGGTGAGGTAACGTTCGCGAATGTGCTCAATGAGCAGCTTAACTTTATTCGGCGGCTGACGCGTAAACGGATATACCGCGTAAATGCCCAGCTTTTTGCCGACCAGTTCGGGGAAAATATCCACCAGCTGGCCATTACGAATATCGTGGTACACCAAACAGCGAGGCACATACGCAATACCGTGTCCGCCTAATGCTGCTTTGCGCAGAGCGGTGGCATTGTCGGTTGAAAAGCTTCCAGAGACTCGAACAATATAATTGCCTTCGTCACTCTTAAATTCCCACTCCGATGCACCGGTGGTTTGATAAGCGTATTGCAAACAGTTGTGCGAAGTCAGATCGATAGGTTCGATAGGTTTGCCGTTTTTAGCAATATAAGAAGGCGATGCGCATACCACCCATTGAGAGTCGAGTATATGCCGAGCAATTAAACTGGAGTCTTCCAAGTAACCGGTTCGGATGACCAAATCGTAACCATCGGCGACAAGATCAACAAAGCGATTATCGAGCGACATATCGACAGTGAGCCCCGGATGAAGGTTACAAAACTCCGCCACCGCGTCGGCAAGAATCAAGTCACCGGAGATAGTCGGCACCGACATCTTGATATGACCGCTCACATTCTCTCCAAAGCCTGCAACAGCGTCCATAGCCTCCTGAGTGGCTTGCTTCACATTTTTAGCACTGTGTAACAACACCTTCCCAGCTTCGGTCAGGGTCAATTTGCGCGTAGTTCGATATAATAGTTGTGCACCTATCTCTTCTTCTAGTCGCGCCATTCTTTTGCTAACTACCGAATTTGTAAGGTTATTTGCCTCTGCAACCTTACTAAAACTGCCTAATTCGATGACCTGAGAAAACAGGATTAAGTCGTCTGCTCGCATACAATTATGTCACTTTTGGAATTAATTATTTTCATTATTTCCCTATATCAATAAAAAATAAAGGAGTAAATTCACGCCAAATTAACAAAACCATTACAACAAAAAGTCGCCTCTACAGCGGATTGACACCGTTCGAGAAGTCAGCGTACGAAGGATGAACAAATGAGTGAAACCCTACTAGCCCTAGTGGCCTTTTCGCCAATTGTTGTTGCCGCCATTTTATTGGTTGGTCTCAACTGGCCTGCTAAAAAAGCTATGCCTGTTGCGTTCGGTTTAACCGTCGCTATCGCCCTAATGTTTTGGGATATGTCAGCTACTCGCGTACTGGCATCAGTATTCCAAGGTTTAGGAATTACTGTCTCTGTTCTTTGGATCGTGTTTGGTGCCATCTTCTTGCTCAACACTTTAAAACACACTGGAGCGATCACCACTATCCGTAACGGATTTACCGATATCTCTGCCGATCGTCGAGTTCAAGCCATCATTATTGCTTGGTGTTTTGGCTCATTCATCGAAGGTGCATCGGGCTTTGGTACACCAGCAGCGATCGCCGCACCACTATTGGTTGCGATCGGTTTCCCTGCCCTAGCAGCTGTACTAATGGGCATGATGATTCAATCAACGCCAGTATCGTTTGGTGCAGTGGGTACGCCGATTATCGTGGGTGTAAACAAAGGTTTGGATACGCACAACATCAGTGAAGCGTTGGCAGCTCAAGGCTCAACATGGGAAGCATACCTACAGCACATCACGGCTAACGTTGCCGTAATTCATGCCGTGGTTGGTACGATGATTCCTGTATTGATGGCGATGATGTTAACACGTTTCTTCGGCAAGAACAGAAGCTGGAGCGAAGGTCTGGATATTCTACCGTTTGCGCTATTCGCAGGTGTGTCATTTACCGTTCCTTACGCGTTAACTGGCGTGTTCTTGGGCGCTGAGTTCCCATCGCTGATTGGTGGTTTGGTTGGTCTTTCTATCGTCGTAACTGCTGCGAAAAAAGGTTTCCTAGTTCCTAAAACAAAATGGGATTTTGAAAGCGAAGACAAATGGCCAGCAGAGTGGCTAGGCTCTTTGAAAGTGGATCTGCACGACAATCCTGGTAAGCCAATGAGCTTGGTAAAAGCGTGGATTCCTTATGTAATGCTGGCCGTTATTTTGGTAGCAAGCCGCGTAAGCTCGGAGTTTAAAGGTCTACTTCAAAGCATCAGCGTGTCGTTTAGCAACATTCTAGGCGAGACAGGCGTTAGCGCTGCCATTCAGCCGCTTTACCTTCCTGGTGGTGTACTGGTGTTCGTTGCTCTGCTTGCTGCTGTATTGCAAAGCGGTAGCGCAAAACCTTTGCGTGAAGCATTCGGCGAATCAAGCAAAACGCTAATCGGTGCAGGCTTCGTATTGGTGTTCACTATCCCGATGGTACGTATCTTCATCAACTCAGGAGTGAACGGTGCTGACCTAGCAAGTATGCCTGTAACAACTGCGAACTTTGCCTCAGACCTCGTTGGCTCTGCATTCCCTGCGCTGAGTGCAACGGTTGGTGCGCTAGGTGCATTCATTGCGGGTTCGAATACCGTATCGAACATGATGTTCAGCCAGTTCCAATTCGAAGTCGCGCAGACATTGTCTATCTCAAGCGTGGTTGTAGTGTCACTGCAAGCCGTTGGCGCGGCTGCGGGTAACATGATTGCCATTCACAACGTGGTGGCGGCATCCGCAACCGTCGGTCTACTAGGTCGTGAAGGCGCAACCTTGCGTAAGACGATCATCCCAACGTTCTACTACCTAGTAATGACAGGCATCATCGGTTTGGTTCTGATTTACGGATTCCAACTCACCGACGTCTTGATGAAGTAATACGAATGCAGGGCTCACTGCCCTGCCCGATTTGACACAGCTGTCAGCACTACTACCCCGACATGTTGATTTAGCTTGCTACATCAATTCCCCCGGCAGCTGTGTCACCTTTCCAGTTTGCATAACTGACTGAACGATTAAATCAAGATTGTTCAACCAATTATGTAAGTGGGTTACCTAAATCACCGATTCAAAAGTAAGTGATGCAAAGGTAACTATACTCATTTTGATGCTTTTAGCGCTTTGTGCGATGAAAGCTCACTTAAGAGCAAATGCTCCACAACTTTGCTTAGAATAACCGCTAGGACACAATTATGATTATCTCAGCTTCTACCGATTACCGCGCTGCCGCGAAAGCCAAGCTACCTCCGTTTCTATTCCATTATATTGATGGCGGCTCTTACGACGAACGCACTCTGAAGCGTAATACTGACGATTTAGGCGATGTTGCACTACGCCAGCGCGTCCTACGCGATATGACAGACTTGAGTCTGAAGACCGAGATTTTCGGTGAGAAACTTGCGATGCCAATCGCACTGGCACCTGTTGGCCTAACTGGCATGTACGCTCGCCGTGGTGAAGTACAAGCAGCAAAAGCGGCAGAGAAAAAAGGTATTCCTTTTACCATGTCGACTGTGTCGGTTTGTCCGATTGAAGAAGTGGCACCAGCCATTGAGCGTCCAATGTGGTTCCAGCTTTACGTGCTAAAAGACCGCGGCTTTATGAAAAACGTTCTTGAGCGTGCAAAAGCAGCAGGCGTTACTACATTGGTGTTCACGGTAGACATGCCAGTTCCAGGTGCGCGTTACCGTGACATGCACTCTGGTATGAGTGGCCCTAACGCAGCAATGCGCCGCGTATTCCAAGCCATGCGCCACCCAAGCTGGGCGCTGGATGTTGGCTTGCTAGGGAAGCCACACGATCTTGGTAACATCTCAACGTATCGTGGTGAACCAACGAAACTAGAAGACTACATCGGCTGGTTGGGCGCGAACTTCGACCCATCGATCTCTTGGAAAGATCTTGAGTGGATTCGTGATTTTTGGGATGGCCCAATGGTCATCAAAGGTATTCTGGATGAAGAAGACGCGAAAGATGCGGTACGTTTCGGTGCAGATGGCATTGTGGTATCAAACCACGGTGGTCGTCAGCTCGATGGCGTACTATCAACAGCGAAAGCTCTGCCAAGCATTGCGGACGCCGTAAAAGGCGATCTGAAGATCTTCGTAGACTCTGGTATTCGTACTGGTTTGGATGTTGTTCGTATGCTTGCACTTGGCGCAGACTGTACACTGCTTGGTCGTTCATTCGTCTACGCGCTTGCTGCACAAGGTGGCGCTGGCGTAGAAAACCTACTCGACCTATACGACAAAGAAATGCGCGTGGCTATGACGCTGACTGGCGCAAAAACCATTGCTGATCTATCTCGCGATTCGTTGGTGAAAATCCCATAATCTTTACGAATACGCAGAAAGCAGAAACGAAAAAACGAGCCTCAATTGGCTCGTTTTTTTATTGCTCTTCAACCCGATAATTTGACGAGCAAGCTAGCTAACTTGGTGAACGTACTCAATGACGACTTGGTTGCCTTCAATGAACACATTGCGGATGTCACCATCCACTGTCACTCGGTTTTGCAAATGAACCGATCCCGCCGCCGACAGTTCTCTCTCAGTCAATGATGGAATCACTTGCCCAGGACGCACATGCAGCTGTTCACAAAGTTGTTTGATAAAACCTAGCGTCAGTGGCGAATTACCACGTAACAAGCCAGAAAACTCATGTAGGCTCAAACCTAGGCGCTTTGCCATTTCCATTTGAGTGATGTGCATTTTGGCTTTTTGTGACATCCAGATGTCGTAGAGCGCGTTTCTATCCAGCTCTGTAAATTCCATATCTGCCTCCGATAATTCAAGTGCCAATACACTCTCACACTTGCTTGAGATAAATGTTAGCGATAAGTCAGAGAACTTATAATTGATCGTTCGAATATTTGCGCTCAGCAAAGGTATGGCAAGGCTTGCACGCATCCGCTTTCGATTCAAAATTCATCAGATAATAGTGATAAATGGATGAAATCCCGGAAATTACTGGGGTGATACTTCAATATCTGCTACCTTTCCCTCCATGGTTCATCAGAAATAAAAGTTACTTATGTCACAGTGGTTTACCGATTTACAAAACTATGTACAAGCGCATAGTCAGGATTGGAGCGGAAGTGTTCTTTTTATCACGTTAGCCAGTTTTATCGCATGGATCGCTTGGCGAGTCATCCGTTCCCGTCTTGCAATTCTTGTCGAGAAAACCCCTTTTCATTGGGATAACATGTTGCTTGATGCGCTCAAAGCGCCAGTGAGCACACTCATTTGGTGTTGGCCTGCTACAGTGTCACTCGGCATCATTTTAGAAAGCGAACTGAATGACAAGATCAATTGGCTGAGCACGCTCAAGCTGATTCTTATAATCAGCGTCTTCGTATGGACCGTCATGCGACTGATCACCAATATCGAAGATTTCGTTCTGGAACAGAAAAACCGAGACGAAACCACCGTTCAAGCCATCGCGAAAGTCGGGCGATTATTCATCATCACTATCGGCGTATTAACCATCATGCAGGCATTTGGCTTGTCTCTGTCTGGTCTGCTGACGTTTGGTGGTGTGGGTGGCTTAATCGTAGGTCTTGCTGCAAAAGATTTGCTGTCGAACTTCTTCGGTGGTTTGATGATTTACTTCGATCGTCCATTCAAAGTAGGCGATTGGATTCGCTCTCCAGATCGTCAAATCGAAGGCACCGTAGAGCGCATTGGTTGGCGCATGACCAGCATCCGCACGTTTGATAAACGCCCACTTTATGTGCCGAACTCCGTGTTTAGCAACATCGTGGTTGAAAACCCTTCCCGAATGCTAAACCGTCGAATCTACGAAGTGGTGGGCTTACGTTACGATGATGCCGACAAAGTGCCAGAAATCATCACCGCAGTGCGCGAAATGTTAAAGAATCACAAAGACATCGATACGCGCCAAACCTTGATTGTGAACTTTGATACCTTTGGCCCATCATCGTTGAACTTCTTTATCTACACCTTCACGAAAACCGTGAACTGGGTGAGATACCACGAAGTGAAACAAGACGTCTTATTGAAAGTCGTCGGCATCATTAAAGAGCACAACGCAGATATAGCGTTCCCAACTCAAACACTGAAGCTCGACCCGATTCAAATGGCGAAAAACCAAGAAGACAGCGGTTTTTAATTCGCTCTTAAACACACAAAGCCCACTCAACATTGAGTGGGCTTTGTTTTATTTCGGGCTTACAAAATCTCAAAAAACATCGGTTATTTGGTAAGAACCATACGCGCATTGAGCGGTTGAACTGGACGATTGTTTTCCCCCATAACGTGTTCAAATTGCGCAATTTGCTCTGCCGAAATGCTTTGTGGATCTTTGATCACAAGCCAACGCACGCCTTCTGAACATGGTGGCGTGGTCAATGAGCCGTTAAATCGGTAGTAGTCTTTGTCGCTAGGAATCAACGCGTTTGCATCGAAAGGAGCGCGAATCGCTACGTTTTGATCTCTTTCCGGCACATTTTCTAGCAGATTAGCCAACGCCGGATTGGCTTTGCCTTGTTCAAAAAATACCGCCACTACTGCGAGATTGCCTTGCTCATCGGCATGAACGTAATGCGCTTCCAATGGGTAAGATTTGCCGTCGACATGGTTTTCAGATGGTGTGTGGAAATGAAACTGCTTTAAAGCAAACTCTTTGCCATCAATGGTCAGAACATTCTCTCCCTCAATGCTGGTTTGCAATGTGTGGCCATTGTTTGTTAGCGCAACCACTTTGCCTTGGTAATCCAATTGCAGTTTTGCTAATTCAGCTTGCGTCGCCGAATGAATATCAATCGGGCTTTGGTTTTTACCTTGCGCACATTCAGAAGCAAACTCGCCCCAATGCTCTGGTCCGTGACTTCCTTCGTAACCCCAGTTTGCTGCGTTGGCCGAACCAACGAATACCAAAGACAATCCAATCGCTGTAAGTGACTTTTTCATGATTTTCCTTATCCCTTCAAGTGAAGTGTTGTAAAAGCAAAGCCATACTAATCTCACAGGATTCGGTCGTTACAGAGTGAAAACTATGATTGCAAACAAACTTTGGAATCAACTCCTCTAGTCATGCAATTGATATGATGCTCAAAATTGAACATCAACGATTATTGAGTCGGTATAAGTGCCCGCTGGAGGGGTATTTTGGCTTGTCATTATCTGCGCGCGATAATTGTAGTTCTGTGGAGTGATACCATCTGGAATGGCATCGCCAGTATCGACATCGCTCTGTTCGCGGCGCTCAGCACCAGCCGAGCCCCAGCGCTCCGTCGATGAAGACTTATAGATTTCATATTCCAAATAGTTACCATCAGATGCCATCCTTCGTTGGCCTCCTGAAGCATTTACGCCATCGTTTAAACCAATGGTGAAGGAACTGTTCTTGGTACAAGTTAACGATATAACCTGACTAACGGGATCGAAGCCCGCCACCAATGGGGATGAACCAAAATCAATATCCGGCGCGGTTATCATACAGTCGGGAGTCACTTCCAACTCGACCGTAATAGTACTTTGAGCACTCCCCTCAGTCCGCATAATACATACTCCTGGCAGACCTACGCCCTTGCAGTAATTCCAAGTCCAAGACGCCATAATTTGGTCTGTATAAATTCCGGCCGAAAGGTTACTTCCAGCTCCCGTCCGAGCATAAAGAGGGAACTCAACTTGGTCTCCAAACAGCCCCAACAAATCTAACAAGTCGGTGTCTGTGAAAGTGTACAATTGGCCAAAAACATACTCTTCTGAAAGGCTTGAATCGCCAAAGATCTGATAGTTAATTACCGAACTGGCATCTCCTTGGGTGGTCATCTGCCCACCATTGAGGCTGGTAAATGTGACGGACACATAGTCGCCACTCAACAACGACACAAGTGTCGAAAAGTCACACGTTATCCCGGCATGAGGCTGAGCTGAACTTTGTTGCTGAGTGCTCGACACCGTAAATGAAGAAACATTGCCAAACTGGATTGAAGGTGTTAGCGCCGTGATCTCACATGCCATTGTCGAACAGGAGAAAAAGAGAAGTAGACTAGCCAGCCAGCGATGCAAAATCATAGTGCCGCCTCATCTTCTGTTTTGAGGCAAACCAGACTATTCAGTGTTTGTATTTTTTGACTCTCGCGCTCATACAACCCTTCAATTGAAACTTTACATGGTGACTGCCCTTGAGGATAAAACAGAATGTAACTGCCCGGGTCAACGCCTTCAAAGTAGGTAAACCCATCCCACCCAATTTGACTGACTAATCCTGTCTCTGAACGCCCAAACGTGCCAAGCGGCAGGACTAGGTGATTTTCATCCACAACGGTCATACTCAATGCAATTTGCAGCTCAATGGGAAACTCTAATAAATAACCGTAACCTGCATGTATCGAAGCGAACTGCTCTGTCGTCGAAAATGCCGCATTCGCTGGTAAAGTGAGTGGGTCAATTTCATATTTGGCGGTGTAATACGCGGTAGCCCAAGGCACTAGCAAATAGCCATCCTCGTCAGTCACGCCAACAATTTGGTTTTCATATTTAACCGGAATACCGTCAAAACCGCTGGTGCTGACCACGGCAAAGCTGTCATACACTTCGTTAGCAGGGAAGATTTTGCCATCCAATATCGAGACTGAACCCGCCATTTCCGCAAAATAATCATAATTCCCACTGGTGCCATTGAGCCCTCCTCGAAACTGAGCCCACGAGGCACGATAGGTCAAATCGGCTTGCTTACGGTTTTCAGGATCTTCATTGAGGTCATGAGCTAAATTGATACCCCACCCACCTTTTATAGGCGCGAGGCGACTGTAACCAACGCGTCCTCGCACATCGCCATCATCTTCCCTTTTCAGCGTTAAGCCGGCACTGCCGCCAAGCGAACCAAAGGGCAACGAGAACTGCGCTAATGTCACTGCCTGACCACCAATACTGTGGTTGTATGAGAGCGACATATTGATATCAAAAGGCAGAGCATAACTGTACGTAAGATTGAGTGTACGCGAGCTAGAATCGGTTTGCTGAATATCGAAATAGCCACCGGAAAGTGAGCCCCAATCCCCTAAGCGTACTCCCATGTTGACTTGCGATACATGACGAGACTTCAGCGATGCCTCCTCCCCTTTATTAAGCTTCTCGTAATTTGGCAAATGCGACAGGGTATAGAAATCAGCTTGCTCCACTTGCGTTCTAGCAGCGAAGCTAAACAACCTAGATTGGTAACTGTAACTCAGCGCGTATGAGCTGGATTGGTCTTTAAAATTACTGACTCGAAAAGAGGCATCTACCGTACCTAAGTTGAACGCATTACTAACAAAACCCAGCCCCGCAACAATTAGGTCATCTTTTGCTTCAGCTTGCGTTTCCAAGGTTAACCAATCCGTCATGCCATGACGCATCGCTACAACAACGCCACCAGCACCATATTCATTCGATGCGTTTCCAAAATCTTCTCTGAGCGCACCAATACTGGCACTGTAGGAAGTAAATCCTGTTTTCAACAAATCGGAAGAGAGGAAAAACGGGCTGGTCATGACCGTTTGTCGGCCTTGAGCATCAGTCGCAATGACGGTTGCTTCACCCGCGCCAGAGATCATAGGAATGTCGTTAATAACGAAAGGGCCTGGCCCGACGGCCATTGAGTCGGTTTTAAAGCCATTGATGAATAAATCCAAGGTCGTGGGCGCAGTGACCTCACCATAAAACGCTGGCAATGGCGTCGTCACTACGTCGGGGCGCATAGAAAAATCATGCGACAACTGAATGCCCGCCATTCTCACCGGCTGACTCCAAGACAAAGGACGGACGATGTAGTCCCCGACTTCCAAACGAAGTCGTCGCGCCTGATTGGCGTACTCATATCCTGTATCGAAACGGGTGTATTGACTGCTTTGCTGAGACTGAACATCGCGATGAAAATTGGATTTAAATATTCCCGTTGTAGAAAAAACGCCAAACTCAGAAAAGGCTCTGATTTCATGATCGATAGAAACCTCCTTTTGTTGGCTTTCGTTTTCATACACACCAAAAACGTTGTAGTTAAACAGTCCCCCACGACCAAACTTAGCTGGAGAAAATCGCCCCATATCGTGTGCAGATAAACTCTGCATCGGCAGCCAGTTCGGCGGAACGTCGATCGCCAGTTGCAGTGACGATTGCAAATAACGCACGTTAACCCCAGCGATGGAAGAAACGTCAATCCTGTCTTCCGTTCCTGGCAACGATTTGGCCGTAACGCCAACCGCTATTAGATCTTGCCGCTGGAGAAAGTACTGCTCGCCAATGCGCTCGACTTCGGTAATATGCCCCGTCGCTCTTTGATTGATCACCAATTCTAGTTTCAAGCTAATATTGTTAAACTTATCAAAAGAAAAGTTTTCAGGACTCGGTAACTCAGAAAAACTGTTGGGTGAGTTCGCACAAAGGCCAATATTGCTCCACGCCATACTTAGTAATCCAACCCAAAGCAAGACATACATTTCATTGCGTCTGTTCATTATTATCATTATTGCGTCAATGGTATTTTGTAGCGTTTACCTCCAATATTCGCACTCAAACTCATATTGTTTATATTCTTATATGAAATAGGCCAAACCTTATATTGCTCTGGAAGAATATAACCGGCTAATCCTTCAGAAATCATTAACGGTTCTTTATTCGGAGAATCCAGTTGTAAATTCACCAGACGCACATGATGATTTCCTGAGTTTTTAATGTGAATAAAGCGTTGATTATTTTTCTTAATCAATTGAGCTTGCAAACCATTCCACAACTCACTGTCCTTATTCTTCTGTTGAGTATTGTTAAGTCCTTTTCCATAGATAAATAAGGGGATGGAGTAGCGCATTCGAACTTTAACAGCGAGTTCATTTTCCATCGAATCGGTTAGAGGGTCGTGAGTTGGAGGCAGTTCATCGATGATCACTCGGTAAGCGTACTCTTTACCTGCTGTGGCTTCATCTTGATTGAGGATGCGAATCAGCTGTTTTTCACCAGGTTCAATTTTGACAAATGGTGGCGTGGCAATCAGTTGATTTTGATTAGAATAGTTATCTTCACCTTCATTTTGTCCCCATTTAAAAATCCTCACTTGTAAGTAAGAATCAACGTTGCCTTTATTCACCATCCAAAGGTATGTCGCATTAGTCTCCGCTGTTATTTGGGGGTAGATCGGCCAAATTAATAATGAATTGGCGTTAGCATTGGAGATAAAAACAAAAAGGAAGGTCGCTATTAATAATGATTTTTTGAGTATGAATTCCATTTCATCCCTCCGAAACATCACTTACCACTCCAAGGTCAGCGTAAGCGTATCCATATAAATTCCGGCTATTTCATTCCCATTTATTATTGCCTTTGCCCAGATAGGAAACTGAATATTATCTGGGTCTTGCGTGGTATCGACGGAATATCGTGTATCGATATCAAGCACTTGTGTGTAATCCAGATCCTGAAACAAAAAGTAGTCTACCGTCGTGACCCCTTCGCTATGCTTTAACTTGCGCACACCATCCGATGAATTCAGCCCACCGTTTAGAGAAACATTCATCGCAATACCCGGAGTACAACTTAATGTAAGTGATGAGCTGTATGTGACACTGCCTTGTACTTCCGCTGCATAAACAGAAGAATGTTCACCAAAATCCAACGTTCCTATTTGTCCAGCTTGCGTTGCGCTCTCTTCTTGTACTGCGCCATTAATCAAACAGCCTGTGTCTACTGTTGCTGATACTTGAAAGGTTTCTGTCACATCAGCCAGCACAGTTGAAGAACACCAACTCATCACGACAAGTGAAAAGCCTCTAACAACCAGCGTCACGGTTTACCAGCTTAATGTCACACTGATTGTATCTGAATACGATCCCGCAGTGCTGCTCGTACCGTAAGCTTTCGCAAAAAGCTCAATGGTCTGAGCCGTTGCGGTCGTAAACTCAGTAAGCGCCACCGTTCCATTTTGCACGATTTGGGTATTTCTGTCTGAATCGGTAAACAGCTTATATTCGATATACTCGGAACCATTCGACATCGCGTAGGAGCCAGCTGCTACACTTCCGTCATACAAACCAGTGCCAAGTGTAAAGGTCGGAGTCACGCCGTTACTACAGAGCACTTCAATGCCCGTCGCGCTGCCACCATTGACCACAGCATCTTGCTCAGTAAAGATCGCTGGCACGTCGCCGAAATCAAGTAAACCAAAACCAATACCAGACGCAGTATCTACCGCATTATTTCCGTTGATCACACAACCTTGTACAAGGTTAATGGAAACATCAATGGTGCCGCTCACTGAGGCGCCGTTTGCTTGCCAACTGAATGACGTTAATAACAGAGGCATCATCAAATATATTCTTTTCATATAAAGCTCCATTTTCTAACATTCCACTGTATATCGATGATTGTTTTATTAGTTATAGCTCAAGTATGACAAACTAAATGCATATAAAATACGAAACATATAAAAGAAGTAAGTTAGGTATAAAAACAGGCACGATTAAAAAACAAATAACTACAAAAGGAGATTTTTACAAGATATAAAACCACAAAATACCCTTAAAAATAAAATGGTCATTTGGTTATTCTAAATACAGAAAGTGAAGCTTTACTGAAGTTTCAGAAGAAAATAAAGTCGATTTGAACAGAGTCGAGCAGGAAATTGGTTATTAAACGGCAGTAAAATTCTAGGCTGAAATTAAGAAAATGGACGAAAAAGATAGGGCTAAAATAAACAAAAAAGCGCCCCCTTTTGGAGCGCTTTTCTTACTAGAACTGATTATTCCCAATCAAGAATAACTTTGCCCGACATGCCAGAGCGCATAACGTCAAAGCCTTCTTGGAAATCATCAATCTTGTAGTGGTGCGTGATGATTGGCGATAGATCCAAACCAGATTGAATCAGCGAAGCCATCTTGTACCACGTTTCGAACATTTCACGGCCGTAAATGCCTTTGATAACCAGACCTTTGAAGATCACTTGGTTCCAGTCGATACCCATGTCTGATGGTGGAATACCCAACAGAGCGATACGACCACCATGATTCATTGTTGTTAGCATTGAGTTGAATGCTGCTGGGTTACCCGACATTTCAAGACCTACGTCGAAGCCTTCTGTCATGCCTAGTTCAGCCATTACATCTTCAAGCTTCTCTTCAGCCACGTTTACTGCACGAGTTACGCCCATTTTACGAGCAAGCTCGAGACGGTATTCGTTTACGTCTGTGATAACTACATGGCGAGCTCCAACGTGTTTAGCAACCGCTGCCGCCATGATGCCGATTGGGCCAGCACCTGTGATCAGCACGTCTTCACCCACAAGGTCGAAAGAAAGTGCGGTGTGTACTGCGTTACCAAACGGGTCAAAGATAGACGCTAGATCGTCAGAGATCTCGTCTGGGATCTTGAACGCGTTGAACGCTGGGATAACCAAGTATTCTGCAAATGCGCCTTCACGGTTTACACCCACACCGATAGTGTTACGGCATAAGTGAGTACGGCCGCCACGACAGTTACGACAGTGACCACAAGTGATGTGACCTTCGCCAGATACGCGGTCACCGATTTCAAAGCCACGAACTTCCTGACCAATCGCAACCACTTCACCCACGTATTCGTGACCGACAACCATAGGTACTGGAATTGTCTTTTGTGACCATTCGTCCCAGTTGTAAATGTGTACGTCTGTACCACAAATCGCGGTTTTCTTAATTTTGATCAGAATGTCGTTATGGCCAACCTCAGGTTTGTCTACTTCGGTCATCCAAATGCCTTGTTCAGGCTTTAGCTTTGATAGTGCTTTAATTTTCATAGTATTCACCAAATATTGCCCCGCTCAGTGCGAAACAAAAAATCTCTATAAGGTTCATCATCACTCAACAATGCGGGATAAAAGGCTTAACCCAATGAGCCTGCTCCAACGGAGATTTGGGCAAGCCTTTGTCATCAAACCGCATCAACATGAGAGATATCGAACTTAGATAATGCCCATGTCTTTACCAACTTGGATGAACGCATCGATCGCACGATCTAGCTGCTCACGAGTGTGCGCTGCTGACATTTGAGTACGGATGCGCGCTTGGCCTTTTGGTACTACAGGGAATGAGAAGCCGATTACGTAGATGCCTTTTTCTAAAGCACGCTCAGCGAACTCCGCTGCAACTTTTGCATCGCCCAGCATGATTGGAATGATCGCGTGGTCTGCGCCGCCCATTGTGAAACCTGCTGCTTCCATACGAGCACGGAAATGCGCTGCGTTTTCCCATAGACGGTCACGTAGATCGCCGCTTTCTTCTAGTAGATCTAGAACGCGGATAGAAGCGTTTACGATTGCTGGTGCAACAGAGTTAGAGAATAGGTATGGACGAGAGCGCTGACGTAGCCAATCAATCACTTCCGCTTTACCAGATGTGTAGCCGCCAGAAGCGCCACCCATTGCTTTACCTAGCGTACCAGTGATGATGTCGATACGGTCAACCACATTGTGGTACTCGTGCGTACCTGCCCCCGTTTTACCCATGAAGCCAACTGCGTGAGAATCATCAACCATCGTCAATGCGCCGTACTTCTCTGCTAGGTCACAGATAGCTGGAAGGTTTGCTACTACGCCATCCATAGAGAACACACCGTCCGTTACGATAAGGATGTGGCGAGCACCTGCTTCTTTCGCTGCGATCAGTTGTTGCTCTAGCTCTTCCATGTTGTTGTTTGAGTAACGGAAGCGCATTGCTTTACATAGACGAACACCGTCAATGATTGAAGCGTGGTTCAGTGCATCAGAAATGATCGCATCTTCTTTACCAAGAATGGTTTCGAACAGACCTGCGTTTGCATCAAAGCAAGAGGTGTAAAGAATCGTATCTTCTTTACCGAGGAATTTAGAAAGCTTTTGTTCTAGCTCTTTGTGGATGTCTTGAGTACCGCAGATAAAACGTACTGATGCCATGCCGAAGCCGTGCTCATCCATGCCAGCCTTACCCGCTTCGATAAGCGCTGGATGGTTTGCTAGGCCTAGGTAGTTGTTCGCACAAAAGTTCAGTACTTCTTCACCTGTCGAGATTTTAACAGCGGCTTGCTGTTGAGAGGTAATGATACGCTCTGCTTTGTAAAGACCTTCAGCCTTCACTTCTTCAATTTGCTGTTGAATCTGTTGGTAAAATGCAGAAGACATTCGCAATTCCTTCCTGGTTGTTTTGACGAGTTTTCACTCGTTTCGAATTTGGTTTAGCCTTTACGTGACGGGCGTCACAGGCCATCAGCTATCAATTAATTGTAGTGTAAAACAAGGAAAGGAAAACGATTATCCCTCAAGGTGGAAAAGCATTAATGAATTTGAGGAACAAATAACATCAATGCTTTTCTATGAGTTTGTATTGAAAGGAGTTATGACCAAGTAGGTTGGTTTAGAAGTTGCTTAAACTCCTTCGCTGGCACAGGGCGGCTATAGTGGAAACCTTGGCCGAACTCACAGTTTAGCTCGTTGAGATAATCCACATGGCGTTGCTCTTCGATACCTTCTGCGACAATTTTAAGACGCAAGGCTTTGGCCATAGCAATGATCACGTTGACCAGTTCACGATCAGAGTCGTTCTCAAACACGTTTTGCATAAAACTGCGGTCGATTTTCAGACGGTCAAACGGGAACTTCTGCAAGTAACTCAGTGCAGAATAGCCCGTACCGAAGTCGTCAATCGTCAGCTTGGTACCCAGCGCACGTAGGTTATCCAGCATGTCTACCAACTCATCATCATGGTTAAACAACAAGCTCTCGGTTACCTCGACATCAAATTGCTCAGCAGGCAAACCCGATTCTTCTAAGCTTTGCCTGATGAACGCCAATAAGCGATCACAATAGCGGAATTGAACGCTAGAGAAGTTCACCGATACAAACAACGGCGAAATGGATTGCCACTGTGCTGCTTGATAACACGCTTGCTGAATGGCGAACTCGCCAAGTTGATGAATCAACCCATTTTTCTCTGCAATCGAGATGAACTCTTCTGGATTGACGAAACCAAACTTCTCATCGTTCCAACGCATCAATGCTTCTGCGCCAACAATTTTACCGCTTTTCAGTTCGATGATTGGCTGATAGTACATTTCGAGCAGTTGGTTCGAAATCGCATTACGCAAACGACTTTCTAGATCCAAGTAACGCTGTAGATCTTGGTTCATGTTGTGGTTGTAGAAGCAGAACGCATCGCGGCCATCTTGCTTCACGCGGTACATCGCCATATCGGCACACGCCAACAGTTGCTCGGCGTTATCACCGTCGTCTGGGAAAACCGACATGCCGACACTGCCTGTCAGGAAAAACTCGTGATTATTCCAAACAAACGGTTCACTAAAGGCCGATAACACACTCGAAGCAACGCGCTTCGCGGTATCGTTATCTGGTAAATCTGGAATCACCAACAGGAACTCATCCCCACCGATTCTGGCGAGCAAATCGGTTTTTCTCGCGACGTTTTGAAGACGCTGAGCACTGAGTTTGAGAATTTCATCCCCGACAAAATGCCCCATAGAATCGTTGATCTGTTTGAAGTGGTCCAAATCAATAAACATCACCAATACTTTTGACCCCGTACGAGATGCACGGATAAGCTCCAGCGCCAATCGTTCTGAGCCATAACTGCGATTTGGCAATTCTGTTAAGGTGTCGTATTTGGCTTGGAATGCGAGCTCTTTCTCCGATGCTTTTCGGCGCTCTATTTCTTTGGTGAGTTTGTGGTTTTGTTGAGAAAGAATATCTTTACGCTTTTTCTCTTCCTCAAGCTTAATCTTTAATTCCAATTTATTATTGTTTGCGACAAATGCATAACACAGCGCAATAACAATCATCACGGCGAGAATACTTAGCCCAACAATAAAGAGTCGAGAAGTAAAAATATCTCGCTCGTTGAGCGGTTCAAACCATGCCATCAATTTAAAGTGATGTTGTTCCACTGGCACTTCGAAATATATTTTTCCATCCAAAACTTTAGAAAGAAAATGATTCTCATCTGCATTAGTGGTTGAGTTTTTAGTGATAGAATCCCACACCACCATTTCAACATCTTTTATTTTCAGCACCATGCGACTGTAGCTGTCTTCGTGCTCTTGATTGGTTAATTGCTCAATAACAATATCTTTATTGATGTCCGCAATTAAAAAAGCCACTGGTTTCCCAGAAAATTTGACTTGCTTAATCACTTGAATCCGAATGTTGTCGCCATCACGAGTGGCACAAACTTCTTCCGGATGCCCGTGTTGGGTCATCAAATCATGAATATCCATTGGCTTGAGATCTTTTGGGCCAGTCGTGACGATGGTTGTTCCGTCACTGCCCACCAGCGTTAACTTGTTGTAGATGTTGCTACTGTTGATCAACTTGCCGTCAATCTTCTCATCAAATCTACGTTTTAAGTTGATTAAACTTGCACCTAGGCCATATTCCATCGACATACCAGATGCTAAGTTTGCAAAAAAAGTTTGAACGGTTTTGTCACTCGATAAATTATCTACGTCTTCACTTGCGATAGTAAATAAGTTGTCTAGTGTGCTTGCATAGCTTTTTACTTTTAAATCCAGCTCTCTATATTGAGAGTCTTTTAATTTATTCTGTCCAAGACTTGTAACAACAATAAGTATCGCTAAATAAATAGAAACGATTATTGCGCTTATCGTTATTATCTTTTTACTGGATATTTTTTTAACAGCCTTTTTCATCGAATTTTCTTACTATCTTCTAAGAAGTAATCGTTATAAAAGTAGTAAATGGACGGGTAGTATTTTTTAACGAGCTTTTCATACGTCCCATCTTTTTTAATAGAGTCTAAATAACGATCAAACGCTTCGCGTAATTCCGGTGAATTTTTACGGAACGCAACAGCCATTTTTTGATTTTCAGAAACAGGGCCAATGACTTTTATTTCTCCCGGCCATTTTTCTAAAGCAATTAATGTGTCTGCTACATCCAATAAGGTACTTTCAGCATCATTTTTCATGATGGCAGGTACCATTTCGTTTAGGAGTCGTTTGCCATCGGGCAAAATCACTTTGGCACCCGTGTCGTACAAGTCGTAAAGGTTCGGGTCTAGGCACGAATGCTCTAGCGCCAACACTTCTCGTCCATCGATCAACTCTTTCACTGTCTTGACGTCTTCGTCGATCGAGCCACTTGGCTTAATTGGACTTAAACTTGAATCGGTACGAGAAACAAGCCATACCGCCGATGGGAAGTAGTCCTGAGAAAAGTCCAATACCTCTTCCCGCCAATCCAAAATCGTCACGCCATTGGCTATCAGATCACCCTCAATTGGCACACTGCCACCCACTACTGCGCGGTTGTGTCGGTATTGAACATCTTGACCTGTCAGCTTACCGACCATGTCACTCCACTGAGCCGGTACGTACTCATATCGCACACCTAACGAGCTCGCAAATCCTTTTACGATATCGACATCTAATCCTGTCAGCGTGTGCATTTCACCTTGCTCGATGTAAGAAACAAAGTTGGCATAAGGCACA
Organism: Vibrio sp. zbq_1; assembly: GCF_043102935.1. Classification (NCBI taxonomy): domain Bacteria; kingdom Pseudomonadati; phylum Pseudomonadota; class Gammaproteobacteria; order Vibrionales; family Vibrionaceae; genus Vibrio; species Vibrio sp. zbq_1. Next base: position 180,541 of record NZ_JBICJH010000015.1, read on the forward strand.
CCGATATGACGAAGCACACCACGTTCACGGATTTCTTTAAGGTCATTAGACCAAGCCGAAGAAGACATCACGGACGCGGCCAAAATCGCCACTGCAGTGATGGTTCGTTTAAGTGTTTTGACTGACATTGTGTATATCCTTCCCTTCAACAAAGCGCCCATAAATGGGCGCTTGAGTGATAAACAACGACGTTAGAACGAGTAGTACAGATCAGCAATCGCTTCGACCAATCCTTCTACATCTCGCTCATCATGGAACAAGTGTGTAGAGATACGAAGCGCGTACGTGTCGTGTCCATCATCTTTGTACAGCTTGAAGTTCGTTGTACGGATGATGTAGCCATATTCTTCACGCAGACGGTCACGGAACTCAGTCAGGATTTCTTCGTTCGTCACATCATAAAATGGGTTGAACGTCGTTAATCCACTCGTCAGCCCTTCCACATTTGGCGAGAACATTTTCGCATGTGGCAGCACGTCTTGGAGTGAGGTTTTACATTGGTCACTCAACGTTAGAATGCGGTCTTGGATTCGGTCACGACCAATCTCATCCCACATTTTACAGCTATCAGCCAGCGCTTGTTTAGCTGGGTAGTTGTCGTTACCAATGTACTGCATTTGGATTTGCTTACCTAAGTAATCCGCATGAGAAAGCGACGAGTTTATCAACCACAATGGATTTTCACGGTCGCTCCAGTATTCGTTCAAACGATTACCGTTGTCGCGCACGTATAAAATGCCTGTTGCGCCCGGGCCACACTGCCATTTATGGCCAGAACCAGAGTAGAAATCACAATCCAGATCATGTAGGTCAAGATCGAACATACCCACCGTGTGAGCACCATCCACTAACGTTGGAATTTGGTGCTCTTTTGCAAGAGAACAAATTGCCTTTGCTGGCAGCGCAGTACCGGTCTTGTATGTGATGTGAGAGAACACAATCAGGCGAACATTGTGGTGCGCTTCAATAGCGTCACGGAATGCTTGAATGTAGTCTGCTTCAGAAACGTCTTCAGTACCTGTAAACACTGGTAACTGAATTTCCACGACTTCTACACCAAAGCGGTGTTTTACAACATTCAGCGGAGATGTCGCTGCAATATGTTCGTGGTGTGTAGTAAGAATCACGTCTCCCGGCTCGAAATGCAGACCATTAATGATCGAACATAGACCGTCAGTCGTGTTGCGGCTTAAGATGATTTCATCAGCATTTGCGCCAAAACCTGGTGCAATCTCTGCGATCATGTCTGAAACGTAAGGGAACTTACCAAACTTACCTTTCATGTCCCATGGGAACTTCGCCACTAATTTGTTGTTGTCTTCATAGCCTTCAAGAACATGTTTCGGCATTGAGCCTGTTGTACCAATGTTCATGTAAGTCGTTCGTTTATCCAAAACGAACTGCTTTTGCACTTTACGCCAAAAACGCTTATCGTGCTTTCTACCTAGCCCGCGGCTGCTCCAATCAATTTTCTGTTCTCGAGCTTGTGCTACACCTGAAAAAGCAGAAGCACCAACACCAGCTACAACGGCACCCGTTGCACCTTTAAGAAAATTACGTCGGCTGCGATTAGTCTGAATAGAATCCTTGTCGCTCATTTTTTCGATCCTTGTCGGAAATTAGCCATATTATTAATTTTTAAACGCGTAACTATCTGTTACTAAAACATTATTACCTATTCAAACCAGACTTTAATTTTTTACTCTGCCATTAAGTGACTTTAGTTCCACTTTTTTAGCTTATTTGATGACATAAGCAACAGTTTCGCTTCCAACCAATAAACAACTGAATACATATTAAAATATTCATTAAATTGACTATTTTTATGATAAACGCTTAATAATAGTTTTATCTATAAACAAACAGTGAGCTTTGTTATAAATTCATTAAAAATTTAACTTTGTATTAATTAGAAAATTCAGCGTCATATTTGTTCAACTGCGACTATTCTTTTTATAACCAAGTAATCTCAATATGTTAAGTTTCATAAAATGGCTTGATGTTTAAATGAACAGTTAATTTTTAGACCATATATAGCGAGATCTAAAGTAGTTCAAACAAATGTACGGCCTAACTCTTAGCTGCGAGAACAAACCACTTGGATATACGCTCAAATGAATACTTTATAAAGAAGGAAATCGCATGTTAAAAGGATTGCTGTGCATCTCAGCGGCGGCTGCTTTCGTGATGACACCAAACGCGTTGGCCCAATCAATCACCATGACCGATTTGGGTACTAACCAAGCCGTCGGTACGGTGGAATTATCAGAGAGTGACTACGGAATTGTATTCACGCCGAATCTGTCAGGAATTCCAGCCGGACTACATGGTTTTCACGTCCACGCTAACCCATCCTGTGACAGTGCAGAAAAGGACGGTAAAACCGTAGTAGGTGGCGGTGCGGGTGGCCATTACGACCCAGACAATACTGGCCAACATGGTTTTCCATGGACCGATGGCAACCATCTTGGCGATCTGCCAGCGTTGTATGCCGACATGGAAGGAAACGCCAGCCAACCGGTTTTAGCTCCGCGCCTCAAAATGTCTGATTTAAAAGGCAGAGCCTTGATGATTCATGCCGGTGGGGACAATCACTCGGATCAACCAGCCAAATTAGGTGGCGGCGGTGCGCGCATTGTGTGTGGCGTGATCGATTAAATCATGATCTGTCTAATTCACACTTCCTCATGCGGCAGGAAGTGTGAATCGTTGTGTATACTGATGCGATGTCGCATCGGTTTCAAGATGACTGTGATGCAGCATTAAAATGGACTGGACAATTTTAGTACCAATGCCTAGCGCGCCAGCTTGCGCATTCAGCTCTATTTGGTTGGAAAAAGTAAAACGAACTTGAGATGTATTATCGCCCCGTTTTACATCGCAACTCACGGTCGCATCCGACGGACTATGCCGAAGTGCATTTTCCAATAAATTCAATATCAATCGTTCTAATAACCCCTTATCCCCTATCGCTTGGAGTGGCTCATCTACGGTAATGTTCAACGTCACGCCTTTACGTTGAAACTGACTTTGCATAGTTTCGGCGCATTCTGCCATTAGTTGGCTAATATCAATCGGAAGATACTCATAGCTCGGTAGCGGAGCTTCTTGTTTTGCCACATCCAACAGAGCGTGCAATTGCTGGGAGAGTTTTTCACTGTTGCGAAACGCCACTTCAATGAGCGGATCGGGGTCAGGATGCTGCAAACGCCAAGTTTCCAAATACCCAAGCACACTCGAAAGCGGCGTTTTTAAATCGTGGCTCAATTGCAAAAGACTTTGGCGGCGATGAGAGGATTGATATTCAAGTTGTAAAAATTGCTGCTGGATGTGTTTTGCCATCAATTGATAAGAGCGAGCAATCGGCACTAGCTCCGGCACTTGATGTGCAAAATCGGGTTGTAGGCGAAAGTCGTGTTCGGCTTGTTTTTGCAGTTGATCGGTCACACGTTCAATCGGGTTTAACAAGCTGCGCTTAACCAAGAAATATGAGCCAAAAGCGAAACCTAAAATCGAAATGAGCACTAAACCCGCAAGCGCCAAGTACGGCGAATCCACTTGAGCGTTGGCAATGGCCGTATGACGAGAACTCCCGATCACCACGTACAAATAACCAATGGTTGAGCCAAGCTCCTCTATCGCTGCGACAGAAAAGACTTTATGTTCATCACGATTACGCGGGTCATCGCCTAGAATCGGGAAAGGTTCTCCACTGAGAAACTGACGAATAGGAGCCAGATTCACCGCTCCCATCAATTCCGTCCCTTCTGGCGCTGCGTGCGTAGTAATGTTGCCTTGACTATCAAGAAAATAGATTTCGAAATCAGGCCCTATCAACATGAGGGTGTGGAAAATCGACTTGAGCGCTTTGGGATTATAGTCCGTACCAATCATGAGCGGATTGTCATCCCGCATGTGACTGGCGAGATCTTGATGTAAGCTTTGCTTGGTGCGAAGCTCAATGGTCTCTTTTTGCCAATTGTAAGTCAGCGCAATGGCCGCCATCGCCAAACAAAACCAAACCGTGGTGAATACCACCAAACGAGATTTGAAGCTCATCCTATCGCCTCCTCACACCGCCTATTATGGGCGCGGCTGAAATTTGTACCCAACACCCCAAACCGTTTGAATAAAATGATGCTCTGAGTCCGACAACGACAGCTTGCTGCGCAAGCGATTAATGGTGCTACAAACCGTGTGATGGTACCCAGCATGATTGGTGTTCCAGACATGATCCAAAAGCTCGTCCTTACTGTAGACTCGACCGGGACGAGTGGCGAGAAACTGTAGTAAGGTAAACTCGGTTGCCGTCAGCGCGACGTCTTTATCGTTGAGCGAAACCTGATGCAATTGGGGAATGATCTTCAAATCACCAAAGTTAAGTGCCCCATCTTTTGCTTTTTCTGGAGTCGGCTTTTCAGCGACTTGATTAACGCGCCGAAGTACATTTCTCACCCGAGCTTGAAACTCTAAAACACTAAACGGCTTTGTAATGTAATCATCGACGTCAGCTTCCAACCCATCCACTTTATCCATCTCACCGTCTCTTGCGGTCAACACCAAAACCGGCGTCCAATCTTGCTGCTGGCGCAAGTGATGGCAGATATCTAAACCATCACCATCGGGTAAACCTCTGTCGAGGATCACCAAATCAAACGACTGCTGCTGATAAGCATTTCTACCCGCTGCAACGCTGGATTCTCGACTGACTTGATGCCCCTGAAACTTGAGATGCATTTGAACCAGTTCGGCCAAGTCATCATCGTCTTCAATCAACAATATGTTCGCCACCACGTTGGTTGTATGCCGTTCCATGATCCTTTCCTTGTCTGGGAGACGCCTCATTCTGCAAATGACCGGAACGGAGCCGTATTTCTTTCAACAAGGTCAGCTTTCAACAAGGTCAGATTCCCACAAGGTCAAAAAGTGCTCTGGTGGTGGAATGAGGGATAAAAGCATGAACAAACACTTTTAGGAAAGGATCCGCCACCAGAGCAGGTGAGTTATTCAACGCGCGTGATCGTGACCTTCGCTCCAGGATTTAGAAAACGATGGTTTGCCAACAAGGTTGAATCCGCCAGTCCATCATCATGGCTGATGACCCCAGCGTGAAACGCGACCGCATCATTCATATCGTTTCGGGTTGAGTTAAACCCTTCTCCGCCACCCGCTGGGCCGGGAATCGTGGCTGCCAATTCATCATTAAGCTCTGTGCCAGAATCCCACACGTTCATGTTCATCTCGTAACTGTCACCCACTGCGAGTGACTTGAGCGATAATCCCGTTTCGCCAACAAAGGCATCATTAGTGTTCACGAGCATCGAAGCCAGCGACAAATAACCATAACGATGAGGATTGACTGTGATGGTGACTTCGTCCGATGAGCCCGGCAGCAGCAAACCGTTACCAGAGACACCTTGGTAGACGTTGTCGTCACTGTTCATCAGAGCAATCAGCTCGGCATTGCTGCCACCCTCGGCTAAGTGTTCTAACTCAACCGACGCACTTTGACCAATTTCGAATAGCTGAAAATTGCTATTGTGAGTCAGCACCGCCAATGGAGACATCGGTTGATTCGCCGTTAAGTTCTCGACATTCACCGTATATCGGTATGACTTCGCGACATCATTATCGTCATCATTCGGACAACCAGCGAGCACTCCGACAGAGGCCGCTACCAGTAAGATTTTGTATTTCATACCTCCTCCTTACTTCACAACAATTGTGATGGTTGCAACTGGGTTTAACCAACGATGATGACTGCTATCGAGATCACTCTTGCCACCAGCCGGCTCGCTGTCACCCAAATTACCCGGATGAATGTGAACCTTGTCGTTGCTCACCGCCGTTTCTACGCCAGCACCACCGCTACCGAAGGTAATAAAAGGAGGATTAGGAATGCTGGACGCTAACTCATCGTTCGCTTCAGTGCCCGCGTCGTAACTGTTCAAGGTCGCTTTGTAAGTGCCCGCTTCGGTTGGAATTTTCCAACTATCTAAGCCGACAAAACCATCATTGGTTGGCAATAACATCGCGCTAAGTGAGAGGTAACCGTGATCGCCACTATCCAAAGTAAACGTGGTCGCAGCGCCCGGATTGAGAATACCGCCCGCAGGATTTTCTACGACTGCGCCGCCTGCGTTGCCAATCACGGTCGATAATCCAGAAATATCCCCACCTTCAGCCATCGCTTCAAGCTCTGATGTGGCGGATTCTCCGACTTTAAACATATGTAGATCTGAGCCATGCGCCGCGACGATAAGCGGTGTAAAGTAAATGCCTTTGGTTGCGTTGGTAACCGTAATTTCTAGTTCCGTCGCTTGAGCTGATGCCGCGCCAACCGCCAGAGCAACAGACGTCATGACAAGACTAAGTTGGGTACGTTTTTTCATTGTGAATCCATCCTTTTATGAGAGTGAAACCCAAGCCCTTGAACATCGTCTTTTGTTGGCTTGAGCAGCATTGCTTTCGAACGTTTGTCATTCTTGTCTTTAAGCATGACGAGCAAATATCTCGGTAACTTCATCGAATTCTCATAAAATTCTCACAACTTCTTATCTCTTTCATTCCGTTATAAAATAGCGCCCATCAGTTCCCCAAACGCACATTAAAATGCTCAACAATTTACTTACTGCATACTATGGAGAAATCTACGGTATTGCCTTTTTCAGTCACTCTCTCAACAACTACAAACAGGCAGAGCAACGCGCGCTTTGGCAAACTTTAGTCGACGTGGAAAAACTGACCGCTGAAAAACTCAAACCTGTTTTGCAAGCACATGGAATGGAGATAGAAAACCGTCATCAAGAAATGATGGAAAAAGGTCTTTCCGATGCAGAAAAGTGGATCGATTTACCTTGGTCCAAGCTGGTTGCCACGCTACTCAATTGGGTTGAGCCGTACGAAGTGACATACCGAGAATGGCAAACACTCGCGATAGAGAAGAATTCAAACGCTGTCAATTTTCAAACTGCATTTGATTTTGTCGCAGAACATGAAACCGCTATTTATCAATGTTGGCAGCGTTATCATGCTAACGAGTCTGGGTTGCCGATTCTTCACGCCTTTTTGGCAAAATATCGTTAAAGCGAGACTGGCACACTTGCACCTCGTAAAGCCCTGCCAGACAATACTTTTAATACGCCGCGTAGAACGGAATCTTTATGGTTAATCCAAAACTCATTGCTCTACTGCCCGATTTGGCCTCCTTTATTTTGGTGGTCAACGAAGGCAGTTTTACTGCCGCAGCCAAACAGCTTGGCGTTACCCCATCTGCGTTAAGCAAACTGATCACCCGTTTGGAGCAAGCCCTCAACGTGAAGTTGTTTGAACGCACCACGCGCAAGCTGATCATTACTCAAGCAGGGCAAAAAGTGTATGACCAAAGCATTGCGATGGTTAATGCCGCGCAGCAAGCCGTTGAGCTATCTGCGGAAGAACATGCAGAACCAACTGGCGCGCTCACGGTAGCGGCACCAGAGGCGTTTTTAAACTCGGTCTTGCAACCGTTTGTACTGCCTTTTTTGCAACGTTATCCAAAAATTCAGCTCAAGCTGCGCGCTGCCGACGGGGAAATCGACCTGTTTCGTCAGGGCATTGATGTTGCTTTTAAGCTCACCGATAAACCGGATGAAAATTTGGTGCTCAAAGAGATCAGCAAAACCAATCTGGTTTTGTGTGCGTCGCCAGACTACCTCGCACAAAGAGGCATGCCAGAACATCCGACGCAACTTGAACAGCACGACTGTATTTACCTAGCAGAAAACGACAAAGACAACATTTGGTCGTTTTTTAAAGAAGAGGCGTTTCATTCCATTGCGGTCAGTGGTCGGTATGCGGTCAACCATTCGCAAATGCGCCTAAATGGCGTCAAAGCAGGTTTAGGGATTGGCATCTTCCACGATTTCGTGGTGAAAGAGGCATTAGAGCGCGGAGAAGTGGTCGAAGTGTTGTCCGATTGGATGATCAAAAGTAACTACCACGGTGCGGTCGCCATGCAGTACGCACAAACCAAATACATGCCTGCGCGTCTGCGTGTATTTCTCGACTTTGTAAACGAACATCTCGTGTCTAAGGAACCCAACCATGTTTAATGCGATTCATCACGTCGCTATCATTTGCAGTGATTACCCAACATCAAAGCATTTTTACACCGAAGTGCTAGGGCTAAAAATCATCGCAGAAAACTATCGTGAAACGAGAGATTCCTACAAACTCGACCTTGCGTTGCCGGACGGAAGTCAAATCGAGCTGTTCAGCTTTCCCGGCGCACCGGAGCGACCAAGCTTTCCGGAGGCGCAAGGCTTGCGACATTTGGCGTTTCAAGTCGACAACGTTGAAGAAGTAAAAACGTACCTCGAATCCAAACACATCGCTGTTGAACCCATTCGCATTGATGAGTTTACGGGAAAAGCATTTACGTTCTTCCAAGATCCCGATGGCTTACCATTGGAGCTTTATCAGAAGTAAAAAGAGCCAGCAATTCGCTGGCTCTTGTTTTATACCAATACAACACCTTAGTTCAGTGCTGCTTTTAGCTTCTCGACACGGTTGAACACCAACCAGTCCAGCAGCAAAACGCTCACAATGGCTAAACCGCCCATCGGAAACGCGGCACAAATGGCAACCAATGTGGCTAACCCCAATTTCCACACTCCGTCATGTTGAAATTGTGGCGGCGCGCCAAGCGATGCGCTGCGACTTGGTCGACGGAACCACCACATCACCACTCCGGAAATAGCAATCAGAATAAATGCCAGACAGAACAGCACATTCAACGCCTTGTTGATGAAGCTTACGTCTCCTTGGTGAAGTGAGACACCCGCAGCCATTAACTTGGCAAACCAGCTGTAATCCTGCCAGGTCACATCCACCAGCAAACGACCTGAGTATTGGTCAAAATGGCTGGTTCGATCTTGTCTTGGGTCAGAGATATCCCCTCCCATTGAGTTGGCGGCAACGGTGTAAACACCGTCATCTGAACGAGGCAAGAATACTTTGTAGCTGATAAAGCCCATCATTTCTGCTTTAAGAATAATGTCGTCAATCGATAACGCGCGATGGCTCGCCGTGTAAGACGCCCCCCTTTCCATGTTCGCGTGATCATGGGCGGGTTTATCTTTCGATTCAGGTACGGCAGCAAGCTCTAAGTTCCAAGGCATTTCTTCTGACGAACCGTGGTTAAGATCCTTATGCGTCAATGTCGACTCTGGCTTTTCACCCCAAGTGTAATAGGTCGGAAACGTGTTCCAAGCTTGAACCATCTTTGCACCCCAAATTCCAGCCCAAGACAAACCAGAAATCAGGAAAAACAGTAAAACGAGGGACAACACACCACCTAGGTTAGCGTGCACATCGCGCAATAAAATACGAGAACCTTGGGCAATACGGATTTTCAAAAAGCCTGCTCGACTGGCGTTGTCGCGAGGAAGCCAGAGATACAAGCCCGACACCAAAAGTAAAATACCTAAGCTGGCTGATATTTCGATTAAACGATCGCCAAACTCACCAATTAGCAAGGTGCCATGAATATTATTCATCAGCTCATAAACGCTGTCTGAGCGATCAATGGTGCCTTGAACCTCGCCCGTATATGGATCGACTGCAGCAACGAGCGAACGTCCATCTTCCGCTTTAATTGAAAACCGGTTGGCAAGATGCGCTGCTTTGGCAGGCACAAATTGAGTAACGCTGAAATCGGGATAGGCTTGCTTAACCGACTCTAACTGGATGGACACTGGTGCCTTGTGCTCTTGCGGCACCACTTTTAGCGTAGTCTCATAACGAGCCAGTTCAATCTCATCATCAAATAGCATCACCAGTCCGGTGACGGACAGCATGAGCATAAATGGGATAACGAATAATCCTGCGTAGAAATGCCATCGCCACGTCATAAAGTAGATCGATTTTGCGCGCGACGTTTCCTTGAGTTGAGGCTTTGTTGAGTTTCTCAACATGTTTATTTCCTTTTCATTTTTGCACGCCTAAACGCAGACCAAATGCTTCCCCCACATGCTTTTCTATGCGGTGAAATTTGGACAGGTTTGGGAGTGCGACTGCTTGAATGAGCAGTGTATGTGTGACTTTACTTATTGTTTTTATGGATTATGAAAAAGAAGCCACAGGCGGCGCACGTGGAACTGGCGTTTCAAATCGTACACTTAGAGCCAAAAAAGTGTAACGTTCAGAAATTACCGAGCTCAGTCGTGAAAGTATCGGTGTAGTTGGAAGTGAATCTTGGTGGAAAGTGGAAAAGTGACTAAATGGACACGGCTTGCCCTTGTGCGTCACCGAGCTGTCGCCCTCTTCTATCTGAACCAGCTCGAAACCGTTTAGCGTACAAAGCGTCGCCCACACGCCCATGCTGTTACCATGAGCATTGATAACAGGCATCAGTGTCACGAGCACCCAACTTAAGGCGCTAGCGAATAACATGGAGCGATAAAAAGGAATTAATCTACGCATAACGGTGACTTAACAAATTTCACACAGAGTAGCCAATTCTGAGTTTCAGCTCAAAAAGAGGATCAATAAGTGATTACTACCTCACAATCATTATGTTGACAGAGACAAAAAAGCCCGCAAATTTGCGGGCTTTCTTTCAATCATTCATGCACGTAAGCGCTGCTTAACCAAACAGCTTGCTCCAAATGCTTGGATTACGCTTGTCGTGGTACTCTTCACGAAGGCTATCGATCTCACGCAGTTGCGCTTTTGCTTCTGTCAAATTACCTGCATCCAGATCCGCTTCGATTTTGTCTAGCGTTACCGACAGCTTGTTGAAACCTTCTAGGTAAGTATCAAACTTTTCTGGTGGGTAATTACCACGTTTTGACTGTTCTACAATGGCTTGCAAGCTATCAATCGCTGATTTCATGGTTTCCACGTCAGACGCTTCTGCTGCCTGTTTGAATTCCATCTTCATCTGCTTCATGTTTTGCTTCAAATCAACCGCTTCTGCCATCGCGTATGTTGAGCCAAACGCAATCGCACACCCTAGAACTAAAGGACGTAACATTTTCACTTCTCCATTTTAGTGCCGAATTCTGTGTCGGCTTCGTTTACCCAAACAACTCGCCACGCTAATGCGCATTGTAGGAATATTCGGGCATTTAAGAGGGGCAGTGTAAAGCAATCTTACCTAGGGTGCATACCTAAAATGTAATCAAGTTTATGCGTTGCGAATCTCGTCATACTCTGCGATTGGCAAGCGGCCACGCAGTTCAAGAAATGACAAAAACTGTTTAGCAGAGTGAGTAATCACTTTGTTGCTATCAATATCAAGGTTGTCCATCAGCTCACTGACAAGCTCCAGATTGCCCACATCATGACAAAAGTGTGCATCGCTTCCCGTGGTGAAATACACATCTAACGCTTCGCCGATTTGCGCAATTTCATGGCAACGCTCCACACTGCCAACACGACTGTTGCCTTTGAGCGTAGTGTTATTGATTTCTATCGCTACATTGTGCTCTTTAGCGCACTTCAGCACTTGTTCAAAATCGAAGTCGAAGTTCGGGTTCCCCAAATGCCCTAACGCATCAACGCGACCGCTTTTGATGACGTTTATCAGCGCTTCAGTGTGTGCTTCTTTATTGGCTGGTGGAAAAACGGGCTCGTGGAAACTGGCAATAACCCAGTCCAAATTGCGATCGACGCTTGGCGGAATATCAATTTCACCTTCAATGTTAAGTATGTTGGATTCCACTCCGCGAACGATGGCAACACCTTCAAGAAAACGAGGCAGAATTTTTTGGTTGGAGAAAAACCAGTAGTGAGGCGCACCCGGCATCGACTCCGCATGGTCCGTCGTGCAAAACATGGTTAACCCGTTCTCTTTTGCCGACTTTGCGTTTTCAATCAACGTACTATACGCATGACCACTCGCGTAAGTATGCGTGTGGGTATCAACCTTAAATTCCATCATCCAGTCTCTTGAGTGCTCAAATTTGCGGGTATTGTATACCCTCGTGCGGTCAAGATGTAGCGAACACCGAAAATGCGGCGGTGAACGCTCTCTTACTCAGCCTAGAAATGGAAAAAGTGAGTCTCGATATTTAGTGCTATTGCGAGTCCGTTTCCTCGCAAATACTTTTAATCAATGGCAACGCTTTTTCCCACCCATTGTTGAACATCGATACAAAGTCACTGTGAGTGTGAATGGTGATGTTGAGCAACAAGCGTTCGTCTTCTGTGTCGATCTGATAGATCTCACGAGATCCAATCCACTTGGCTGCAATATCGGCGTCCAACTGTTGCCTATTGTCGGGGTTAAAGATGGCAACATGATGAAACTCTAGCCGATGCAGTGGCTGCACAGAATCAATCACTGCGCGAGTGCCGCCCATATCCGGATCAAAAAAGGTGATGTCGCTGCCCTCTTCCCACTCCCCTTCGAATTGAGATTGAGGTGAAAATGCCTGCGCCCAACGCTTGTAAAGCTCAGCATCCGTCAGCACTCTCCATACGCGCTGCGGAGTCGCGGTTATTTCTACGTAATAGTTTAATGTAAGCATGTTTTCTCTCCCTGAACCTTCATTGACGCTAGTTTATTCTCAGGAAAAATCAAATTTGCTTGCGTTTTAAATGCTTATCTCAACTTACTTTTACGAGGCACTAAGATGTTCTCGTTTGTAACGCCTTGCTTTGATGATGCTTGACCAATACATCCCAGCACCCATTCAATACCGTCGCGAGCACAATTAAGCCCATGCCCGCGATTTGAGTGCGGCTCATTACATCAGCGAAAAAAAGTGATTGCCAAACGGCCGTAAACAACAAGTTGGTAAAAATCAGTGGTGCGAGTTGAGAGCCGCTACTGGCCAGTTGATAGGCTTTTGCACGAAACACTTGAGTATTGATGATCAACATCGACATGGCTAATAGCCACAGCACACTAGGCTCAACGGATAGTGAGAATGAATGAGCCCCCAACAGCCCAGAAGCATCGTTGATAAGCGCCAAAGGCAGAATAAATAACGCGGCAAAGCTAAACGCCCAGAAGTTGATCTCTAGCGGCGACATATTACTTTTGCTGACTTTATACAGCGTCAATTGTGAGCCGGAGTTAAACAGACCACCGGCCAAACCAAGCAGTAAGTCGTATCGCAAAGTAAATTCGCCTTCCGTTCCAGCCAACAACACCACACCACTAAACGCCATCACAATACCAAAAACAGTGGACGCACGAACTTTTCCATGCCAGACAAGCTTTTCAATCACAGGCATAAACAACGGGCCTGTAGCAAAAAGGACCACACTTTCGACCAGCGTTAACGTTTGAAGAGACGCAATAAAACACAATTGAGACAGACCAATACAAAGTGCGCGTAGCAAAGTGGGCTTCAACTCGGTCGATTTCGGCAGTTTGATGCCTTTCGGGATCAGAACTAAGAGCAAGATAAGCGCAGGTAGGAAAAATCGCAAAAAGCTGAACATGGTTACCGAAAGCGCCTCGGACAGCTGCTTTGCTAGCAGCCCTGTAACAGATAAGCTTAATGTAGACATCAACATAAATACGATGGGTTTGTGAACGTGATTCATTAGATACTCCTTAATTCTCGGAGCATTTTATGAACAGTGACTTTATAGAAATAGCGAGTAATATTAACCACTATTGTAAGTAAAACTTACACATTGAAAACAGGTTCGTTCCATGCGCAAATTAGTACCATTAAAATCCATCTACGCGTTTGTGGCGGTGGCGGAATCAGGCAGTATGACGGAAGCCGCCCAGCTTCTGAGCGTTAGCCACTCGGCGATCAGCCAAGCAATTAAATCTCTCGAAAGCCAAGTAAACAAACCGCTTTTTGACCGTATTGGACGCCATGTGTACCTCAATACCGAAGGCAAAAAATACTACCGCAAAGTCGCGCCAGCGTTAGAACAAATCGTCGATGCAACCGAAGCACTGATGCACGATCAAAACTCTCAACGCATTACGCTAAACATGGTGAATTCCTTGGCACTGCATTGGTGGATCCCACGTATGCCACGCCTTCAAGCCTATGCGCCCCAACTTGATGTGCGCCTATCTAACCTTTCTGGACGGTTCAATTTGGAACAAGAAGGCGTTGATGCTGCGTTGGTGCATGGCAACACTGAAGAGTGGCAAGACTACTATTGCGAAAAGCTCAGTGAAGACGAACTGGTATTAGTGTGCAGCCCTGATCTCATCGACCACAGCAATCCAGTTAACCTTTCTGACATCTTAAAGACGTATCCGCTCATTGAGGTCACGAATGAGCGCAGAAAACACGATTGGCAAGTCTGGTCAGACGCGATAGGAGTCGCTCGTCCAAAAAACAAAAAGCCGATCACTTTTAATATGTCGATTCAAGCGGTACAAGCAACCACGCGTCGTTTGGGTGTATTGGTGACTCACCGTTTGTTTGTGAAAGACGACATCAAGTACGGTCAGCTGATCGAACTTGGTGAGCCTGTGATCAATCCTAATCAGCAGCTTTATTTTGTGTGCCCACCGCATAAACTCAAGCAAGAAAGCTTTCACCTATTGCGCTCGTGGTTAAAGCAAGAATTTGCGTAACTGAGCCTGTTACTCAATACGTTAACTTGAGCTTGGTGAACTCTCGGCTAAAGTAAATAGAGTGCGAAAAAACTCAAGGATGAGGCTATGCGATTGTTTCATAGAGTAGTGATTGGGGCTTGTCTCGTTGTACCAGCAGTGGGTAATGCCAATGACGGGGCAGAGCTTGACGAGCAAGGCATTTCAACCGCGATTATTGGAGGCCAGCAAGCGTCTCAAAATCAGCTCCCGTTCTTTGCTCGGCTAATTTTACACAAAACGGGCGACCGACAATTCGCGAATATTTGTGGTGGTTCTATCGTTAATGATCGTTTCATATTAACGGCCGCCCACTGCGTAGAATCCTCGGTTTTTACTGACGGTTGGACAGCAAATGACCTCCGTGTTCTGGTAAAAAATCCAACCATGAACGATGTTTATGTCGAAGAGTTCAAAGACGTTCGCACTATTACGATTCATCCCAACTATGATCCTAATGACCTATGGATTAATGACTTGGCGGTATTGGAGTTAACCCGACCAATTACCGATAACGTTCAGTCCATCACTCTGCCTCAAGATTTTGGCGATTACAGCGGCGAATCGGTTTATCAAATCTTTGGATTGGGACAAACGTCCACGACCGACACCAGCGGCCCGAACTATTTGCGATGGGCGGAGGTTCAACCGCTTTCTGATGCCCAATGTGCTTCTCTCGTTGTGGGGTATAACGACCAAGAAAACATTTGTGCAAATGGCTTTCCAGACCGTAGCTATACCGGAATATGTAGTGGGGACTCTGGCGGCCCACTCACCTATCAAGACAGCAACGGTATGTATCAGCAAATCGGGATTGTGAGTTACGGCTCATCCATTTGTGAGTCGGCAGCCATTCCGAGCGTCTTCACAGAGATTCTGAATTACACCTCATGGATAGAGGCAAGAACCAGTTCTGGGGTTAAAACCGTTTATAACGCAAGCTTAGCAGCCATAGAGGATTACCATAGTGAAGGTGATTCGGGCTTTGATCCAGAGGACACTAATGTTTCAGGATTTAGCGACAACGGCAGCGGCGGTGCAATGGGTGCAGGGTTGTTGTTCTTTGGAGGATTATTGGGTTGGCTGCGACGCAGAAAGACGACGTAACGTTTCTCTTTACTAGATAAAAATAAACGCAAAACGCTTACAACGTTTTGCGTTTCACGCGAGAGTTGATGATGTCTTCAATCAGCTTTTGCTCTTTTTTGGCTTTCTCATAATTTTGCTTGGTACGCCATCTCTCTAATACCTTTTCCAACCCTTGAACGCGAGCGTGTTTGTGTTCTAACGTTTTTTGTACTGATGCACATTCAGCTTGCATCACCGCTTGTTCTTGCTCGTGGTGACGGAGCATTCTTTGCAGCATCTGATCAACGCGGTTGAAGTTCATCAACGCCGCGCTATTCAAAGACGGAGAGGACAACGCCGATTGACCAGCGTGTCCTTTGAGGGCTGAAAGTTGTTGCAATTGCGTTGAAAGATGATTGTGACGCTGACGCATAGCGTCGAGCTGTTGCCCGACCCTATCACGCTGCTTTTCTTCCATTTGTTGCAGTTTGCCGACCGCTTTAAGTTTGGCTTTCATCGCTGCATTCGCTCTCTACTGTGCGCCTTGGAACATTTGAGCCAGCTCAGTCAAACTGGTGGTGTAATCCACCGCCTCGTTCGCTGATTGCTGTAAGTACGAACGCAAATGCGGATACATCGACACAGACTGATCCAACTCAGGGTCCTGACCCGGTTGATAGCCACCAAGCGGCAGTAACTCTTTCACCTGAAGGTAATTGGAGTACATTTGGCGGAAGTTGTTTGCGATGGTGGAATGAGCAGGTTGCGTACAAGTGCTCATACAACGGCTGATAGAAGCATTGATATCAATCGCCGGATAATGCCCTTGTTCCGCCAGCTGGCGCGACAACACAACGTGTCCATCCAAAATGGCACGAGCAGAGTCCACGACTGGGTCTTGTTGATCGTCGCCTTCCGCCAGTACAGTGTAAATCGCCGTTAAGCTGCCATGAGGGTTTTCACTGTTACCCGCTCGCTCTAATAGCTGCGGTAACACACTGAATACCGAAGGCGGATAGCCGCGCGACGCTGGTGGTTCCCCCAAAGATAACGCGATTTCACGTTGAGCCATCGCGTAACGCGTTAGGGAATCCATCAACAAAAGTACATCTTTGCCTTGATCTCGGAAATACTCCGCGACGCGGTGACAAAGCAGTGTCGCTCTAAGTCGCATCAATGGTGATTCATCCGCAGGCGCTGCAATGATGATGGCTTTTTCTCTCGCTTCTGGCGTTAAGTTGCGTTCAATAAACTCACGAACTTCTCGACCACGCTCACCAATCAAACCCACCACAATGACGTCCGCTTCCGTGTTTTTGGTGATCATCCCCATCAACACACTTTTACCGACACCACTGCCCGCCATGAGACCAATACGCTGACCTTTACCGACCGTCAGCAAACCGTTGATCGCACGAACGCCTACATTAAGCGGGGTATCGACAGGACGACGCTTAAGGGGGTTGATCGGTTTAGGTTCAAGTGAAACACGATCGCCTCCTTTAAGCGGCATGCCGTCATCCAATGGCTCGCCTAAGCCGTTCACCACGCGTCCCATCCACTGAGAGCTGAGTTGCACGGTACTGTCGCCGTCTAATGGGATCACCTTCGCACCGGCAAACAAACCGCCTAAACGGCGGATTGGCATTAAGTACGCAACGGTATGATCAAAGCCGACCACTTGTGCTTCGATCATATCGCCTTCGGCGGTTTCCACTAAGCAACGTTGCTCAAGCTTAAAACGACATCCAACCGCTTGTAACATCAAGCCGTTCACTTTAATCAAGCGTCCGGTTACTCGCGCAACGGGAATAGAATCAAGCGATGCTAATGCATCGCTCAAACGCTCACTTAATAGTTCGTGGCTTAATGTACTACTCATTTTCAGACTCAACTTGTGGAATGCTGACTTCGTCTAACAAGTGCTGTTTTACGTTGTCCATGCACGCCTCTAAGCGAGAGTCACAACTGGCGTCTGCTTCCGCATCATCCGTCACTAACTGACAACCACCAATTGGCAGTTCGTTGTTGGCAACCAGCTTCCAAGACTTAGGCAGATCCGCGTTAATGTGCGTAATGCGTTCTAGATCTTGTGGGTTGAGATGAACCGTCACAGTCTCCGCTTTGCCCGGCATCGCAGACAGTGTTTCATCCACCAGCGCCAGAATTTGCTGTGGCATCAGAGTAAGCTCGGCACGAATCACCTGCTGAGCCACCTTCTGTACCAACTCACAAATCATGTGGCGTTGCTGCTGCTCTTTTTCACTTTGCCAGCGAGATAAGGCTTGGAACAAATCATTAACTGGCTTCGCCGCTTCTAAAAAGCCTTGCTTACCAGCTTGTTCACCAGAAACAAATCCTTTCTGGAAGCCTTCTTTCTGACCATCGAGCAAGCCTTGTTGCTTACCTTGCTCGATGCCTTGGCGTAAACCTTCTTCATGACCTTGTTGCAGCCCCTGTTGGAAACCTGCTTCAAGTTGCTGCTGAATGTCCACTTGCGACTCTTGCCAACCTTGGTTGTCCAAGCCGAACTCTTCATCAACCGCAACTGGCTGAGCCAGCGGCGGAAAACGGTGTAAACGGTAACCACTTGGAGGCAGTCGCATAATGTTCGATCTTTGTTCTGCCATGCTTTATTCCACCGTTGGCTCTTCGTATAGAAGCAACTGAACTTCGCCCGACTCATCAAGCTCGCGCACCATTTGCATGATGTCTTGGCGTGCTTTCTGAACTCGACTTAGTGCAACTGCACCACGCGCTTCCATATCGTCTTCTAGCGCTTTCACCATACGTTGTGGCATTGAGCGTTTGATCGCTTGCTGCAACGTGATATCCGAACCTTTCAGTGCCGTAGCCCAAAGCTCGAGTGGAATTTGCTGTACGAGCATGTCCATGGTTTCTTCGCGTTGACGGCCCAGTACCATGAAGTCAAACATGTTCTCTTCGATGGCGTTAACCACTTCTTCATCATGCAGTTTGAGCATTTCCATCAATGAACCACGGTCGCCTTCAAAGCGGTTGATGATGTCTGCCGCTTGCTTAACGCCAGAAAGCGGTACGCTTTGGCTTGCAGACACTTTTTCGATACAACGTTCAACCAGTTCATGCAGATCAGTCGCGACTTGGTGATCGATGTCTTGCAGCTGCGCAATACGGAAGATGATTTCATCATGGTAGTCTTGCGGCAAATGCTTCAGCACGGCAGATGAGCTATCCGCTGGCAGATAAGCCAAGAAAATGGCTTGCATCTGCGGGTGCTCGTTGACGATAAATCGCGCCAGCGTTTCAGCCTCTACCCATTGCAGACGCTGCATGTTGTTGCGAATTTCGTCACCGTACAGGTTGTTCAACAGACCTTTAGCAAGATCGTTACCGAGCGCCTTACGCAAGGTGTTCGACAAGTACTCTTTCGATGCACCACGAATGCCACTGTGCTCACGAAAATCTTCAAAAAAGTTTTGAATCACACCGCGTGCTGAATCGCTTTTTATGCCATTCAGTTTCGCCATTGCGCGAGTCACACGCTGTGTTTCATCGCGGGTGAAATGCTGCAACACTTTGGCCGCCGCATCCTCGCCCATGCCCAGTAGCACAAGCGCGGTTTGTTCTACATAACTAAGCGTTTGTTTTGACGTCAACTGAGCTGTGTTCATTGATGTTTACCCATTGTTTCAGTATTTCGGCTACGCGCTCTGGCTCTTCATTAGCAATAAGCTGTAGGTGTTTCAATTGAATCTCTAGTGGAGAACCTGCCGGAGGCAGCATGTCGCTGTTCACATCCAGACCCGTCGAGGCAGAAATGCCTTTTTCAGACAGACGACGGTTAAGCACTTCTTCATGCTCACGCTCTTCACGTGTTTGTAAGTTGTCGTAATCTGGCTCTTCTTGTGGCGGCTCAGCAAAGTTCAGTTCAGGCACTGGCTTGTCTGCGCCGGTTAGGTGCATGATCAATGGACGCAGCACAAAGAAGATCATCGCCAAGCCCAACATCCCACCGATCACGTAACGTAATGGCTGTTGAACCGTAGGGTCTTGCCACCAAGGCAGAGCTGTTGGCGCGTCGATATCAATCGGTGTGAAGTTGAAGCTCATCAAGCTCAAGCTGTCACCTCGCGCGGCTGAAATGCCAACGGCATCGGTGATCATGGTAGAGATTTGCGCTTTGTCTGCATCGCTCCAAGCCACGCCGTCTGGCGATGCTTTTGAGTTCAATAGAACCGATACGCTCAATTTCTCAATCTGACCTTGTTGGTACTGAGTACGGCGCACGCTGCTGCCAACCGCATATTGACGATTCACTTCAGAACGCGCATTGGTGTTTTGGCTGTCGTTTGTCGCCGCGTCACCAGTCACTGGAGGCTGGTTGCTGAGAGAACCTGGTACGCCAAGCGCGATTTGGTCAATCGAATTGTTTTGAATGGTGTGTTCGTTACGAACCACTGGCGCGTTATCAAGGATTTCTCGCGTTTCTTCCACTTGGCTGAAATCCATATCGGCTGCAACCTGAACGCGGAAATTACTAGGGCCAACAATCGGCGTTAGCATGTCTGCCGCACGTTGGATGATTTGCTTCTCAACGTTCTTTTGGTATTCCAGATACTTCGCGTTTACTTTGCCCGCTTCTGCCGACGCCACATCTGCACTCAACAGTCGGCCATATTGATCGATGACAGAAACAAACTCAGGCTTCATCGCCGTCACACTGCCGACGATCAAGTTGATGATCGCTTCAACCTGTTCTGGCTTAAGGTCTTCACCCGGTTTGAGTTCGAGCATGACAGATGCAGACGGGTTTTCACCGTTTTGGCGTACAAACAAAGTTTGACGAGGAATCGCAAGGTGAACACGCGCATTCGCTACCGAGTTTAGCGACATGATAGTGCGTACTAACTCACCTTCTAAACCATGACGGTAACGCGCAGTCTCCATAAACTGGCTGGTACCTAATGAGCTGTCTTCTTTCAGCGAATCCAATCCGGTTGGCAGTTTCGCTTTTACGCCTTTTGACGCCAATAACATACGAATGCGAGCCACCTCACCTTCAGGAACCAGCACTTGGCCGTTCTGCTCCTGCATGCGGTAGCTCACACCTTCACTCTCTAAGACCGAGACAATCTCGCCAATATCGAATCGCTCTTGTTGGCTGTAAAGCGGACGGAAGCTTTGAGAGGAACTCCAAAGCGCAACCACAATGATCGCCGCTACAATCGCCGCGAGAACAGCGGATAGAACAAGATTTCGTTGGCTACTTGACCAAAGCTGCTTAAGCTTATTTGTCACGTCGTCCATGTTGCCTGCTGGCGAGAACGCTTGTGTCGTGCTGGTCGTCATGGCCGTATTTCCGGCAACTTGGGGGGTTAGTTCTGACATGAATTACACCGGCATCTTCATAATATCTTCAAAAGAGGCAACCACTTTGTTGCGCACCTGCATAAGAGCGTTGAACGATAAGCTGGCTTTCTGGCTTGCGACCATTGCGCCAACTAAGTCGTCACTTTGCCCAGTTTCTACCGCCGTCATTTTTTGACTGGCCGCAGATTGATGTTGATTAACTGTATCCAACACGTTCGTCATCGCTTGAGAAAACGACAGTGGAGCATTCAGTGCTTGTTGATCTAAAGGGTTGGCACTCACGATAAATTCAGGCGGCTGCACTTGAGCCTGCATCGCCTGCATTTTTGACAACATGAGTTGCTCTGCCGAGACCGCATTAGTAGGTTGACTTGCCATCTATATTTTTCTCCTATTAGGCAGCCGAGCCTAGAGCCGACTGTAAATCAATACCGTGTTCTCGCATGGCTGCGAGCTTGTAACGTAGCGCTCGGGTTGATACTCCCAAGGCATTTGCGGTTTTGGTTCGGTTTCCACCAAACTGACGTAATTTGTCCAAAATAAATTGGTATTCAGCCTGCTTCTTCGCTTCCACATGACCAAAGCTGGACTTTGGCTCCATGGAAGGCACTGGGGCAATGAGTTCAATCGGTAACATCAGATCGTGCGCTGTAATGTAGTCACCATGGCGCATCACCAATGCACGTTGAATAACGTTCTCTAATTCACGAATATTGCCCGGCCAGTGATACTGACTCAGAGCGCTGATCGCATCCTGAGATAAGTGACAGCGGCTGCTATCTTGATATTTTTCAACAAAGAATTGGCTGATCGGTAAAATGTCTTCTTTTCTTTCGCGAAGTGGTGGCCAATGCAATGGCAACACATCCAATCGGTAGTAAAGATCTTCACGGAAGGTGCCTTTTTGCACTTCTTCTCGTAAATCTTTGTTGGTTGCTGCAATCACTCGAATATCAAGCTTGATGGCTTTGTGACTGCCCACACGTTCCACTTCTCGCTCTTGAAGTACGCGCAAAAGTTTGGCTTGGACTGCAGGAGACATTTCACCGATTTCATCTAACAAAATCGTGCCGCCGTTTGCTTCTTCAAACTTACCGCTTTGCGAATTCGTCGCGCCAGTAAACGCGCCTTTCACATGACCAAAAAGCACCGCTTCTAACATCGATTCAGGAATCGCGGCACAGTTCACTGCAACAAATGGGCCATTAATGCGAGGAGAGTGTTCGTGTACATATCGAGCCAGCACCTCTTTACCCGTACCAGACTCACCCGTGATCAACACACTCGCGTTCGTACACGCTGCACGGTGCGCCAATTGAAGTACCTGCTTACTGCGCCACGACTCAGCCACAATGTTTGCCATTGGTTTGCCAAGAGCTTCAACGCGCTTTAGCAAATTGATGAGCTGATTCGCTTCAAACGGACGCAACAAGTAATCGGTCGCGCCCGACTTCATAGTCTCTGCCGCCAAAATGCCTTGTTCTTGATCCACAATCGCAATCACAACGCCAGCATTACGCTGCTTCTGGTGACACGCAACAAACTCACGTACGCACATATCCGGTAGCGTAGAGCTCACTAACGTGATGCTTGCGCGCTCTTCTAATAGTGCGCTTCGCCCTGTACGTGTGTGCTTTGCGGTGTAACCGGCATTCTTCAGCACATCCAGTACAGGTTGAGCAAGGTGTTCGTTCGGCTCAACCAACAAAATATTCGTTTTCGTCATCATTGAACCTTAACCTTCTTTTGTTGAGTCTGTTGTTGTACGTACATGGTGTTTTTTTCTATGGTGCGTTCGTTGTCTCTGACTAGGCGTAACGTCACACGTCGATTCTTTGCCTGACCAGCTGCTGTATTGTTATTTGCGACCGGATATCGGTCACCATGAGATCTGACTTCGATAATATTTGGGTTTACACCGTGAGCAATCAGTGCATCGGCCACTTGTTGAGCACGTAAACGTGATACCGAAAGGTTGGTGAGCCTTGGTCCAACATTGTCGGTATGGCCATCGATTAGCACTTTCGTCACTCGGTCATCAACAGAAAGATAGCTATAGAGCGCAGCTAACGTCTGTTGCTGAGTCGCATTTAGTGTTTTCTGACCGAATTGAAAAGGCAGAACGATGTCTCTTGCTTGTGAAAACGAAAGTTTCGGTAGTCGCTCAAGACACGCATTAAATTCGCTCAGTGCCTTTTGAATTTGAATTGTTGGGATTCTTACTTCTGACAAAGCGGAAGCGTCTTTTCCTTCCAATACCAACGTAATCCAACTACCACCGGCAATCGCCTTCATTAATGAGGGTGCGCCTTTGCGGAATACAAATCGACGAGAAGGCCTGGTAACCGTAAGAGAAGATTCAACCTTTCTATAAAGCTCCTTACCCCACGGTGCATTTTGACTAATTAATTTCGCACCTTGCCATTTATTCCCTTCGTTGCGTATATCGGAAATAAATAAAATTTGATTATTTGGTTCCGCACGGAAATAAAACTTCCCCATTGGAACCTTTGAATGCATCAGGTTGCACTCAAATTTATTTCCTTTGAAAGACCAATTAGAAATATCCATTGGAACTGTCAATACCTCACCAGACATGGCTGGATTAAAATTGACCAAACCCAAAGAAAAAAAGACGTTACAAATTATTATCAAACTACGAAAGGAAAGGTATATCTTACATTTCCATGACTTAAGCAGTTTAATTAAATATGCCACTGAAGCTCTATAACTGGCATAGCTAATCATGTTAATTACCTATTCTGAAATATTTAAATTGATTGGCAAACGTTTAGCATGAGCTGGAACACCCATAAAACAAACGAGATAAGACCAATAAAACAACTAGTTATATTAATATTTTTATAATAATCACGTTAGTCACCAGATAGAGGATCCTGGTGAAATAACAACAAAGATTGCTCAAAAATTGTTATTTTTACTTATTAACCGATTTATAAATGAAACTAACCCTTTTTAATTTTTATTAAAAGCTTCGTATGTACTGACATAAGCAACATGTGAACTAAAGTCACATAATTCGAAGTTAAAACTAAAACATCATGAAAAACTCTGTGTAGACTACCGAATATTAAGTTAGAAGAACTTAGTTTGTTAACGCACGGTAAAATATAAATGGAAACTAGAGTTAGTGAGTCTATTTCCGATATCAAACCTCTTGATGTCGAATTATTAGGCAAGCCTATTCATATCATTCGAGATAAGCTTGAAAATTTAATTTCAGAATCTTGTTCAAGCCTAACGAATGAATTGCAAAATTGGCTCAGTACAAACAAAGTGGAAGCTAGCTTAACCTCCGTAGACCTGCATCGATTCTCTCCTGCAATGATGGACAAAGATCAGACATCCACCCATAAGCACCAAGAAGGTGGCATGGTATTTGTTCACGGTGATACTCAGACTCTCGTTAAATTAGCAGACCGTTTTTATGGCGCTAATACAGAGCGTTCAGTCGCAACACTGACTGCCAGTGATCTTCGCCTACAAGAAAGAATCAGCCGCATTATTATCGGTTGGCTAGCACCGCAAGACATGTGGGAAGCATGTGAGTATGAAGCTCCACGCGGCATAGGCTTATGTGTCCAATTAAATATCACCTTTGAAGGTTATCAAGGGTCGATGTACTTAAAACTGGACACGCATCTGATCCAAACCTTGATTGAACAGCTTGAGCTGCAATCAGACGTGGATTTGTATGAACCTTTTTGTCGTTCCCTAGAATCAACGCCAGTTCGTCTTAACGTGGTATTGAGTAAAAAAACGATGGCTCTAAGTGACGTGGTCAGCCTAAAACCTGATGACATCATGCCAATCGAATTACTAAATACCGTACCGGTAAGCATTGGCAATCAACCTCTCTTTACTGGCCGTATTGCTGAGCAAGACGGACAGCTTGTTTTGATTTTTAACCCGGATAAGGAAACGCAGCGATGAGCGAAGCGCCTGAAACTAAAGCGTTCGACACAGATGAACTGAACTTTGATGATTTTCAATTAGAAGACTTTGAAGCTGAAACAACGCGCCAACCTGAGCCTGTTGCTGCAGAGCGCGACCTGAGCTTTTTCAAAAGCATCCCTGTGACTGTCACGCTTGAAGTCGCAAGTAAAGAGATCCCACTTGGTGATTTGATGAAAGCGGGCGAAGGCACCGTCATTGAACTTGAAAAGCTGAACGGCGAACCATTGGACGTAAAGGTGAACGGTTCCCTACTTGGCCATGCGGAAGTAGTTGTCGTTAATGACAAATACGGTCTTCGCTTGATTGACGTACACGATTCGGCATTAAGCGGCGTTGGTCGATAATTTTTGGTAGGCAGTACAATGAACAATCTGAGCGCTTGGCATCGTTGGTTACCTTTGTTGGTATTGGTGTCACTTTTGTTTGCATTCCCAACAATGGCAGCAGACAACGGCTTAACAATTCTGTCCGTTACGGACGGCGACGCACAACAAGAGTACAGCGTTAAACTACAAATTCTTTTGTTGATGACGGCGCTCAGTTTCCTTCCTGCTTTCATTTTGATGGCGACGAGCTTTACACGCATTATTGTGGTGCTGGCTATCTTGCGCCAAGCGCTTGGTTTGCAGCAGAGCCCGCCAAACCGCGTGTTAGTGGGTATTGCATTAACGCTTACCCTGCTCATCATGCGCCCAGTTTGGACGGATATCTACGAGAACGCGTTCCAACCATACGACAATGGTGAAATTACGCTGGTTCAAGCATTTTCCGTGGCGGAAAAGCCCGTGCGCAACTTCATGTTGGCGCAAACCCATCAAAGCTCTCTTGAGCAAATGTTGCGAATTGCCAATGAGCCGCTCGATCAAAAAGTAGAAGACATCTCGTTTGCCGTTGTTCTTCCTGCGTTTGTGATCAGTGAGCTTAAAACTGCGTTCCAAATCGGCTTTATGCTGTTCATTCCGTTTTTGATCATCGACTTGGTGGTCGCTAGCGTCTTGATGGCCATGGGTATGATGATGCTGTCACCACTTATCGTCTCTTTGCCATTCAAGTTGGTGGTGTTCGTTCTGGTCGATGGCTGGGCGATGACGGTCGGCACTCTTTCAGCCAGTTTCGGTTAACAGGAGCCCATGATGACACCTGAATTAACCGTTACTCTATTTTCTGATGCAGTATGGCTCATCATCTTGATGGTGGCCGTACTGGTAGTGCCAGGCCTGATTGTGGGTTTGGGTATTGCCGTATTCCAAGCGGCAACGCAAATCAACGAACAGACATTGAGCTTTTTACCACGTCTGATCGTCACTCTGTTGATGGTGATTTTTGCAGGACACTGGATTCTTCGCAAAATCATGGAGCTGTTTGATTTCTTGTTCCACAACATTCCGGGGATGATTGGCTGATGGCCATCACATTTGCAGACCTCTCCGCGATTCTCGGTCAACTTTGGTGGCCGTTTTTTCGTGTGGGAGCGGTATTTTTATCCATGCCATTTTTTGGTGATGCGTTGATTCCGATTTGGGTTCGCAGTTTATTAGCACTCTCTATCGTGGTCATCACGGCGCCATTAATGCCAACAATGCCTACGGTTGAACTCTTCTCGTTAACCTCTTTGTTTCTGGCATTTGAGCAAGCGATTTGGGGTTTGATGTTCGGTCTGATTCTGCACATGCTGTTTAACGTGTTCACCATGCTCGGCCAAACCATTTCTTTGCAGATGGGGTTGGGTATGGCAATGATGAACGACCCTGTGAATGGTCTGTCGGTGGCGATTCTAGGCCGTATCTTTTTGATTTTTTCGACCTTACTCTTTTTGTCACTAGAAGGGCACTTACTGGTGATCGATATTGTTATCCAAAGTTTTGTGGTGTGGCCTGTTGGCTCAGGCATCACGGCCCTATCACTGCAAGGCGTGATCAATGTGTTTGGTTGGATGTTTGCCGCTTCTCTCGCACTTGCGCTGCCTGCCATCGTGTCAATGCTATTGGCGAACATCAGCTTTGGTGTGATGAACCGCGCCGCACCGTCTCTGAACGTTTATGCGCTAGGTTTTCCGATGACCATGCTACTTGGCCTGTTCAGTGTTTTGATTTCTGTTTCCGGTGTTCCGGGCCGCTACACCGCGCTGGTGCATGAGACGATCCGACACTTAAACAACTTTATGTTGGGGGGCGCATGAGCGATCAGTCGTCACAAGACAAAACCGAAAAGGCCTCCCCCCAGAAAGTTAAAAAAGCCCGCCAGGAAGGCCAAATTCCACGAGCGAAAGAATTCACCACTGCAGTCATTTTCATGGCTGTAGCGCTGTATTTTTACTCTCAAATCAATAGCATCTGGGAAAGCATGTTCGGCATTTTTCGCTATAACATGTCGTTGACGAAAGCCGACCTAGAAAACCCACAGCAAATGGTAGAACAAGTAGGTCAGAGCCTTGGCATGATCATCGAAATGCTGTTGCCACTTTTCACGGTTATCATCATCGTGACGTTCGGTAGCAGTATGGTCTTGGGCGGCTGGATGTTTCGTCCCGCAAACATGTTGCCAAAACTGAGTAAACTCAACCCGCTCAGCGGCATTAAGCGTATTTTCTCAACGCGTTCGTTGGTGGAACTGGTTAAGTCGACAATCAAAGTAACGGTGATTTTCGGCATCCTTTACGGCTACTTGGACAATCACCTTCAGCCATTGTTAGGCATTCAAAACCTACCGCTTAACCAAGGTTTTTCAATGGTGATGTCTATCTTGTTTGAAGGGCTGCTCTTGATGGGATTTGCTTTGTTGTTGTTTGGTGTGATTGATATCCCTTACCAACGCTGGGAACACCTCAAAGAACTTCGCATGACGAAGCAAGAATTAAAGGAAGAATTCAAAAACAACGAAGGCCGCCCAGAAGTCAAACAACGTATACGCCAAATTCAGCAGCAGTTTGCGCGCCGAAAAATCGACAAAATGGTACCGACTGCCGACGTAGTGATCACGAACCCGACACACTATGCGGTCGCTCTAAAATATGAACCGTCGCTCTCAGACGCGCCATTTGTGGTCGCCAAAGGCGTCGATGAAACAGCCATGCACATTCAACGTATCGCGCGAGAAAATCAGGTGGAAATCATTAACTCCCCACCTTTGACACGTTCGATTTATCACACCACCGCGATAGAGCAAGCAATTCCAAGCCAACTTTATATCGCAGTGGCACACATTCTTACTTACGTTTTGCAGTTGAAAGCCTTTCGTAAAGGAGACGGAAAAAAGCCGACACCTTTGCCTCATTTTTCAATTCCAAAACACTTGCAGCACTGATTAACCCGCGTTTATCCAAGGACACGAAAGTATGCTTACTCGGTTAAAACAACTTCAAACCTCAACCAAAGGCTACATTGGCATCCCCATTGTTTTGCTGATGATTCTGGCGATGGTTATTTTGCCATTACCACCATTGCTATTGGATGCGCTGTTTACTTTTAACATCGTATTGGCGATCTTGGTATTGCTGGTCAGTACCACAGCAAAGCGACCACTCGACTTTTCTGTTTTTCCAACCATTTTGTTGGTGGCAACCTTACTTCGCCTAACGCTGAACGTCGCCTCAACCCGAATCGTATTGCTAGAAGGCCATAACGGTGGCGATGCCGCTGGTAAAGTCATTCAAGCTTTCGGTGAAGTGGTGATCGGCGGCAACTACGTTGTCGGTATGGTGGTCTTCATCATCTTAATGATCATTAACTTTGTGGTTATCACCAAAGGTGGTGAACGTATTTCAGAAGTCTCCGCGCGCTTTACATTGGATGCCCTACCGGGTAAACAAATGGCGATCGATGCGGACTTAAACGCCGGTTTGATCGATCAAGAAACCGCTCGTCTGCGCCGCAAAGAAGTTGCGAACGAAGCCGACTTCCACGGCTCAATGGACGGTGCGTCGAAATTTGTTCGCGGTGATGCGGTCGCAGGTCTGTTGATTCTATTCATCAACATCATCGGTGGTATCAGCATCGGAGTTTTCGAACACGGCTTACCAGCGTCTGAAGCGTTCAAAACTTATGCACTGCTAACCATCGGTGATGGCTTGGTAGCGCAAATTCCATCGTTATTGCTGGCAACTGCAGCTGCAATCATTGTGACTCGCATCAATGACAGCGACAACGGCATGTCAGAAACCATGCAAAAACAGTTGCTCGCAACTCCAGCGACCTTGTTTACGGTTGCAGGGATCATGGCCGTCATTGGTATGGTTCCGGGTATGCCGCACCTTGCATTCTTTGCATTTGCTGGCGCATTAGGGTTTGCAGGTTGGAGACAAAGTAAGAAACCAGTTCAAGACACGCAAATCGAACAGGTGGAAGCACTTTCTCAAGCCATGCAAGAGGAAGACACACCACTCACATGGGACGACATCCCACACGTGCACACCCTGTCTCTTGCGCTTGGTTACCGTCTTGTTCACTTGGTAAATAAGGATCAAGGTGCGCCACTTTCGCAACGTATCCGTGGTGTACGTCGTAACCTCTCAGAACAGGTAGGTTTTCTTCTACCCGAAGTTCGCATTCGCGATAACCTAAGCCTAAAACCGAACCAATACACCATTTCTCTTAATGGCGAAGTGATTGAGCAGGGCTTTATCGAACCAGAGCGTTTAATGGCGATTGCCGTTGGCGACACCTACGGTGAAATCGATGGCATTCTAGGGAGCGATCCTGCTTACCAACTTCCTGCGGTTTGGATTGAACATCAAGACAAGGCGAAGGCACTCAACATGGGTTACCAAGTCGTGGACGACGGTACCGTGATCGCAACACACATCAGCAAAATCATGAAAACCAACCTTGCAGAATTGTTTACACACGATGATGTAGAAGCGATGACGCAGCGATTAACCCAACAAGCGCCGAAATTGGCAGAAGCCTTAGCCGCTGCACTTAACCCAGCTCAACAGCTCAAAGTGTACCGCCAGCTATTGCT
Source organism: Vibrio sp. zbq_1 (assembly GCF_043102935.1). Taxonomy (NCBI): domain Bacteria; kingdom Pseudomonadati; phylum Pseudomonadota; class Gammaproteobacteria; order Vibrionales; family Vibrionaceae; genus Vibrio; species Vibrio sp. zbq_1. The sequence continues at coordinate 210,461 of NZ_JBICJH010000015.1, forward strand.
TGATCAGGTGCCACTAAAAGACATCCGAACCATTGCGAATACCATGCTGGAGTCTTCAGAAAACACGAAAGACCCGATTTTGTTAGCTGCTGATGTTCGCTGCGCACTAAAACGCACGCTAGTTAACTTAATTGCAGGGCAAAAACCTGAGCTCAATGTATACGCTTTATCGGATGAATTGGAGCAAATGCTACTGACGTCGCTGCAACAAGCGCAAGCTTCAGGTACAGTGGTTCTCGATAGTTTCCCAATCGAACCGAATATTCTTGGTCAGTTCCAACAAAACTTACCTTTGATTCGACAACAACTTAAGCAGCAAGGCTTACCGCCAATACTACTTGTAATGCCGCAATTACGCCCACTACTGGCGCGTTATGCGCGTACTTTCACTCAAGGATTGGCTGTGCTGTCTTACAACGAAATTCCAGAAAACAAACAGATCAATGTGGTAGGAAACCTTGGTTAATCTTATTTCAACACACGCGATATACGAATATCTTTGTAGTCTCGCGGTACAACACATCGTCACGGACGACGATCAATTGGTATTTGAAGCACTCAAACATAATGACATCCAACACGCTTGCCAAGCCATTCGTGAAACTCAATCCGGTGAGGTGGTGTATCAACACCTCACTTTGAGATTCGGATTGCGCGGAGAGCAAAGCGTTTATCAGTTTGAGCTTTCCGAACAAATGCAATACTGCTTAGATTTGTTCAGCCTTTATCTCGCCTTACGACAAACTCAATTTCAATTAGAAGCTTTTCATCCAGATTTAATCAGCAACGTCGTCGTGCCAATTCGTGTCGATGCTCTGCTGTGGGATCCGGGCGTGTATTTTCTTGAGCAGATGGTTCAGTTTCACTCAGCCGCTTTCCAGCATGTAATCCCATCCTTACAAGCAGATGAAACATTGTGCCTTCACGAACGCATGGAAACGCTTGTCGAAAAACTGAAGGAAAATGCGTTTGCATTGTGGTTTGAAGTAGCCACATCCCAAACGCATTTTGAGCGTATTGCTGAATTTGATCCAGATATGATCAAACTCTCAGTAACGATAGAGAACAAACAAGATCAACACTCATTTTTACCCATTGCGCGATTTCTAAGAAAACACAAATACCAGTGGGTGGCTGGTCGCGTTGCAAGCCAAGTCGAACTCAACCGCTATCGACTGCTCGGTGCAAGTTATTACTTTGGTTACTTCAGTGACATCCCTACTTCCCTGTCTTTCCGTTCCTTTGATGAGGAATAGCTGAAACCCAACCCTCATGGCAAACTAAAAAGCGCGAATGATTCGCGCTTTTTTACTTTTCTCGTTTTAGATTTTCTCTTTGCCTTAATCTTATGCCGATCAAAACACATCGGAAACTAACGCTAAAACGGTAGCAAACCCCAACTTAGTGGAATGCAAGTCACTAAAAATCATCAATTTTGATCTTTTTTAGAAAATTTTTAATTTTCAAATTAATCATTAGTGGCAAGCGACCGCCTCTAGTTAGTGACTAGGGAATATCCCAAGGCCTGAAAGAAATAGTGATAAACTAAGGAGACTAAGATGGCTTTATCAATGCACACTAACTACGCATCACTTGTAACTCAAAACACTCTAAACAGCACAAGTGGTCTTTTAAATACTGCGATGGAGCGTCTAAGCACGGGTTTCCGCGTAAATTCAGCTTCTGATGACGCTGCAGGTCTACAAATTGCTAACCGTTTGGAAGCTCAAACTCGCGGCATGTCTGTAGCAATGCGTAACGCTCAAGACGGCATCTCTATGATGCAAACTGCTGAAGGTGCAATGGAAGAGATGACTAACATCACTTACCGTATGAACGACCTTGCAACACAATCTTTGAACGGTTCAAACAGTGATAAAGACCGCGCAGCAATGGACGCTGAGTTCAAGCAGCTTTCAGCTGAACTAAACAACATCATGGGCAACACATCTTTTGGTGGTCAAAAACTACTAGCTGCTGGTGGTGGTTTTGAAGCGGGCGCAGTTACTTTCCAAATCGGTGCTTCTTCAGCTGAAACTCTAGACGTAGACGCATCTGCAAGCATCAAAAAAGTAGCAGCTACACTTGCTGACGCAGCTATCACTGACGGTATCGGTGACGCAACTAAAGCTAAAGCAGCTCTTGATAAAATCAGCGATGCTGGTGGCCTTATCGAAGATATCGGTGCTACTCGTGCGCAGTTTGGTGCAAACATCAACCGTCTAGAGCACACAATGACTAACCTAGGCAACATGGTTGAGAACACTTCTGCAGCTAAAGGCCGTATCATGGATGCAGACTTCGCAGTAGAATCTTCAAACATGACTAAGAACCAAATGCTTATGCAAGCTGGTACTACAGTTCTTTCTAAAACTAACCAGCTACCTAGTATGGCAATGTCTCTACTTCGTTAATAACGAATTAGAACGTACGATATTGTTAATATGTACAAAAGCAAAAGCCTCCCTATGGGAGGCTTTTTTATCACCTACGTATATAAATAGAGCTTGTATTCCCGCATTGTTCTTCAGGAACCCTAAAGCCTATTTTTCGCATCATGTTGTGAAGTACTTTGTTAAATAGCTCCAATTCAACTGTCTCGCTTCCCTGTCCTTGTTGATAAGTTTTTAACTCAGGGAAAGTGGATATCGCTTCCTGCTGGATACTGGCCAATTCATCCGCATTAATATTTTGTTTGCTCAGTAACTTAGCACTAATAAATGTCTCGTAAGATCGAGCGCATTTCATCAGTCGTAAAACAAATTCATTCATTTCTGTCGTTCTTTTCTAAGTGATAGCCTGACGTTGGTAAGGTGCGCTAAAACACCAAAATATGCCGAGTTAAAAGATACCAAAAATCGATGTACTTCCTCTGTAGGAATAGTCCTATTTACATAGCAGGAAACACCTAAAGCAGCGCTTTATTAACGGCTTAATCAACACGTCACGTTCCTAAAATGAATTAAATATTTTCAGCTTTTTAGTCGCCTTGTCTTATAGGGAAACACTAGATGTTTTCGAGAGGAAGGCGGAACACATAAGGTGGAAAATCTACTTCCTCTCAAATTTAAATAGTATCGCAAGTCAATGTTTTATAAATACATTTAAGTTCGGCACGTATCTTGCGATAAGACATACTTTCAAGGCATAGAGTTACGCCAATTACCAATGAGAGAGGGAGTAAGCTCGTGAGTTCAATAGATCCAGCAACCTTTGCAGCCCAGTTCGCGCAGATCGAAATTCAACCTTTTAAACAACGCTACCAACTGCAAACCAATACGTATCAATCTCAGCTATCTGCTCTGGGTAAAGTTGAGAGTGCCATGCGTGAGTTCCGCACTGCGCTCAACGAAATGAACAGCAGCACAAACAGCATCATTAAAAACTCCACCTCCATCTCTCAAGAAGGCTACTTTACTGCAGATGCAGACGCTAAGGCTCTATCGGGTAGTTATCAGATATTCGTCGAGCAAGTAGCAACGTCACACCAAGTTTCTACTGGAATGCCAGCAGATCTAGACGCAACCACTGAAATCCCAAAAACAGGAAATCTTGAGTTCACCATCAACGGTAAAACAATGACGATTGATCTATCAACGGTCGATACCGACGGTGATGGTGTAACGACGGTGAGTGACCTAACGAAAGCGATCAATAACAACAGTGATAACCCAGGTGTAAACGCGACCTTGGTACGCTCAAATGGTCAGACTCACTTCATGCTTTCAAGCACTGAAACCGGCGTCGCTAACCAAATCAACGTGTCCGCAACGGGCACAGGCCAAGCATGGTTTGAAGATGCATTCACAAACCTTAGTCAAATCAGTGCCCCCCAAGATGCCGTGATCTGGTTGGGTGCAGAGAATACTGGTCTAAAACTCACTAACTCGAGCAATACGTTTGAAGGTGTTATCGATGGCGTAGACATTACCGTAACCAAGGCTCAGACCTCTGGAGAAACCGCGATTGGTTTAGGTATCGGCGCTGATGACGAAGCAACCAAAGAGCAGCTTAACAAGTTCGTAGACGCCTACAACACATTGATATCTACAATTGATGAACACACACAAATCGGCAGTGAAGATAAAAAACGCGGTGTTCTAGCTAGCGACCCAACCATGCGCTCAATTGAAAGCCAACTATCAAGCCTTGTTCGAGGCGAGCACGGCGGCATGCGCTTAAGCGAAATAGGCGTAACGTTGGATCGCCATGGCAAACTGAAAGTGGACCAAGAAAAATTTGCAGAGGCACAAAAAAACAACAGCGCAGGCTTAGAAGCAATGTTCAATGGCGACGGTGCTTTACTTGACTCAATGGACGCCATGGCCGAACCATTCCTCAAATTTTCTTCTGGTGCGTTCAAATCTCGTAAAGAAGCGCTGCAAGCAAACTTAGATCGCCTCTCAGACAAACAAACCACTTTAGAACGTAAGTACGACATGTCGTACAAGCGTTACCTAAAACAATTCACTCAAATGAATACATTAATGACCCAAATGAACCAAACCATGTCAATGTTTGGCTAAGGCTTTAGGAGAAGATCTCATGCTTATGGACTCCGGTTACGACTCATACCAACAAGTCGACCTCGATGCTCAAGCGGCAGCAGCAAACCCTCATCAACTTGTCATCATGCTTATTGATGGCTTACTCGATGAAATTGAACGCATTCGCGGCCATCTTGCTGCGAAGCGTTTGGCAGAGAAAGGCGCTGGCATCAATAAATGTATGAACATTTTAATTGGATTAACCAGTGCCCTTGATGACGAAAATGGTGGCGAAATTGCAGAGAACTTGCGCCAACTGTACGACTTCTGTCAAGTCGAACTGTACTACGCAAGCGTACAAAATGACGCTGACCGTTTAATGAACGTCGAACGTGTAATGGGTAATATTCGTGAAGGTTGGATGAATTTTGGACAACAAGCATAAAGTGTCGCCAGAGCGATTCCGTCACTTATCTCAGCTAATCCAATTCGCCACTAAGACGGCGGATTGGCACGCGCTAAAACGCCATGATTTGCAGCTTCGAGAGCTGCTTATCAGTCATAAGCCGTTTTTGAAAGATCCCAAATTAGCACCTGAGATTCAGCGTGCTAAATCCGTGCACGCGGATGCTTTTGCTGCATTAGAGAAAGCCACTGGTGAGCTCAAAAAAGAGATGAACATGGCCAACGATCAACAAGAGCGTGCCATGGCATATCAACTAGCGATGACAATGGAGATGACACAATGATGATTTCTTCTTCACTGCCATCGTCAAATGCCGCTTCATCTTCAGAAGGCCGAATCACGCAAGCAAAAGACGTTCAAGGCTTTTCGCAGCGCAGTGCTTCAGGGCAAACACCTCTGAATCAATCCGCAGCATTATCAGAGCAAGCAGTACCAAGCTTTCGCCTTGCTGCACAAACTTTCTCAAGCGAAGAGCGCAAAGAGGCGACAACTGCAACAACGGAAGAAAATGCTGCTGTTGACACCACTGGAATGAATGTTCTTCTCAGTGCAACAACGCCAACTGAAACACCAGACCTTGCAGCGCAAGCGCAAACCTTGACGCAAGGCATGCTAAACATGGCTGAGAAATCGGTTGCATCGTTCAACAAAGTCAATCCGTTGGAAGTAAAAGGTGAAGCAAAAACAACAAGCCCAGCGCAAGCTAATGCCTTGTTAAACACATCACCGCAACAACAAGATATTCAAACTAGCCAAACGACTTCTGCGAATGCACGCGTGAATACCTCTGCCGCAGACTTTCAAGCATTGTTGAACCAACCAGCGCAAGGGCAAGCAACGACTGCACCACTGAACGTTCAAACTTCTGCTCCGTCCGCTCAAGCAGTGAGCGCTGCGACAGTAGCTCATGCTCATACGCAAGGCTCAGAGTGGGCAGCAGTGAAAGTGGACACAAGTGCAGGCAAATGGGGCGAGCAGATGATGCAGGTGCTGCATGACCGAGTCACCTTGCAAGCACAGCAAAGTGTTCAGGAAGCGAAAATCCGTCTCGATCCGCCCGATCTAGGCAAACTGGATTTACTCGTTCGTGTTGAGGGCGATCGATTGAGCGTACAGATCAACGCAAACACGGCGGCAACACGTGAAGCCTTGATGCAAGTATCGGAACGCTTACGCACTGAACTACAAGAACAAAACTTCGTCCATGTTGATGTCAATGTAGGTGCCGACCAAGGTCAAGAGCGCCATCAACAACAGATGAATGACGAAGACACCACAATTTTCGCTGCACGTGAGTCCAGCGCATTTCAATCCAATACAACAACAAACTATTCAGAACACTGGCTGAACACTCAAGCCTAAGTTAGTCATCGAGGAAAAAGGTTATGACCAAACAACAAATGATCGCCATGTTTATCGCCATGATCATCACCAGCGCCCTCGTTTCGGCCGCCACCATCATGGGTGGTATTTGGTATCTCAATAAACAGGCACAAGATTCAGGTGAAACCAGCTCAATGCTTGAGAACTCTCCTTTGTCTTTTCTTGTGACTGAACAACCAACCAGCAAAGGCCCAAGCTTTCACCCTCTAGACAAAGTTGTGCTGAGCATTAAAGGCAAGAAACAGACGCACTTTGTCATGCTAGAGCTGGCTATTGAGACGCGTCGACCAGAACGTATTAAAGACATCGATAACTACATGCCAATGGTTCAAAACTCGCTTTTGAAGCTGTTTAGCGACAAAACTTTCGATGAACTGCAACAGACAGGCGCGATCGATATTCTGCAAAACGAAGTGAAGCAAACGCTGTTGGTAGCCTTTGCGAAGACTGACATCGTGCGTGATATCGATGATGTACTGCTGACGAAATACGTTGTGCAATAACGGAGCACAACCATGTTAGACATGAACCCTCAAGAAACGTACACCGCACCAGAGGAAGTGAACACACCATCACGCCCGATTGATGAAAACGCACTTTTGCAACGTCATCAAGTGATGGTGAAACGCGTAGTTAACCAGCTTCGCGTTCATGCCACTTCCCATTGCAGTATCGAAGATATGCAGCAAATTGGTCTTATCGCGCTGGTTGAAGCAGGACGTCGTTATGGAGACATTGACGATACTCACTTCCCGGCGTTTGCGGTTTGCCGTGTACGCGGCGCGATCTTAGATGAACTGCGCCGTTTAGACTGGCGCTCACGTAAGACACGTCAGCAAGCCCATGAGCTTAACGACGTCACACGTGACCTCACCCGCTCGTTAGGTCGCATGCCAACGGACTCAGAAATCATCAAAGCTCTAGGCACCGACGAGCAAGATTATTACAACCGTCAAAACGCGGCGCTTGCAGGTGAAATGCAAAGTCTCGATCAACTGATGGAAAACAGCACCGACAGCCACTTTGGTGGTCAATACGACGGCATGGAGCACGAGCACATTCGTCGTAGCTTAGACAGCGCACTAGGCCGACTGTCAAAGCGAGATCAATTGCTACTGACGCTGTTTTATCAACACGAACTCAATTTACACGAAATAGCCCTCGTCTTGGATCTGACGCCACCTCGAATTTGTCAGCTTCATAAACAAGCGCTGAAACAACTCAACCAATTAATGTCCTCTTAGGAGTCACAAGATGCAAAAGTTTTTAGGAGTCCTCACTATCCTTGTGTGTGTCTTCGGCGGATACATGTGGGCTGGCGGTAAGCTAGGTGCAATTTGGCAACCAGCAGAATTTCTGATCATCATCGGCGCGGCAGCGGGTTCTCTCATTATTGGTAACCCACCACACGTGCTGAAAGAGATGCGCCAACAAGTGCCAGCAACCATCAAAGGTCCAACTGAAGAGTACGAGTACTACATGGAGCTGATGGCGCTATTAAACAACCTGCTAGAAACAGCGCGTAGCCGTGGTTTCAAGTTTTTGGATTCTCACATCGAAGCACCAGAACAAAGCTCTATCTTCCTGATGTACCCGCTAGTTTCTGAGGATCATCGTCTGATTTCGTTCATTACTGATAATTTACGTTTAATGGCGATGGGACAAATGTCGCCTCATGAATTAGAGGGACTGTTAGAACAAGAAATCGAAGCTATCCAGAACGAACTGCTGCTGCCTTCACGCTCATTACAGCGTACCGCAGAAGCACTACCTGGTTTCGGTATTCTTGCCGCAGTTGGTGGCATCATCATCACTATGCAAGCCATAGATGGTTCTATTGCGCTCATTGGCTATCACGTAGCCGCTGCCCTTGTAGGTACATTCATTGGTATTTTTGGTTGTTACTGTGGTCTAGATCCACTAAGTAACGCCATGGCTCAGCGAGTGAAACGTAATATGACCGCTTTTGAATGCGTACGCGCAACGCTCGTTGCTTACGTCGCTAAAAAGCCAACATTGCTCGCCATCGACGCTGGCCGTAAACACATTCAGCTAGACATCAAACCAACATTCAACCAAATGGAGAAGTGGTTAGCTGAACAGGAGGGATAATGCAAAAACAAGAGCATGTAGTGTTCAAACGTGCCAAAGCTCACGGCCATGACGAACCTCATGGCGGCGCGTGGAAAGTCGCGTTTGCTGACTTCATGATCGCCCTAATGGCGCTGTTTCTTGTGCTTTGGGTCATGCAAGTGGTGGATAAAGAAGAGCGTAAAGCGATTGTTGCCCACTTGCATAGCTCAAGCGTGTTCGACAAGAGTTACGGCAACCCATTTGATACCTCACAAAGTATCTCTCCTATCGACTTGGCACAGGACTCTTCTGTGCCAAGTAAACACAATTCCAATCACGTTGTGAGCTCTTATTTTCAAGGTGACGGTGATGGTCCAGAAATTAACTCTCTAGTTCCTGGCACCTTCGACACCCAAGAGCAACTTGCTGCTCTGGCAAAAGTTATCGAAGAGATGACCGCGCAGATCAACGCGCAAGGAAACGTCAACGTTACTGTGACACCACAAGGCTTGCGTATCGTGTTGCAAGACGATTACAAACAGCACATGTTCAGTCGTGGTGGAGCCGAGCTTACGCCATTTTTTGAAGATTTACTGTTGGCACTTGCCCCTCTTTTCGAGCAAGTAAACAACCCATTGATCATCAGTGGTCATACCGATGCGATTCCGTTTAAGAAACGTTTTGGTCGTCAGTCGAACTGGGCGCTGTCGGCATCGCGTGCTGATGTGGCGAGAAAAACGCTGGTTGAAGGCGGAATGCCTGATGATCGCGTCATGCAAGTTACTGGCATGTCAGATCGAGCGTTGCTGAACCCAGATGAGCCAGATTCAAGCGAAAACCGTCGAATCGAACTGTTTATTCTGACAACACCAGCAGCAAAAGTGCTTGAGACCTTATTTGGCAATCAAGATGACAGCGAGCTGCAAAAAGCGAAACAAAAAGCGGAATTTAACCAACCCGTTATTCGACAAGAAGTGATCCGTTACTCGGCGGACGCAGAAAAACAAGAAGCGAAAATCCAAGCACTATAACGCTTGTCAACGCCATAAACCACAAAGGTCACCTCGCCCTGCTGGTGACCTTTTTAATCCCTAATCCAATTGCCGTGACTTTTAGTAGAGTTCAATATGCACGAGCCAATGCCCGACACAAAAAGACGTGATGTGTTGAAGAAAGCCTTTTTGTGGCTAATCATCTTCGACTATTTATTATTGGCGTTTTTTCTTACCCAACTCTCTAGCCTCAACCTAAACAGTGGCACCATGATCAGCCTGCTGCTCGTGGTTTACAATGTTCTGCTTGTGTCGTTGTGTTTTCAACGAACTAACAAGCAAGACTCATACATCATCTACCCAGTGTTATCAGCAACGTTGCTCGCTTTTGTCTGCTTCCTTTACTTTTTTTTTCTGGTTTAAGAGCCCCATAACCTAATCAAGTACGCGTTCACTGATCATTCGATTGAACGCAACGAGGTCAAATGAGCCTTTAATTTCAAACCGAACTCGTCCCACTTCACTTAAGAAAAACTCAATTTCGCAATCGAGATCAAACGTGCCGGAAGTCTCAATAGAGAATGCATTGATCTTGCTGTAAGGCAGCGACGTGTAATCCACTTTTGAGCCCGTAATACCTTGCACATTCGCCGCAATCACTCGTTTGTTGGTAAACACCACTTGGTCACGAACGGTTTTAAAAGCGGCGAAAATGGTTTCACCATCAATCAAAAATTTGTGGAAATCATCTTTGACTTTGGAAACGTCAATAGGCTTAAGCTTGAACACAGAGGAGTTATCGAAATCGATCATGAGTCGTCCTTTAAATAGGCTGAAAAACGAATTTCTCAACGTATCAGACCACATCGGTTTTGCCTATCCACCTCAACCGTTTTTGCTTGATTCATCTACAGCAAAACCCAAATTACTTCCAACCCTGCCGCCATAACTCTGGGTCTTTCAGATCTTGCCAGTTCATCTCTTGCTCACGTTTATTCATAACGGCTTCAATGACACATTTCACAACATTGCCGTCTTCATCCAGTTCCATTTCAGTTACCACAAAGTGCTTCTCTTTATTTTTAGGTGACGTCGCCGTCCATTTGCTGTGCAATAGTTTCTTTGGGTGAATTCTATTCATCGCGGTATACCAATTTAGCTATCATCTTTATGTATACGACTGAATACCAAGAGAGAATCAGATTTTATTTTTAAGAATCCACGAAAGAGAAAAGCCGCAAAAGAGGTCATCTCCCAATGCGGCCTTACTTACAACCCACTTAGGTCTTTTGACCGTTCAAACGAGGGTTTAAGTACTGACTCTGTAGCAACTGCAAAGCCTTACCAACCAGCACAATCACCACCGCGCCGATCAGTACTGGCGTGAACAGAAAGCTCCACCCCTGCCCAGATGCCATGATCAAGATAGGATTTGCGCCCGCAGGTGGATGCGTTGTCTTCGTAATCAGCATCGCTGACACACCTAACCCAGTCGCAATCGCGAGGGTGATTGGCGTGATCTCAACGTATTGGCTAAACGCAATACCGATAGATGCAGTAATGAAGTGACCAATGATCACGTTTTTTGGTTGAGCGAGAGGGCTGCTAGGCACCCCAAACACCAACACCGCCGTAGCACCAAAGGGCGCCATGAGAAGTACAACCTCAGTAAGAGATACCTCGGCGTAAGACAACACACCAATAGCCAATGTCGCACCAAGCCCCGCGACCAAAGATAAAATTAAATTATTCATAAACACCTCAAAGTAGACCGAATTGTCTACAAATTAAAATAGACAAATCTGTCTACCTTTGTCAATATGTGTTTGTAGAACTTTTTGAGGACGTAGTTATGAACAAAAAGAAACAGCTATTGATCGACACCGCGTTGTCGCTGTTTTACAAACAGGGCATCAACTCCATTGGCATCAATGAAGTCCTTAAAGTTTCTGGCGTGGCTAAACGCACGCTGTACAGCCATTTTGAGAGCAAAGAAGCGCTCATCCTCGCCGCATTAGAACAACGCCATCAAATCTTCATGGCGTGGCTAGAGGAAAAACTGTCATCAACACAATCGAGTACAGACGTAATCGACCAGTTGTTTACCGCGCTTAACGGCTGGTTTCATGGTTCTGAGGAAAAATTGGGCGAGTTTCGCGGCTGTTTCTTCATCAACACGTCCGCCGAATTCAGTGACGACAGCGGCGAGATTGCAACGTATTGCCGCCACCATAAACAGCAAGTTCGTGAGCTAATTCAACGCTATCTCAAATCAGACAACACATCATTACTCGATGCCATTTGCATCATGAAAGAAGGTGCCATCACCACCGCTTACATGACAAAAGAGTACGACGACGTCACAAAGAAATGCGTGGAAATTTTGCACAAGCTGTAATGCGTTCAGGCGTAGTAATTAGCTAATTAAGTATTCAAACAAAAAGGCACCAATCGGTGCCTTCTGCATTAACAGGGGTTGAGGCCATCACAACTCGTGTTCGGTACGGGCGATGATGTCGTCTTGCGCGTCTGGTGACAGCGCGGTAAAGAAGGCTGAATAGCCCGCAACTCGCACGACAAGGTCACGATATTGCTCAGGGTTCTTCTTCGCTGCCAGCAAGGTTTCACGAGAGACGATGTTGTACTGCACGTGCCAACCTTTGTGGTGATTAAAGAAGGTGCGAATCAGCATTGAAAGCTTGAGCTTATCCCCTTCTGAAGCGACAGCCGCTGGGCTTAACTTCTGGTTAAGCAGCACGCCACCTAGGATTTTATTGGCTTGAATTTTACCGACTGAGTTATACACCGCCGTTGGGCCTAAACGGTCAGAGCCTGACGCTGGACTTGCACCTTCTGCTAATGGTGTTTTCGCCTTGCGGCCATCTGGTGTTGCCATAGTGGATACACCGAATGGTACGTTAGCCGAGATACTTGAAGTTCCCGCATAATAACGGCCACCGATGGGACCACGGCCATGACGCGTATTGACGAACTGTTCTAACTCATCAATGTAGACTTGGTACGCATCCGCAAGAAGCATATCAACATAATCATCATCGTTGCCGTATTTTGGCGCGAAGTTAATTAAACGCTGGCGAAGCTGTTCGTTCTCAATACCGTCAAAGTCTTCTTCCAATGCTTTTGCCAGTTCTGGTTGGCTGATTTGGGCATTATCGAAGACTAAGTGCTTAATCGCTGCCAGGCTGTTCCCCAAATTGGCGATACCTACTTGCAGGCCAGAAACCCAATCGTATTTTGCGCCACCTTCTTTCACCGTTTTACCGCGGGCCAAACAATCATCAACTAGCGTTGAGCAGAAGATGTCTTGTGCTTGCTGTTCCAACACACTGTCGACGACAGTATCAATCTCAATAGATTTATGTGTGTAGTAACGGATTTGTTCTGCCCATGATGCGGCGACTTCTTCAAAGTTAGCGAAATTGCCTTTGGCTAACGATTTATCGTGTGGCAGGAAGGCTTTACCCGTGGTCGCATCTACCCCTTCATTTAGCGCAGCGAGCAGGATTCGAGCAAAGTTCATAAAGCTCATGCCAGTACAACGGTAACCCCATTTGCCCGGAACAGCGGTTTCAATACAGCCAATAGACGCATAGTTGTAAGCGTCTTCTTTCTCGACGCCTAGCTTGATGAACTCTGGAATGACGATTTCATCGTTATTGAATGCAGGCATACCGAATCCGCATTTGATCACTTCAATACAGCCCATCAAGAACTCTTGGTTCAAACCTTTGTGGTAACGCACGCTCAAGTTAGGTTGCGTTGAACGAAGCTGACCACAAGATTCTAGAATAGCCCAAGAGAGTGGATTGACAGCATCGATGGGGTCACCACCTTCATTCAGCTTTTGGCCACCGATACAGACGTTTTGATACAGCGGAGAACCCGCCGACGCTTTTGAGTGCGCGCCAGAGCGAATCTTGTTTACTTCAAGCAATTTCAGCCAACAGCTTTGCAATAGCTCAAGGGCGAACGCTTTGTTCATCGCGCCACTTTCAAGGTCACGCACGTAGTAGTCGTTAAGGAACTGGTCCATCCGACCGAATGAAACAGAGTGGCCATTCGATTCAATTTGCAACATCAACTGCACAAAATAGCTCAGTTGCAAAGCTTGCCAGAAGTTGATTGGCGCATGGAAAGCCACATGACGACAGTTTTCTGCGATTGTCTCCAGTTCCGCTTTCCTCTCTGGTCGCGTTTCGTTTTGTGCCATTTCCAGAGCGAGATCGGCGTAACTCACCATATGGTCTTGAATCGCAAGCAAGACAATTTCGACTGACTTATAAAACTGCTCTTTCTTCAACCCTTCATACGTCGACACGTCGTTATTAGCGCGATGCTGACGAACCTCATCCAGCAGACCATTCATACCGATCTTCAGGATTTTTTCGTTATCCACCGCAAGGTGCGCGTCGCCCGAAGTCATGTTGCCTTCGGCTTTAATGATGGTGCTGGCTAAGATCTCTTGCTGCTCGTCGGTAAAGAGTCCATAGCAGCGATCTTGAACAGTTTTACCGCGCCAGTATGGCGTAATGGCGTTAATACTTTGTTTGTCTTCTTCACTTACCGCAAAACCAGCCCCAGGTCGGTCGGCCAGTTCGTCGATTTCCGCTTCAATCCAACGCACCGTGTATTCAGGGAAGATTGGCGCAGCGCGTACTTTGCTCGCTTGGTTACCGACAATCAGCTCGTCGTGCTTAATCCAAATAGTACGTGTACGCAGGTGCTCTTGTAGCGCCAACGCTCGTTGCACAATCACAGGTTTGTCTTCGTTTGCCTGATACGCTCGAGTATAAGCCTCTGCGCGCTCGGTACAGATAGGCGGCGTTACGATGTTGACCAGTGCAGATTTGTGGGCTTTGATTCGCTCTGGAAGGGTATGTAGGTCCATGGTTAACCTCTAACAATCACGTTAAGTTGAGTATGTTCGCTTGCGTATTGCATTGCGCTTTCTAGCAGTTCTGGATTATTTAACGGTTTCTCAGAACACTCGTAAGGCATATCGAGCAAACGGTATTTGTTGATGCCGAGGGTGTGATACGGCAGCAAGTGCAGTTCTTGGCAACTTTCAAGTGAAGCAGCAAAATCGATGATTTCTGTCAGTTCTTCGATGGTGTCATTGAAACCTGGCACCACTGGCACACGAATCACAATGCGTTTGGCAATTGGTGCCAATTTTCTAAAATTGTCTTTGATGCGTTTTAACGATCCCTTCGCCCAGCAGAGAAACTTTTCTTCGTCGGTGTGTTTAAGATCCGCTAACCAGCAATCGATATACGGCGCAACTTTTTCTACGTTTTTCCACGGAACATGCATGCACGACTCCACCGCCGTAGACACATGGTTTTGATGCAAACGTTCGGCAAGTTCTGCCACAAGACTTGGCTGCATCAGCGGCTCGCCACCAGAAAATGTCACGCCACCTTGGCTTTGATCGTAGAAAGGCTTGTCTTTCATCAACACTTCAAACAGGTCGTCCGATTTCGCCGCCTCTCCACATATGCTGAGCGCTTGTGTTGGACATACATTTCGCAGCGCAATGATCTGCGCTTCGCTCATGGCTTTTCGATTGATGATGATTTGATCGTCAATGCGTCGGATACCATCGCTCGCCATGTCGCCGTTTACGGTTTGTTTATAAGCCGACACACAAAGCTGGCAGTCCGCTATACAACTGCGCTCATCAAACAGCAGAGAGTGCTTTTCACTGCGGCTTTCTGGGTTTTGGCACCAAGGACAGGACAAACTGCATCCCTTCAGAAACAGAATGGTGCGAATACCATCACCATCGTGGGTCGAGAACCTCTGAATATTGAAATACATTGCTGTCCGCCTCTTGGTTTGCTCTTCTACTTTTCACGCTTTTCTTTTGTTGAAAGCTTCATTTGATAATGAAATATTGGCACTTAACTTTCATTTTGTGAAATTATTATAGTTTCAATTGAAATTGCAATTGATCAAAATCAAGATCTCATCGGATTGTCAGATCTATAGTGATCCCATCATCAAAACGAAGATTTTGTATAAGGTAGAACCCATGATCGAACTCTATTTAGATACTGCTGACGTGGCAGAAGTAAAACGCTTTAACCAATGCCTACCTCTGAAAGGGGTAACCACAAATCCAAGTATTTTGGCGAAGTCAAAACAAGGCTTGAACCAAACCTTAGCTGGCATGCAAGAAGCGTTAGGGGGCACACCCCGTTTCCATGCTCAAGTGGTGAGCACAACTGTAGAAGGCATGGTAGAAGAAGCGCGCCAAATCCAAGAATTACCCTATGATATGGTCGTTAAAGTGCCAGCAACCGAAAAGGGCTTATCGGCAATTAAGTTAATGAAAAAAGAGGGAATTCAAGTACTCGCCACTGCTATTTACTCTGCTCAGCAAGGTTTCCTTGCGGCATTGTGCGGCGCTGACTATCTTGCGCCTTATGTGAACCGTATTGATGCGATGAACGGAAACGGTGTAGAAGTGGTCGCAGACCTGCAATTGCTACTGGATCAAAACCAACTGCCTGCAAAAATTTTGGCAGCGAGTTTTAAGAATACCCAACAAGCGATGGAAGTGATGAAGTTAGGCATTGAAGCGATCACCTTACCTGTCGATGTGGCCGCGCAGATGTTTTCTCATCCAGCAGTTCAGCCGGCTGTCGATCAATTTGATAAAGACTGGAAATCCGCGTTTGGCAACAAACTTTCATTTGAAAGTTAAGCATAAAATTATCGAAAATCCCATTCCTCCTCGATCGAGGGGCTTTTGATATGGGAATCTCTGAGAAAAAGTAACATTCGCGCAGGCAACTGTTTATAGATGCGGCTTACGAAGAGATTCCCACCTCACTAATCTCGCCTCTACCTTCACGCAAACTACTCTATTCGTAACATCACTACTGACGAAAAACGCTCGTTCCACAAGCAAAAAATTTTGCTTCAAACCGACAAACTCACAAGCACAACGCATCAATAAGTCGGTAATTATTAATTTTATCTATTGGAAATGAACACTGTTCATTTATAATCAGCGAACCTAACGCAGTAACAAGGAATCCACTTCATGAAACGCATTGCGCTTCTCTTTGCCATGTTTGCATTACTTTCTGGTTGTAGCAGCATGTCGCCAGAACAATGCCAAACCGCAGATTGGTATCGCGTCGGCTACCAAGATGGCCACTCAGGCAACAACCCAAACATTTTGTACGAATACATTAAAGACTGTCGCGAAGCAGGCGTAACGCCAAATCACGTTGAGTGGCAAGACGGTTTTGATAAAGGCACCATTCTTTACTGTTCGCCAGACAATGGTTACACGGTGGGTGTAGAAGGAAAAACCTACTATGGCGTTTGCTCTAACGATCTTTTCCTTAAAAACTATCAGTTAGGCCATCAAGAATATCAGCGTCAACAACGCATTAACGCATTAGATGCGGAGATATCACGCCTTGATCATCAATTGGATGCAAACTTAGATAAAGACAACGCGAAGCGTATTAGAGAGAGAAGAAAACAACTGGCGCGTGAGCGTGCATCACTCATCTCGCCAGGAGCTAATTACTACTTTAACTTTTAGTCGCGACGGGCTACAACGCTAGGGTCATAAAGCGGCTATTTGGATCAGGTTGATAGTCGCCAAACGGCTCGCAGTACACGAAGCCATGTTTTTCATATAGGCGATGCGCGGGTTCAAAAAATGCCATCGACCCAGTTTCCAAACTTAAACGTTGTATCCCCTGATGTTTCGCTTGCTCAATCACGTGATTGAGTAAGCGGGATGCCACGCCCTGTTTTCTCGCCGACGGCGTCGTACGCATCGATTTCAACTCTGCGTGACCATCTTCTAGTTGGCTCATTGCCACACATCCCAATAGCTGCTCACCATCCCAGCCCGTCCAAAATGTGATTGAAGGCAGCTTCAACTTGCTTACATCTAACGCATGCACGCTCTCTGGTGGCGATGTAGCGTACATGTCCTGTAAATGCTCTTCCAACAACGCAAGCACCTGCGGCCGTTCTAAATCGTCGATTTCAATTCTCATATATCCATCCTTGGTGTTTTCCTAGTTAAAGCGGTTGTCTCATAATGTGCTGCGGTCCAACGGGGCCGCCGTGGTAAAGCTCATTGGTATCTTCAAACCCTGATTTTAAATAGCACTGATAAGCAGGTATGTTGCGGCAATTCACAGTGAGATAAAGCGCATGAAACTCGGGATAATGACGTTTGGCGAAATCGGCAAACTGTTGAATGGCTTGCTTGGCGATGCCTTTGCCTTGATGACGGTGATCCACCAGCAAAGCACGTACGCCTAAACTGTTTTTAGGGCAAAAATCGTATTTCTCGCTGTAAGCTGCATCAAATAGAAAAAAGCCAACCACGTCATCGTCCGCCAGAATCAGATGCGGAAGCTCTGTGGGTTCAAGACGTGTAAGCATTTCACCCACATCTGCGACCGTAAACTGCGATTGCTCTTCTAGCACGCTAAGTTCGCAAGTTTGTTCATGTCGCTCAGGCGAATACTTTTCAATGGTAATCATAATCTTCCTTGTTGTTTTTATGCTCAATTCATACAGGGTATGTCGTAAATAGAAATACCTAGTGTCGTATTTCCCACTCGCAGGCAAACGTTTAGCACTCTATTATCCTCGCCATTCGATAGAGAGGTTTCCATGTCCCGTTTTTTACTTTGTAGTTTTGCACTCGTTTTACTCTACCCTACTGCCATTGATTTGTATCTTGTTGGTTTGCCTCAAATTGCGTCAGATCTCAACGCCAGTGAATCACAGTTGCATATTGCGTTTTCGATCTATTTAGCTGGCATGGCTACCACCATGTTATTCGCGGGAAAAATTGCAGACTCTGTGGGACGAAAGCCTGTTGCCGTCGTCGGCGCGATGATCTTCGTGCTCGCGTCTTTTCTCGGCGGAATGGCTGAGCAACCAAACGCTTTCTTGATTGCTCGCTTTTGCCAAGGCATCGGTGCTGGATCTTGCTATGTCGTCGCGTTCGCGATTTTACGCGACACGTTAGACGATGAACGCCGCGCGAAAGTATTGTCGATGCTCAATGGCATCACCTGTATCATTCCAGTGATCGCACCCGTGATTGGTCACTTGATTATGCTGAAATTTCCTTGGCCGAGTTTGTTTACCACGATGGCAGGAATGGGCATTCTCGTCAGTGTATTGGCCATTTTTGTTCTCAAGGAATCACTACCCAGCCAACAAGGGGAAGAACAGACAGCGCCAGAGAGCCATCAAGAGACTTTCTTCGAGCGATTTTTTATCAGTAGGCTGATCATTACTGCACTTGGAGTGACCACCATTCTGACCTTTGTTAACGCTTCACCAATTGTCGTGATGAGCATGCTTGGTTTTGATCGCGGTGGCTATTCTTCCATCATGGCTGGGACTGCGACGATCAGTATGTTGATTTCGTTCTCGGCGCCATTGGCATTGGGGATTTTTAAGCAGCGAACCTTAATGATGACCTCTCAAGTATTGCTCGCTTGTGCAGCCATCGTGCTCAGTGCTGCCCATTTCCATGATGGACAATCTCATTACTATGTGTTCGGACTTGGGCTGATTTGCGCTGGCTTCGCTTGTGGCTTTGGCGTGGCCATGAGCCAAGCGCTCAGCCCATTCTCTCAACAAGCTGGCGTGGCGAGCTCACTACTGGGCATTGCTCAAGTTTGTAGTTCCGCGTTCTATATTTGGTTTATGGGTTTCATCGGCGTTAGTGCACTGAATATGTTGGTGTTTATCTTAGTGTTAGGTAGCGTAATCAGCCTTGCTCTAATACTATTGATTCCAAAGCCTGTTCACGATACCCATTATGAAGAAATCCCTAGCGCGACTTGATTTAAACTTACTGTTCACTCTGCAATTATTGTTGCAAGAGCAAAGCGTCTCGAAAGCCTCGAAAAAGCTGAACGTTACGCCCTCTACCGTAAGTAAGTCGCTCAACAAACTTCGTCATTGGTTCGATGATCCTTTGTTTGTCAAAACACCTAAAGGTCTTGCGCCAACGCCTTTGGCGCAAAGCATGGAGCAAGATCTAGCAGAATGGCTGCAAATTGGCAGCCAGATTGCAGAAAAACGCAGCGATATTACGCCTAAAGGAGTGCGTTTTGATATCACGATTGAGTCGCCATTAGTGCTCACGGTGCTGGACAGACTCATCGTCGCTATCCACCAGCGATACCCTGAAGCGAAAGTAAAAACCAGTAACTGGGATTACGATTCACTCGACGCCATCATTCGAGGCGAGGCGGATATCGGTTTTACCGGCCGAGAAAGTCACCCGAGATCGAAAGAGTCTTTGGATCTTCTGCCGTATTTCTTGGATTTTGAGATTCTATTTTATGACCTGCCGATGGTGTATTTACATAAAGATCATCCGGCATTACAGCAAGAGTGGAATCTCGAGACCTTTCTGAGCTACCAACACATCAATATTGTTTGGGAAAAAAGTGAAACTTGGGCGTTGGATGAAGTGTTAACGGAACTAGGGCTACAGCGCTCTATCGGGCTGACGATGTCCAACTTTGAGCAATCCCTTTTTATGGCAGCGCAGCCGACGCATGGCATGATCACCACCGCGCCGCACTATTGCAAAAGCTACACAGAAAAGCTGCATCTCGATTTGGTGTGCTTGCCAATTCCGTTAGACCAAGCTCAACAAGACAAGTTACTGATTCCATTTACCATGATTTGGCATAAACGCAATGCGTACAATCCCAAATTGCTATGGTTGAAAAACACCATCAAGTCATTGTATGAACAACCTTCCCTACCACAGTAACACTCAGGCTAAGGTCAGGTTTTCTCTGGTGATTTTTGATGATTTTCTCACTCTGACAGCTATAACTAATCACTTTATCAACTAATGAAAAAGGTCGTTTGACGCTACACTCAATCCATATTTCTGCGTTAAGGGCCAAGGATGTCGACCTTTTTACTCACTGCTATTACGATGCTGGCGTTCGCCGCCAATTCATTATTGTGCCGACTTGCATTGGCCGAAGGGTTGATTGATGCAGGAAGCTTCACTCTCGTCCGATTGATATCTGGCGCGATTACCTTAATCGCATTGCTTGTCGTGAGAGGTCAGTGGAAAACCGATCGGCCAACTTCTCGCTTTCGCTTTTTTGCTGGCGTGGCTTTATTTGGTTACGCTGCCCTTTTCTCTTTCGCGTACTTACAACTGGCGACAGGAACCGGTGCTTTGCTTTTGTTTGGTGCCGTGCAACTGACGTTACTGGTCATCTATTGGTGGCAAGGTGAGCGCTTTCAATTTCTCGAAATCATCGGTATCGGCCTTTCGATTGTTGGCTTTGTTTGGTTAATGT
Organism: Vibrio sp. zbq_1; assembly: GCF_043102935.1. Classification (NCBI taxonomy): domain Bacteria; kingdom Pseudomonadati; phylum Pseudomonadota; class Gammaproteobacteria; order Vibrionales; family Vibrionaceae; genus Vibrio; species Vibrio sp. zbq_1. Next base: position 231,222 of record NZ_JBICJH010000015.1, read on the forward strand.
TGCCATCAGCCACTCGCCCCGATATCAGTTCTGCACTTCTCATGTTGATTTCTGGCGTTTGTTGGGCTGCGTTTACTGCGCTCGGCAAACAAGCGCCTTCTCCAAGTAGTGGCATCACGTGGGGGTTTATCGCTGCATCTATAATTGGCATACTCCTATCACCATTGATGCTGTCCTCAATCCATCTCTCTCTGAGTGGAATTTTGCTCGCTATCACGTCTGGCGCCATTGCATCTGGCCTTGGGTATACGCTTTGGTATCAAGTCATGCGTAAGCTCTCTTTACTTCAAGCCGCCGTCAGCCAACTTTCCGTGCCAGCCATTGCTTTGCTACTAGGCACCGTCGTACTCCACGAACCTCTTTCGCTGCATACACTTTTAACCAGTGGCATCATTCTTGGCGGTATCGCTTTAGTTTTTTTATCTCGATCCAAAAAAACAAGCGAACAATCGGCAAGCCGATAAAAAGTAATAACTTTCCCTCTCAAATACCCATTCATCATCTATGCTTTTTAAAGCAGCAAAGCTCATTGCAGATGGTACGAGTGGCCTGCTTTAGTATCAGGCGAAGGATATAAGGTGAGAATTGGCTCACACAACACGACGTTTTTGTTTCAAAAGTGAGAATTGTCACAGATCGCGATTTTGCTCGTTTAGGCGTTTCGTCAATAACGCCAAGGGCTAGCGCGAGATCGAGCCAAATACGCACTTTGTGTTTTGACAAAGGGTTTACAAAGCACACTTTTTCACCCGCTATATTCCGCCCCCCGAATTTATTCAGAACAAGATTCTGATTATTCACATAATAAATTCATCAACTTATAACGATAAGCCTGAGCAAACTTTGACACTATGAACGACAAAATAAAATTCGCTATTAAAGTATCGCTTAGCCTGACTCTGGCTTATCTGATCCCGTTTGCCATGGGTTGGCCGCAAGCATCGACGGCCGCAACCACAGTGATGCTGATTGCATCCACAGGCAGTCGTCGTGAATCCCTTGCCAAAGGTACCTTACGTGTGTTCGGTACGTTGGTTGGCGCCGTCGTTGGCTTGTTACTGGTGGGATTGTTTGCTCAAGACCGCTTGCTGTACATGCTGAGCGTGTCGGTTGTGGTCTCTTTCATTTTTTACTTCCGTAATGCCTATCAAAAAGATCCAACGCTACTCATGCTAACCGGTGTGATGACGCTGATGATGTCCAATGGCGGTGACGCAGAAGGTGCGTTTCTTTATGGCGTTGACCGCGCTTATATGACGGTGTTTGGAGTGGTGGTTTACACACTCGTGGGGACTTTCTTATTCCCGACCAAAACAGAACAAAATCTAAGACAACTCATCGAACAACTCAACCAAGCACAACGCGCGCTGTTCACCGCTATCTTGCAAAATTTCGAGCAAAAATCGGCAGGGCAAGTCTCTACTCAAGAAGAGGGAGAAGAAAATCCAGAAGCAGGAGAGCCACAACCTAGCGTGGATTCTCTTATCGAACAGATGTTCGCCGCCCAAAATGCGCTCGAACAGCGTTTTGCCACAGTCAGTGTGGAATGCAGCGACGTGTCGGCCTACATGAAAGAGTGGCGCTTGGCGGTTCATTTGAACAAGCAGGTAACGCAACAATTGACCGTTGCGGCGCACAGCCACTTTAGCCACCAGCAAGACCGTGAAAGCATCAGCAACTTTGATCAAGCCGTTGCGGAAATTGAGGCGCTATTTGATACCTGCCAACAAGTCTGGGACGAAAAAGATCCCGCTTTTCGTGCTCAAGAGTTCAAAGTCGAATACAACCAAGCGTTGCTTGAAGACGCAGCGCACCTAGAGAAAGGCTCTGCGCTTATGCTGGGGCACCTCTTGGGGCTCATGCATCAAAACTTGTCGCGTTTAGCGGAGAGCATTAGCTGCATTGACTCTGTGACGAACAATGTCTCCTTTGACGTGCCGCTGCCGAAACCGAAAGGCAAGTTTCTATGGTGGGACGCAGAAAACTTTAAAACCGCGGTCAAAACCTTTGTCACTTATTGGGTTGCAGGACTGATTTGGATTTATTTCAATCCACCAGGCGGCTACTCGTTCGTGGTCTTCTCGACCATGTTTATGTCTTTGCTGTCGTTCGTGCCTGTGCACCCGATTTTGTTGCTTGTGCTGTTCACTTTCGGCTTTTTGTTCGCGGTGCCTTCTTACGTCTTCATTCTTCCCCAATTGGATCTCGGGTTAGAGCTTGGCCTATTCATCTTTATCTACACCTTTATCGGCTTTTATCTGTTCAACGGGCCAGTGACGATTTTCTACATGGTGGGCTTGTTTGTTCTCGGTTTAGATAACAACATGTTCTATCACTTCGGGATCCTCATGACGATCATGCTGCTGTTCTACATGGTGGTATTCATGATCATTTTCGCGCACTACTTCCCGTTTAGCTCACGACCAGAACACCTCTTTTTGACCATAAAAGAGCGCTATTTTAAGCACACTCGGGATCTGTTTGACTCCTATCAGAAGCAGTCTAGCTCGATTATCACGCCGCTCAAACGGGCCTTGCACTTGGTGACGCTCAACGTTTCATCGAAAAAGCTCAAGGTGTGGGGTTCGAAAATCAACCACAAACACTTTGACAAAACAACGCCAGAAGCGATTGGCGCGTTTAGCAAAGCGTGTGATGTACTCAGTAATCACATCAACATCTTAATGGCCGCCGAGAAAAAGTTGATGACCAATCCGCTGATTACTCAGCTTCGCCAACAACACCGCGATTCCATCATTCCTTTGATGGCGGGCGCTTTAGCCAGCCACCAAGCAACACAAGAACTCGACTCCGTATTCGACCAATACAGTCAGGATTACCAAACATTCGAAGATAAACTGGAAGATTTTTTTAGTGAGTTGGATTTATCTGACTACGCTTATTCTGAGATAGCCGGTTTTTATATCTTGCTGAATTTAAAACGGAACGTGTTCGAAGCAATCAAGCATTGCAAGCAAACCTACGAGGATATCGATTGGGTGAACTTACAACAGAAGCGGTTTTAAAGGTGGGGATATGATGCTTCCAAAACTAACCAAACCAAGCCTCGCCATACTTTCCCTGCTCGGGCTCAGTGCGTGTACCACTGTGGGGCCAGACTATGTCCACCCACCGCAAACGCCATTGCCAAGCGATTGGTCGGTGGAAAAAGCAGCCAAAGATACGCAGCAATCCGAGCAACAATTACAACAGTGGTGGCAGCAGTTTAACGACCCGACGCTCAATCAATTAGTCGAGTTGGCGAATGAGCAAAACCTAGACATAGAAGCTGCAGGGCTACGCATTGTTCAAGCGCGTTCATTACTTGGCATTTCGACCGGCTTGCAATACCCGCAAGTTCAAACCGTGTCAGGAAATCTAGCGCGTGCCTACGTGAATGATCAGGGTGTAAACAACGCCGCTCTGTCGTTTGATGCTGCGTGGGAAATGGATATTTGGGGCAAATACGCTCGTGGTATCGAATCTGCAGAAGCCGGTTATTACGCATCCATCGCCTCGTATCACGACATCATGGTCACCATCACCGCTGAGGTGGCGCGCAATTACATCAACTATCGCACATTCCAAGAACGTATTTTGCTGTCTCGCCGCAACATCGAGATTCAAGAACGCGTTGTGCACATCACCCAAGTTCAGTTTGATTCCGGCAACGTAACAGAGCTAGACGTACAGCAAGCGAAAAACCAGCTTTACACCACAAAAGCCGCGCAACCAAGCCTCGAAGTTGCGATGAAGCAATCGCGCACTGCACTGGCTTTGCTATTGGGTGTACTGCCTGAAGAAGTAGAGAAATTGCTGCAATCGGACGGTTTGACGCAGCAAATTGCTGACTATGAAGCGCAGTTCAAATCGACAGGCAGAAAATCGGCGCTATCGGGTACCGACGAGCGTTCCATTGTGCCACGTCCTCCGCTTTTAGATACGCAAGTGGATGCTAACTTAGTGATGCGACGTCCGGATTTGCAAGTCTCTGAGATGCAAGCTCGCGCGCAAAGTGCGCAGATTGGCGTGGCGGAAACGGCTCTGTACCCAAGCTTTTCGTTGTTCGGTTCCATCGGTATCGACAGTACGGTTCCCGATGGCAGCAGTTTCAGTTTTAGCGATTCGCTCACCATGGTGGTTGGCCCAACGTTCAGTTGGAACATTTTCCAATACGGACGCGTGAAAAATAACATTCGTTTCGAAGATGCTCGTTTCCAAGAAACGCTGACCAACTACAACAAAAAAGTGCTGCAAGCCGTGAACGAAGTGACCAATGCGATCGAAGCGTATGACCTGTATTTGCAGCAAAAAGATTTACGTTTGCAATCGGTCAACTCTTCCATTCGTGCGTTCAACATCTCCATGACGCAGTACGAAAACGGCCAAATTTCTTTTGAGCGACTGCTCAACTCAGTCGAAAAAATGACCCGCGCGGAAGACAGTTACGCGCAAATTAAAGGCAATGTCGCGAACCAAGTAATCGCGCTGTACAAAGCGTTGGGCGGCGGCTGGCAGGCACAAACGGGGAAACCATTCCTTGAAGAATCCATCGCCAAGCAGATGCAAGATCGTACCGATTGGGACGGTTATCTGGATGAAGAAAACCGCACGTTGCCACCTTTGCCTATCGAAACACCGACGGAAAACGGCGATAAGAACAAAACGGAGGATCTCTAATGCCTCATGAACTCTCTTGGGGAGACATTTACTTTTCTCCCACGCTACTGGTGCTGTTTCTCGCCGTCACGGCAACGTGGATAACGGTGATGATATTGAACAAGACACGTTTGTCTCGCTTCATCGCTTTTCCGTCTCTGACGTTTATTGCCATCATGGTCGGTTATGTGGTGGCCATTGACAGCTTTTATATTCAATTTTAGGTGCCAAACAAGATGAAAAAACTATTCGTAATCGCACTCAATCTTGTCATTCTTGGTGGCGCAGCTTGGCTCGGCTATCAAAAATTTGAAGAGTATTTTAATAACCCATGGACACGCGATGGCCAAGTACGCGCGAACGTCATCAAGGTCGCACCGCGAGTGTCTGGCCCAATTGTGAATGTTTCGGTGCAAGACAACCAAGAAGTGAAAACGGGCGATTTACTGTTCGAAATCGACCCAACCACTTACGAAGTCGCACTATCTCAAGCCGAAGTGGCGTTGGAAAAATCCATCGTGAGCTCTCGCGGTAAAAAAATCGAATACGATCGCCTTAAAGACATTCGTGCGAAAGACCGCGGCGCTGTTTCTCACAAGGATCTGATTCGTCGTGAAATCGCTTACGAAGAATCGCTACTGCAAATCAAATCTGCAGAAGAGCAATTAAAGTCAGCGCGCCTTAACCTCAGTTTCACCAAAGTTTATGCGACCGTCGATGGTTTTGTGTCTAACCTCGATATTCGAAACGGTACACAAGCGGTCGCAAACCAACCGCTGCTCGCACTGATCGACAAAAACAGTTTCTGGGTATTTGGCTTCTTCCGCGAAAACCAACTCGCGCAAATCGAACCGGGTAGCCGAGCACGTGTCACCTTGATGTCTCACCCAGACACGCCTATCGACGCGACCGTTGACTCTATCGGTTGGGGTATTGCGCCGAAAGACGGCACGGTCGGTTACAACCTTCTTCCAAACGTGAACCCTGTTTTTCAGTGGATTCGCTTAGCACAACGTATTCCGGTACGAATCTCCATCCAAGAGCTTCCCGAAGATGTTGATCTTCGATTCGGGCTTTCTGCGTCCATTATGGTGATGAAAGATTCATCGGCAGAAAATGAACAGTAACTAAGTGAGAAGAACCATGGTCATTGGTAAAAAACTCAAAAACATTAATGAAGAAAACAACTTCTTCTATCTAACCTTAGCGCTGGTAATTTTGTTGCTAGGGAGTGCGATGGCACAAGTGGTGGGCGAAGGGACGATTGAACACATACTGCAGGCGTTCACGGTTCTCACGTTCATTGTCTGTTTTGCCAGCCTTCGTTTTGACAAAACGTGGTCTCGATTCCTCTATACCCTGTTTGGTGTTTGGGTACTGGTGATTGTGATCAAGACCGTTTTTAACATCCGCGAGATGAATGTGGTGATGCTTGCCCTCACCTTCGCGTTCTTTTTCGGCACTTTTAAATCCATCGCAAGACAGATTCTTTTCACTGGCCACGTCAACAGCAACAAAGTGATTGGCTCGGTCGCGCTTTTCTTGCTGCTTGGTCTGATGTGGGCGATTGCCTACCTCATTCTGCTTGAGTTCTCGCCTGAAGCCTTTACCGGTATGGAAGCGATTTCTTGGGGGCAGAACTTCTCCAATGCGGCGTATTTCAGTTTCGTCACCTTAACCACGCTCGGTTATGGCGACATCAGTCCTCTAACGCCACTGGCTCAAGTCGTGGTGTATTTAGAGGCCATTACAGGTGTGTTTTATATGGCGATTGTTGTTTCAAGTCTCGTCAGTTCCAACATTGATCATCAGGTAAACAAAAATGGATAAACAATCGGAAAGAAATGAAAGTAAGCTTTTCATCAGTAACATGGTGGAATCAGCGATACGTATTGGCTTGATCTTCGTATTGCTGATGTTTACGTACGACATCATCAGGCCATTCATCCTTCCAGTGATTTGGGGTGCCATCATCGCGGTAGCGCTACTACCACTGACCAAAAAACTGCAACGCGCTTACGGCGGCAGACGCGGCTTGGCTGCCACGACAATCGCACTGCTGGGTATCGCCCTGCTGGTAACGCCACTAGTGATGGTGTCGGGCTCTATCGTGGATGGTGCAACACACGCGTTGGACGTACTGCAAAATGGTCAGGTAAAAATCCCTGGACCTAAAGCTTCAGTTGCTGATTGGCCTCTTGTGGGTGACAAACTTTATGAAGTATGGACGCTCTTTGCGACTAACTTAGAGCAAGCAATACAAACCTTTATGCCACAAATCAAGTCAGCATTAACCTCTTTGCTTGGCATGGTTGGCGGCGTGTTAGGTAGCTTGTTGCTGTCTATCTTGTCACTGGCTATCGCTGCTGGCTTTATGACGTATTCAGAGTCGTTGGCATCAGGCCTACAAACTATCGCGATCCGTACCGCTGGCGAAAACGCGAAAAGCTGGACAACGCTTATCGCCGCGACCATTAAAAGCGTGCTACTGGGCGTAGTTGGTGTGGCTGCGATTCAAGCGCTATTGATCGGTGCTGGCTTCTTCGTGTTTGGCGTTCCTGCTGCTGGTTTGCTTACTCTGATTCTGATGATTTTGTGTATCGCTCAGCTTCCTGCGCTGCTTGCCGTATTGCCAGTGATTGGCTACATGTACATGACGCAAGACAGCACAACCGCGACCATGTTTACCGTGTGGGCGGTTGTCGGTGCGCTGTCTGAGAACTTACTAAAACCAATGTTTATGGGCCGTGGTGTAGACGTACCAATGCCTGTGATTCTGCTTGGGGCCATCGGCGGTATGCTTTTCTACGGCATCGTTGGCCTGTTCCTAGGTGCGGTTATTCTGGCGATTTGGTATGAGTTGTTCGTTTGGTGGTTGAGCATCGAGAAAGCTCAACAGCAAGAAGAAATGGCTGAACTCAAAGAAGAAGAGGAACAAACAGAATCTGGACATGGTGCCGGTATTTAAATTACCAAGGTAATGCCTTCTCTTTGACCGAATAAAACAAACCGTTGCCCTGCAGCGGTTTGTTTCTATTTAACCTTAGCTCACAGTTTCATCGCAACGGATGAGATAAAAATGACGTTCTTGTTAAATTTTCATACTTCTTACACTTGAGAGTTGCAATCAAGCACTTAACGATGCAATCTCGTTGATCGCTATACCCAAAGAATTCCAAGATCCCCCTACATTTGAGCGACCGATCTTGACGAATTGGGACAATTACAAAGCTTAGGATAAAAACAATGAAATTGATCAAGCCTTTAACTTGCGCGCTTGCTCTAGCAATGAGTGGCATGGCATTCGCAGACGTTACGGTTAGCGTTCCTGACGACGTTTCAGTATTGGCAGCAAACGGTGAAAAAGCGAAACTTTCTGGCGGCTTTTTTGCTTCTGAAAAAACATTGACGCTACCGGATGGCGTAAACCAAGTCGTTTTCCGCTACGCACCTTACTTCAACCAAGGTAATGACCGTCTAAGCGTAGAAAGTGATGCTATCGTGGCACGCTTCGATACTGCAAATGCAGAGTTGACGATTGAAGTTCCAAAATACCGCAACATGCGTGACGCGGAAGAAAACATCAAAGATCTCGATTGGAAACTGGTTGATGGTTCAGGCAAAGCAGTCGCAGTTGACCAAGACAAGCTGATCAAACCGGGTATGCAAATCGGCCGTGATTACGTGCGTGAAATCGAAGATTACAACCGCGCTGGCGGTACAGCAGCCGTCGCTTTTGCTGGCGCAGCGACCATGCAACCAGTCACGCTTCCTGCAAAGATTCCTGAAGACATGAAACAAGCGCGTGCAACCGCAGTGAAAGCAGATTCTACGGCAGAAGAAATGCTGCACTTCTGGTACCAAAAAGCAGACGCAGAAACAAAAGCGCGCTTTAAAGCGTACATCAATCAGCAATAGTCGTTGATTGACTGACCTGATTTAAAAAGCCACTTAATGTGGCTTTTTTTGACCATGCAAAATAGACAGTAGCAAGTCAGGTGCTTGCACGACTTTGGTCTTGGTAAGGAAATCATGCAACAAACGTCGCTCTGGATGAAAAACAAGCAGCACAAGGTTCACCAACGGAACGCCAGGAATAAACATTTCGAGTAGATAGCTGATGCCAAGCCGGATGGAAACCGTCACTTTGGTCGCGGCACGACCATTTTTCATCACCACTTTGATACCAACAAAACGCATGCCGATGGTTTGCCCTTCCTTCAACCAATACCAGTTAATCACGAGAAGAATGGGAACAGTGAGGAGATACACCGCGTGGGTGTCGTAAACAAGCGTGAAGTTTTCTTGCAGGGATAAACGGAAGTCATAGAGCCAAAAATTGATACCCAACGCGATAACAACGACAACGCTAATGACGACGAACAGATCAACGAAACCGCCTATAAGCCGCTGCATTTTGCTCGCAATTGAAGAGTACATATAACCACCTACAACAACAGTGAACGCAGTCTAGGCATTGTTGTATATGTGCTCAATTGATAAGTCTATAAATTCGTATCATGTCTCAAAAGTGATTTTTAATTTACACCGATATAACTTAGTTATCTCGGTTTCAGCGATGAGTGGATACTTACCAATAACGCTCATAGATAACGTGACCGCCTGTTCGAGTTCGATACTTTTCTAACCCTAGCCCTTGCAGCACCGGCAAGGTATCTTTAATCATCTCTGGGTTACCACACAGCATCACAAAGCTGCTTTGCGGAGAGAAAGGCACATCCACTTTATTGGCAAGCTCACCAGAAGCAATCAATTCTGGGATTCGACCTTGCAGTTTTCCGAGTGACGATTCACGACTCACGATTGGCACGTACTTTAAGCGTCCTTCATATCGGAATTGAAGATGCTCAATCAGGTATTTGTAGACCAAATCTTTTTCGTAGCGAACACCATGCACCAACACGATACGATCATTGTGAGGAAGCAGGTTAATGTCATCCAGCAAAGATAGAAACGGGCCAATGCCAGTCCCCGTCGAAAGCAACCATAGATCACTCGCTTGCTTAGGAATGGTGTCGTGAATGAGATCGCCATGCGCGGTTTCACCCACATAAATCGGGTCACCCGCTTTTAGCTTTTGCAACCTTGGAGAAAGTTGCCCTTGAGGATCTGCCACAATGAGGAATTCGAGCCACTCGTGTTGCTCGCTTGGCGCATTAACCACAGAGTAAGCACGGCTGATAGGCTTGCCCTCATCATCGAGCAAAGCAAGCTTGGTGAACTGACCGGCTTTAAAGGTAAGAGGCGCGCCTGAGACCCTTAAACTGAACAGCTCGCCAGTCCAGTCAATGCGTTTTTCCACCTTGGCTAGATTGAAACCTTTCAGCTCAGTCATGAGACACCTCCTATTTGGTTACTCTTAGTTAAACTTACGCCTTCAACTCAATTATGTAAAGTTTCTAGTTTACATAATAAGACTGCCATTTCATTTCACATTTTAAAAACAATTTTATTACATATTAAATGATTACATCTAGAATAAATGCTCAAAGTGATAAGTCGCGTCGCAATTTGTGGCAATGCAGATGAAAAAGGAGCACTAAAAATGGACACACTGTTAAAGGACTTTCCCGTTATCACAGAGATCAAAGTCGCATGGGGTGAAATGGATGCTCTGCAACACGTCAATAACGTGGTCTATTTTCGCTACTTTGAGACGGCGCGTTTAGATTACTTCAACAAAATTAATCTGCTGGTCGACCTGCAAACCTCGCAAATTGGGCCAGTACTCAGCGAGACGCAATGTCGCTACAAACTGCCTGTTACTTACCCAGACACGTTGCTGGTCGGCTCGCGCGTGATCGACATGCAAGAAGATCGCATCACTATGGAATATCAAGTATTGAGTAAAAAATGGGGCAAGATTACGACGGTCTCAACCGCGACAGGCGTGATGTTCGATTTTAAAAACAACGAGAAAGCGGCCATTCCTGACCATGTGCGCCAATCCATTCTTGAGTTAGAAAGCACGGTTGGCAGTACGCATCATTTGGAATAAATCGGCAGCGGACAGTAAAAAGTCAGCGAAGAAACAAGTACAGTTAGAAAACAAAAAGGTGGCTCATGGCCACCTTTTTTGATTCGGATTTTTTAGCTGAAAGCGTAACGCTTAGCAAAACGTCTCGATATACAGCGCTTCGACTTTGTCTCGTGCCCATTGCGTTTTACGCAAAAACTTCAGAGAAGATTTGATCGACGGATCTTTCTTAAAACAGTTCACTCGAACGCGCTCATACAGGCCATTCCAACCAAAGTGTTCAACTAGTCGGGTGACGATTTTTTCTAAACTCAACCCATGCAGAGGGTTATTCGGCTGTTCGTTGCTCATGTTGTTGATCCAGTAACGATGTAAGTGGCGGGCTAATCTAACTCAAAGTGACCACTTAACCTAATGTTTTCACCTTCAAAGGCGTTTAGCTTGAATTACTTTGCTCATCTCCCCTATAGTAGCTCAAACTTCACAAACATCCTTTTCACGATGAAAGCCCTCAACGACCTCAATATTTTTGTCGAAACCGCGCGCCAAGGCAGCTTTTCAAAAGCCGCTAACAGCATGGACATGACACCTGCCGCCATTAGCGCATCGATTAAGCGTCTTGAAGGGCAAATCGGTTTCCCGCTGTTTGTGCGTTCTACCCGAAGCCTGCGTTTAACCTCAGAGGGCGAACTGTTTTTAGACAAAACCACGCAAGCGTTGGCAACATTGCAAGAGGGGTTGGATCAGATCTCAAGTGCGCGTGGCGAGTTATCTGGTCAACTGCACATTACTGCGCCCTCCGATTTTGGTCGCAATATGTTGCTCGATTGGGTGGATGAGTTCATCGATCTCTACCCAAATGTTTCCATAAAACTAGAGCTGTCCGATAGCTTGACGGATATGTACACCAAGCCTGTCGATATTGCGATTCGCTACGGCGAGCCGGCCGACTCCAATCTGGTCGTGTTGGCTTTGTGTGGGGCAAACGAACGGATCTTATGTGCATCGCCAGAGTACGTAGCCACACACCCAGAACTCATCTCTCCTGCCGATTTAACGCAACACAACTGTTTGTGCTATATGGTCGCGGATTCGGTCTACAACAAATGGACGCTCACGCGTGACGGTGAGAAAGAACAAGTCGTGGTCAGCGGTAACTTGATGAGCAACGATAGTGACTTGCCACATCGGTTAGCGATCAAAGGCAAAGGCATTGCGAATAAATCGTTGATGGACATCAGCGGAGACTTAATCGAGGGAAGATTGGTGCGAGTGTTACCAGAGTGGGATTGCGGCCCAGTGCCACTCTACATGGTGTGTGCCGATCGTCGCTTACTAACGCCAACGATTCGGACTTTCCGCGACTTTATCCAACAAAAATGCTGCCAACAACGCGCCAACGTGCTGGCAACCTTCTGTCATTAGGCGATAAATCGAAGAGGACGAATCTGGGTATATTCAACCCAATCGTTCTCTTCTAATGTTTCAAGAAACGTCGCCATGTGCGGGCTTTGCAAATGCTTATCCAAGGCCTCTTGCGATGCCCAAATCTCTTGGAACATAAATAGGCCTTCAACTTTTTCGTCGAGATACAACTCGTATTGGCAACAGCCTTCTTCTTTGCGAGTTGGCTCTAGTAAACCAGCAAGCAAATTCGCCACCTGATCCTTACTATCTGGATAGGCTTTCACTTCTGCAACTAAGTGGATCATCGTTTTATCACTCTTTTGCGATTTATATATTGATTACAGGGTTCTACGTCACCTGCAAGTAAGCTCGAATTAGATCTCGGTGAATACGGTTTCTGCGTCCCAGCGAGACTTTGGCGTTTTCGCGTTGAAGTCATCTTCCGCGTGGTAGCCAAGCGGCACGATCACAACGCTGGTGTAACCTTTTTCGCGCAAGCCAAATTCTTCATCCAGTACTTTGGGATCAAACCCTTCAATTGGCACTGCATCAATTTCTAGCGTCGAAGCTCCCAGCAGCAACGTACCCACGTTGAGGTAAACTTGTTTCTCCATCCAATGGTTCGCATCTTTCAGATCAAAACGGTGCATGTTCACAAAGTAGCTACGACCACCGCGTACAGCCGCTTTCGCTTCTTCAGTTGGGAATCGACCATCTTTTTCTTCTTGCACCATTAGCGCTTCAATGTAGTCGTTATCGATGCCTGTTTTTGCACAAAACACCAATACGTGAGAAGCATTGAGAATCTTCGCCGCGTTAAACGCGTAGTTATCTTGCGCCGCTTTAGCGATGCGCTGTTTGCCTTCTTCTGTGCTTGCCAGAATGAAATGCCAAGGTTGAGAATTCACACTCGATGGACTAAAACGAATCAGCTCTTTAACTGCGTCGATTTTTTCTTGAGGTAGCTTGCGCGTTGGGTCAAACACTTTCGTTGAGTAACGAGATTTTGCAGCTTGTACGATATCCATGAGGTTCTCCAATTAATGAACTTAAGCTGTGTAACAGCATAACCTCATGAGATAAAGGGAAAAACCGATTTCGATTAAAAACATTTTCAAAATAAATTTGAAAATAAAACGATAAGAAAGGCTTTGAGCGTTCTCACTGAACTTCTTCATCTTTTCAGCAATAATGCATGTTTGCTCGCAACCAAACTCAACTCATGCTGCCTCAAGATAACGTTATTACATCCTTTCTGTGCAAAAAGCTCGGTCACAATCACCTTCGAATTGCCGGCGAATATTGGCACATTGAGAAGTTGGTGGCCTTGCAATGCATGATGTTGAAAGAAGCGCCTAACCTCCAAGAAGGGCTACTTTGGTGGAGTAAAAGTGTTTCATTATTCGACCGCCGTTTGTACGTCACATTGCAACATGGTGATGCCCAAATCCATCTGCAAGTCGAATGCAGAACGGCCGATATGCCAAGTTGGGCCGAGTCGGTGTTTGGCTTGCTCAAAATGCAGTTGGAAATGCTTGAGCTAAGCGAATCAATACAGGTACAAGTTCACGCCAACAATCCACTCGCGGCCGATATTTTTCTAGAGGAAACGCAAGATTCTAAAACGAGTTCAAACGTGTTTGACTTGGTGAAACATGTTTATTTGCTGCTTTCTCACCAGCCAATTGAACAACCAGAATTACTGAGTGTTTTGAACGCCTTGTTCATCAAAAACAGCAATTACGCGCTCAAGTTAGAGCAAGCGGCAAGGCAACTGGGCGTCTCCAAACGCACCTTGCAACGTCGACTGCAAGAGAAGCAAATGAGCTACTCTCAATGCGTTGATTTCGCTAAAAGAAAGCAAGCACTCACTTTGCTTGCCGACACCCAACTCACAACGCAGCAAATCGCCTATCAACTTGGTTACGAAGAACCATCGAACTTTCACCGCACTTTTCGTCGTTGGTATCCGTTTTCACCCATGCAGTATCGCCAACAATGTTTGGATAACCGAACTCAGCTAAATCAGCAACCGATCCGCTTGTACTACGCCAAAGCCAATACCTTCGACGATAACCACATCGACCAACCTGTCGGCAAAATCTGGATGGAAGTGGACAATATTGCGTTTGAAAAAGTGGTCTCGGTAGAATGCCGTGACCGTGATGGCGCATGGCGGCGCTATCCCGCCTTCTTCGAGCGTTTTTTAAGTCATGGCACCGAACTCTGGGCAACGACTGAACTTCCGGTGGCGCATCCCCTTACCTTTCGCCTGTGTTATGAAGTCGATGGGGAACGTTACATTGAGAATAACCACCAGCGTGATTATGTGGTTTCTAAGGGGCTTTTAATTGGCGCAACGGAATATATTGTCCCGACTCGGCAACTTATTAACATTGGGGCGCAATATACGCTCTTTATCGAACTGGCATGCCGACTTGAAAACGTTGCGAGGATTGACTGTTACGCCGATGATGACCCCACACCTCACGCAATGCGCTTGACCCAACACTCGCTACATTATGCTTGTTGGGTGCTACAATTATCGCTCACTCAAACTGCAAAGCAGTGCCGTTTCCGCCTTTATGATGAATCCGACAACGAGCTCGCGAAAGAGCATTACCCGATACAATATCCTATTGTGCAACCGCTCAATTAAAACTGTCGGTCAGATCAAAGTCGCCGCTTCGTGACATCATTTCACGTCTTTTTTGGCGTGAAATGACACTCTCAATTTCAAACCTTTGCTTTATCGTTTCTGCATTGCTGCATAACGGAGGCAAAAACTGTGTTTGAAACTCTACCTAACCCAATGAATAAAATAAAAATACTTCCTTTAGCGATCGCTCTTGCTCTTTCTGGCTGTGGAAGCGACGAAACCACACCAATCGATACAGGCAGCCACGTGGCATCCCCTGATTGGCAAGAGCAAATCATTTACTTCCTGATGATCGACCGTTTTAACGACGGCGACAGCGCTCTCAATGATCAAGGGCAAAACGAATTCGATCCGACGTCGGATAAAAAATTCAGCGGCGGCGACCTCGTTGGCGTGAGTGATAAGTTAAGCTACATCGAAGATCTCGGTGCCACATCGATCTGGATTACTCCGCCAGTTGCTAACCAATGGTGGGATGCTGAGCAAAACTACGGCGGCTACCATGGGTACTGGGCGCGCGATTTTCAAAAAGTGGATGAACACTTTGGTGACATGGAAAGCTACCAAGCGTTAGCACGCGAAGTGCATGCACGTAACATGTTCTTAATTCAGGACATCGTGACCAACCATGTAGGCAACTTCTTCACCTACGATGATCCTTACAGTTATGATCCAAGCCTACCTTGCCAAGGCTTCCGTTTGATAAAAAATGCACTACCCGCCGGGCAAGAACTGCCGTACCCACTCAACATGAACGAGTGTAAAACAGACGACACAGGTAGTTACCACTGGACGCCAACCATCACCGACCACAACGATCCGGTACAAGAAAAAACCTGGCAACTCTCTGATTTGGATGACCTTAATACGTCCGATCCTGAAGTACGCGCTTATCTAAAAGAGAGCTACCGAAAATGGATTCGCGAAGTCGGCGTCGACGGATTTCGTATCGATACGGTGAAGTTTGTTGAACACGATTTCTGGAACGATTTCCTACACGCCGACGATGGTGTGATGACGCAAGCGGTTGATACCGGTCGTGACAACTTCCTCACTTTTGGTGAAGTATTCGAAACATCTACGCCTTACCACACCGAAGGCGAAGAGAAAATGTTGACTTACATCGGTGAAAGGGGCTCGCCGAAACAGCTAACCTCGGTACTGAACTTCCCATTGCAAGCGACCATGACGCGCGTATTTGCATCAGGGCAACCGACCGACTATTTACGTTTCCGTCTTGAGAAAATGATGGAGATGTTCCCAAATCCATACATCATGCCGAACTTCATTGATAATCACGACATGCCGCGCTTTCTGTCGCAAGGTAGCGTGAATGACATGAAACAAGCACTGATCACCATGATGAGCGTACCTGGTATTCCTGTGATTTACCAAGGTACAGAGCAAGCAATGTCAGCGGCGCGTGATGCGATGTTCGCCGGAGGGTATCGTGAAGATGGCAACTACGTAGACTCGTTCGACCAAAACAGTGAGATGTACTTGTTTATTCAAGAACTTGCCAAGCTACGCACTGAAAACAAAGTCATGACACGTGGCGAAATGAAAGTGATTGGCAGCGATAAAGCGGGCGCGGGCGTGTTCGCCTTTACCCGAACGTTGGATAACGACGAAGTCTTGGTTGTGATGAATACATCCAACTCGCCGATGTTGATGAACCAACTCGATGTAGAACAAGTTGGCGGCACCGTCTTCAAACAACAAATCATGTCGAACTGGGCACACGCTCCAGAACAGTTAGTCGCAGATGAAAATGGCCATGTGACGTTGGAACTGCCAGCTAAATCAGCAGTAATTTACTCAAAAACAAGCAGCAACCAATCTGTAAATACCCCAGACCTCAACATCCAACTGGCGCAGGATTGGGAAGGACAAACCATCACTGGTGATATTGTTATCGCGGGTAGTGCGAACGCCAACGAGAAGTTGAACCTTGTCGTCGATGGTAACTTGGAAACAGCGCAAGCCATTACTGTAGGCGCTGATGGTCAGTTTAGCGTCACGCTGTCGACTCGTCATTTTGCGATTGGCGAACAACAGCACCGCTTCGCGATTTATTCCACCGAGAAAAAAGCAAGCATCGAGGACGTGAATTTTGTCTCCAACCTAAGCTGGTCAAACACGCCGGACGACACCATTGATGATGCAGGCGATGCACAAGACGGCATGGGCGGTCCTAACGGTAACTACTCGCTACCAACCGATCCAACGTTCGACAAAGACAGCAGCCAGCTCGCGATCAACAAAGCAGAAGTGTTTACCGTTGGCAGTAACGTACGTTTGACCTTCACCATGGACAAGATCACCGACACTTGGTTGCCACCAAACGGCTTCGACCACGTGGGTTTCACCATCTTTATTGATTTACCGGAAGAAGCCGCAACCAACTTGTCTGAGCTACCGAAGATCAACGCTTCTATGCCAAACGGAACCTGGAGTCGCAATGCGGTTGTTTTTGGCTGGCAAAGCTCGATTTACAACACCAAAGGAGCAAATGCGACGACATGGGGAGAAGCCGTAACGCCAGCGCCAATGGTCACGGTAGACAAAGCCAACAACACCATTTCGATGGACTTTGCTAGCGATGCACTAGGCCGCCCAGATTCGCTCGATGGTATCCGCTTCTATGTCACGACTTGGGACTTAGACGGCCTTTCGGCAACTTACCGTCCGCTAGAGCAAGACAAAGGCCCTTGGAACTTCTCCGGTGGCGCATCGGATGAAAGTAAGATTTGGGACGATTTACCAATCATCACCTTGTCGGAATAAACCGTTAAATAAGACACCGCCCAGCGTTTAGCTGGGCGGCCATCAACAAAAGAATACAGAAAGACACTTCTGCTCGTTTTTATTCTAGTTAAAGAACGATTTCACCCACAGCACCAGACTGTCCCAAAGCTGACCGAACCACGAGCCCTCTTCTACCGCTTGGCTGCTGACCAAGGGATAACTCGCCACGGTACTGTCATCGCTTTTCCAAACGACCTTACCAATCTCATCTCCTTGCGCGATCGGCGCAATCAACGGTTCATTTAACACCACACTCTTATCAAGCCCAGCCGTCATTGAACGAGGCAGAGTGAGATAGGCATCTTTAGCAAAGATCGCCTCAACTTGATTAGTATTTCCCTTCCAAACGCGAACTTTAGACTCAACTTGGCCCTGTTTAGCAACTTGCTTGGTGTCATAAAAGCGAAAACCATAGCTGAGTAGATTCTTCGATTGGCTGATCCTAGCCTGTTTACTTGGCGTACCCATCACCACCGAGATAAGGCGCATTCTTCCTTCTTTGGCCGAGCTCACCAAGCTGTATCCGGCATTGCTGGTGTAGCCGGTTTTGCCCCCGTCGACATCAATGGAATTATCCCATAACAACTTATTGCGGTTGTACTGCGTAATGTCGTTCCACTTGAAGACTTTCTCGCTGTATAGCGCATACACATCAGGAACATCGCTGATGATCGACTGCATGAGTTTTGCCATATCGGTTGGTGAGGTTTGGATGCCATCACTATCAAGACCATGGGAGTTCACAAAATAGGTGTCTTGCAGTCCTAATTTCTCCGCCCAACCATTCATCAAGGCGACAAAGCCGCGTTCACTGCCTGCAACGTGCTCAGCCAGTGCAACGCACGCGTCATTTCCTGATTGGATGATCACGCCGCGCATTAAGTTCGCAACACTAATTTCATCTTTCGGTTTGATGAACATTTTAGAAGAACCGGGAAACTTGGCCGACCACGCGTTTTCGCTCACGGTGACAACATCATCCCATTTCAAACGCCCCGCTTTGATTTCTTGTCCAACTACATAAGCGGTCATCAACTTGGTTAAACTCGCCGGAGCAAGGCCTGCTCGCCCGTTATGCTCGGCAATAATGGCACCGGATTGAAAGTCCATTAATACGTAGCCTTTTGCCTGTAACTGAGGTGGGTTAGGCGTAACAACGGCAAAAGTAGGTACGCTTATTAAACAAGTCACAATTGTCCATCGAGCCAGTGACACTTTCATCCGACTTCCTCCATGCTCTTACTTTGTCGCAACTCTATTGAGCATAGCTCACTCAACCAGTTGCACCAGTCGCTAATCGTTTCATTTTCTTGAACTTACATTGATTTGACCAAGGTATAGAACTGAAGAGGCGATTGGGAAATAGCATTGGTTCTTCATGCCATTCGCAGTAAAGTAGCACTACCCCTCAATAAGGAAATAAAGATAACAATGAACGCTCAATCATTTATCGACGCAGGATTGCATTACACTCCCCACAGTTTTACCGTTCCTCTGGATTACCAAGACGCAAGCAAAGGCACCATTGAAGTCTTCGCCCGAGCGGTTTGCCTAGTTGGCGATGAAGAATCGACCAAACCTTGGTTGGTTTACTTTCAGGGCGGGCCTGGCTTTCCCTCTCCGCGTCAAAACGGCAATAGCGGCTGGGTAAAATGCGCGCTGCAAGAGTACCGAGTTTTGCTTCTCGACCAGCGCGGTACGGGCAACAGCAGCGTAATTAATCATCAGACGCTTGCTCACCTCACGCCAGAGCAACAAGCAGACTACTTGAGCCACTTCCGAGCGGATAACATCGTGCGCGACGCGGAGTACATTCGTGAGCAATTTGGCGTCGAAAAATGGGCGATCTTAGGTCAAAGCTTTGGTGGTTTTTGCTCCCTCACCTATTTGTCTTTGTTCCCAGACAGCTTGCTACAAAGCTACATCACAGGTGGCGTGCCATCTGTCTCGCGTCATGCCGACGATGTGTATGAAGCCACCTTCAAACGCACCATGGAGAAAAACCAAGCGTTCTTCCAACAATTTCCAAGTGCGCAACAACTTTGCCAAAACATTGCGAATCACTTGCTGGAAAACGAAGAGTACCTACCAAATGGTCAACGCTTCACGGTGGAGCAATTTCAACAAATCGGCATCAACTTTGGTGTGAGTGATACTTTCTTGCCAACTTACTATTGGCTAGAAAGCGCGTTGATTGAAGTGAACGGCAAACCACAACTTCGTTATGAGTTCTTGAACGATATGTTGGCGCAGCAAAACTTCCAAACCAACCCGATCTACGCCATTTTGCATGAATCGATTTACTGCCAAGGCTTTGCGTCGAGTTGGAGTGCGCACCGTGTTCGCCAAACCCGACCAGAGTTTAATTATGAACCTGGCCAGCCGTTTTACTTTACGGGGGAAATGGTCTTCCCGTGGATGTTCGACCAATACGTCAACCTCAAGCCACTAAAAGACGCCGCAGAAATATTGGCCGCGAAAGAAGATTGGGCTGCGCTGTACGATCAAACACAATTGGCTCAAAATAAAGTGCCTGTCAGTTGCGCCGTTTACGCCGATGATATGTTTGTTGAAATGGATATCAGCCGAGAGACGCTCGCGTTAATCCCAAACTCAAAAGCGTGGATCACCAACGAGTACGAGCACAACGGTTTGCGTGCCGACGGTGAACGTATTCTCGACAGGCTCATAGCCATGGGCAAACAGACCGCAGCTACGTTGAAATAAGCAGGACAGACGTTAGAAAAACGCCTTTTCAGTATTTAGTGAAAAGGCGTTTATAGCAGCTTATGAACAATGGCGATCAGTCTTTCACTCTTTTGCTCATCATTTTAGTCATCACGCGATAACCCATCTTATGATAAAAATCTTCGCCTTCATGATTAAACGATGCGACGGTTAAACCAATTTCTTCAATACCTTGATTGCACAAATCACTTTCGATTTTGTCCATGAGCGACAAGCCTATTCCTAAGTTGCGGTGACTTTCCGAGACCACCAACTCGTTAACGAAGCCAACGCGCTTTGCAACAGAAACCATCGAGTCAATATCTCGAACGGTACCAGAGATAAATCCAACGACTTGTCGATGTGAGCAAGCGATAAAGGCGATCATGCTGTCATCGAAATACTTGTCAAAGACGCCACGTTCTTCCCTTAGCTGCGCCATTTCTTCGGGTGATCGGTAGAAGTTAGGCTCGGCTTCATAGTGAGAGGTATCGAGCTCTACCAATAATCCTTTGAGTAAAGGGATATCTTCTTCTCTCAGCCTTCTGATGTGAAACTGCTGCATGTCCTTTTCCTGCTAACTGATGGTTTTATTGTCATTTTGGCTTTCGCTCATCACCTATTTAGGTAGAAATATAAAGCCTAGCCACAGTACAAATTTCAACCAACCATGTCGAGTTTGATTTCCCTTTCCTCCTTTTGTTTTTGCCAAGAGTTTGAACACATACCGGATTTGTCTCGCTGCCGAGCGCTTTGCCATCCAGCATCGCCTCTCTTCTGACAGGAATATCCGTAAATTTTGTCCGTATTTCCGACTAATTTACTCAGGTATACTCCGAGCCGCTAAAATTTAAAGGTCATCGACCACCTGTTTTTATAAAGGAAATCTCATGAGTCAGTATGTAGTCTGTGCGCTGTACAAGTTTGTGGAGCTGAATAACTATCAAGAGCTACGCGAGCCATTACTTGCGTTGATGGAAAAACACCATATTCGCGGCACGTTACTGCTGGCTGGGGAAGGTATTAATGGTACGGTCGCCTCTGACCGCGCGGGTATTGATACGCTGCTTGAGTGGCTAAATACTGAGCCTCGTTTAACGGGCACGGTCTACAAAGAATCTTACTCTGAAACGCAACCATTCAACCGCACCAAAGTGAAGCTGAAAAAAGAGATCGTGACATTGGGTGTTGAAGGCATCGACCCTCGCCATGTGGTGGGTACGTATGTGAAACCTCAAGATTGGAACGATTTGATCGCCGATCCAGAAGTGTTTGTGGTGGATACTCGCAACGATTACGAAATCGAAATCGGTACCTTCAAAGGGGCTGTAAACCCAAATACTGAAACGTTCCGTGAGTTCCCAGGCTATGTGAAAGAAAACATGGATCCGGCAAAACACAAGAAAGTTGCGATGTTCTGTACAGGTGGTATCCGCTGCGAAAAATCAACCGCTTACATGAAAGAGCAAGGCTTTGAGGAAGTTTACCACCTAGAAGGCGGCATTCTTAAATACCTTGAAGAAGTACCACAAGAAGAGAGCATGTGGGAAGGCGATTGTTACGTGTTTGACGGTCGTGTGGCTGTCAACCACCAGCTTGAGAAAGCCGATTACGATTTGTGTAACGCTTGTCGATTACCGATCACAGAAGAAGACAAGCAGTCTGAATTGTTCGAGCAAGGCGTGAGCTGCCCGAAATGTCACGGCAAACATTCAGAAGAGCAAGTTGCGCGATTCCGCGAGCGCGAAAAGCAAGTTTCATTAGCCGATCAACGAGGCGAGCAGCACGTTGGTGGTGAAAGTGCTAAGCAACGTGCGCAGCGACGCGAAGCAAAGCTAGCGAAAAAAGCAGCTCAACGTAAACAAGCTTAAGTGACTCAAAGGCTTTGGCGGGCCTTATCCCATATAGCCCGCCCTCTTTTTTTACAATCACTATTTATTCACTTTCCCACTAACATTCAAGCAAAACATTTACGTTTCAAATCGAACTCGACAACAGTAAACACACCTAAAAAAACCACCAAGATCACAATCGCACTTAGCCCTGAGCACTTCCCCCTCATCAGTGTTAGCAGCAAAACAAACTCAAAAACCATACCAATAGAATGCTCAGAATTTCATTCATAAAATCAATTAAAAACACCTAAAAATAAATATTTTCAGATAGTTAAATTACATACAATTACAAAGGTCATTCGTTTATTTAGCAAATGGATATTAAATTGCGAGAACGATTCCACAAGGAGATGAATTATTTTTATTTGCCCAGATTCATACGCTACATTCCGAGTGCTCAATCACATTTCGGCAAACCATTCGAAAGGATGGGACGCAAAGCTTCCGGTCTTCCAGCACTGCTTAACTAGTCAACACTAGTGCTTAAGATAGCGGGGTTGCCACTTTCTATCTGTATCTAATGAGTTCCAATCAGATGCGGACGAGGGTGCTCTGCATGCGCCGAGTTGTGGCATTCATTTGTCAGCCAAACAAGAGGACGTGTAATGAAATCATTCCCTAATAAATCGCTCGTTGCCCTTGCTATCGCAAGCATGAGCTCTGGTGTCTTAGCTCACGGTTACGTATCGGAATCCAACGATGGCGTCGCAGCAAGTCGTGCAGCGCTGTGTAAGTACCCAACATCGGATACCAATGAAAGAAACACTAACTGTGGCGCAATTCAATATGAACCACAAAGCGTCGAAGGCGCAGATGGCTTCCCAGAGACAGGCCCTCGCGACGGGAAAATTGCCAGCGCAGAAACGGCTCTAGCAGCTGCACTAGACGAACAAACCGCCGACCGCTGGGTAAAACGTCCGATAAAATCTGGTACACAAACGTTTGAATGGACTTTTACAGCAAACCACGTGACTCGTGATTGGAAATACTACATCACAAAACCGAATTGGAACCCGAACGCTTCATTGTCACGCGACTCGTTCGATCTCAACCCTTTCTGTGTGGTTGACGGCAATATGGTTCAACCACCAAAACAGATGAGCCACCAATGTAACGTGCCTGAACGCGAGGGGTACCATGTCATCCTTGCGGTATGGGATGTGGGTGATACCGCAGCATCATTCTACAACGTTATCGATGTCAAATTTGATGGTGACGGCCCTGTGATTCCTGAGTGGACTCAAGGTGGCCAAATCATCCCTACTATGAATCTAAAGGTTGGCGATTCGGTTTACACTCGCGTGTTTGATCAATCTGGTGAGAACGTTGCATACCGCACTGAACTAGCAATTAGTAACGACGCACTCACTCAAGCGAAAAACTGGTCTTACGCCTTGGCGAGTAAAGTCAACCAAGAGCAAACTAAGCTTCAAGCTGGTCAATATTCGGAAGACAAGTTCACGCCAGTGTACGGCACGAACCCAATTTACCTGCAATCAAACAGTGGCCTTGAGCGTGTTGAAATTGGCTACAATATTGAAACGCCAGTACCTGACTATTCACTCACGGTTGATGGTCTTGCCAGTGAGTACATAATTGCTACAGAACCAACCGCTTTAGACCTCACTCTTACCGCAGAGGGCGACTTAACCGCCGAGTTAACGGTTTACAATCATCATCGCGAACCACTAGCAAGTTGGACGGGTTCAATTCAAGATGGTGCAAGCGAACAAGTAGAACTCACGCTGAGCAAATCAGAACCGGGGCACCACATGTTAGTGACCCGCATTAAAGATACCGATGGCAACCTTGTCGATCAGCAAACGCTGGATTTCCATCTAAAAAGTGAGGAAGTCACCCCACCACCATCAGGCGAATACGACTTTGTATTCCCAGAGGGGCTTTCTAGCTACACAGCAGGTACAAAAGTTTTGGTAAGCGACGGCGCGATTTATCAATGTAAACCATTCCCTTACTCTGGCTACTGCGTACAGTGGAGTGAGAGTGCAACACAATTTGAGCCAGCGACAGGCTCACACTGGGAAATGGCTTGGGATAAACTGAACTAATCTCGCAGACGATAGACGTAAAGAACCCCGCCAATCGCGGGGTTCTTTTTACTTTATCAATAACTGCGAGTTAAAGACAAAAGTGGCAGTTTTCTCGACTTAAACCATAACCACCAGACAGATTGGTGATATGAGTTCTGCCTTCTTGAAGCCCCATTTCATACCCTTCGAGTAGAACGGATTGGCGCATCGACAAGCGTTGCACATGAAATTCATCCGGCGGTGCAATCACTCTCACGCGGGTTCCTTGTGGTGGATTGCGGATAAATTCCAAGGACTCATTGTAGTTCTCTGAACGATGCAACATCGCTTCTGCCATTTTAGGATGTTCAGCAAACAACTTGTTCATTAACCAAGTATTTTTTACTGGTTTTTTGGAGTAATTCAGCGGGTGCGATAGCACAACCGTAATGTCTCGCGCTCCTCTTCGGTAAGCTTCTCGAACCGGAATAGAATCCGCCACACCACCATCGGTATAACAACCACCAGAAAAACACGGAGTATGTTTGTAAGCAATCGGCAATGCTGTTGTCGCTTCTATCGCATGATGGAAATTTTCTCGCGTCACTCGATAGTAGTCCGCTTTACCTGTGTCCACATTCGTGGTGGCCGCAAAAAAAGGAATGCCTTCAAAAAGCTTTTTCTCATCGACGGGATACAAACGGTTGGACTCTTCAAACAGCCATTTTACATCAATCAAATCGCCACCTTTGAGGAAACGGGTCGGATCGAAAAAGCGCTTGCTGGTCGCGAGCTTTGTAATCACATTTATACTGCGGTGCGGGTAATCGGTCAGATAACCAATCAAATTAGATGCGCCTGCCGACACACCAATCGCAAAATCAAATGGCTTATAATCTCGCTCTAGAAATGCGTCTAACACGCCACTGGCAAAGACGCCGCGCATCGCTCCACCTTCCACTACAATTGCTTTCGTTGCCATGTTTCCCCCATTAATTTCTCGGAAAAGAGTAATGAAATTCGTGCATTAGCAACAATTGGTTATTCTTATTATTGAGATAGGCGAAGTCTATGTATTTCTAGCTTAGAAAGTGAAAACTAAAGATCAAAAAATCCACACTTATGACGCAACACAAGTGTGGATTTGGGAAATATGGGAAGAGTTAGGCAAATACGGTTTTGTAGGCTTCGCCAGCACCATCGATGAACATTTGGGTGCCGATAACTGCCAAAATCAGGCCCATCATTTTTGTCACCACATTCAAAGCACTAGGCCCTACCGCTTTGACCAGTTTGTCCCCGAACAGGAACAATATGTAGGTGATGATACAAAGAACCGCAAATGAAACGATGGTAATAATGGTTTGGTCAAAACCACCTGTGGTCGCAAAGTTCATCGCTGTCGCAATCGTACCCGGCCCCGCGAGTATTGGCATCGCCAACGGTGATACGGCAATACTCAAGGCTGCCTGTTGCTGCGCAGGCGAATACGCTTTTTCCTTGGTTTTTTGATGCGTGGAATCTCCTTGCAACATATTAAAACCAATCATGAAGACTAAGATTCCCCCAGTAATGCGCAGCGCATAAAGGGTGATACCAAAGAGGTCGAAAATCACTTTTCCTGCGATGGCAAAAATAGCCACGATGACAAAAGCAATAAACACCGAACGAAGTGCTATTGATCGAACGGTCTCTTTATCTTCATCCGCCGTGAGGCTCAAAAAGATAGGAATATTGGCAATGGGATTCATGATCGCAAAGAACCCCATGAACACTGTGACGGTATGAAGTATCAGCTCTTTCATCTTTCCAACGTAGATAAACTATTGATTCTAAAAACAGTATATACCTTCACAAACAGAATGCGCGCCGTTTCCCCAGTCTGAACTCAAACTTATGCTCTAAGGCACAGTTTTTCTTTCGCGATAGTTTACCCATTCATTAAATACCGCTAAGGTGAACGCTCAGCCTAAAAATAGAACAAAGGATGTTAAGTCATCATGAACAGTACGATCCAAACCATTCTTGGCCACCGTTCCATTCGTAAATTTACCTCACAGCCTATCGATAAAGAACAACTGGAAACCATCCTTCAAGCGGGTCTTGCCGCATCCTCATCCAGTATGTTGCAGGTAGTATCAGTTGTTAGAATCACGGACACAGAGAAGAGATCACAACTAGCGAAATTTGCAGGGAATCAAGCATACGTTGAAAGCGCGGCAGAGTTCTTGGTGTTCTGTATCGACTACCAGCGTCACGCCAGTATTAATCCTGATGTTCAAGCCAATTTCACAGAGTTAACACTAATAGGCGCCGTAGACTCAGGAATCATGGCTCAAAACTGCTTACTGGCAGCAGAATCGATGGGCTTGGGAGGCGTATACATTGGCGGTTTAAGAAACAATGCTCAGCAAGTGGATGAGCTACTGGGGCTACCCCAGAATACCGCCATCCTATTTGGCATGTGTTTGGGCCATCCAGATCAAAACCCAGAAGTTAAACCTCGCCTACCTGCGCACGTGGTGGTGCACGAGAACCAGTACCAAGATCTCAACTTAGATGACATTCAAGCATACGACCAAACGATGCAGAACTACTATGCAAACCGCTCAAGCAATCAAAAACAAAGTACGTGGTCACAAGAAGTTACGAGCAAGCTAGCAGGTGAGTCTCGTCCGCATATTCTTCCGTATTTGAATGGAAAAGGGTTAGCGCGCAGATAAAATCCAGTTGACATCAACTGGATCAAAAAAGGCCTCGTTAGAGGCCTTATAAACTATACAGAGATAACTTAACTATTAGTTACCGCCCGTAGCACCAGTACCGCCACCCGGAAGTGGATCAGGCTTAACTGGTTTGCCAGGTTTTGCATCAGGAATTGTTGGAACAGTTGGTTTAATTTGATCTGCAGGTTTTCCTGCAGCGATATCTTTTTCAACCTGCTCAACAACGTTCTTTGTATCTTCTTCAGAAATCTCTACGTAAATCACTTCATCAGAACCCGCGCTAGCTTTAGGGTAATGTGGATTTTTCGCAATCACTTCTTCGGTAATCGATTTTGCAGCCACTGCTACAGCTTCAGGTGCAGCTGTTGGGTTTGCTTTAATGATATCCGATACAACGTTCGCTGTAGCAACTAACTTCGTAGCAAGTGCACTATTACCGCCTTCACCTTGAAGACCTTCAACTACTGACTCTGTATCACGAAGGATTTCATCAACCGTTTTACCACTTGCATTAATATCAATACCTAAGTTCTCGAATACTTTTTCGGCGATATCAGAAGAGTAAATCTCACCTTCTTTCAAAGAGTTATAAACCAAAGTCGTAAATGGAGAGCCTGTTACTAATGAATCCGCCTGCGCTAAGCCTTGAGGGATTTTGTAATCAGATGTAATAGGTTTACCATTTGATGCGTCTTTACTCTCATCAGTATGCGTCAATACGAAAGCACAGTCACCTGGCGCATTTACGACATTGATATTTTCAAAACGCGCTTCACCAACCATACCTTCATAGTTTGTTGTATTTTCAATCGCGTCGTATGTTTCACCACCACATACAGCTTGAACCTTCATGCCGATAACAGCTGGATCATAAGCCTGAACTGAGTAAGTTTTCACTACTGGGTCACTGTCACTACCACAACCTGCCAGCAGAACCGCAGCCACACTTGCCGTTAAAAGTTTGATTTTCAAAATTAGCTCCAATAATTTGTTGTTATATCCGACCGCAACAGGAAGCATAACGGCAGTTGCATATGGTGTAAATAGGATGCATACAACTTTGGCATGAGTTTTTTCACATTAATCTCTGTTTACCTGTGCAAAATCATGCATTCGTCTCAATAACTCTAGATAGACACATTTTTGTCATATATTTGTCAGTATTTTTTTAAGTATCTAGTTGCCTTTATTGCAACCAGATGGATAATAGTTGTCTATTTTTTGTGGGTCAGTTTTCAACCTTCATTAATAAAACTAAAGCTCTAAGTCGCAAGCAGCCATTTGGAGTGCTTATTACATAAATAATTCTGAATGGACTCGTTTTCTACAGGCTTAAACTGCAGTAAAACATCAATATTGATGACATGCAGCTCAACTAGAATGATTCAATTTCAGTCGGCAAATTTCTTTCGGTAGCTATAAACCAATGAATACACTTAATAAATTTTTGGGGATAACTGTACTTCCTATCGTCCTTTCAGGCTGTACACTTCCTGGTAGCCATCTTTCTATCAGCGATAAAACGGTAATGACTACCGAATCCAGTGACATAGAGTCTCAAGTTACCGTTTATCCCCTAACTTTGGAGCGAGTCACTTCTTTAAACTCTATTGAGCCTTTCTCGAAACCAAACCCAGAGCTAGATGTGGAAATAGCCAAATATGAGTATGAGGTTGGCCCCGGTGATATTCTGAACATCACGATTTGGGATCATCCAGAGCTCACTATTCCTGCGGGTTCGTACCGTAGTTCTGCGGAAGCTGGGAACTGGGTGCATTCTGACGGCACCATTTTTTACCCATACATTGGCGTTGTAAAAGTGGAAGGCAAAAACGTTCGACAAATTCGTTCTGATATTGCAAGCCGTTTAGCAAAATACATTGAAAGTCCTCAAGTAGACGTTAGCGTCGCAGCTTTTCGCTCTAAAAAAACCTATGTTACAGGTGAAGTGAACAAGCCAGGCCAACAAGCGATCACTAACATTCCACTAACACTTCTAGACGCAGTAAACCGCGCAGGTGGACTTGCTCAAGAGGCAGACTGGCGCAATGCAACTCTTACACGCAATGGGGTGGTTGAAAACATCTCGCTTTATGCACTAATGCAACAAGGTGATCTCACTCAAAACCGTCTTCTAAAACCGGGCGACATTGTCCACATCCCACGTAATGACGCACAAAAGGTATTCGTGATGGGTGAAGTCAATGATCCAAAACTGCTGAAAATTGATCGCAGTGGTATGAGCCTTACTGAAGCACTGAGTAACGTCGGTGGTATTAATCAAATTTCGGCAGACGCCACGGGTGTTTTTGTCATTAGACGTTCAAAAGAAGAATCTAAAATGGCAGACATCTACCAGTTAGATGTGTCTGATGCGTCTGCACTCGTTATTGGTACCGAGTTTGATCTAAATCCATATGATATTGTGTATGTTACCACCGCTCCGATTAGCCGTTGGAATCGTGTAATTACACAGCTAGTGCCTACGATTTCAGGCTTTAATGAGCTAACAGAAGGTGTGCTACGCATTCGCACTTGGCCATAGAATTAACATGAGCACAAGAGTTGAACCTTGTGCTCTTTTCTAATACCAAAAGAACCGTTGTTGCTCTTCAGAACAAGATAGAGCATGTAGATTCGATTATTTAGCAATAGCTTAAATAGGGTGAGAACTTGTTTTCTAATATTCTCGTTGTCTGTGTAGGCAATATTTGCCGCTCCCCGACCGGGGAAAGGCTTTTACAATCTTTGCTTCCTAATAAGCAAGTGGCTTCAGCAGGCTTAGCTGTCCACAAAAGTCATCTATCAGGAAAGCCCGCAGATCAAATGGCTGCAAACCTCGCCAGTGAACACGGTATTAGTTTAGACGGGCATGAAGCACAACAATTAACACCAGAGCTCTGTGCTCAGTACGATCTTATACTGGTAATGGAAAAAGGCCATTTAGAAGCCTTAACAAAAATTGCTCCGGAGGCTCGTGGTAAAACCATGCTATTTGGACAATGGATCGAAGAAAAAAATATCCCTGACCCATACAGACAAAGCAGGGAAGCATTCGAGCATGCTTATGCGCTGATAGAAAAAGCTGCATTGGCATGGTCAAAAAAACTATAAGTCGAAAGACTATACATAAACGCTAATGGCAAGGTATTCAAGAAGTTAAAGTAATGACAACACAAACTATTAAACAATCACGTCAAGTCGACGATGAAATCGATTTGGGGAAGCTCTTTGGTATCATTCTTGATGCTAAGTGGCTCATTTTATGTACCGTCGTCCTATTTTCTATTGTAGGTGTCGGTGTTGCCATTCTATCTACACCTATCTACAAAGCTGATGCTCTGATTCAAATTGAAAGTAAGAGTTCAGGTGGTATTTCTGCAATGGTTGGTGATATGGGAGAATTGTTCTCCGCCGAATCATCTGCCACTACTGAAATTGAAATCATTAAATCTCGTATGATCTTGGGTGGCACTGTAGATAAGTTCAACTTAACAACCGTTGCATCTCCTAACTATATGCCAATCATTGGCAAAGGCTTAGCACGAATCCAAGGCGAGCAAATTAGCATTAACGTTACTCGTTTTAACGCTCCATCCTATGCGGTCGGAATTCCTCTAACATTAGAAGTTGTAGATGCAGAGCAGAAAGCATTCAAGCTAACTGAGGATAATGGCAGTGTCGTACTTGAAGGAAGAGTTGGTGAACTGCTTGAGAAGAATGGATACCAATTTTTAGCAACTGAATTAGTGGCTCAAACTGGTGACTCATTCACGGTCAGCAAAATCAGTAAGCTAGATGCAATTAACAAACTTCAAGAAAACCTTTCAATCAGCGAGCGTGGCAAGCAAACGGGAATTATCTCTTTAAGCTTCTCTGGCGAAGATCGTACTAAAATTCAAGCCATCCTGAACGATATTAGCCAAAACTACTTCTTACAAAATGTACAACGCAATTCCGCAGAAGCAGAACAAAGTCTTGAGTTTTTGAAAGGCCATCTACCAGATATCAAAACTAAACTGACGGCATCTGAAGATGTACTTAATCGATTCCGTCAAGAAAATGAATCCATCGATTTAGGCTTAGAAGCTCAATCAACATTGAAAGTGATGGTTGAATTAGAAGCTCAGTTGAACGAGCTTACATTCAAAGAAAGTGAGATCAGCCAACGCTTCACTCAGGATCACCCGGCATACAAATCGCTGCTTGATAAGCGTCAAACCTTGCTTAAAGAAAAAGAGCGCCTAAACAAACAAGTTCAAAAACTACCTAAAACTCAACGTGAAGTATTGCGTATGACACGTGATGTAGAAGTTAACCAACAAATCTACATCCAGCTATTGAACAAGGTGCAAGAACTCAACATTATCAAAGCAGGAACCGTTGGTAACGTTCGTATTCTTGATAGTGCTCAGTCATTTTCTAAACCAATAAAACCAAAAAAAGCACTCATCGTTGTTTTGGCGACGTTGCTAGGCGGTATGGCTGGCGTTGCATTCGTATTGATTCGCGCAGCCTTCCACCGTGGTGTAGAAACGCCTGACCAAATCGAGCAAATGGGCATTCCGGTATATGCAAGCGTGCCTAAGTCTATTCAGCAGCTAGAGTTTGCAAGCAAACTGAAGCGCAATAAGAGCAAAGGCAACAATGAGTTGGTTTTACTTGCTGAAGCGAACCCTGCAGATTTATCTATCGAAGCTCTTCGAAGCCTACGTACCAGTTTGCACTTCGCAATGATGGAAGCGAAAAACAACGTGCTTATGATTTCCGGTCCTGCGCCTTCTATTGGTAAGACATTTGTCTCGACCAACTTTGCAGCCGTTGCTGCGAAAACAGGTCAAAAAGTGCTTCTTATTGATGCAGATATGCGTAAGGGTTACCTACAACAATGCTTCGGCCTACGTTGGGATAATGGTCTTTCAGAATACCTGAGCGGTAAAGTAGCACCTAGTAACATCATTAAATCGACGTCAATAGACAATCTAAATGTGGTTACTCGCGGTCAGGTTCCACCAAACCCTTCCGAGCTTCTTATGCACCCTCGCTTTAAGAGCTTTATTGATGATATGTCCGCTGAGTACGATCTAGTCATCATCGATACACCGCCTGTACTTGCAGTAACGGATCCAAGCATCGTTGGTGCACTTGCTGGCACCACATTGATGGTAGCTCGCTTCGACCAAACGACATTGAAAGAAATTGAGGTAGCACGTGGTCGCTTCGAGCAATCAGGTGTAGAAGTTAAAGGTGTGATTCTCAATGCGGTTGAGAAAAAAGCATCTAACTCATACGGCTATGGATACGGCTACTACAACTACGCGTACAAAAGCGAATCATGAATTAATCTAGATCGCTAATTTGACCAAATATTACAAAGCCCTGCTAGAAACAGCAGGGCTTTTTCTATTGCACTCTTAATTGCTTGTACGTCAACAAACTGAGCGAGACAAAGAATATTGGGTCACTCCAACCAAAACCGACAAATACTCCTGTAATGCTGGCATAGGTAGTAATCACTGCCCCTAACCCATTAGTAATCAATAATGCTTTAAACAGCTGTTTCGCAGTCTTACCAGATTCCACATCACGTAACATCAAACTCACCGCAGCGATTCCACCTAAAAAGATCGACGTATGTTGCGATAAAAACAGCGCGTATTGGTCGTTAATTTGTACGCCATACATCGGCCACATCATGGTTGGTACAAAAAACAACGCAAAAGCGAATACCGTATATATGACACCATGAACGGTTAGAAAAGTGCGGTTGGTCATCATCTCCTTATCCTCCAATAGGCCCTTGATTGATCGTCGTTAACGGCACATTGATATCGAAGATTTGACCTCGTACTTCGACTACGCCCATTTTTCGTAAGCGTGCGGCATGCATTTCGAGATAAGCTTGCGCCGTGGCTTCATCTTCAAAAAGATAGATACCACCACCGAGTTTGTCTTTTTCGCTTTCCGTCCAAATTTTCCAAATCATGCCCGGCTCTTGGTTAATCGACTTAGCTAAGTCGACCAAAGCATTCGACATCTCTTCACCAAACGGACCATGAAATTCAAAATCAACTTGCAATAATTTCGCCATCTTGAGTCTCCTCTTCTTACTGACTCGCTTTTGATGACAAGATTATTACCTTTATAAAACTGACAAAAAAGTTCATAATTTTGCCATTAACTGTCTAAAAAATTGACTCATGAGACTAAAAACGACCTTAGAACAATGGCAAACGCTACAAGCGATTGATCAAGAAGGCAGCATTCAATCCGCAGCTTTGCTGCTCAACAAGAGCCATACCACATTGATCTACTCGGTGAGGAAGCTAGAAGACCAACTTGGTATTCAACTTATCGAAGTACGAGGGCGCAAAGCAGGTTTGACTGAGCACGGTAAAACCATACTGCGTCGTGCACAATCCATGCTTGAACAAGCGCGGGAACTGGAAGTCATCAGCGAGCAGTTAAAAAGTGGGGTGGAATCTCAAATCACGGTCGCAGTAGATCATCTTTGTGACCCTTGTTGGCTTTATGCACCACTCAGTCAATTTTTGGAGGACAACAACACGACCTCCGTTCAAGTGGTTGAAACGTCACTAAGCAAAACAACCGAAATGGTCGTAAATGAACTCGCTGACATCGCAATCATCAACTTACCGATAACCAACTACCCTGCCGAAGCATTTGGCGTAACAACCATGCTGCCTGTAATCGCAGCACACCATCCACTCGCTAAAAAGCCGCATGTTTCCATCGACGATTTTGCAACCACCAGCCAAATTGTCATCCGTGACTTAGGCAATTCAGACAAAACGAAAAGAGATGTGGGTTGGTTACGCGCACGTCAGCGTATTACCGTCGATAACTTCGACCACGCTTTTCACGCAGTAGAGCAAGGCGCTGGATTTTGTCGGCTACCAGCGCACTTAGTCGCAGCCCGCAAGAGCGATAAAATTAAAGTATTGGAGATCGAACACTCCCATCAATATCAGGTTGCGCTGCACCTCACTTTGCCCAAAGGAGCCAAAAGCGGTCCTGCGACTCAAGCGCTTTATCGTACTTTACTCAAAAGTGTAGAAACTCGAGCCTAGCTACAGTGGTATTGAGTTGAATCGCTAGTGTTATCGCCTATTGATTCTACCTAAATATAGAGAAACGGCCATTTTGTGACGCTACACTCTCACAAAAGGTTGCACGGAGGATAGCGACCACCTACTATCACTCTGCTCATGCCTAAAGCACCCAACACTCGCGGAAAGAACTCGGTTCACGGCAATATCCTCACCTGCTTGGTTTAGCAGGCACAATCTGTTTTTACCTTCTTTTTAGCTTCTATTTAGGCGAGTGTGGAAGAAATAAGAAAGGTGAAATATGAACTCTACAAATAGCTTCTCGATCAATATCAATCAGCAAAAATCCATTGCTAAAAAAAGGCTCAAAGCTATCCGCCTATACGATGACGCTACGTTGGAGTTAGTTAAGCGATGTCACTCCAAACCAGAGTCATTGACTCCCAATACAATTCAATTGGCTGACGTTCAACATGCACTCGCAAGAGAACTGGGCTTATCCAGTTGGAGTAAACTAAAAGCTCATGTCGCAGAGCTAGAAGCGCACAAACGAGCCATCAAAGAACAAAAACCGCCCCTAGATGCGAAAGTAAAAACGCTACACGTTCGTTGTGGCCACGACATTCAACAACAACTTAAAGCCAGCGGATTTGAAGGGAAATTTTTAGCCCTGATCGATCCGCTTTGTATTGGCCCCATACCAGAAACACCGCAGAACTTCCTTACCATTCGTGCCCAATATGTCGTAGAAACTCTGCTGCCCGTGATGAAGCGTGAAGACTCGATTCAAGATATAGTCACATTGGAACAATCAAACCTCGAACTATTGCAAAGTGATGTATTTGAACGAATAGTCTTTTGGGTCGAACATGACAGCTATGATCAATTGATGCTAATTCGCGCTCTAACACAGTTAGAGAATGTAGAGAATAAAGTGATAGAGATCATTGAGTTGAACCAGTTCCCAGGCACTGAGCGATTCATTGGCTTTGGGCAGTTGCCTGAAGAAGCTATTCGTTCTTGTTGGCGATACCGTAAACCCGTATCTGCTAAGTTATTGAGCCAAGCAAAGCAGTGTTGGCAAGCAGTGTCATGTTCCTCACCAAAAGCTATCGTCAGTTTGATAGATCAACATCAACTGGATTGCTTACCGAACATGTCCGATGTGCTTAGGCGTCTCTTGCAAGAACTGCCTCATACCAATAGCGGTTTGAGCATGACTCAACAGCTTGCTTTAAATGTATTGAGTTCACAGCGTTCACCCATCTCTGTAACAGAGTGGTTCAAGCGGTATCAGCAAATTGAACCGCTACCTTTTTTAGGTGATGTCATGTTTTACGCCCTACTGTTTCCACTGACTCAATCCGAAGTGCCGCTTTTCGCTATCGACTCATTAGAGAAGAATTGGTGGGAACAAAAAGTTACGCTGACCGAATTTGGCAAAGCGTGTTTAGCAGGCCAAAAGCGAGCAAAGCAATGTTACTGGGTGGGCGGAATGCGAATAAGCGAACATAATCATTGGCGTTGGGATCACCAACGCATCTCCTCACTATCTCACTACAAAAAATCGTAATTACGCAACCTTGAGCTGCGATGCTATTGACTGTAGTGAGCATTAGCATCGCCGTCTGGATCCAAATACTATTACGGCCTATCACCTATTTCACACTGCATAAACCGTAACTATTTATGCAAAAATCAGTTTCCGCCTCGAAGATATGCACATCATTCCTTATTTAACCGAAATGTAAGAATTCATTTCTATCGGTTGTATGTTCGATAAAAGTGTTAAAACTTGAAGTTTTCAACCAGTCACTTCATTACAATTTAGTTAAAGTTCTATTTTTTATAGTGACAAAGTTCACATCTATTAATCAATCAGAGGATTATTCTTTCGTATTTTCTCACTCCACTGCTACTCTGCTCGCCGCTTTGAAGTGAACTCAAGGTGCATAACTATAAGGAGTGTTCTCATGAATACCAAGAAACCGATGTCGCTCACCAGCCGAGTAATTTTAGGTATGGTAGCGGGTATCTTGACAGGATTTGCAATTCGCACACTTTTTGCCGACAACGGATTTGTCGACGCATACATCGTTAATGGATTATTTGAAGTTGGTGGGCAGATCTTCGTCGCCAGCTTAAAAATGCTTGTCGTACCACTAGTGTTTGTTTCACTGGTTTGCGGCACGAGCTCTCTAAAAGACCTTTCTACATTGGGTCGCATGGGTGGTAAAACCCTTGCTTTCTATATAGCAACAACCGCTATCGCTATCACACTTGCGCTTACAATGGGCACGCTATTCCAACCGGGAGCTGGCGCTGATCTGACAGCAGCAAGCTCATTTAAGTCGGCAGAGGCGCCTTCTTTGGGTCAAGTGATCATCGATATGTTCCCGACCAACCCAATCAGCGCGATGGCAGAAGGTAAAACCCTGCAAGTGATCGTGTTTGCGGTTCTGTTTGGTGTCGCGATCAGCGCAGCAGGTAAGCCTGGTGAGCGAATTGCAGCATTCTTCTCTGATCTAAACGAAGTGATCATGAAGCTTGTAGCAATTTTGATGAACCTAGCTCCATATGGCGTGTTCTTCTTGATGGCGAAGTTGTTTACTGGTCTTGGCTTAAGTGCCATCGTCAACCTAGCCGAGTACTTTGTTGTGTTAGCGGGCACACTATTGCTTCACGGCCTAGTGACTTACAGTCTAATGCTAAAAGGCTTTACTGGCCTTAGCCCAATTACGTTCCTACGTAAGATGGAAGACGCAATCATGTTTGCCTTCTCAACGGCATCATCAAACGCGACCATTCCAGTGACAATGGAAACAGCAAAACACCGCATGGGCGTAGATAACCGTATTTCATCATTCACTGTTCCTCTAGGTGCAACCGTGAATATGGACGGCACAGCCATCATGCAAGGTGTCGCAACCGCATTTATTGCTCAAGCATTCAATATTGATTTGAGCATGGGCGATTACATGATGGTTATCATGACCGCAACACTTGCCTCTATTGGTACTGCGGGTGTTCCTGGTGTTGGCCTAGTAATGCTTGCTATGGTATTGAACCAAGTTGGTCTGCCACTTGAAGGTATCGCGCTCATCATGGGTGTTGACCGTCTTCTTGATATGATTCGTACCGCGGTAAACATCACTGGTGACAGTGCAGTAACCGTCATCGTTGCGAAATCAGAAGGTGCATTGGATGAAGCTCGCTTCAACGACCCAATGGCAGGCGTTGCCGAAGAAGAAGTGCATCTTAAACGCGCTGACGCCTAAATCGTTCTACGATTAAATTATCCTGTCTAAGCGAAAACCACCTAATTGTAAGGTGGTTTTTTCGTTTCCAATCAAACGTCAAAAGGGTTAAGTTACAATTATAATTGCTCCTAGATTTCTCTTAGTTACGAATCAGCAAGTAGCTAGACTAAGATAATAACTCTTCTGAATAGTTAGGATTCCTCATCCATTATTATCAATTTGAAAGTGATATAACAGACATTTTCATAATAGCGAGATGCAAATTCCATTATTAAATTAAAGCTCAAAACCAAATGGTGATAGATAGTAGTCTGATAATTAAGTTTGCACTAAGATACACACATCATAAACTCATGTTTAAAAGTAGTATTTTTTTATTCACTTTCTCATTTTCAATACTTACATTAGGTTTTAACGAAAGTATGTTCGGTTTTTTTAATAAATTTAAATATACATTAAGCCCAGAGATAAAGGGCACTTTAGTTGTTGATAAAACGCCTCTAGAAAATGTCACCGTCTACTTGGAAGCTAGTTTTTTAAAGAATACTTACAAGAGAAGTTCAACCACCAATGAGTTAGGTGAATTTAATTTCAAACCTGTCATACATTCTCAAAGATTCAAAGAATCAGCTTTGAATCAAACATATTCATATATAGGTATATATACCTATATAAATGAAGAAAAGAAATATATTTGGGAGTCCCAGTTAAACTACGTTTCACCACCTATATTTATAGAAGACAACCTAAATAACCTTTACTGTGAAATTGAAAACAAAGAATTCCGGTACTTTTTCAAGAATATCAACCTAGATAATGCTCGAGATCTAATGGTTATTAGCAACTGCAATTTAAATGGATTTTTATATAAAACAGAGTTTACGGAGGATACGTAATGCCGTCTTTAACACCAAAACTTGCATCAGAGATCGCGAACATACCGTATGGAGTATACCAGGGACAAGGGAGACTAGCCTTTATGGGACAAGACGGTTTTGAAAAACACTTTGTATTTTCGCAGCAAGATGTTTTTAGTGGCCGAACTGGAGGTATAACAGGATTAGATCGTATCCCATTGTTTAGAAAAGTGATACCTGGTGTAATGAGAACATCTGAAGCGTTTGCGGTAATTGGAGTTGGAAAAGGAAAATATAAGGGAGATTTAGTAATTTCCATTAGAGGGACACAAAATGCCAATGATTGGGTAACTAACCTAAATGTAGGCCTCAAAGGCGCTCCAAATGGCTCTATTGCTCACTCTGGGTTTATTAATTCATTTTCAAGCATCAAACCTAGTATTAAACAGTATTTACAGCAATGCCAACGTTTACCTAGACGTGTTCACTGTGTTGGGCATAGTTTAGGAGGGGCTCTGGCTTCATTATGTTCTGATTGGCTTAGAGAAGAGTATTCATTAAGAGTGAATTTATATACTTTTGGCGCACCTAGAGTAGGTTTAGAACAATATTCCCGTAAATCTAGTAAAAGTAACGACAAAGTATACCGCTGTACTCATGGCGCAGATCCTGTACCTAAAGTACCTGTCTGGCCATTTATTCATGCACCACACAATGGAGATGAGTACCGCTTAGACGCTAGTACTGGCTTTAATATAAGTGCTCATAGTATGTCTAGCGAAACAAATTTAGGGTATTTAGATAATGCTAACTCCGAAACGTGGGGAGCGATAAAAGTCAGGTCTAACAAATACTTGTATACACCTACTAGATTTAAGTTTGAGCACAGAAACCAAGCATCATTTACAGAGTATTGGTCAGAAAGAATTCAATCAGCCTTAATAACCTTATTAAAAGATGCAGGCTTGTTTTCAGCAATAGCAGTCCAAGCTACAGTATCAACTGGAATGACATTTTATGACATACTCGCCAGAAATATAGAAAAAGTAGCTAAAGCATCTAAAGTAAGAGAATCACAAGTCAAAGGGCTGTTAGGTCATATGTTGGTGTTTATTGGAAAACCAGTAACAGCAATTGAAGATATGTCTGCAAAGTTTATTAGAAATGTTTTTCTTATGGTATTTGGAAAACTTTATCGAGCAGCACAAATGGCTATAAGTGCGGTAAAATAAGTTCTCAACTTAATCCGCCATCGAATTCAGTTTTTCTCTGGCTTGTGCTTCGTGTTCTTTAGTGATGGCATTGCCGACAGAGTTAGCGGCTAACGTAAGTGCTGCCATGTCATCGGTAAAGCCGACGCCTGCTAGTACATCTGGCACCATATCGGTTGGTAATACAAAGTAAGCCAACGCGCCACCTAAAATCGCCTTATGGCGAACGGCGGTGTTGGAATCTGTCATCGCGAGCCATGATTTGATGCCCATTACGGCAATTTCTTCACCCGCTTTCTTAACCGACCCTTTCATTTTGCGCCAGAAGGTTTTCTCATCTGGCGCTTGCATCGTTTGATCTTTAGCGTCTTTCGGCGCCGATTTTACAGACATTGTTGTGGTCATCGTTGCCTCCGAAATTTATGACTGTGACCAACATATTAATAAATCGAACCTGAACGCAAGATTAATAACAAGAAAGGATAGTAAAGTGAAACAAAAACACAGATAGAAAAACCCCCAAACCGAAGTCTGGGGATCGTGATGTTGGGAACTAAGTTGTCGAGTGCGCTACTGAGCTATCTTCTCCAGTACACGCATCAGCATTTTTATACGTGGTTCGATAGACTCAAGCAACAAGTACTCTTGGTCACTGTGGAAACCTGCACCGATAGGTCCTAGACCATCCAAAGTTGGAACGCCAAGAATTGCCGTATTGTTTGCATCAGAGCCGCCACCCACTTCTTTCCAGTTGATGTCGATAGACAGTTCACTTGCTGCTTCTTCAACTAATGCCATCAAGCTTTCAGTTTGCGTGCTTGGCACCATAGAGGGTTTGTAAGCTTCACGAACCAACTCGATGCTAACGCCATCAACGAATGGTGTTTCCAGCATGCCGTTTAGCTTGCTATCGACATCATCGTATTCTTCATTACTCCAGAAACGCACATCCACGATCGCTTCAGCGTGCTCAGGGACGATGTTTGCGCCGTTACCGCCAGACACAATACCCACGTTTAATGTGGTGCCAGATTCGAAGTTCGTCATGGCATTGATTGCGAGAATCCAGTTCGCCATCTCGGTAACTGCACTGCGGCCATTTTCTGGCTCGTTGCCAGCGTGGGCTGCAATGCCATTAAACGTGATTTTGTAACGCGCCATGCCTTTGCGCGCTTTGACTAAACCTCCGTCTGCGCGTGCTGCTTCTG
The DNA here is from genome assembly GCF_043102935.1 of Vibrio sp. zbq_1. NCBI lineage: Bacteria > Pseudomonadati > Pseudomonadota > Gammaproteobacteria > Vibrionales > Vibrionaceae > Vibrio > Vibrio sp. zbq_1. Next base: position 271,737 of record NZ_JBICJH010000015.1, read on the forward strand.
CCACCAATACGTTTTTCGCGTTTTTTGCAACAGATTGAATCCAGTCGACCGAATCTAACGATCCGGTTTCTTCGTCTGGGTTCATGCAGATACAAATCGACAGTTTATCCAACACCGCTTGGTCGAGGTTACGCATCGCGTACACAATATTCAGCAAGCCAGATTTCATGTCCGAGACACCCGGACCGTACGCTTTGTCAGCGTCTTGAGACATAGGACGTAATCCAGCGGTGCCGACAGGGAACACTGTATCCATGTGACCAATCAGCATCACGTCAACTTGCTCAGCCTCAGGCTTGTTTCGAACTTCAAGACCGATACCCGCTCTGCCACAGTCGATGCGTTTTACGCTCCAACCAGACATCGCTTGGTACTTCCCTTCAAATTGAGAAGCGATGAAGTCAATGCCATCAGTGGTGTACGTGCCACAATCGACATTGATCAGAGGACGAAGTTCTTCGAGATATTCATTAAGAGAAAACTGCATGATTGCCCCCTAAACAAACAAGTTCATGACTAGCATTGCGCCAAATGCGTTCAATACGGAAATCGCAATCATAATTGGGATATAACGACCTTCAGTACCGATAGGTCCCATAATTCGACCCATGTACTGAACCTGAGAGCCCATTAGGTAAATTGCAGGTGCAAGAATCGCGATGTGCGTACCGTTCAAGATGCCTTGGTCAAACAATGTGATAACCACGCCAACTGCCCCGCCCATCGACATCCAAGCACCAATCAGCACCGCAGCCGCTTCACCTGGCAAACCAAAAACCGCCATTACTGGAGAAAATACCGAGCCCATCAAATCCAACGCGCCAGTAATCTGCAACGCCTTAATGATGACAAACGCCATAAGAACGTTAGGCACGGTTGATGTTGTCGCAATAACCCAGCCTTTTTTAGCGCCTTCAACGAAAATATCCGTCACCATCGGCTTACTTACTTTTACGTCACTCATTACGCCGTCTCCTCTTTTAAGTTCTCAGATTTGCTTTGCTCTTGCTTGTCTTCTTTACCTTCTGTGATGTTTAGATAGATACGGAATAAGTTCGCACCCACAATTTTAAACAAAAACATCACCACAACCGCCAAACCAATAGAAGATGTTACGGCAAGCGAGCCATCCGCCATCGTCAGCGTAAACAGCACCGCCCCTGAGGAGAAAAAGTTAACAATGGTGGCACCAGCAGTGAACTGGAACATAGTGAACACATCGGTTTCGCGTTTGGTGAGATGGCCTTCATCTTTAAGCTGACGAGTCATCGCCGCGCCCGCGTCGGTACTTTGCAGCGAAGCGATAAGAGCCAAACCAGAGTTACCCGGAATCCCCATAATTGGACGAAGAAGCGGCGTTAACAGTTTGCGTGCCGCTTCTAGTGCGCCATAGTGCTCAAGTACATTGATCATACCCAGTGCGAACATAACGGTAGGAATCAAAGTAAGTGCAAAAATGAAACCGTCACGTGCACCGCTACCACCAGTACCACGAAGCGACGTTGTTGCAACTTGCACACCGTCAGCCGTTTCGGTGACACCATAAGCCACCTTGCCAAAAGAGCCATTCAACGTGGTGAAATCAAATACGCCATACCATTCGTTCGATTGCATGAGACCAGAAAAGAAGACGACCGCAAACGCCAGTGCAACGTAGCACCCCAGCGTAACCTTGCGCTCGGTTTGAACAGGATTTTTCATAACATTACCTACACATGTGGGACAGGACACATATGTTCACCCGAATAATGTGCTAGAGAGATGATCAAAATCAATCCGCCTGCCGAACATTCTGGCGACTCAGTTATGAAGTTTTGTTTTATGATTTTAATCACATTTGAAAGATAATAAAAATTTGTGCTAACAATTAGGTATATTAATCTATATCGATACCTCAGGACTTCTTCATCAATCCGACCAATGATTCTGACGAATATTGCTTTCTACAACATTCATGACGTACTTCATACTTTGGCATTGAGGCGATATCGATTAACTCGAAAGTAACATTCCATAATGAAATTTAGGTTAGGATTGTCCGGTCATATGCAAACGGCATAAACCAGAATCAACAGGACTAGGCAGCCCATTGTTACGCTCACAACCTAAAATAGCCAAGTGGACACTCGCCCTCGTGTTTTGGGTGGTGATGGTATGTTTGAGCCAAAACTCCGGCTTCTCGAAAAGCTGCCCTAAGGCTCACCAAATACAGAGTCAGCAAAATGAAAGCGTGAATTGATCACCATCTTGCGACCTTTCAGAGAAGCTGGTTCAAGCGTACCAACACCAGTTTGATCATATTCTTATTCCATTTTTTCTGTTTGCTTTGATTGTGGCGCTGCCGATGGCATCCACAGCAATTCGTTATCTGGAATACACAGAACCGATACGGGAAAAGTATCGGGTTCACCTAAAACTTTGCGTGTTTAGAGAATAAATCCAGCAAGGCGAGAAACCCGCTCGCCTGACTTTTGTACGTATTTTATTCACTTCACACAACAAACAACGAAATCTAAAAGTTTTAGGAAATATTATGACATTCACTCGTACACTTTTGGCGTTAACGATGGCTATCGTACCTGCCGTATCTTTCGCATCAGAAAAGACCTCAGAACAAAAGCTAGAGGAAATTACTCAGATACTAAAAGAGAACCCTCAAATTCTTGATTCATTGCACCAAAACCTGCAAGAGTACATTGCGTATCAACAGTCATTTGGCGACACCTTGAAGGAGGTTCGTCAATATCTAAATGATGGCAAACATTCCTCTTTTGGCGCTGAAACCCCAGAGTTAACCATTATTAACGTAACGGACTACAGTTGCCCTTTTTGTAAACGTTTAGAAGGCGAACTGGTCAAAAATGGTAAGGAATATCCGCAGATAAAAGTGCTTAACCTCAATGTTTCTTTTAAAGAACAATACGAGAAAAACGGCTACAACTCGGCAAGTTACGCATTAAATGTTTGGCAAAACCAGCGAGATAAGTACGAACAAGTGCATGAGTTATTGGTGAAAAAACCGGGCGCACATGATGCACGTTCGTTAAAACAGATCGCGAAGAAAACGGGGACAGAAGCGCAGCTTGTCGACGACAAAGAAACCAAAGCGCTGCTTGATAAAAACTATCAGTATTTCACGCAACTTGGTTTACGCGGCACGCCCGCGTTGATCATTAATGATCAGATCATTCCTGGTTATGTGCCGTTTGACGAGCTAGAAAAAGTCATCGACCAAGAACTGGCGAACTAAAACAACAAAGCCCTTCCTTGATAACTCAAGGAAGGGCTTTATATTTACCGACATAAAGAGCGTTTAGTTACTTATCACGTCCAACAAACGCCACGACGACTTTGTCATTGCCAAGCGAACGAGAGAAAACGTACGCGCCTTCCTGTTCAATAACTCGATGCTGACCTGCGCCAATGGCAGGGTGTGCTTGACGGAACTGACCAAGGGTTTGCCAGTGTTTCAGCAAAGCTTGTTTGTCATCAGATAGCTTCCAAACCATGTCTGAACGTGTGCCTTGGTGGAAATCATCCGCGTAAGGGCCAATGTTACGGCCTACTTCATCGCCATAATAAACCTGAACCGCTCCTGGGCTAAGGAGCAATGCGTTCGCGGCATTACGTTGCATGCCGTAATCTTTAAAACGTGAGAAGAACAACTCCGTATCGTGAGAAGACATGTAACTGACTGGGTTGAAGTCTTTCTCGTTCGCGATAGTGTCCGCATAGCTTTGGTAAGTGTCTGCCATTTGGCTAAAGCACGCCGCGCCTTTGTCTAGCTTCTTCTGCATATCGAAGTTGATCAACGCGTCAAAACCATCATCGAAATAAGGGCTGCGATACGCGGTGTGTCCCCAGACTTCGCCCATCATCCAGAACGGCTGGCCTGATTTGCCATTTTCTTTACGCCACTGCTCTAGGCTGTTCGATGCTTCCTCTTTTAGACGCTTCCAAACTTCACCTTCGACGTGTTTCACCGTATCGACTCGATAACCATCAATGCCAAAGCGTTTCACCCAATCAGTTTGCCACTCAATTAGGTAGTCCGAGACGGTGTAATTGTCACGCGCCTCAACGCGAGTGCTAGGGTTATTCAACAACCATTGCGGCGGCGTGACGGTTTTATTGGATTCAGTGATGAAATCTGGTAAGCCAGCAAGAGACATCGTAATGTCGCTACTGCCCGGAGCTGGGTAACCCGGCAAGCCAGTTCTTACCCAATCGCCGCCCCACCACTTCGCCCAGTTCGGACTCTGATAATCAATATTCTGGTGGTAGCTATGCCAATTTTCGCCTGCTTTTGGTTGCCAGTCGCCCCATTTCTTGGGCAGTTCGGCATTAGGCTTTAACACATCGATACCGTCGAACTGTAGATCTGCCAATGTTGAGTAACCAGAATGGTTGATAACCGCATCCATCAAGACTTTGAGGCCACGCTTGTGCGCCTCTTCCACCAGCGTTTTTAAATCTTCTTCTTTACCGAAGTTCTCATCAATCTTGGTGAAATCGCGCGTCCAGTAGCCGTGGTAAGCATAAAACGGGAATGAGCCACTATCGCCACCACCGACAAAGCCGTGCACTTGTTCAACGATTGGCGACAACCAAATCGCGTCTGTACCTAGGCTCTTGATGTAATCCAGTTTCTCAATTACACCTTTAAGGTCACCGCCATGGAACGTGCCAACTTCATCTTTGCCGTCTTTTTTACGACCATAACTGTTGTCGTTACTTGCGTCTGCGTTGTTGAAACGGTCAACCATCACGAAGTAAATGTTCGCGTTTCGGTAATCAAATGGCACCGCCTCTTTGGTTTTCTGCACAGGCTCTAGCAGCACTAGGCCGCCAGAGTCTTTACTTGGCGTCAGTGATACTTTATGCTCTTTCACTTCAACCATTTGACCTGAATAAGCATCGCGTAACTTGGTGCCTTCAGGAAAGCTATCCCCCACAGCGATCGTCACTTCTCCGCCTTGGTAAACCTCACATTGCACTTGCGGGATCGGGCGTTTAAATTCGGTTTTTGCTGCTTTTTTGGGCTCTCGCTTAAACAGCAACGTCTTAGCCGCGTCGTCATACGCGAAGGAATAGTCGCCAGTAAAGCGAACTTTGAGTGGCAGTTCGGTCGGCTTGCCACAATTTAGCGCGATAGGTTTGTTGAACTTCACTTTCTGACCATCGGGTGCAACGCAGTCGCCTTCAACGCCCGTGATTTTAAGCGTATATCCGTCTTTGGTTAGAGGCACAACCAAAGGCTGCTCTGCACTTAGCGGGAAGTCACGGCTGTTGGTCGTGGTAGAAATGGTGATGTTAGGCTCGGCGATGGCACTTGCCGACGCAAGCAGTAAAGTAGTAGTAATCAGGTTCAGTTTCATCGTTCAATCCATTGGCAGCACATGGTAACCATGCACATTTATTAGTTTTATTCACACTAATTGTGCCTAGATAAGAAACTGAACACATCATTCTAACTGCCTACGCCCCAAAGGTCGTGACGCTTCACATTTTATTGATATAGGGGCGTAGTTCTATTTAAGCGTAATGGATTGAGGGAGTTAAAGTTGCACGCTGCCAAGATTGCTCATTTGGTTCATCGCCCATCTTGTGCGGCGAGCAGTGTAATCACTTTGTGGATAGACTTTGATTCGATATGGGTTTGGCAACACCACGGCTAAACGCGCTGCTTGCCACTTCGAGAGTTGCTTTGCACTGACACCAAAATAATTCTGCGCAGCCGCTTCAGCGCCGTAAATTCCGGGACCAAATTCAACCACATTTAGATACACTTCGAGAATGCGCTCTTTACTCCACATCACCTCCATCAGCAAGGCAAAGTAAAGCTCATAAGCCTTGCGAACGTAGGAGTGAGATGGAAACAAAAACACATTTTTCGCAGCTTGTTGGGTAATGGTGCTCGCGCCTCTCGACGGACCATGATCACCTGCCTCGGAAATCACGTCGAATAGAGATTCGAAATCGACACCATAATGATGAGGGAATTTTTGGTCTTCGGTCGCAATCACCGCTAACTGCATATTTTTTGAAATACGCGTCAAGGATACCCATTCATGTTGGCTGCTGTCTGGATAGTTCTTTGGTGGTGCAACAATGCGGCTTAACTTCCATCCCCATATTGGTGGATCGACATATTTCACCACACCAACCAAAACGATTGGGGCAATCAGTAATATCAACACCATTTTAAATAGAAATGACTTAAGCCTTTTCAACATGTGTGGTTCCCCAATGCATTAGCGATTGATGATAAACAAACCAGCGAGCTTGCCTGATTCAATCAGGAACAACAAGTTTTTGAGGTAAAAAATAGGTCAAAAAAAGCCCGATTTACAATGTAAAACGGGCTTAGAATTTGATTAGACTGAATTATTTATTCCGCTTGTAGAACACGGTTGAAAGTGGTGGTAAACGAAGCTCAAGTGATTGAGGCAGTGATTCACTTTCGACTTTTTCCGTTTTCACACTGGTCAGCACTTTAAAATCGCTGCCGCCGTATTTGCTGTCGTCCGTGTTCAGCAGCAGTTCGTACTGACCTGCATTTGGAACGCCTAAACGGAAACGCTCGTGTGGTACGGGCGTAAAGTTGGTGATGATGAGAATACGCTCACCTTCTTTACTGATACGCTCGTGCGCTAGGATACTCGCATCCGCTTCGTCTTGTAGACGCCACTCAAAACCCGCAGGGACACAATCTTGATCGTGCATCGCCGCTTCATTTCGGTACAAGTGGTTCAAATCTCGCATCAGCTTTTGGACACCTTGATGACGCTCATATTCCAGCAAGAACCATTGCAACTGATCATCGTGGTTCCACTCCGCCGTTTGGCCGATTTCCGCGCCCATGAAGTTCAGCTTTTTGCCCGGTTGACCATACATGTAACCGTAGTATGCACGTAGGTTTGCGGTTTGCTGCCATTCATCACCCGGCATCTTGTTATGGATAGAGCCTTTGCCGTACACCACTTCGTCGTGAGAGAGAGACAAGACGTAGTTCTCGCTGTGCGCATAAACCAGCGGGAATGTGATGGTATTGTGGTGGTATTTGCGGTGAACAGGATCTTCTTTGATGTATGAAAGACTGTCGTGCATCCACCCCATATTCCACTTGAAGCCAAAACCTAAACCACCCATAAAGGTTGGCGCAGACACTCCAGGAAACGCCGTTGACTCTTCCGCAATCGTCATCGCATTCGGGAAGTGCTTGTACACTTCTTCGTTCATCCATTTTAAGGTTGCGATTGCGTCGTAGTTTTCGTTGCCACCGTCGACGTTCGGTACCCACTGATCGTGGCTACGTGAGTAGTCGAGGTAAAGCATCGATGCGACTGCGTCCACGCGAATGCCATCAATATGGAATTGTTCAAACCAGTACAGCGCATTCGATACAAGGAAGCGACGCACATGTTCACGACCGAGATCGTAGATGTATGAGTTCCAATCTTGGTGCCAACCGCGACGTGGGTCCGGGTCGTGGAACAACGGTGTGCCGTCAAAGTTTGCTAAACCGTGGTCATCCGATGGGAAATGCGCCGGAACCCAATCCAGCACCACACCGATACCAGCTTGGTGACACGCATCCACGAAGAATTTGAAATCATCAGGAGAACCGTAACGGCTGGTTGGCGCAAATAAGCCAACGGGTTGATAGCCCCATGAACCATAGAATGGATGCTCAGACACAGGCATCAGCTCAACGTGGGTGTAGCCCATATCCACAAGGTATGGCACCAACTGCTCCGCGAGTTCGCGGTAGTTGAGGAAATCACCTTTCTCGTCGCGCTTCCATGATCCAGCATGCAACTCATAAAACGATAACGCTTCATCACGCTTTTGTGTCACTGCGCGGTTTTGCCATTTCGCATCTTGCCATTGGTAACGCTTGTGATCGTAAGTAATGGATGCGAACGATGGGTATTGCTCAGAGTAGAAACCCCAAGGGTCTTGTTTGTGTGGCAGCCCTTCCCCATTTGGTCCTTTGAGCTCAAATTTGTACTGAACGCCTTCTTCTAAGCCAGGAATGAACAACCCCCAAATGCCATAATCTAAACGTTGCATTGGGTGACGACGACCATCCCATTGGTTGAAGCAACCCACAAGGCTAACAGCCGATGCATGCGGAGCGTAGACAAGGAAACGAACACCGGAAATGTTTTCACCGCCACGTTCTAGCATGACAAAGTGCGCGCCCATGTAGTGATACATGTCTATTGGCGTATGCAGATGCTCGTACTCTTGGTAGATATTGTGGTACTGGTACGGGTCATCAATAATTTGTTCAACACCATTCCAATCGACCGCTAAACGGTAGTGGGTCAGGTGTAAGTCGCGTTGCTCTTTTAAGATAAAACCGCTGTCGCCATCGCGTTCAAGCGCCACGCGAGGTTCACCATTAACAAGCAGTTCAACCTTGTTTGCGCCCGGCATCCACACTCGCAGCGAACCTTCGCCGTCATCAATGAATGGGCCCAACGCCGCAAATGGATCTGAGTAAGCCGCCTCAGCAAGCAGTTCGTACGCGCGTTCGTGTTTTTTCTTTATTTTCTTTGTTTTGGTGATTTTCAAATCTTTCTCCCTAGAACCAATATTCGTTTGAACCGAATGTTGGTTTCTCCACAGCCAACGTTGTGAACTCACAAAAGACTCCGCTTCTCACGTTCGTCGCGTAAACGGCGTCAAAATACAAAAATGCCCGCTATTGTCGCGGGCATAATAACGGTACTTCATCCTAACGGATTGTGTGGGTTGAATGAGTGACCTAGACGGAACTTTCGTACCTCTGAGCTAACAAAATTAGTAATCCGCTCATTCATCTACGTCACTCTACGCATCTTATTTGCTCGCCTGTGCGCGAACTTCTGTAAGGCGTTTAGAAATGCGATTCACGTCTTCACGACTGAAGATTTCATCTAGGTTCATCGACAGCTTACGACGCCAGTTTGGATACTCATCAACCGTGCCAGGAATGTTGACCGGTTGATCCATTTCTAGCCAGTCTTCAAGCTGAACGCTAAGCAGTGCAGAATCACCCGCCGCAACGTGCAATTGAAGCGCTTCGCTTAGGTATGAATCCATTGGTACGAACTGCGCATCATGGCCAATGCCTTCTGGCAAGTAACCGTGCCAACGAACGCTGTCTAGGATGCCTTGTTTGCACTTCAAACGGTCAGCGAATAAGCCTTCCAACTGTTTTTCATCTGGGTACAGACCAATCTCACGACCCATTTTCAAGTCATCGCAGTGCCAGAAACCGCGTAGGGTTGGCATGTCGTGCGTACACAATGCCGCCATAGACTGCTCTGCGTAATGCTTCGGAGAAATAAAGCCGCCGTCCTCTTTTGAGGTTTCGAAGAAGAAGACTTTGTACGAATGCACGCCTGCATCACGTAGGATATCAACGATTTCATCTGGCACAGTACCTAAGTCTTCACCAATCACAGAGCACTGATGGCGGTGCGACTCAAGCGCTAGGATTGCGAGCATGTCTTCTACTGGGTAGTACAAGTACGCGCCTTCTGTCGCTTTTTCGCCTTTTGGAATCCACCATAGACGCAATAGGCCGAGTACGTGGTCGATACGCAGTGCACCACAATGCTTCATGTTGGCACGTAGCAACTTGATGTACGCATCGTAGCCTGTCGCTTCCAACACTTGAGGGTTAAGCGGTGGCAGACCCCAGTTTTGACCTAGAGGACCAAGAATATCTGGTGGCGCACCGATGCTTGCATCCAGCACTAGGTTGCCTTCATCCGCCCATGTTTCACTGCCAGAATCTGCAACACCTACAGCAAGGTCGCGGTACAGACCAACCGCCATGCCTTTTTCTTCAGCTAGGGCTTGCGCTTCTTTGATTTGATCGTCTGCGATCCATTGTAGGTACATGTACAAGTGAACGCGATCTTGGTTGTCTTTGATGTATTTCTGAGTGCCAGCCGCGTCGAATGTGCGGTATTTCTCAGGGAATACAGGCCAACCCCAAACGCCAGAATCTTCAGCGTGCAAATCTGCATGAAGCGCATCAAATGCCGCTTGGTGCAATAAACTTTCGCCGCCCTTCTCTACGAAATCTAAGAATGCGCGAGCGCGGTCCGTGTTTTTATCGAGATGACGAGCCTTGAACTCACTAAATAGCAGCGGCAATACGCTCATTTTTAGTTGAGAAACTTCGGTGTAGTTCACCCAATGTGAGTCACGCGCTTTTTGTAGACGTTGTTGGAACTCTGCGCTGCCCACTCGCTGTTGTGCTTCTGCACTTAGCGCGAACTCAGGTACAGAGCTTACGTCGATGTACATGATGTTCAGCCAGCGACGAGAAGATGGGCTGTATGGGCTCGCGCCTTCTGGGTTCGCTGGGAAAAGTGAGTGAATCGGGTTCAAACCAATGAAATCACCACCACGAGAGGCAATGTCACTCACCAACTGTTTTAGGTCGCCAAAATCACCGATGCCCCAGTTATGCTGAGTACGCAGTGTGTAAAGCTGAATGCTTGGACCCCACAGTTTTTTGTGTTGGTTTAGGTCTTCTTGTTTGAAACACGCTTTCGGTGTGATGATCAATGACATCTCGTAAGGCGTTTTACGACGCTTACGACTGATGATCAGTTTGTGGTAACCCCATGCCAAGTTCTTTGGCAATGCAAACACTAGAGGGCCACCCTCAGCACGCTCATCACGAACAATTTGAGACTGAAGATAGCCTTCAAGTACCTCTCCTTGTTCTGTTTCTAAACGCCAGCTGAATTCACTCTCACGAGCACTCGTACCTAGGTTTAGTTCCACTTCGACTGGTTCGCCGTCGCGTAAAACAAGAACAGGGGCTAGTACGTCTTTCTTATGTTTCTTTTCAGCAGAAGCCAATAGTTTTTCATCGCAGCTAGTATCGTAGCCTAGTGAAGTGAGCAAGCGGCGTAGAGTCTCGTCAGAAACTTTTGCCTCGTCTCCCCACGCGCTGACATAGCTATCAGCCAATCTCGCCATTTCCGCGACTTTCTTTAATGCTGTTTGTTCTTTCATCGCTTTCTCCGAAGGTAATACCAACACCTTCCATGTAGGGTTTTATTGTTATCAATAACGTAAGTTTGCAAATGACCAAAGGTAGCGCTTGGCTACCTTGGTCTTAACTCTGTTCTATTAACGGTGAACCGCTTCTAGTTTCCAGATATTGTTCACGTAGTCGCGAATTGAGCGGTCTGAGGTGAACTTACCAACAAGGGCGGTATTAAGAATGGCTTTCTTCGCCCAGCCAGCTTGGTCTTTATATTGTTTGCCCATCTCTTCGTGCGCTTTCACATACGATGCGAAGTCCGCAAGACATAGGTATGGGTCACCGCCATCCAGTAGGCTATCGTACGTTGCACGTAGTAGGCCCGGTTGACCTGGAGTGAATTCTTCACCCAGTAGTAGGTCCATGGACGCTTTGAGTAGGTGATCCGCGTTGTAGTAGTCAAATGGGTTGTAACCTTGAGCTTTTAGCGCTTTCACACCTTCAACGTCTAGACCGAAGATGTAGATGTTTTCATCGCCCACTTCTTCACGAATTTCAACGTTCGCACCATCCATCGTACCGATAGTTAGGGCACCGTTTAGCGCCATCTTCATGTTACCCGTACCTGATGCTTCTTTACCCGCTAACGAGATTTGTTGAGAAACGTCAGCCGCAGGGATGATGATTTCAGCCATGCTCACGCGGTAGTCGGGAATGAATACCACTTTCATCTTGTTACCGATGCGAGGGTCGTTGTTCACCTTGTCTGCAATCTTGTTGATTGCGAAGATGATTTCTTTCGCTAGGTGGTAACCCGGTGCGGCTTTCGCTGCGAAGAACACTACGCGTGGCGTGCACTCAAAACCTGGTTCGTTAAGAATACGGTGGTACAAAGACAGTACGTGTAGCAAATCTAGGTGCTGACGTTTGTACTCGTGCAGACGCTTGATTTGAACATCGAAGATAGCATTAGTATCGAGCTCGATACCCATGTGCTCTTTCACCCAGTTTGCTAGGCGCTCTTTGTTCTCTTTCTTCACTGCCATGAATTCTTTTTGGAATGTCGCGTCAGTCGCGTACTTAGCAATGCCTTCTAGCTGCTCAAGTTTCGCTGGCCATTCTGCGCCTACTTTCTCAGTGATAAGCTGAGACAGACCTGGGTTACAGAATTTCAACCAACGACGTGGCGTGATGCCGTTTGTTACGTTGTGTAGACGTGTTGGGTACATTTCATGGAACTCTGGGAATAGGTCTTTCTTAACCAACTCAGAGTGAAGTGCCGCCACGCCGTTTACTGCGTAAGAGCCGATTACACATAGGTTTGCCATGCGAACCATGCGGTGGAAACCTTCTTCGATGATAGAAAGCTTCTGTTGTTTCGCAACATCACCCGGCCACATTGCACGTACGTCTTGTAGGAAGCGATGGTTGATCTCGTAAATGATCTCCATGTGACGTGGTAGTAGGTGCTGAATTAGCGACTCTGGCCATGTCTCTAGTGCTTCAGGAAGTAGCGTATGGTTGGTATACGCGAATGTCTTAGAGCTGATTTCCCAAGCCGCTTCCCAAGTTAGACCTTTTTCGTCCATCAGGATGCGCATTAGTTCAGGAATCGCAATCGTTGGGTGCGTATCGTTAAGCTGGATAGTCTCTTGCTTAGGTAGATCCGCTAGCGAGTAGCCTGCTGCTTCATGGCGACGTAGGATGTCGCGTACAGACGCTGCTGAGTGGAAGTACTGTTGCATTAGACGCAGTGTTTTACCTTTCTCGTGGTTGTCGTTCGGGTAAAGCACTTTGGTGATGTTACCTGCGTCGATCAGTGCATGTTGCGCTTCGAAGTAATCACCGTTGTTAAAGCTTGCTAGTGAGAATGGTGCAATCGCCTGACATTCCCAAAGACGTAGCGGGTAAACAGTATCTGATTCGTAACCTACGATAGGCAGATCCCAAGGCATTGCTTTTACAGACATGCCAGGAACCCATTTGCGAACTTCTTTACCGTCTACATTAACAACTTCAACGTGACCGTAAAAACCGATTTCTTGCGCCAGCTCAGGACGAGCAACCTCCCAAGGGTAGCCCTCCACACCACGCCATGCGTCTGGTGCTTCTTGTTGGCGACCGTCTTTGAACGACTGCTTAAACAGACCGTATTCGTAGTGAAGGCCGTAGCCCACTGTTGGGAACTCTTGAGCAGCACATGAATCCATGAAACATGCAGCCAGACGACCAAGACCACCGTTACCAAGTGATGGATCGCGCTCTTCTTCTAGAAGGTCAGTTAGGTTATGACCTAATTCAGCCATTGCTTCTGTTACTTGTTCGTACAGACCCATGCTGATTAAGTTGTTGCCCGTTAAACGGCCAATAAGGAATTCTAGTGAAAGGTAGTTAACGCTCTTCGCTTGTTGGATGCGAGGATCGGTTTCAGTAGCAAGCAAATCAAAAGTAGTGAACTCAGCCAGTGCGCGACCCATTGCTAGGTACCATGCGCGGCTGTCTGCGTTTTCAACCGTGTGAGCGTAAGTTACTGAAAGGTGTTTCTTAACGCTGTCTTGGAAGGACTTCTTGTCAAATTGTTTCTGTTGAGTAGGTTTCATTACGAAATTCTCACGTCTTTTAGTAATTCATCTGCCATACATCGTGCATTTACCTCTGTGAATAAACATCCTCCTAATTCTCCTCCTTTGCAGGAGGAGGGGTGAGGGCGTAGAGGGGGGACCATAAGGAAGTTAGTGATCCAAATCTCAACACGACGTCCTTGGCTCCTATTCTTAGTGATTTTGATCACAACCAAATATGAGAAAGGTTAAAGATTGTTCATGACGCTTTTTATTGCCCTTTTCACCTATCATGCAAAAAGTGTCTTACCGATCACATTAGCTTCGTTAACATCGAGAAATTTTTCGCAAGAGATGTGCAACACAATCTTAATAGCACCAACACCAAAGACATTTAAGTGACAAAAATCACAAAACAAGGGCGTAGTTGATGCCAAATCCATCAACTCTTGAGAATTAGGAAGTGGATCAAAGTAACGAGCATTTCTGATGTCGTACCATCCCTCTCGGCTTACAAGATTGAGCAATTTTTATACAAGCTAGAATTATGCGGTGTGAGTCATTTCTAGTTTTGCTAGCTTTTATACCTAAGTGACCTCGGGAGATGACATTTTGTGTGGATATTGCCAAACCCAAAACAGGGCAGTGCAAAGTGAAAATCACGCTTAATCGCCGAAACATTGATGGTTGTTTAACGGTGTCGCTGGACGAGAGGAAGACTTCGAGAGGGTCTCTTGTTAAAAACAGTGCGTTGAAGTCACTTGGGTATCATAAATAAGGACATAATTACTAATGTGGATTCCATCTAAACTTACTCGTCCCGGCCGACTACACAATGCCATTGTGCGCCCACGAGTGTTGGACTTACTACAACAAGCGCCTTACTACAAATTGGTTTTGTTCCGTTCTCCAGCAGGTTACGGAAAAACAACGATGGCCGCTCAGTGGCTATCCGATAAGCCAAACGTCGGTTGGTACAGCATTGACGACAGTGACAATGATGGCTTTCGTTTCGTCAACTATTTACTCCAAGCGCTGAACAAAGCGACCAACTTCAGCTGCTCGAATGCGCAAAAGCTGGCCGAAAAGCGCCAGATTTCCTCTTTACGCTCGCTGTTTAGCGAAGTATTTGCCGAAATGGCAGATTTTCATCAAGAATGCTACGTGGTTCTCGACGACTACCACTTGATCACCAACGATGAAATTCATGAATCCATGCGTTTCTTCCTCAAGCACATGCCAGACAACTTAACGGTTGTCGTCACCAGCCGTGCAGCGCCGCCTCTGGGCACGGCAAACTTGCGTGTGCGCGATTTAATGATCGAAATCGGCAACGAAATGTTGGCGTTTGATACTGAAGAAACCACCCGCTTCTTTAACCAACGCATTGCCGATGGCATTGATGAAGACATGGCGAACAGCCTAAGAACCTACGTGGAAGGTTGGCCATCTGCGATGCAGTTGATCGCGCTGCAAGCCCAACATCAAAACCGCACATTGGCGCAAACCGTCGAGTCGGTATCGCAGTTCAATCACGCGCATTTGTGGGATTATCTGGTCGAAGAAGTATTTGACCTGCTCGATCACGAAACTCGTCACTTCTTGATGCAAGTGTCCGTGCTTGATCACTTCAACGATGAACTGGTATTTGCCCTCACTCAACGCGAAGACGCGCTGGGTCTGATTGAATCGCTTAACCGTTACGGCTTGTTCATTTATCCACTTGAAGGCGAGCATAACTGGTTCCGCTTCCACAACTTGTTTGGCGAGTTCTTGTCTCACGAGCGTCAAGCACGTATTCCTCAACAAGAAAAAGATCTTCACCGCAATGCGGCGGTCGCTTGGTTACAACAAAAATCGCCACACCAAGCCATTCATCACGCACAAAAGTCCAACGATAAAGACTTAGTCGTTGAGATTTTGAATGAATTCGGTTGGAAGATGTTCAACCAAGGTGAGTTAAGCACACTCGAGCATGCCATCAATAAGCTGGATGCAGAGCTGCTGTTTAGCCACCCTAAATTGACGATGTTACGTGCATGGTTAGCGCAGAGCCAACACCGATACAATCAAGTTGGCCAATTGCTTGAAGAAGCCGAAGAAGAGCATAAAAAGCGTAATATCGAGCTAGATATCCATTACCAAGGCCAAGCTAACGCGCTGCTTGCTCAGGTCGCGATTAACAGCAACCAACCCGAGAAAGCGCTTGAACTTGCGGAGCTGGCTCTCAGCCAACTAGACAACACTATTTACCGTAGCCGAATTGTCGCGACCTCAGTCGTGGGCGAAGTGAACCACGTGCTGGGTAAACTCGACCTCGCGTTGCCGATGATGCAGCAAACCGAAAAATTGGCGCGCCAGTATCAGGTTTACCATCAAGCACTGTGGGCGATTTTACAACAAAGCGAAATCTTGATTGCTCAAGGTTACGTGCAAGCGGCCTTTGAGCTGCAAGATTCAGGCTTTCGTCTGATTGAAGATCAGCAATTACAGCACGTTCCTCTGCACGAGTTTTTATTGCGTATCCGCGCGCAAGTCTTGTGGTGCTGGAACCGCCTAGATGAAGCCGAAGAATGTGCGTACCGAGGCCTACAAATTCTCGAAAACCATTCGCCAAGTAAGCACTTACATAGCTACTCAATGTTGGCGCGCATTGCGATTGGCCGTGGCGAGCTAGACAAAGCTGGTAAATTCATCGAGCACATTCAACATTTAATGAAGCAGTCTACGTACCATGTAGATTGGACCGCCAACGCCTCTTTATCGTTGATCTTATTCTGGCAAGCGCGTGGCAATACAGAAGCCATGCAAGAATGGTTGAACACGGCGGTTCGTCCAGAATCGGCATGTAACCACTTCTTACAACTGCAATGGCGCAATATAGTGCGTGCACACATCAATTTGGGTCAGTATGAGGAAGCACGCCAAGCGCTAAACTTCCTGCAAAGTGAAGCGCGCCGTACCAACCTCATTACCGATACCAATCGCAACCTCGTTGTTGAAGCCGTATTGGCCGCACGCCAAAAAGACGAAGAGCAAGCCAAAGCGCTGCTAAAAGAAGCGCTAGTAATGACGAACCAAACCGGTATGGTCGGAAACTTCCTAATTGATGGCGCTACGATTGGTGGCCTGCTAGAGAAACTCAGCCTGCGTCATGAGCTGGGCGATCTAGAACGTCACCGCGCTCAACAACTAATGAAAGACATTTCATCGAATCAGCGCAGCCGCTCGATCCACTTTGATGAAGACTTTATTGAAAAGTTGGTAAATCATCCGAATGTGCCGGAGCTTGTACGCACGAGCCCGTTAACACAGCGCGAATGGCAGGTTCTAGGTTTGATTTATTCTGGCTTTAGTAACGAGCAAATCGCACAAGAATTGGATGTGGCAGGTACGACAATCAAAACCCACATTCGCAACTTGTATCAAAAGCTCAACATCGCGAATCGTAAAGAAGCCATTGTAACTGCGGAGAATTTACTGCAATTGATGGGTTACTAAATCAAATAACCTTAGTAAAGAAATGGGCTTTTAATTGAAAACAAAAATGGGTTGGCGTTATGCGTCAGCCCTTTTTTTATAAGCCGCCAGTGAGGGAAGTGCAATTTGCAAAGCACGTAAGTAACGTTGTTCATATACGACAGGCAAAAAAATAGCCAACCGCAATAATCGCGATTGGCTCATATTTATTGTGAACAATCTATATTCACTAACAACGTCAGTTGGCTAGGTGACCCTCGGCTTAAGAAGGGTCGAGGAGTATTATGCATTAATCATACCAATTTTCAAAGCTTTATTTTTGGGCACAAGATCTCATATAAACTGATATTGCCTATATAAATTTTTGCAAAAAACAAAACTTAATTGCATTCTGCAATTTCAAAATGCAATTCAGGTAATTTATTAACAATTGAGTTAGTCAAAATGTAAATGAAAATAAAATGTTAACGAGTTGAAAGTTCGCTGTTCTCGCCTTTTTCTGGGATTGATTCATAAGCAACCACTCAAATACTAACTACGACACTATTTCATACTTTTTTCGCAACAATCTTTGTATACTCTGTGCCAACTACATGACTTAGCACTAAAGAAATGAACTATCTAATTACTTTCTTCAAAGGAATAGCCATGGGTGCAGCCGACGTTGTCCCTGGCGTGTCGGGCGGTACTATCGCATTCATAACTGGCATTTACGATACACTGCTTGAAAGCATTCGTCGTATTAACCCGTCTCTTTTCTCTATCTGGCGAAAAGACGGTTTTAAAGCCGCATTCAATCATATTAATGGCTTTTTCCTTATTGCTCTGTTTGCTGGCATCTTGTCGAGCATTGCAACCTTAGCGAAGTTGATCACATGGCTGCTAGACACTCATCCGATCCCTATTTGGTCGTTCTTCTTCGGCCTCATTTTGGTCTCTGTGTATCACATCCTCCGTCAGGTAGAGAAACGCGATGCGATTCGTTTCGTGACTCTTCTACTGGGCGTCGGCTTTGCGTATAGCATTACGGTGCTGAAACCACTGCATCTTGAACCTACCGCTATTAATACGCTGATTGCAGGTGCGATCGCAATTTGTGCGATGATCCTCCCTGGTATCTCAGGCAGCTTCATCCTGCTACTGATCGGTATGTATACTCCGGTACTTGCGGCCGTAAAAGGCTTCCAAGTGGATACGTTGGCGCTATTTTTATCAGGCTGCGTGATTGGCCTACTTTCTTTCTCTCATCTGCTCTCGTGGTTACTACGCAAGTTCCGCGACTTCACGCTGATGTTCTTAACTGGTTTGATGATCGGTACACTACCTAAAATCTGGCCTTGGAAAGAAACCCTAACATGGCGTACGAACTCGAAAGGCGAACAAGTACCGTTACTACAACACAACTTGTCTCCATTTGAATTTGAACACATTACCTCTCAACCATCGCAGCTAGTGATTGCGGTCGTAATGATGCTGGCTGCTATTGCGTTGGTTTTAGGTCTCGAAAAGTTCGCAGACTCTGACAAATAAACCGCGAAGCACATTCATAGAAAACGGAGCCATTGGCTCCGTTTTTGTTTTTAGGGCGTAGAAAAAGCCGACAATTCGGTGGTTCGGCACACGCTCTCAACCCAAGTCCGACTCACAATGAGTCGTTAACTCATTCATCTCAAAATCATTTAGGTATAACGCACAAATTGTCGAGGCGACGCCTTGGCGAGTTACACATATGTGCTACGATGCGGTTAATGTTAAGTGATAAATGCTGAACCTTAATGAAAGTGTTAAAAATTGCCGCCATTGCGGTCGCACTCGTTGCGGGATTCTACGCCCCGACGCTGCTCAAGAGTTTCTCTTTTTCCTCGACGATCAAACCACTTGATGAGTACTGCCTGCTCTCGACAACGGCATGTGTCCAACAAGGTGTCACCATGACACTCAATGTCGATAATGCTCAGCCCCTTATTCCTGCTAAATTCGATGTCGAGTGGAACAAAAGTGACGCAGAGCAATTGGTTCTGAGCCTTTCAGGAAGAGAAATGGAAATGGGCAAGCCGAAGTTTCTCCTCAAGAAAATAGCACCTGGAAAATACTCTGGCGAAGTCGTGTTGCCCGTTTGCACTCAAGAATCGATGACGTGGGTCGGAGAACTGACCGACGGACAATCCACCATCTATCCCGCCATCAAAATGCAAAGATAAGGAATCATTATGAGCCGCAATTGGTCTCTCTTTCTCGTAGTCGCATTCGTACTGGGTTTCGGTACTAAAACCTATTTAGATAGCCTAGATAAACCCGCAGACGTTTCAGAAACAACCTCGTCAGAACAAAGCGTGTTGTTTGGCGAAAACAATCAACCAGTCAACGTCTTTGATGTGAACGACCCTCGTATTCGTATCGTGTATTTCGGTTTTACTCGTTGCCCTGATGTCTGCCCAACATCGCTCGCGATGCTGGCAGGAGCACTAAATCAAATCAGCGATGAGCAAAAAGCGCAGCTGCGCCCGATGTTTATCTCTCTCGATCCAGAACGTGATGAAGCGGACGCGTCCGCAAAATATGCGCACTACTTCCACCCGATGATTGAAGGCCTATCTGCGCCGTTGGACATCACGACGCCACTTGCTCACCGCTACGGCGTTATTTTCCGTAAAACCGAATTAGAAGGTTCGGAACTGAAGTACACCCTTGACCACAGCTCTTACTTCTACTTCCTCAAACCGGACGGCACGTTGATCACCAAAGTGCCACACACGCTAACGCCTGCGCCGATTGTTGAAGCAATTTCAAAACTCACCACTAAGGAAGGCTCGAATGAAGGCTAATCAACTGTTCAAAACATTGGCTTTGGGGGCATTACTGCTCAGCCCTTTAGCTCAGGCTAAGCTCGATGTCATGGCGCACGAACCGTATGCGCGTGCTATGGCTCCGGGTGCAACCACCAGCGCCGTCTTCGTAACCTTTGCCAACCGCAGCCAAGACGACATCAATATCGTTGCCGCAGAAACGCCAGCAGCGGGCAAAGTCGAATTGCACGATGTCATTAAAGACGGCGATGTGATGAAAATGCGCCAAATCGACCGCATCACGCTAGGTGCAAAAGAGACCACCGAGCTAAAACCGGGCAGCCTACACATCATGCTGTTTGATTTGAAAACGCCGCTCAATGAAGGGGATGAAATCGAAGTAACCGTGACTTACGATAACGGCCAAAAGCAGAGCTTTAACGCGCCAGTGAAAAAAGTGATGGCAGGGATGAAACATACAGCCCACTAAAATCGAATTAGGCTCCTCATTAGGAGCCTTTGTTTTATTCGCTCTCTCGCAGCGCAATGGCGATTTTATTTAAAAATGTAAATCTGTGCTTTATGCCCCATACAACACACCTCCCTCTTCGCTATAACTCTATTTCCTTGTTTCCACATCTAACCCTGTTCCCGAGATAACTCTTTATGTTTCAAGCTCTCAAACGCGTTTTCAGTTTTTTGACTCAAACCAATCCAAATGTCGAGCAAGACGTGGACACCATTATTGCCGCAATTGGTGGCCTCGATAACGTGGTGGAAACCGGGGCGTGTGCAACGCGGCTAAGACTCACGCTGCGCTCTACTGCTGTCGTAGATAAAGAGGCTTTAAAGAAACATGGCGCTCATGGCGTTGTTGTGTTGGATGAACGTCATATCCAAATCATATACGGTTTGAAAGCCAACACGTATTCGCAGATCATGGAAGAACGAATAACAAGCTAGGCGCTCGTAGCAACTCTCCTAGCAAACTAAGCGGTGATTTTGCTACCCACAAATAAAAAGGGCAGCTATACTCTCTTCGTTTCATTAACCAAAGAATGAACTCACCAACGTATCAACTAACAAAGAGGACACATGATGATTGTATTGAATAGCACTAACTGGGCATCGCAAGGGTAAACCTAACCGCACCAACTCTGTGGCATAGCCACAACTCCCCTTCTCTGCCCGGTCTTCACCGGGGTCAACTCTATCCGAATTAGACCCTAATGCGATTTGTATTAAGGCGCTTTGTTGCGTCTGGGATAATTCAACAATGAATCAAACACATACTTTTTGTGACACATTAATTTCTACTTCAAACCCATTAAAGCAATTGGGTTGGAAACCATTTTTTCAGCAACAACTGACACTAGACGACTACGACAATACGATCTTTGCACGCGTGATCGCGCATCACCGAAGTGGTTATTTATTGGCAACAGAAGCAGGGCAAGTTCACCTTAATGTCCACCACTCTCTGCCCAATATGACCGTCGGAGACTGGGTGATCTTAAATGAAGATCAGCAATTTGTTCGCTTACTGGATCGCTTGAGCCTCTTTAGCCGCAAAGCGGCGGGCAGCAAAGTGGCAGAGCAACTCATCGCGGCCAATGTCGATACGGTGTTTATCGTCTGCTCACTCAATCACGATTTCAACTTAAGCCGTATTGAACGTTACTTAGCCTTAGTTCACGAAGCTGACGTCGAGCCCGTTATCGTGCTTTCCAAAGCCGATTTGTGCGACGACGTCGATGAACTCAAAAGCCAAGTTCAGAAGCTAGACCCTCTGCTAGTCATTGAGACGGTCAACGGCTTAGATGCAGAAAGTACTTCTAAGCTCATGAGCTGGTGTAATGAAGGGCAAACCGTTGCTTTTATCGGTTCATCAGGGGTGGGTAAGTCAACGCTGGTCAACGCGTTACTTGGTCAACAAGAACAATCGACAGGGCATATCCGTGAAGACGACAGCAAAGGACGCCATACGACGACCTCGCGCTCGATTCACCTATTACCTGCGGGCGGGATTTTGATCGATACTCCAGGAATGCGAGAAATCCAACTCGTCGATTGCGAAGCTGGTGTCAGCGAAGCCTTTGCTGACGTTGAAGCGCTTGCCGAGCATTGTCGATTTGGTGATTGTAAACACCAAACCGAGCCAGGTTGCGCCGTTCAAGCGGCCATTGAAAATGGCTCTCTTGAAGTTCGCCGTTTCAACAATTATCAAAAGCTGCTGCGAGAACAAGCCTTTAATGGCGCGACCTTAGCAGAGCAACGAGCTCAGAGCCGACAATTTGGCAAACTTACTCGCAATGTGATGAGTGATAAACGCAAACGTCAGCAAAGTTACTGAGTTGTTAGATTTGAGTTGTCAATAAATTCAAAGGAGACTTTCGTCTCCTTTTTAATAACTTTATTAAAAACCATTACTCATAACCAATGAGATTTTTCAACATAAAAATCTCGTTTAGATAACATCGAGCAAACATTTAATCCAAAAACAAACTAAAACTAGACACAAAATATTACCAAGCTAAGATATGTGATATTCAGCAAGAAAATGGCTGAATTTATAAAAACAGGATAATTGATAATCATGTTCTTAGCGCACAGAAGCAATGCTCATTCCTTGTTCATCAAGGGCATTATCGCCGTGTAATGTTTGGCTATTGCCCTGCCGCTCTGACATAAAATTGCAGGAATGACGTATGCAACACAACAGCCTCGTTGCCCGATATGCTCGCGGTAACCTCGTTCTCCAGATCCTTGTCGGTATTGTCTTTGGTATTTTGCTCGCAACAGTTTCACCAAGCCATGCTGAAAGCGTTGGACTGATTGGTAGCCTTTTTGTAGGCGCTCTTAAAGCCATCGCGCCGATCCTAGTGTTTATTTTGGTTGCCGCTTCAATTGCGAACCAAAAGAAAAACCAACACACTTACATGCGCCCAATCGTTGTTTTGTACCTAATGGGTACGTTCTTCGCAGCGCTTGCAGCCGTGGTTCTAAGCTTCCTTTTCCCGACCCATCTAACGCTTGTAACCGGCGCTGAAGGTGCAACGCCTCCTCAAGGTATTGCAGAAATCCTACGAACATTGCTGTTTAAACTGGTTGATAACCCAGTAAACGCACTAGTAGAAGCGAACTACATCGGTATTCTTGCTTGGGGTGTGGGTCTTGGCCTTGCACTTCACCACGCATCAGCAACAACGAAAGCGGTATTTGAAGACCTAAGCCACAGTGTTTCTCACATTGTTCGCTTCATCATCCGTCTTGCACCATTTGGTATCTTTGGTCTGGTTGCTTCAACTTTCGCGACAACTGGTTTCAGCGCGCTAGCAAGCTACGCTCACCTTCTTGCGGTTCTACTTGGTGCAATGATGATTATCGCGCTAGTAGTAAACCCAGCGATCGTATTCTTCAAAACCAAACAAAACCCGTACCCATTGGTATTCCAATGTCTACGTGAAAGTGGCGTAACAGCGTTCTTCACTCGCTCAAGTGCAGCGAACATCCCAGTAAACATGGCGCTATGTGAGAAGTTAGACCTAGATGAAGACACTTACTCAGTATCTATCCCTCTGGGTGCAACCATCAACATGGCTGGTGCAGCAATCACTATCACAACGCTAACGCTGGCTGCAGTGCACACAATGGGTATTGAAGTTGACCTAATGACAGCGCTACTTCTAAGTGTTGTCGCGGCGGTTTCTGCATGTGGCGCTTCTGGTGTTGCGGGCGGTTCTCTACTGCTTATCCCTCTAGCGTGTGGTTTGTTTGGCATCTCAAACGACGTAGCAATGCAGGTGGTAGCGGTTGGTTTCATCATCGGTGTGATTCAAGACTCTGCTGAAACAGCGCTAAACAGTTCAACAGACGTTATCTTTACCGCTGCTGTTTGCCGTTCAGAACAGCAAAAAAGCCAGTAAGATAAACATTGAATAATAGAAAGGGGAGCCTGTTGGCTCCCCTTTTTCGTTGTCGATAATTTATTGTCGATAGAATATGCATTCGGTATCACTCATTGATCACCAATAAACTTTCTGTCAGTTTTTTCTGAAACACGGGATTTACCCTTAAGTTTTCAAGATTCGATGCGTAGAATGCCGCCCCGCCGCCCCATTGAATGAATGGTCGATTTAATTTGAGGGTAAACGAATGAGATGGTTGTCTAGTTTCTCATTGAAAGAGTGGTTGTTCGCTGCTGTTTTACTAGGCGGAATCTCTGCTTATGCACTCCACCATTCGAACCAGCGCACGTCCGACGCCCGCTCTGCTGCCATTCAAGTTTTGTTTGCCGACATGCAGTACTACGTCTCCATTCTCAACGCCAATGCGAAAGCGTTCAACCAAGAGAATGGCGCAAACCAATGTGTCCTGACTGCTGTGGGCTATCAAGAGTTTTACAACGGCTACCCAGAAACGCAAAGCGAATGTGGCGAACACCTTGGCTTTTTCGACAACATGACGATCTCAGACGAAATGAAGCAAGCAAACTTGGTGTTCATTGAAAACAACACTTATTCGATAGTCGGCTACGGCCCTAGTGACTCGCCAGAAGCTTTGATGCAAGGCAAATGCTACGCCTATTACCGATTGGAAGGCGCAGGAAAAGACGGACACAGTTTTAAAGTCGATGCGTCCCAATGTTAGCGATCAAAAAAGGAGCCGCCGGGCTCCTTTTTTGTGTTCGAAAATAGCGTTACGCCATTTCTAGTTCTACTTCTTCAATTGGGAAGTGTTTGCTTGGTTCAACAAACTCTTGCTGCGCTGCGATGGTTTGCAGTTCCCATTCGCCTGCATGGTAAGTGGCGCTTAACACCCCGTAACACGCGTCGTGACAATGTTGGAAAGCTTGTTTAGGAGACCAACCTTTCAGCAATCCTGAAGTGAAGATCGCCGAGATAAGGTCGCCCACGCCAACAGGTTGTTTAGCAAACTCAAATTGAGGACGCTTCGCAAGGTAAATGCCTTCTTGCGTAGCCAGTAGCATGTTAAAGCTGCCATTTTCTAGGCAGTAAAGGTGCTTAACTAGCACAACTTTTGGACCTTTCGCTAGCGCACGTTGGCATGCGGTGATCGCATCGTCTAGTGAGTGGATTTCCATCTCAGCAAATTGACTTAGCTCGAATTGGTTCGGAACGATCACGTCCGCCATTGGCATCAAACGAGTCAGAAGATTTTCAGCAATGCCCGGTGCCACAATGCAGCCTTTGTCTGGCGCGCCCATCACAGGGTCGCAAACATAAAGTGCGTTCGGATTCGCTTGCTTCACTTTCGTCACGGTATCTTCAACAGCAAGGCATTGCTCTGCGCTGCCTTGGTAGCCCGTCAACACCGCTTGGCATTTTTCCAATGCACCGATGTTTCCAAGACCACGAACTAACTCGCTGATGTCTTCAGCCGCAAACGCTCGCCCAGTCCAACCTTCTTGATACTGAGTGTGGTTAGAAAATTGAACGGTATGAATCGGCCATACTTCGAAACCCATGCGTTGCATTGGGAAAACGGCACTGCTGTTACCAGCATGACCAAAAGAAACATGAGATTGTATAGAGAGGATACCTTGCATAGTACCTTACCTCTTATTGTTGTTATCGATAGTTCAAAGACAGCGGCAAGCGCCAGTTTTGCGAAACCAGTAGTGTATCCGACAAACCAAGATTCTCTAACTCAATTCTCCTCAATATCTTCAGAGTAAGTTGGAGTGCTGGTTTTCAACACCATCTTCTTAATTTCCATTTTGTCTTTATTCAGTGCGATTTCTAGGGTATCTCCTTCCCTTATCCCGAGCTGAGCCAGGATTGCGCTTGGAATGACTACGGCGGTATCGTCACCGATTTTAACAGGTTGACTTATCATCTTTCGTCCTCCAAATGTCGAAAATGAGTTTTCACGTCATTGGATGTCTAGCCTCAAATACTTTGAGCTGACTTGGATTTGGCGTAAATGCCTAAAAACAAAGAGCCTTCCACACCGCGTTTGGGAAGGCTCTTTCAGTATTATTTTTTAATTTGCTAAAGGCTCATGCTTCGCAGCAATCAGACCGTAAGCACTCCAGCCTAGGAAGGTTACGATAGAGCCCCACATCATCGCTTCGTAGCCGGAGCCGTAAAGCGCGTAGAAGCTGTACAGAGAGCCAATCAGAGCGATAACGTTGGTGGTTTTCATCTCGCGCTCCGGCACGTGCGCCACTTGCTGCATGATGAAGATTGCGCCCATACATAGAATGTAAGGAATAACGTTTGTTACTACCGCTAGGTTAACCAGCGCTTCGAACTGCTCGTTCAGCGTTGGAGAGATCGTCATTAGAGACAATACAGATTGGATAATAGTAATCGCGATCATACCTTTGATTGGCGTACCACGTTTGTCCACTTGAGAGAACAATTTAGGGAAGAAGCCAGCATCAGAAGACGATTTGAACACTGACGCGATAGTGAATTGCCAACCCAATAGAGAGCCCGCACAAGCCAATACCGCCATACCCGCAACCACTTTACCAGCGGCTGAACCTAGCATCACTGTCCATACGGTTGAGAATGGTGCTGTAGATGCAGCAAGCTCAGAGTTTGCAACGATACCAGAACAGATGTTTGTTGATACAATGTAAACCACAGCCGCGATTAGTGTACCGCCCAGTACTGCGATTGGTACGTTCTTCTCTGGGTTTTCTACCGCTTCAGAGTTCGCACAAGCTGATTCAAGACCAAGGAATGCCCATAGCGTCATCGCAATAGAAGCGCTCACTGCCTCACCAAATGGCAAGCTGTGTGGGTTCCAAGCTTCAATGTACATGGTTGGGTTAAACCAGAACCAACCAACAATACCCAATGAACACACTGGTAGGATTACGCCCCACACGGTGAATGTACCAATTTGACCTGTGATTTTCGCACCACCGAAGTTAGCGAAAGTACAAATCCAAAGAATGGCGATGGTGTACAAACAGGTTTCGACCGGAGATAGGGTCACTTCAAAGAATGCGGAGCCGTAACCCACACAAGTAATCGCGATCGCAATGTTCGCAATAAGGAGCGACAAACCGTAAGTCCAGCCCGCCATAAATGCACCCGATTTACCGAATGCATAAGACGCGTAACCGTTCATACCGCCGTCACGTTTACTAAAACGACCACATTTTGCGAACACGTAAGCCAACGCCAAAGAGCCCGCTGCCGTGATCAGCCAAGACAACACAGAAATGGTGCCCACTTGCGCCAGTTTACTTGGCAGCATGATGATACCGGAGCCGGCCATGTTGATGAATGTCAGAATGGTTAACTGCACCACCGACATTTTTTTAGTTTCAGTACTCATAAATTATTCTCCACGAATAAGCGGTTCGCACCGACGCCGGAGCGTGGTGCGAACGGGTAGATTAATCTTTTAGGACATAACAATGTGCGGTAGTGCGACCGTTAACATCTTCAAGGTACACACCTTGAATTTCTGGCGCGAAGCCTGGGAAGCGGTTAATACCTTCTTCTAGAGATAGGAAGTAATCCACCACGTGTGGGGTCCAGATTTCACCAGTGATCACACAGATGATGCCTGGAGGGTAAGGAAGTGCACCCTCAGCGGCTACGCGACCAACGGCCTCTTTAAGTGGTAGGTAATCGCATTCACCACGGAAGTATTTGCGTGTCGCCACGTCTGGTTTGTGAACCATTTGTGGGAAGTACTCGCTGCGGAACATCGCTTTTTGTAGCTGTTTCACGTTCAGCTCTTTGTACATGTCATGCATTTCCTGACATAGCTGACGGATGGTGTAGCCACGGTAGCGTTCTTTATTCGCTTCGTAGACGCTTGGAAGTACGATACTTAGAGGCGCATCATCACGGATGAATTTTTCGAATCGGTTAATTTGAGCCACAAGGTGACGGATCTTACCCATATCTTCCGCAGGAGTGAGTAGGAACAAGATAGAGTTCAAGTCACACTTCTCAGGGATGATGCCGTTTTCACGAAGGAAGTTCGCCAATAGCGTTGCAGGAATACCGAAATCTGCGTAGCTGCCGTCTTCTGCAATACCCGCAGTAGTTAGCAACAATTTACATGGGTCAACGAAGTATTGACCTTCACCGTAACCTTCAAATTTGTGCCAGCTTGCGTTTGGCTCAAACATGAAGAATTTCTTATTCGTTGCGATCACATCAGTGTCGTAGCTGCCCCAAGGTTGACCTTCGACTTCGTCTGGAATGAACGGACGAATCAATTCACAACTCTTAAGGATTTCTTTACGCGCTTCGATACCAGTCTTAACCGCATCGCGCCATAAACGCAGACCTGCTTCGCCATCGTGGATCTTCGCGTTCACATCAAGCGCAGAGAACAGTGCGTAGAATGGTGAAGTCGATGCGTGCATCATAAACGCGTTGTTAAAGCGTTTGTGGTTACAGTAACGAGCTTGACCTTTGATATGGCGGTCTTTTTTGTGGATTTGCGATGTTTGAGAGAAGCCAGCTTGTTGTTTGTGAACAGACTGAGTCACGATCACACCTGCGTCTTCTGGTTTCAAATCCAGCAGCAGTGGTGAACAGTCTTTCATCATAGGGATGAACTGTTCATAACCAACCCACGCAGAGTCAAACAGGATGTAGTCACAAAGATGACCGATCTTATCCATTACGTAGCGAGCGTTGTAGATAGTACCGTCGTAAGTACCAAGCTGGATAATAGCAAGACGGAAAGGACGTTCATCGCGTGCACGTTCTGGATCCACTTTCGCGATTTGAGCACGAATGTATTCTTCATCGAAACAGTGCTCATCCATACCACCGATGAAGCCCCAAGGGTTACGCGCCGTTTCTAAGTAAACTGGCATACCACCCGCTTGGATTAACGCACCGTGGTGGTTCGATTTATGGTTGTTACGGTCGAACAGTACCAAATCACCTTCAGTTACTAGCGCGTTACACACCACTTTGTTTGAAGCAGAAGTACCGTTGAGCACGAAGTAAGTTTTGTCCGCGTTAAATACTTTTGCAGCGTGCGCTTGCGCTTGGTGTGCAGAACCTTCGTGGATCAGCAAGTCACCTAAATCTACGTCCGCGTTACACAAGTCACTACGGAACAGGTTTTCGCCGAAGAAATCGTAGAATTGTTTACCAGCTGGGTGTTTTTTGAAGAACTGACCACCTTGGTGTCCCGGACAGTCAAACGCTGAGTTACCCATCTCAACATAGTGCGTTAATTGCTTGAAGAAAGGAGGAAGAAGACGACATTCGTACTTGGTTACTGCTTCATTGATTTGACGACAGTAGTACTCAATAGATTGTCTTTCTAAATCGATAACGCCAGTTAGCCAAACGTAATCTTCTGCCGAAACTGGGTTTTCATCCGTTACTAAGAAAACTGGAATACCGTAACCCGTTTCAGAAATCATTTTATGCAGACCTGCTTTAATGTCTGCTGAAGTAATAATAGCCGCACCAACGTCGGTTAATTCAACTTGCTCTAAAGGTTGTAAATGACGATTAAATTGTTCATCTAAAGATTCAGCTAATAAACTGAAGTCTTCTGGCATGTAATTACTAACACCTATAATTAAACGTTTCATTTGGAATATCTCTTTTTTGTTCTTTAAAATTGACAGGTACAGATATTACAAACGAAAACGATATTTAAAATTCAAAAAACAAATTTCGTGATTAAATTTTCATATTTAAAAGTCTTATTTTCTCGAATTAAAATTTCGCGATCTTCATCACTTTCCAATTGATGGCCCAATGATATTGAAACCAGGCTTAAAAGGAAAAATAATTAAAAATTGTGTGACCACAGCCATTGTTGTTAGAAATAAAATATCAAGAAAATAAATTTTTGAGATTTCTATCACTATATAATTAGTAGGACTATATTATTAGGGATAATAAATATTTTAATTTTAACTAAATTTAAACACATAATAAAAAAGCCATCAACACATGTATTGATGGCTTTTTACTTTAGGTGCAAAGGAAACACAATTCAATTAAATAAATGACTATCTAGCTTTACGCCATTGTTGGACCACTGTTGATAGCGTTTTACCGCGATACCAGACGAGTACATGGTATGCTTACAATCCATGCACTCGACAAAGTACAGCCCACTCATTCCTGCCATAACGTGCAGTCTACGGCTATCGCAACGCTTACAGGACAAGCGTTGCACCTTAGAGTTCACATCTATGCGTCGGGCAAAGTTAAGAGTCTCATGAGAGCAAAGGGCTTCCACTGCGCTTTCCTTGAACGGATGCTCACTGAGTAAATGATTGATGGCGTAATCGTACACCGGGGGAATCGAAGATTTGCCACTTTCAATATTGGTTATCTTAGCTACGGAAACTCCCAACAAAGACGCAAACTCCGCTTTGCTGTATTCCAAGATGAACCTTGAAGAGATGAACTTATCTGCACTAATGATTCTCAACATACACAAATCTCTAATAGAAATAAAACAGAGCAAATGGAATATGCTCCATTTTCTGTTGAAACATGTAATGAAAAAGTTACTTCCGAATGTTTTTATACGCATAGTATGCGCTATTTTTATTTGCTTATTATCTTGCGCCTAATTAAGAATAAAATCAACAAATCAAATCTTAAACCAAAAATAGAAATTTAGATTTAGAGGTACAAATTTTAATTAATATTATTAGATAAAGTAATGAGTGTATTTTTTAGCCTTTTATTTATAGCCACGAAATTAATTTCCAATTCCAGTTAATTAGATATTGGAAATGTTTGATTTGAGCTTAATAACCATCTCTGAAACAGGGGGGATTCCCCTCCATTTTTAGGTTTCACTAGAAAGTCTGAACTAAACGTACAAAATCTGTTGAGAAATCGAATAAATAATATGCAAATGAATAAATTAAGATCTTCGCAACACTCAACCATGACAGCTTGGCCATGTTTGCAACGTTGGTACATATAGAAGCGAACATCGGGATTCAGGACTCGATGCGAAGAGAAAACACGCAAACGTCTTAAAAACGGTGTACTCGTCTCTATATAGAGATTCTTGTAAAAACAAGGATGGGAAGAGAGAGGGTGGCATCGCCTAGAGGAGCTTGCCAGTAGCTGTTATCAGGCAATAAAAAAGCCTCATTACTGAGGCTCTTCGAAGATTAAGGTTGTAAAAAATTCTGCGTAAAATCGAGCACATCTTTGGAAGGCGTTTTCTGCTCAGGTGGTTTCGCTGATTGATCTTCTGTTGTGACCGTTGTCATATCCGGTTCGAAGTTTAGCTCCGTCGTCTCCTCCCACGTATTCGCCCCAGATTTGTGCTCGTCACTTAACACTTCGTTAAGCTCTTCTTCACCAGGGAAATATACGTCACGTTTGTACACCTTGTTCAGCGCACGAATGATCGAGTGCTTTTTCACCATGCCAGATGCGAGCTTTCTTTGCAGAGGCTTCGCAATGGATTGAAGTCCAACCACCACATCCACACCGATGTTCGCCGCGACTTCATCACGAAGGACGCGAGCTGGTTGATAACCCATATTGGCAGAAAGAAACAACCAAACATACGCAATCGCATTGCCTGTTTTTCCTCTGTCTTTCCATGCTTCGCCTGCATGGTACATCGCTTCTGCGCTGCCGCCCTCAGCAGCACGTTCCAGCCAATAGCAACCTTTCACCATGCTCTTGTCTGCGCCAATGCCGTTTAGATAACACAAGCCGACTTGAATTTTGCCTTCTGCACTGTCTTTTTCTGCCGCTTTCATAAACCAGTAAAGCGCATCGGCTTTATGGCCTGAAGTATTTTCAGGCGAGAGCTGCCACTCTCCCATGTAAAGCATCGCAGCAACGCAACCTTCTTCGGCCGCCGTCTCGATGAGTTGATGGCCTTTCGGGATGTTCTTCTCTACCCCTCGACCAAACACCAGTGCTTTACCTGTCGTGAACTTCGCTTCAATATCACCTTCCATGCCCGCGATGGCAGTTCGCCAGAAGTTCGCCTGCTCTTTTAAGATCACATCTTCTCGCATTCGCTCACTAAGGCGCACAATGCCGTACATGCCTGTCACGTTATCCAACTTCGCCGTTTTGTCGTACCAATACAGCGCTTGTCGAACGTTGTCCCGCTCAGCTTCTTTCGCTAAAAACAAAATCGTCGGGATGTGGCCAGTTTCTGCTTTAAACTCACGCTCTTTGCGTTCTTGCTCGCGCGCCTTTTGCATCGCTTTACGATACGCAGCTTCACGCGCTTTCCTCTCGGTCTCCAGCCGTTGCCTTCGCATCGACAATGAGATCATCCAAACAAATATCAGGACGAGTGAAAGGCCAGTTGCCGCAATGGCAATGCCCATACTACTCATAGATAGCCTCTTTTTTAGTCAGGGCCCAAATGAACTCCCTACCGGGGAGTCTTGAAAATCACATGCCGACCAATATCGGCAGCCTTTATTATATAACGACCATTACCGCAAAATCTGAAGCTTCTAAGTGTCTGTTGGCGTTATTTTATTCAATATCAGCGTAACTTATTTTTAAAGGCGAAATATCACCCTGTTTTTTATAGAAGTTAATCACAGTTTTGGGGCTGAGATATTCTCCTCCCCTATCATCCCCCCTTACTCCTCCTATAAAAATTTACATTTTGATGGTGTGCGGAATATCTCACTATGCGACCGTTTTATTATTTATTTTGTGAACAAAATCGACTGTGACAGAAAATTTTTACTTGTAAAAAACTTAACAGCCTGCTCTCACATTTTGCTGATGATTCAGTGTATTAGCATCTAGTTGAACATTTCCTTTTCGGCATCTTGCCCCAAATAGGGCGTGTAGCGCTTCGAGCTTTAGAGCCACGAAATACCGCACGTCCGTTATATCAATTCAATAACAATGGATTTGTAAACGTGGACAATAAAACATTCAAATTATCAACGATTGCCAAAACCGTACTGCCTTTGATTTCCATCGCGGTCATCAGCGGTTGTGGCAGCGATAGCACAAGCGACGACACCACGAACCCAGGCTCTGGCCTATACCCTGCGGGAGAGAACGAGGTTGTCATTTACTACAAGCGTGATATTGCATCCGCATCAACGGCAAGCGACTACGAAGGTTGGGGCCTGCACTTGTGGAACGGCGAAGGCTGTACCAGCACCGACTTAGAAGCCATGGGCATTGCTGGCACAGGTACGGACTGGTCTGCACCACGTCCATTCGACGGCATCAACGACACCTACGGCGCTTACTACGTACTGAAAGTGAACCCAGATGCGTCTGATCCGCACGAATGTATGAACTTCATTCTGCACAAAGGCGATGAGAAAGCCTTCGGTAGCTCGAACTCAAAAGTGGAGCTGACCAAAATTGGCGAATCTAAGGGTCTATTTGGCTTCCACGGCAGCAGCGAGCTTTACTACGAGCCAATCGAAGAACGTCCAGTCGATATTGATGGTCAAAAAGCGCATTGGTTAGATGCCAACACTATCGCATGGGAAGCGGCAGCCAATGCTGATTCAATGAAGCTGTTCTACAGCTTGACCAACGAC
The DNA here is from genome assembly GCF_043102935.1 of Vibrio sp. zbq_1. NCBI lineage: Bacteria > Pseudomonadati > Pseudomonadota > Gammaproteobacteria > Vibrionales > Vibrionaceae > Vibrio > Vibrio sp. zbq_1. Next base: position 305,061 of record NZ_JBICJH010000015.1, read on the forward strand.
ATCAAAATGGATGAAGACAAGCAAATCTCTGGCGGTACAGCTGTTGAGCTGACCAAAGCGGGCGATTTGTCTGACGGTCTTAAATCTCGTTTCCGCCACCTTGCAAGCCTTCAAGCCGCTGGCATTGATGTGGACGATGCAACCCTACGTACGATTCTGAAATCACAAATCGTCATGGTGGCTTACAACACAAATGGCGACGTTATTTCTGCAACTGAAGTGCAAAAGCCGGGCGTTTTGGATGCGGTGTTTGCCGATTCCAAGGCAGGTAACGCAATTAGCCAAGAACTCGGTGCGATTGTGGAAGGCGGCGCAGCAACCTTCAAACTTTGGGCGCCAACAGCGCAAGACGTTGCTCTGATCATCTATGACGAGAATCTGAAAGAAGAAACAACCGTTGCGATGAAAGAAGATTCAGCAACTGGTATCTGGATTTCTGAAGCGCAAAGCAACGTCGTCAACAAATACTACCGTTACCAAGTTAAAGTTTACCACCCAACAACGGGCGTAATCGAAACTCGCTTGGTCACAGATCCATACTCTCTGAGCTTGTCGAAAAATTCGATGTACTCTCAAGTGATCGATTTGGATGATCCAAGCTTGATGCCACAAGGCTGGAGCGACTACGAACGCCCAACCGTTAAAAAAGATGAAGACCACGTACTTTACGAATCACACCTTCGTGACTTCAGCTTTAACGATACAAAAGGCACCAAAGAATACAACGGTAAGTACTTAGCACTCACAGAAGCAGACCGCGAATCGGTTTCTCACTTGCAAGCACTAAAAGACGCAGGTTTAACAACGCTTCACATCCTGCCAGCGTTCGATATTGCTACGGTTGATGAAGAAGCGACGAACCGCGTCGATATTACTGACACCGTAGGTAAATTGTGTGGCATCAAACCAGAAGCGTCTGTCTGTGACGAAGTTGATGGCGCGAAAGTGATTGAAGATGTGCTGAACAGCTACGATCCAGCCACCGGTTCTGCGCAAGCACTGATGAACGATTTGCGCATGCTAGACAGCTTCAACTGGGGTTACGACCCATTCCATTACACGGTGCCAGAAGGCAGCTACGCGACCGATCCAAACGGCTCAAAACGTATTCTTGAGTTCCGTGAAATGGTGCAAGCAACACACAAAATGAAGCTGAAGCTGATCATGGACGTGGTGTACAACCACACCAATGCCTCTGGCATTAACGACAAATCCGTTCTAGATAAAATCGTCCCAGGATACTACCACCGTCTTAACGTCAACACTGGCGGCGTAGAAAACTCAACCTGTTGTGACAACACTGCAACAGAAAACTTGATGATGGGTAAACTGATGGTTGACTCATTGAAAGTGTGGGCGGACGACTACAAAGTTGACGGTTTCCGTTTCGACTTAATGGGCCACCAGCCAAAAGATGTGATGGTCTACGCACTTGAGCAAATCCGCAAGATTGACGAAAACACCTTGTTCTACGGTGAAGGTTGGGACTTCGGTGAAGTGTCTAACAACGCTCGTTTTGATCAAGCCACTCAGCTAAACATGGCTGGCACTGAAATCGGTACGTTCTCGGATCGTCTGCGTGACGCTGTTCGTGGCGGTAGCCCATTTGATGGCGGTGTCGATTCAGAAGGTAAGCACCCACTTCGCTTCAACCAAGGTTTTGGTAACGCGGCTTACGCGAATGAAGAAACCAAAGTGGACGCAGAATCGGTGAATGGTCGTCTACACAACCAAGATTTGGTTCGTCTAGGCATGGCGGGTAACTTGGCTGACTTCGTTCTTCTAGATTACAAAGGCGACACTAAACTAGGTAAGAACGTTGATTACAATGGTGCGCCAGCAGGCTACACAAAAGTGCCATCAGAAAACATCTCGTACGTGTCTAAGCACGATAACCAAACTCTGTGGGATAACAACGCGTACAAGATTGCGACTGCGACTCCTTCTGCAGATCGTGCACGCATGCAATCAGTCTCGCTATCAACAGTAATGCTTGGCCAAGGTATCCCATTCATCCACATGGGTTCTGAGCTGCTGCGTTCTAAATCGATGCAGCGTGACTCTTACGATTCTGGTGACTGGTTCAACCGCGTCTTCTTCGACGGCAGTGACAACAACTGGAACGTAGGTCTGCCTCGTGAAGACAAAGACGGCGCAAACTGGGAGCTAATCAAGAAGATCGTTTCTGATACGACAGCGAAGCCAGATGCAACCGACATTGAGCTAACCAAACAACAATTCCTAGAACTACTAAAAATCCGTAGTTCAAGTGAACTGTTCCGCTTAGATACCGCTCAAGAAGTCATGAACCGTGTTGACTTCCGCAACGTTGGTAAAGACCAAGTGGAAGGCTTGATCGTTATGTCTATCGACGATGGTAAATCAGCAGGTGCCGATTTGGATTCGAAATACGATGCGATCGTTGCTGTGGTGAACTCAACATCAACAGAGAAATCATTTGTCGTGAAAGGCGCGACAGGTTTCGAGCTGCATGAAGTTCAACAAAACTCTGCAGATGACATCGTGAAAGGTGCAAGCTTCGCAAATGAAACCTTCACTGTGCCAGCACTGACTACTGCGGTATTCGTACAGCCACAAGACGGCGCGCAAGGTGCGGGTCTGCCAGTCAATACGGACAACAAAGACGTATCGAGCATTCCTCCTTTCGGTGAAACCGTGGTTTACGTGAAAGGCACAATGAACAATTGGTCAGACAACAGCGACTGGGCAATGACTTTCATTGGCAACGGCATGTACTCAGTAACAGGCGTACTTGAAGCAGGCAGCCACGAGTTCAAATTTGCAGACACAGGTTGGGCAAATCCGAACATCGGTTGTTCTGTGGCAACAGTGGGCAGCGGCTCTCTGGAGCTAGGCGCAGACGAAAACTGTAAACTCACCGTCGCAGAAACAGGCAAGTACAACTTCACACTGAACGCGCTATACGTTCAAGATGAGAAAGTGGAAAAACCTGTGGTTTCCGTAACCAAATCTGCGGATGCACCAACGTTTGGTGAAACAGCACTGTACCTACGTGGCACCATCACAAGTTGGGACACTCCAGCGCAAGATTCAGCAGCGAAGTTCAGCTACGTCGCCAATGATGTTTACTCGCTAGACATTGACCTAGCTGCGGGTAGCTACGAGATGAAGATTGCAAGTGCAGACTGGGCAGCAGACACCAACTTCGGCGGCGAAGGCAGTGTTGAGCTTGGTAAAGCACTGACGATGGAAGTCGGTGGCGGTAGTGCAAACCTAAAAATTGCGATTGCAGAAGCAGGAAATTACAACTTCCACTTCAATGCGGCTGACAAGTCAGCGCCAATCGTAACCGTCACGAAGAACTGAGTTCTCCAGTTTTCACAACATCCGTAAATACAAGGGGATGCATTATGCATCCCCTTTCTTATCTTCAATGGTTCGCCGTGAGATTGACTCGCAATGTTGAAACCAATTGCGCGTTAATTTCCCCAAATTTGCTCAACAAATTCAGGATGATCGATAAACGGGTTGCGGTTTCCTTGGAACTCAAACACCAAGTCATTGCGACGGATTTCTTTCGCGCTAACAGGATCATTTTTGTGCCAACGTTTCAGCATGTTTAGCATCCAAGGTTCAAATACGTTCGTACTGGTACCATCCAACACCGCGTCAGAGTTGCTCGTGTTGTTCTCCCAATTGCCAATCACGTTCTCGTAACGGGTTGCCATGTAAAAATACGCGCGCGCAAAATCGCCTTTAAACTCATCAATCGGCTCAAACACGGTGCCTGAATAACCCAGTGCTGTGCTCGCTTGACCTAGCTTAGAACCATTGCTGGAAACATAAGTCGAGGTGCCCACTTCGCCAAATGGCCAGTTGCTACGTTTGGCGTTTACATAACCATCGGTGGCAAACAAATGGTGACCGTCTGAGTTCATTGGTTCAACTTTGCCACCAAACCAGCTTTTCGGGAACGAGTGTTCACGGTTGTAGCAATCCCCTTCTTGACTGTATTGACCGCATTGGTCGGTTACTTTCGTGAAACTCACTGCGTCGTTGCCCGCAGGCTTCTCTGAATACATATCGAGAATGGAGCCGTCTTTCTCGTAGTAGTTATCCAAATCTGCGTCTTTAACCAAAGTCCAAATCGCTGAATAGCCACGGCTGGAGTGATTATTGATGATGTTAAACAACGCCGTTTTGAGTGCGTAGCCTGTCTTGCCAGACGCGGCTTGATAATACCCATCAACCACTGGTGGAGTCGTAGTGGTGTCACCTAACGTAAAATCAGTGGTTTCGCTTTTGGCGAACTCAGCGCCAGAAGCAAGGGTCTTGGCTCCTTCCATCAACGTGTACGAACCCGCGCCACTTCCACAACAAATGCCGTCACCATACTCATCTTGAATGGTGAACTGGTAATCACCGTCGGCTAAACACATGCTTTTTTCAACGGTGGTTGCCGACTCATAATCCTGACCAGAGAACAGCACTGCGGATTGGCTGTTTTTCAGCGTCCAACTCGTTTCAGAGCCGTAGTTGTCGGTCGTGAGAGTCAAGACCACTTGGTGATCACTACAGCTCTCTACGGGAGGCTGAGTGCTTGTCTCGGTCGGTTGGAAGTTATCGACATAAACCACTTCTGAGCCGTCAAAGCCCGCTTCATCATAAAAACGCAATCCCACATCGATGGTTTTCGTGGTCGTCGCGGTGTAATTGAGTGTGAGTTCTTGCCACTGATTCGTTTGCTGCGGATTGGAGTAGCCGTGATAACCGTCTGCCACCAATCGAGCTTTTACATGCCCTTCAGTGTGATACACCGAGACTGAGAACGGATAGGTTTTCCCTTGCTCCACATTAATGGTTTGCAAAAGGTCAGTGTTGCTTTGGGTACCTGTATTCACGACGACTTGAGCAGCCAGGCCGCCCGATTTGATTTGCTCGCTGCTTGGCGACACCGCGATGCCAGCGTCAATCACTGACCACTGCGTAGGCGCACTGCCATTCCACTGTTCAAAGTCACCATTGAGAATTTGGCTATATGCAAGCGGAGAGCTAATAACAGCAAGAAGACAGAGGGGTTTCGTTATGGATTTCATTATACTTTTCCATTAGTTATGTAAATCCCAAACACGATAAACATATTAGTGGGGCATAAGTAATCCTTCAGTCACATTTTTACGTTGCACAAGTGTTAATTTACTTTTTAATGTGCAGCTTATCTCACAAATATCTACCTGCCGAAAACAAACGCCAATGCAAAAAGCGAAGCAACCTGTTGGCTACATCGTTGGAAAACCATTAAGGGAAAAGTAAAACGGACGGAAAAAAGCCAAGTGTGCGCCTATGGGGGTCAGCAACAACACTTGGCTTGTTTATAAGAAAGCTTGTGGTCAGCTCAACTGGTGAGCATCAATTCTGGATAATTCCTTAAGGTTTTACCGCAAAGAATCGTCCTTGTAGTGGCGACATCAGAATCTGATATTGACCATTGCTTGGCGTAATTTTTTCATTCGTGAGCAAATCCACCAACTCACCAGTACCAACACTCTCCTGAGTAAGAGTGACGCTTCTATCGCTCTCTAAGGTATTTAGCGCAAACAAGACTTTGTCCGAACCAGATTGTTTCAAGTCCACATAACTGCCGTTACTCGCAACTAAATTCGTGCGTGACCCTTGATAAAGTGCAGGATGCGCATCGCGCATTGTCATCAGCGATGTCACATAAGATTTGAGATCGGCTTGGTTTGCATCAAGCGTCGCCGTCACGCCTTCAATTTTCGCACTACTGCGCGCAACGTGATCATCGCAAAAACCTTGAATGGCGCAGGTGCTGTTGTCTTCTTTGGCGGCAAAACCATCCACTTGATCCCCGATTTCATCACCGTAGTACAACGTGATTGGCCCGGTGTACGCCGCTTGGAAAGCAAACGCGGCTTTATGGCGTAACCAATATTCTGCATCATTCACATCCGCCAAGTTTCCGCGCTGTAACAAGTCACCAAAGCGCACTAAATCATGGTTGCCGATCATCAAATTCGGCTGCGAATGTGTTGGATATTGGTTGTGTGTGCTGTAGCCGTTGTCTAACCAATCCGCACCGCGACCACCCACGCCGCTCTCATTCACGGCCAAAGTTTCAACGATGCGATATCGCATAGGGAAGTCAAACGCAGAGCACAATGCTGGATCGCTGTTCGATCCATACGCCTCATTCGCGATTTCAGACTCCCCTTTCCAAATCTCTGCCACCATATAGCCCAACGGATTCACTTGTTCGCCTTTGCTATTGGTGTACGTCACACTTTGTGAGGCTTCATCGACGGCTTTACGAAGTTGTGTCCAAGCGTCTGTCGGAACTTGATAGGCTTGATCTAAACGCCAGCCGTCAATCTTCAGTTCTTTGATCCAATACGTTGCCACTTCTTTGTAGAAATCGAGACTGGCCGGGTAATCAACGGGATTGCTCGATCCCGATGGCAACAAACCGGAAGGAGATGGTTTGATCAAGCCATCTTTGTGATGACCAAATACACCATCAAAAAACACGTATAAGCCGCGTTTGTGTGCTTCCTCGACCAAGGTTCTCGCCGTTTCTAAATCACCAAAACGTGGATCAATGGTGAAGTAATCCGTTGCAAAGTAGCCCGTGGCATCCAGACGATCGGCCCAGTGATCTTGGCCCGCTATCGCTTCCGATTCAAAAACTGGCGTCAACCAAATCGCGTTCATCCCTAAATCTTGGATGTAATCGAGTGAATCAATCACTCCTTGCAAATCGCCTTTATGATGGCTGGTGCCATAGCCCGTACCGTGACCAATGCTTGCATCACCATCCACAAAACTCTCGACCATGATTTGATAAGTACGAAGTTGGTTACTTTGCGCCATGACATTGGCTTGGCAAGCATAACTGGTATCCGGTAGCGGAGTGCTGCTATTAGTATCGCCACCACCAGAAGAATTACACGCAGATAAAGCACCAATCACACTTAACGCAAGCAGCGATCGATACAGGCGATGGTTACGTCGGACGTTACGCATTTTACTCTCCCTAACTTACTCAAATTAAGTAAAAACATTTGAGTAATAAAATTAACCCCAACATGCTTCCCATGTAGGGGTTTATAAATAAAAACAGATTTTAAATAACTGAATGGAATATTATTGACACTTATTTACCATAATTGAATAAGGTGAGCCATCATCTTTAAATTCTAAACTCCAAAGATATTTACCAGGCTCTTTAATTTCTAGTTTTGTATCTGTACCGTAACCACCGTAAGTCAGTTCATTTAATTGTCCTACCGATAGTTTTTTACCTTTGGCAGTGAACTGCGGTTTCCATTGTTCAGCGGCATACTGCATTTTGTAATTACCTGAAACCTCATCGGCAATCACTTGATATACATTATTCCCCTTATAGGTCAGCTTGCGCTCGGCAGTGTGCTTCCAATCTGCATTTGGGAAACTACCTACAACAAAAATGTCTTTAGACAATGGGCCAGATTCGGCTGAATCCGGCAAACTACAATTTGTCATCATATCAATCTGCGTGCTCGTAAACGCAACCGCATTATGTACTTCATCTTGGGTTGTATTTTCTGATGATGTGGACGAGCAAGCAGACAAGATAGACACAGCAGCTAACGTACACGCTGTATTTATAATTAATTTTTTCACGTTATATCCTTATTTTTATTATACCAAGTACTAATTAAATTAGAACATATATATTATGACTCTAAGTAAAATAAACTTTAAATAGAAATAATATAATGTGTGAAAAAGATAACTAAATGCGCAATAAAAAAGCCGACTATCTTAGCCGGCTTTTTGAAATTACCTATTTGCTATTCACTGCTTTTACAAATACTTCTTGCGCACCTTCAATTCCTAACGCTTTTGCTTCATCAAGTAAGCTCAGAGCTTTAGGGATATCATCTGCTTTTACCGCCGCTTTAATTGCGTTGTGGTAGTAAGTTTGTGTTTCAGGCTGTACTGATTCAACCGCCTTGACCGCAACTGGAGCCGCTGTTGGTCCACTACTTGATGTTCCGATTGAGAAGAAACTCACACGGTCAATCGAGACTTCAATCTTACCTGTATCACTGTTTGGAATTGGAATATCTTTTACTTCTGGCAAGTAATTGCCTCGTCCCTCTGCATCCAATCGCGCAGGGTGAATCACATCCGTAAATCCACCTAGATCCGATTGATCATTGTAAACAATTAGGTAAACAGAATCTAAACCCACTGGTGGGAAGAAGTCTTTTTCAGCGACTAGACGGTTTCCAAGATGAAGACGAGGTTTTGTGTACTCAAACTCCGCTTTGCCGTAGTTTTCAATTTCTTTACCGTTTTTATCTACGATAATCGCTCTTGGTACGAAAGCAGTGTCTTCGATAAAACTAGTGATTTTAATGGCAAACTCGCCACGGTCAGCAGGCAACTCAAACACCGCAACACGGCTGTCGATATCTTTGTATTTCAGCACTTGGCTCTGAGTAGTGATATCTACAATTGCAGAACTAGGAAGCTTCATTTTTACAGCTTGAAGCTCAGAGATAACATCAACTTGCTGTGCTTGAGCAACTTGAACTTGTTCGATAACTTCAGTGGACTGACAGCCAGCAAGCGCGACACATCCACTTAACATAAGGGCACGAAAGTACATTCTTTTTCCTTCTAGTTATTTTTCTAAAGGTTTTTGCATTAAAGCATCTTAGAGTGACTTTGATTAAAGGTCTAACTTTTCGAAAACCCTTAGAAAAATAGCCGACAAATGTCGGCTATTTGACTAGGACAACTAAATAACTAAGAGATTACTTGATTACCACCAAGCTTCTGCTTGAATACCAACAACGTATTCAGTATCTTCACCTTTACCAAACGCATCGTCGTTTTCTAGATCCATGAAGTAGCTACCGTAAACACGAATTTCAGGACGAGCCCACCAGCTATCTCCCATTGCCCATGCTTGAGCTAGAGTTAGCTTAGCACCACCAAAATCCTCATTGTCTACTTCACCAGCGTTGTAACCACCTTCGAAGATAGTACGCATGGTGTCGTTCCACTTGTACATTGGACGAACTACGATAGAGTATTGACTTGAATCGATCTTATTCGCCCCCAAATCTGAACCAGATAGGTAAGCAAGCTGGTGACCCATTTCAATGTTATCAGCAAGATTCATAACACCCCAGTTCAAGATGCGGAAACCTGAACCGTCGTTTTCATTACCAGTGCGATCGTAGTATGAGCCAGCACCCCAGAAGTTAGCAGCTTGAACACCGTAACCCGCTGTACCGTATTGAAGAACAGTTTGGTTAAAACCGTTGCTCAAACCTTGGCTGATGATCGCTGTAGCTAAAACACCGTTGTCACCGTCAATTGTCTTGTCATCTTTTTCAGTAGAGAAGTTGTATAGAGCAGCTAGCTCAAGCGTCGCTTGATCCCAAAGACCGATATTTGCCAAACGAACGTCAAATTTGTAGCCGCTACCGTTATCATCTTCGCCATCTTGAATCAGAGCTACAGAAAGTTTTTGGTCACCAATAGAAATGTTTTCAATACCACCACCGGTGCCAGAGGTATCAAGGAAATAGAAATCTGAGATGTGGATGTCTTTACGTTGGTAGTAAGTTTTACCCGCCCACAGAGTTGCATCATTATCAAAGCCCAGTACGCCCTTCGCTTTAACTGCAAATTGTGCTACGTTGAAATCACCGTCTTCCCAACCGTTTGCACCCTCGTTGCCTTGTGCAATCATTGATTCAACACGCCAAGTTTGTTCACCCGTTTTTAGCTCTTCCGCAAAACCAAACTCGTAGTAGTTATCATTTTCGTTACCTAGACGACCAACTCCTCGTTTGTCAAAATAACTAACATCAGCTTCACCATTGCCACTGATACCTGTACCAGCACGGAAGTAACCATTAAAGTCCACTGCGAAAGCAGAACCAGCAGCTAAAGTTGCAGCAACAGCAGCAGCAATTACACTTACTTTTTTCATTCTTAACTCCATTAAGGGTATTTATAATTCTGTCTTCCCTGCTCGCCCTCAGGTGAATATAGGCAGTAAAAACGCACCTAAAGAAAGAGAGGTAAGATGGGAACGAATCCCCGTTTGTTTCAACAGTTATAAGACTACCCGAGGGGTACAAGGATGACTTCCTCCGCCCCAAACTAATTTAGGGGGGATGAGAAGGGAGTAGAGAAATTACCGCATGGTGTTTTTTCGAGTCAGATCACCAATCTAGGGAGGAATTAGTAAGTTTCTTCGGTTTTGAGCCGCTACAAAGTGATAGCTAATTCATATTTTTGACCCGAAGTCGTCATCTAAAGTAATTAAATTACACGAATATTTTTCTATTTAAGGTGGTTGACCTTAGTAAGACAAAGTTTTTAACTTATAGTTTCCTAAAGGTAGCAATAAATAATAAATAAAGTATCTCCGATGACACGACTTTTCTCTCGCCCCTACCCCCTAGGCGCAACGTTAAATAAAGAAGGCTGTAACTTCTCTATTCATGCTCCGGGTGTAAAAGATATCCAGCTGGCATTGTTTGCAAGCGATGGCAGCTATAGTTTGCATGACTTACCCAATGAATATGCGGGTATACGTCATACCTTTATTCCCGATATCAAACCGGGGCAAAAATATGGTTACGTTGTCACACATAGAGATGAACCATTACTCATCTCCGATCCTTACGCCAAATCTTTAGACAAAGCCCTTCACTACCATCCTCCTTATACTCCAGCCAAAAGTTTTGATATGCCGAAATGCGTCGTGATTGAAGACACTTTCGACTGGCAGGAGACGGATCATCCTCGTATCCCGAGAGAGGACATGGTGCTGTTTGAAACGCACGTCAAAGGGCTTACCCAATTACATCCAGAAGTCAGTGCAACAACCAAAGGGCGGTATCTTGGTCTTGCTTCACCTCAAATGCTGGCGTTTTACAAACAGCAAAACATCAACACGTTGCAATTGCTACCTATCGCAGCGTGCATGCATGAGCCACATTTATTGGAGATGGGTAAAGTCAACTATTGGGGTTACAACCCTTATTTGTTTATGGTGCCCGATCCTCGTTACGCAGAAAAAGACGCGGTAACCGAGCTCAAAACCACCATTCGTGAGCTGCACAAGCATGGGATCGAAGTGATTCTGGATGTGGTTTATAACCACACAGCAGAAGGAGGCGAAGGCGCGACGGTGTTTAATCTCAAAGCGCTCGATTCTCGCTTTTACATTAAGCACGGCAATCACTTTGCCAACTATACTGGTTGTGGCAACACGGTCGATCTCACCTATCAACCAGCATTAAATCTGGTTATGGACACGCTGCGTTACTGGGTTAGCGAATTCAAAATCGACGGTTTCCGCTTTGATTTGGCCGCCACTTTGGGACGCCAAGGGGATGATTACAACCCGGAAGCGGCATTTTTCAAAGCCGTCGCTCAAGACCCGATTTTGCGTGAAACCAAATTGATTGCCGAGCCGTGGGATATTGGCCCTAATGGCTATCAAGTTGGTAACTTCCCATTTGGTTGGAACGAATGTAACGACAAGCTGCGCGATATTTCCCGCAGTTTTTGGCGTGGTGATCAAGGCTATTTGAAAGAATTCGCCACTCGCCTTATGGGCTCTCGCGATATCTACAGCGCCGCCAACTGGCCATACAAACTCACGGTAAATTACATCACTTACCACGATGGCTTCACGTTGCAAGATTTAGTCTCTTACAAGCACAAACATAACGAAGCCAATGGCGAAGAGAACCGCGATGGCCACGGTGACAACCGCTCAGAAAACTACGGCGTAGAAGGCGAGACGGAAAACATCATGATCATCGCCACGCGTGAGAAGCAAAAACGCAACCTGATTGCGAGCTTGCTCTTTGCGTTTGGTATTCCGCACATTTTGACCGCCGATGTATTGTCACACTCGCAAGGTGGCAACAATAACGCCTACTGCCAAGACAATAAAACCAGTTGGATCAACTGGAGCGAGACGGAGCGCAAAGCGCACTTCAAAACTTGGATGGCGCAAATGGTCGCAAACCGTCACCAATACATGGTGCCTTTCATCCGTGCTTTCAGCGGCGAAAATCGCAACAACAACCGCATTTTCTGGCGTCGAACCGATGGCCGATTAATGGAACACGACGACTGGAACCGATTAAGCTCCGTAGCACTTCACTTAGGCATTGGTAAAGACGGGCAAGAGTTGGTTTACCTCATCAACCAAACGAACGCTACAGCACGATTTAAGCTGCCAAACGAGCGTAATCAAGAATGGGTAACGATTTGTGACACCAATGTGCGCAACCTCAATCCTGGGCACGCAGAAGGCGAAGTCTTGCTGTCACCGACCTCGATGGTGATTTTGCATTACCAGCCAAAGCCAAACTCGCCACAAGGTGAGCCATTGCAAAGCTAGCCAATACAACACCTAAAATAAAAAGCCGATACAAACATCTGTATCGGCTTTTTTCATTGCTTGCAGACAGATACCCCAACATACATCTTTGAACACCAGTCAGCCATAAAACTCATCACCTAGATAATTGGGATATGCTCTAAGAAAACTTAAATAGCTCATTTAGTGTTGTAAGCATTAATGAACCCTTGTATATTTATGGACCATTACAGTATATGAACCAGCCCTATGAGGAATGCGGTCATGACGACTTATATCTACACGCGCTACTCTCCGAAAAACAAAGCCCACAGTGAGCACCTTGCTGCGTTGCGCGAGGCCGCTCCTGATGCACTGCATTTTGAAGATAAAATTCGTGGCTGCGTTCCCCCTTCAGAAAGAGAAGCGTTTCAAAAACTTAGCAATACTATTCAATCTGGCGACACCATCGTGATGTGGTGGCTGACAGCATTTGGTCGCGATTTTAGTCAGGCTCTCAACGCCATTCGAGCCTTGCTTGAAAAAGGCGTCACACTAAAAACCGTATGTGAACCATTGACGTTTGAACCTGACTCAGAACAGACGAAAACGTTACTCGCTTTGCTATCAGGTTATGGAAAGGTACAAATTCAGCATCGGTTGTTCGCGGCAGAGCAAGGCCGCCAAGCCATTAAAGATCAACCAGATTTGTGGAAACAGAAGTTCCGTGGCCGCCCTGCTGACCGGGAAAAACATCGGCTCATCGCGGCGTTACTATTAGAAGGTAACACGCTGTTGAGCGTGGCAGAGCAATGCGATGTCAGCTTGTCAACGGTTAAACGAGTCAAAGCAAAATTGAGCGAGTTTGATGAAGATGGCGCTCTAAGAACGCGAAAAAATGCCGGATTCGCCGATGGTGAATCATCATGAACCGTCCCATAAATTTCCGCACGATTCTATTGGCATGTTTGATCATCAGTGTTGGCCAACTGAGCATGGGTTTAGTGATGCCTTCCCTACCTTGGATCGCCAAAGACTTCTCAGTTTCACTCGATCAAGCGCAGCTCCTCGTGAGTATTTATCTACTTGGATTTGGCCCTTCCCAGTTCATCTATGGCCCTATGTCCGACGCATTAGGGCGCAAGAAAGTGCTACTCGCTGGTTTGCTGATCGCAATGTCCGGCTTGCTGATGATCATTTTCTGGAGCCATACGTTTACTGGCATGGTCTTAGGCCGCTTTTTGCAAGGCTTGGGGACAGGTTGCTGCGCGGTGTTGGCTCGAGCTTCTACTCGCGACCAATTTAGTGGGAATGAGCTTCCCGTCGCGATGTCTTACATTGCTATGGCAGCGTCCATCACGCCGTTGATTGCTCCTGTGATTGGTGGGTTCATTAACTTCCACTTTGGCTGGAGTATGGTGTTCATTTCATTGTTGGGTTACGTGTCGCTCGCTTGGATCATCATTGCGTTTCGATTCAAAGAGACCATCACACGACGCTCTGCAATCCCCTCTCCAGCCAAAATGTTGGTGCAGTATCGTGATTTGCTCTCGTCTCGATATTTTATGAGCTTTGCGAGCATCAGTTGGCTCAACTTCAGCTTGATGATCACGACCGTCTCCGTGATGCCTTTTATCATGCAAGACCAAATCGGGATGACATCGGACGAATACGCCATGTGGGCACTGATCCCCGCGTTAGGCATGCTCGGCGGCACAACCATTTGTAACCGCATCCGCCCCGTCATCGGAAATAAGAAAATGTTGCTTTGCACACCTGTTTTGCATATCAGTGCGGCACTGTGGTTGTTTTTCTGCCCGGTAGAACCCTTGTATTTGATGATTGGACAATTGTTGATGATTCTTGGCAATGGCATTGCGTTGCCTTGTGCACAAGCACTTGTGATGCAACCATACAAAGAACAAGCGGGCGCGGCGGCAGCCATGTCTGGCGGCGGTCAAATGGTGGTGTCTTCCTTGGTGAGTATGACGCTGGTGCAACTTGGATTGAGTGAAGCGTGGCATTTGTCGTTGGTTGTAGTGCTGTTTACCGCCATCACCTTGACCAATATTCTACGTGGGTTCAACACTGAAGAAGCGCAACAACACCGAGAGGTGGCAGAGAAAGCCAGCTAATGTCACCGACTTAATTGAAGAAAGAAAAACGCCCACAGCATTCCGTGGGCGTTTTCGTAGGGTTTCAAGTATTGTTGCGTTTACTGCTGGGCAACGCTCACCTTTTTGGTCGAGCTGCGGTAATCAAACTCAAAACCGATGCCTTTGTCAGTAACGTCCATCTTCATGCCGCCCGTTAGCTCGTTTTGGAAGCTCACTAGCACGTCTTCAGGAAGAGGCTGGCCTGTCGCCATTGATGCTTTTTCTAACACTTCCAGAATACGCTCTGAGTCCATGCTAAAGCTCAACAAACCGTTTGGCTTCAACTCTTGAGCCATCACGTCCTTGCTTGCTTCTGCCGCGTACTCGCCGCTGTATAGCGTTAGGTGGCTGCCATTTAAGCGTGCAAACACGTCCATCTTCATGCCAGTGTGCATCTCTAACAAGTCACTTACGTTCACAGGTTGGTTGTCTGGTTGCAGTTGAAGCTGCGCCAATTCAGGAACTAGCATTTGCGCAGTTTGAATCAACATGTTTGGATCTTTCGCAGACAGAGTAAACATGCCATCCATTTGGCTAAACACTTCGCCAAACTGTGCATCAGGATTGATGTTCAGATCGAACAGTTGCATGCTCAACCCTTTCAACCCATTCAGCATGCCAGAGCCCATGCTCACCGCTGCCGCCGGGTTTTGTCCGCCCATGTCTTTTTGCATTTGGCTCAGCAGCGCACATTGGTATTGTGGCTGAGTTATCTCTGTCCAAATTTGACCAATCGATGGCGCAAGCGTGTTGATGTCGATGCCTAGCGCCAAGCTAAAGAAGCTCTTATCGCTGTTAGACTCGGTTAACACACCACGAATCGATTTAAGCGCATCGACGATCACTTTATTCTTCGACTCAACAACAAAGCCGCCTTTGATTGACGCTTGCTCACCGTTTAGCTTGTACTCCGCAAACGCCACCGATTGAGGCCAGTTTTCTGCAATTTGCGTAAACTCGTTATGACAAACTGGTGTGCGCATTTCCGTAATGTTTGGATCGACGTTAAGACGAGTTAATTGACGAGCAAACATGTTGCCATCAACAGTGGTTAAACCTTTGATGATTTCACGATGGTCGATGTAGCCAAAAGAGTTGTTGTTTTTACCATACTGAGTTTGGATGGCTTCAGCACGACCGCTATCCGCTAATGATTGGGTTGGAGACTCAAGACCCAGCGCCATTTTCAACGGGTTAAGATCACCCAACTCCGCGATATCCACCGTCACGGTTAGCACGTTGTCGATAACCGCTACAACTAAGCCAATGCCATCCTGCGGATCTACTGCATCCGTCATTTCATAACGACGGTACTCCACCGTACCCAGCTTCACTTTTTCGCGTGTCACGCCGCTCATTTGCTCTTCGTGATCCAACGTTTTCCAAAGCGCCTCTGGATTCTCGATTGGCAGTTTGTAAACTGGCACCATACCGAGCGTGTAAAGCACTGGGTTGATCTCATCGCCTGTACCTAAATACGCTTTCAAAGTTTCTGGCGACGCAGCACTTTTTAAGTATCCGTCAAACAGATCGATCGCAAACTGCTCTTTTGGTGACAGCTGCTCACCAACAAACATATCAGACATGGTCATTTGATTGGCAGAGCCAAACGCGTTCACATATTCGTAGTGTTTGAAAGGTTCTGTTTGGAAAGTAACTACAAGCGAATCGGCTGGGATTTGCGCCAATAGTGAGCTTGAACCGCTCTGAGGAAGGTTATTTTGGTACAGGTACCCAGCGGCCCCCGCTGCTGCGACCACTGCTGTAGCCAATAATAGTTTTTTCACGACCAACTCCGTTGTTAGTTATATCGGTTCGTAAATGCGTTATGCATTCGAGTTTTAAGCCTTAATAAATCGAGTTCTGTAGAGACGAATTACAGTTCTCCTACACCGCCAAACACTGGCTAATGAGTGCTCTATCGGCATATCAACCGTCATCATAAAGATCCGTCGCCAATTATCAATTTAATGAATATTAATTTCTTAAAATATCCGCAATTTATAGGATAAACCGTGAAGTATGTTGAATTGCACATTCATACTATTGGTAATTTCGTCACTCTAAAGTGCCAAACATGCAACACCGACCAAAATTAACCCAACATTAAATCCACACTGAGTCTTTTATCAAATATCGGAAAACGGCTCACGACCTGACACTTCTTTCCAATTTGCCTCTGGCAGTCCCCTGTGGTTTTCCTTACAGTCGAGCTCACTCAGTGACGAGGCTTATACCAGAATACGATCATTACGACATGATGAAAGACCAACTGACGATCTCGATATCAACCATCAATGGCTCCAAGCATTGGTATTTCAGTAAACGGATGCAACGCAACCTAAAAACCTTTTTAGGGCTATTTGTACTGACTTTGGCAGCTACCGCCATTCTCATAAACCATCTCTACGCGCGGGTCGATAGCGCAGCGATGAAACAAGCGCAGCTCACCGAGCACTCACGCAGCATGGGCGAAGAGCTCAGTACATTAAAGGCGTTGAAGTCTGAACTAGAAAACGACCTTTCAGAGCGAGAGGAGCGGGTTCAGTTGGTTTCCGAACGCTTAGGCGAGCTAGAAAAAGTGCTTGGCGTGGACAATCACGCCACCAATGAAGATTTGGATACTCGACTGGATTCAGCAGCGATCACTTCGAATGTGCGAACGCTGATGCTCAATCAAATTCCAAACGGTTCACCTGTGGGTAAAGTTCGACTTTCATCCGGTTTTGGCAAACGTATTCATCCTGTCACCAAGGTAGCGAAAATGCACCGCGGATTAGATTTCGCGGTGAACATCGGAACAAAAATTTATGCCCCTGCCGATGGCGTGGTGGAAGTCACTCGTCGCAGCAATACCGGCTCTGGCAACTTTCTGAGGCTACAGCACTCTTTCGGTTTTACCAGTTCTTACTCGCACTTAAAGAAATTCAAAGTGCAAAGCGGCCAATTCGTAAGAAAAGGCGATTTGATTGGGATTTCTGGCAACAGTGGGCTCTCTTCTGGCCCGCATCTGCACTACGAAGTGCGCTTTGTCGGACGAGCATTGAACCCAAAACCGTTTGTTGATTGGAGCCTTAATAATTTTGAAGATATCTTTACTAAGGAGCGAAAAATACGATGGGAATCTTTGATAAAAACCGTGGAACAACGAGTAGCTCAGCAGCTTCAACTCTCATCGCCAAAGGCTGTACTGTTAGCGGAGAACTCAAAGTAGAAAACGACGTCCAGATTGACGGCATCGTCGATGGTCAACTGAATGTCGAAGGCACGTTAGTCGTTGCAGAAAGCGGTAGAGTCACTGGCGATGTGTATGCCAAGCAGCTGATCATCAATGGTATTCTGGACGGAAACTGTCACGCAGAGCACATTCAAGTACTCACTAAAGGCCGTGTCAGTGGCAAAATCTGGAGCAACAATCTGAGCATTGAACCGGGCGGTAAGTTCTTCGGTGAAGCAGCAGAATTGCCAGAAAAAGAAGTGGTCAGCCTGAAAGGCAAAGCGCAAGAAAGCGCAACGGCGAAAGACAACAGCGCCAACACTGAAAAGCGACTCGCGCGCAAAAGCGCATAAAAAAGACGGCGATTAAGCCGTCTTTTTCGTTTTACTGTTTGCATCCAATGTCTGGTTTTACATCGGGTTGAGAATCAGCGCAGAACGCTTGGCATTCGGACCAAACGCCGATGCCGCACGTGCTTTCACTTCTTCTAGTGTTACGCTCTTAGCGGCTTTCTCCACATCCAGCACAACATCCAATCCGTAGTCGTGCGCGAGGTAGCGGCTGTAAACCCAAGCGCGAGAACCAGGGTTGTCACCCAATCCTTGCATCGCGACAGCAAGCTGCTTGGCCGCGGTGTCGACTTCTTTCTGGGTAATGTTGATCGCGAGATCGTCGAAAACCTTATCCAACAGTTTATCCATCAAACCCACATCTTTTGGATCCACCTGCGATTCAAACAACCAGTCCGAAATCGGTTCACCATCTTGCGTCATCGTATAAATGCTAGGGCTGTAATCTAAGCTTGATTCTTCACGGAACGTCTCCAGTACTCGTGCGGCACTGATGCGCTCCAGAATGTCTTCTATCACCGTGTCTTTTGCCGTACGGTTGTACTTGTCGGTGTTGGTAAAACGCAGCAGGTAAAACGATGAAGGCTCGTGACCATCAGTGAAGACCAAGCGCGCTGGCAGCTCATCATTAAATGACACACGATAATCTACAGCTTTACCCGGCTTCATCTTAATTGATGCCACGTATTTGCGTAGAAGCGGCGTAATTTGCTCAGGCTCAACGTCTGCAACAATCACCATTTTGTAACCATGATCGGTTTTAAATAGTTGATCATGCACTGCAAGAATCTGCTCTGGCGTGACGGTATCGGCACCATCACTGCTCAGTAAACGATGACGACTATCCGGCGTGTAAGCGCTGGTGTTCGCTACTTGGATAAGCGTACCCATAGGCGATTCCAAGAAAGCGCTGCGCTCTTGCTTAAACTCTTGTTTCACCGCGGCAAGCTGACGCTCATCAACCTTGATTTCGGTCGAAAGGTTGTACAAGCCATTCAAAGCTTCAACTAGACGATTTTTTTGCGTCGTAACCTGAACGCCATGCACTGTTGGCTCGAGTATTGGACCAAAAGCGATGTTGTTCGTACGTAAGTAGGCATCCAGCTCTGAGCCAGAAAACTCTCCTAATCCACTGCGAACGGCGGTCATGGCAGCCAGTTCGTAGGCTGGATAAAGCGATTTATCTAGAGCGGCTTTACCCCCTTGGCTAGTGAAGTAGATGTAAGCGCGGCCACCGGCTTTTGCGTCTTTTTGGAACCAAACATCCACACCGTTTGATAAGGTGTAAACCTGAAAACCACCCGGAGCTTGACGCATACTAACGATGCTGCCTTCCTCTGCTGGTTGCAGGAAGCCTTCTGCTTTGGCGTTCATGCCCGAAGGCTTTTCACCAGCTTGTAGGTAGGCGCTGTTAAGCGCAGTGAATACATCAGCAAATTGCGCTTGCGTTTCACTTTTGCCCATGCCAATCACAAAGCTTGGTTGATTAGACAACAGCTCTTTTAACTGCGCGTTTACGCTCTCTAGCTTCGTTTTATCCAAAAAAGCTGCCAAGCTTTGCGCATAGCTCTCTTTCGATTGGCTTACGCTGTCTTGCTCCAATTGGAAAATACGCGCTTCCGCGTAACTATTTGGCTTGCGTTTGCTCCAATCAGAATCAAGATTTGCCAGTTCGCCATACCAGTTAGATGTGATGCTCTCTAGCTCAGCTTGTGTCACACCGTAATCGCGAAGTGACGTCAACGCACTGATGAAAATTTGGTGCATTTGTTCACGGCGGTCAGGCGAAAATGAGATACCCGCCGACATCAGGCGTTGGTAGTTCGAGTAGTAAGGCTGCGCATAAACGTATTGGTAAGGTTCGGCGGCATCATTGAGAAGGCTGATCAAACGCTGTTGAATCAGTTGAATGGCCACTTCGTCCCGCCATTCTGCGTGTTGCTGCTCGACCGTTTCGCGACGAAGATCGCCGCGTTCAATCACCAAATGCAAGCTTGGTGACTCCATCGAGTTGCTTGGCAGAATTTCGTCTTGAGTATTGAGTCGAATGTCACGACGCTTTTCGATGGCGATATCTGAGGTACTTTCCCAGTTCGAGAACTTGTTCTTGATGATGTTAGCAAGCGACTTAGCGTCCACATTGCCCGTGACGATCAGCTCGGCATACTGCGGCTGATACCATTTCTCGTAGAAGTTTTTCAGCCCATTTGACGTCGCGCTCTCAATTGCATCACGAGTACCGATTGGATCATGTTCGGCGTAAGGCGTTCCTTCAATCGAAGCCTCATACGCGTGCATTGAAAACGACTTATCATCTGGATTGGCGCGTCGCCATTCACCCAAGACAACACCTTTCTCTTTTTCAACTTGAGCTGGAGCGAACTCTAAACCGTCGCCAATGTCTCGCATCCAAGTCAGGGCATCTTCAAGCTTATCGTTATTGGCCAAGTCAAGCTTATAGGAGGTTTGCTGATAGGTGGTAAACGCGTTGATATCTGCGCCAAAACTGCCGCCAGATTGCTCAAAAAGCTTAACAACATCGTTGCCGGTAAAGTGTGTGCTGCCATTAAATGCCATGTGCTCAACGAAGTGAGCGTAGCCTTTTTGATTGGCTTCTTCTTGGAACGAACCAATGTGCATCACCAAACGAACCGAAACTTCTAGGTCTTGAGTTGGATAGATGTGGTATTTCATTCCATTGGATAGCTGATTAACGTGCCAGTTGGCATCAGGCTGAATCGGCGTGGATTGTTGTGTCAGAGCACACCCTGACAACAATAACGCGGGGACTAACAATATACTGCGCATAACTATTGCCCATAACTATGATTAAGCCGATCAATATAATCCTCGTTCCATGACCTTCACATTTTTAATGGATTATTTACTGCTCAAACGTGATCTATATCACCATTTGATGAAATCAATTATCATTTACAAAACACGACAAATCCTTACTTTACAAATACATAAAACAAGCCGCTCTCGTATTAGGTTCTTATTTCTTATAAAGCTCAAATTCGCGACATAGCGCCAGTATTTATTTTGAGCAGTAAAATATAATCAATCGATGATTTCGGCGTCAAAAACGCTTTTCAGCGACGACGCCGAATCATATACGAATGAAAATAACCAATAACAAACTACCCCGCGCTTTTAGGTAAATGGGTATTAAGCCCGACACTTAACGCCGCTTGGGTACAAAAAATCTATTAATCGCTGCTATGTTCAAAAATTTATCACTGAAGAATAAACTGGCTATCTCGGCCAGTGCTGCCATCATCCTTGGGGGCGTGTTAGTCGAAGGCTTGTCTTTTCGAGATTCGTTACAACGGTTGGATGCGGAAGTTGCCCAGCGTCTGGAAAGCACCAGCGCGTCATACAACCAGTACGTAAGTGACTGGCTACTCTCTAAAGAGCGAGCACTCACCTCCCTTTCTGCTGAGTCAGAAAAACGAGCCATCGTGACGCACTTGAAGCAGGTGCGAGATTCCGGCGCGTTCGATAACGTCTTCCTCGCTTACCCAGACGGCTCACAAGACAACGCCAATGGGGTGATTTTACCGCCAGGCAATAATGATCCTCGCAAGTGGGGCTGGTACACCAACGCCATTGCCAATCCATCGAAAGTCTTTATGGATAACCCGACCGTTGCTGCTGCAACTGGTGCGAATGTAGTGTCGCTCGGTAAGGCGTTACAACTGCACGGCCAAACAACTGTACTGGGTGCAGATGTCGAAATTGGAGATATTTTAAACAGCCTCAACCAAGTGATCCTACCGGGTGAAGGCTACATGTTTATTGCCAACGATCAGGGCAATATTTTCACCCATAACGACAGCAAGCTCCTAAACCAACCAGTTAGCAAACTGGGCTTAAACAACAACGACATCACCAACGCTGCACGCTCAGGCACTGAACGTCGCGTGTCGATCAGCGGTACCGATTATGTGATTTATGCGCGTCCAATTGAGGGCACCAAGCTCACGACGGTAACGGTGTTGGATCACAACTCGTTGGTTGCACCACTTTACGATGCCGTTTGGGATCAAATTATCGCGACGGCTGTCGTGGTGATCATCTGTGTGGCGCTGTTTAACCTGCTATGTAACATCTTGTTCCGCCCACTCTACAACGTTTCGAATGCGCTTTCGCAAATCGCCAACGGTAGCGGCGACTTGACTCAACGCATCAAAGTAGAAAACCGTGACGAAGTTGGTGAGCTGGCTGGAAACTTCAACCAGTTTGTTGAAAGTTTACAGCAGCTTATTGGTCACATTCGTCACCAAGCGGAAGAACTCAGCCAGCAATCAGAGCTGAGCACGACTCGCGCGAATCAGTCTGTTTCTGATCTGAACCATCAGCAACAAGAAATCACTATGGTGGCGACCGCTGTGACTGAAATGGCATCGGCAACACAAGAGATTGCAGCGCATGCAGAGCAGACGGCTAAAGCCGCTCAAGACTCTTCAGCGAGCACACAAAATGGTCATGAATTGGTGATCAACTCCAAATCGTCCATCAACAATTTGTCTTCTGAAGTCAACCAAGCGAGCGTTGTCATCGGCGAGCTCAACCAGCACGCGCAAGACATCTCAACCGTGCTATCAACGATTCGAGACATCGCAGAGCAAACCAACTTATTGGCTCTGAATGCGGCGATTGAAGCGGCGCGTGCAGGTGAACAAGGTCGCGGTTTTGCCGTAGTTGCAGACGAGGTTCGCGTGCTATCACAACGCACACACACCTCAACCGAAGAGATTCGCTCGACGATCGAGACTTTGCAGCAAACCACACAACGCGCTGTGACTATCATGGATAAAAGCTCTCAGCTCGCGCAAGGTTCGGTGGAAGATGCTGATCGCGCAGCACTGGCTCTGGATGAAATCAACGCGGCCGTTGCGCTGATCAGCGATATGGCAACGCAAATCGCGACCGCAGCCGAAGAGCAAACGCACGTAACCAATGAAATCACGCAAAACGTCACGTCCATTAAAGATGTGACCGACCATTTGGTGGTTGGTGCCGAAGAATCGATGAATCAATCTGCTGAGCTGAAATCGCAAGCAGAGGATCTCAACTCGAAAGTAGCGACGTTTAAACTGGCTTAAACGCCACGTTAGGAACGCTCTTAAAAACAACAAACCCCGCTAACAACTTTGTTACTAGCGGGGTTTGTTTTATGGCTCGACGTTTTATTGCCGATAGCTTTCGAAAGACGTAAGACCTACACCGCCACACACATCGGCGTGCCTGAGATTGGATCGTTAAATACTCTCGCTTGTAAATCAAACACCGATGCCAACATGCCTTCTGTCAGTACCTCTTGCGGCGTTCCCTGCGTGACTAACTGACCTTTTTCCAACACCACCAAATGATCGCAGTAACGGCAGGCTTGGTTTAGATCGTGTAGCACTACGACCACTGTTTTGCCTCTGTCGTTCATATGCCTCATGAGTTTCATCAGCTCAACTTGGTGAGAGAGATCCAAGTAAGTGGTTGGCTCATCAAGCATCACTACGTCGGTATCTTGCGCCATTACCATCGCAATCCACGCCCTTTGCCTTTGACCGCCAGACAACGATTCAACTGGCTTGTCAGCAAACTCAATCACGCCAGTATCTTGCATTGCTTGCTCGACCAACGCTTTATCTTGCTGACTTAACCGCCCCCAGTGAGAGAGATAAGGCGATCGGCCATATTCGACCAGTTTTCTGACTGTAATACCTTCAGGACTGACAAGAATCTGCGGCAGTAAAGACAACGAACGCGCCAAGCGTTTATCGCCGTAGTTGCTTAGCGGTTTATCGTCATACAACACTTCGCCAGAAGCTGGTTTATTGATGCGTACCAAGGTTTTTAATAGTGTCGATTTACCGCAACCATTTGGGCCAACAAGCGCGGTAATTTTACCTTGAGGAATCGACAAAGAGAGATCTGGAATGATGGTCTGTTTGCCGTACGCGACGGATAAGTTCTGCGTTCGTAACATGCTTACCAACCTCGATAACGATACAAAAGAAAAATGAAATATGGTGCGCCAATAACAGAAGTCAGCACACCCGCTGGCAGCTCAATTGGTGGCTGTAAGCCTCTCGCTAGACCATCGGCGCAAATCACCAACAGCGCGCCAAGGGTTGCAGAAGCAGGAATCAACAACTTGTGGTTGTGACCAAACAGCAAACGCGCAAGATGCGGCGCAAGCAGGCCAACAAAGCTGATCGTGCCTGCCACAGACACACTGATGCTCGCCAATAGCACGGCAGCAATCAACGCAAGAATTTGGATCTGTCTTGGTTTCGTGCCAAGTGTAGTGGCACTTTCTTCTCCCAGTCCCATCACATCTAACCGCCAAGCCAGCCAAAACGCCAATGGCAGTAGCAGCATTAGAGCGCTCCAAATAAATGGCACTTGTTGCCAGTTTCGTCCCCACAAACTGCCCGTTAGCCATACCATCGCTGTGTTGATTTCGATAGGGTGCACAATCAGAAGAAAGTCGATACCGCTGGCTAAAAACGCGCTGACAGCAACGCCAATCAGCGCCAAACGCGCAGGTGTTGGCTTCGACCAATAAGCCAGCACGGCAATAAAGCCTGCAGCAAGCAAACCTCCCGCCATAGCGACCATCGGCAACATTGCCACTGGCGCATTCGGATACAACACCAAGCAAGCAGTAGCCGCTAGCCCAGCCCCTGCACTTATCCCCATCAAATCTGGGGAGGCAAGTGGATTACGAATGACACCTTGCACTAAGACGCCTGAAAGCCCTAATCCAGCGCCCACGCCAATAGCGAGCAACATTCTCGGCAGTCGATATTGGTGAATCACAAAGTCCGAATCAGAGAAAGAAAACAACAATGCAAAAACCTGTTGAGCCGACAGATTCGCCGCGCCAACAAACAGCGTGAGAGACGACGCAATCAGCAAAAGCCCAAGCAGTGCCATCAGTTTGGTTTGATTCATCATAATGATTTCCTCATTGCAATCACGATAAAGCAAGGTGTGCCCAACAGTGCGGTAATCACGCCCACCGGCGTTTCGGCCGGAAAGGCAATCGCGCGTGATAAAGCATCTGACCACGTCACCAATGCCGCGCCACACAAAGCGGAAACCGGAATGAGAATGTGATAGTTGTGACCAACAATCGGGCGTACCAAGTGCGGCACTAACAACCCGACAAAGCCAATTGGCCCAGCAATCGCCACGCTAGTACCCGCCAACAGCACAACCGCTAAACCACTGATTAATCGCGTAAGACGAATGTTACCACCCAACCCGACAGCCACTTCGTCCCCCAACGCGAGTAAATTTAAGTTTCGCGCTAATCCCATGGCGAGCACCAAACCTAAAGTCGCAAAAGGCCACAGTTGCTGCCACTGCTGAGAATCTACCGCAGAGAGTGAACCCGTTAACCAATGCAACACGCTGTAAGCCATGTCATCCGCCAAAATTACCGACGCACGAGTTAACCCTATCAGCAGCGCACTGATGGCAATGCCTGCCAGCACCAAACGCAATGGGTGAGAACGCGCGGAAAAAAAACCACCCAACAACATGACCGCACCACCACTTAGTAGCGCACCGAATACTGCGTTGATGATGGGGTTCAATTGACTAAAGAATGGTACGCCGATGGAAGCCAAGGCCATAAAACACGCCGCACCAGCATTAATGCCGAGAATGGATGGCGACGCCAAAGGGTTGCGAGTTAACCCTTGCATCAGCACACCGGATACCGCAAGCGAAGCACCAATCAATAACCCCGCATAGGCGCGAGGAGCGCGCAACGTCGCGAGGATTTGATGCAGCATATTGCCCTCATCAAACGCAAACCAATAGCTTGTCAGGTCATTAACACTCAAGGAAAAGTTAGACCAGCCAATCATTGAGGCGGTATAGCCTGACAGCGTACACAACGCCATAGCACAGACAAATAAGCTCGCTTTCCAATGCGGTTTGCTAACCGAAGACGGGCTTTCTGAGATTATCGACGCACTCATGATCATGAGCGCCCCAATAACGCTTCAAGGTTGCGGGCAATTTCTTCCGCCGCCAACATACCGCGATTTAATGACCACAGTTCCGGAGAGACTTCGACCAGTTGCTGCTTTTTCGCCGCAGTTAGCAACTTAAATAATGGATTTCTACGCCATTCATCCACGATATTTGGTTGAGAGTAAAGTCCAACTAGTAACCAATCAGGGTTGGTTTTTAGTAAAAGTTCAAAGCTGGTTGGGATATAAGCATTTTGCTCAGATGGAGCCAGAGGGCTTTGGATGCCTAGTGTACTCAAAACGCCACCAGCGTAAGAAACCGGACTATGCAGCCACATCCCTTTGTCAGAAACCACACCAAACTGAATGGTTTCTTGTGTCGCAAAATGCTGCTTGAACTCTGCCATGGTCTGTTTGTGCAGCTCGATTCGTTGCGTCATTTGCGCTTGCTTGCCAATTGCCACCCCGATTTTTTGCGCGGATTCGAGGTTTTCTTGATATGTCTCACCACGGCTTTTTAACAGCAAAGTTGGCGCAATTCGCTGCAAATCCTGATAAATAGCGCGATGGCGTTCAGCATCGGCAATGATCAAATCAGGCTTGAGCACCGCAATCGCCTCTAAACTCGGTTGTGAGCGCATGCCGACCGATTGCCAAGGCTCAATCTTGTCACGAACAGCAGGGATGACTCGTGTGGCATCGTTGTCATCGGCAACGCCTACCGGTGAGACATCGACGGCCGCCAGAGCGTCCACAAACGAAAACTCCAAAACCACAATACGTTGAGGTATCGCTTCTAGCTCAAAAGTGCCTTGCTCATCTTGCACGCTGCGCACCTGAGAAAATGCGCTAAATGACATCAAAGCTGAGCTCAACAGCATCAGCAAAACGGTTGAAAAGTGTTTGATCGTAAATTGTTTTTTATTTTTCATCTTGCTTTTTTCCAGTGCTAAGAGTTTTCCAGTACCTAAGATCGGCAAAGTCGCCAAGGTAAATTGGCGACTTTTCTTTTCAAACTCGGTGAACGAAACGCTTAAAACTGATAGTTCAGATCCAGTGTGTAAGAGCGTCCTGGAGCTGGGTACCGACCAACTGGGCTGGTATCAATCCCACGGAAGTAATACTCCTCGTCAAACAAGTTGTTCACCGCAACATTCATGCGTAACTTGCCTTTGTCGTCTTTGTATAAATCCGTCCCCAAGTTGAAGTTCCACACCATGTAAGACGGCACTTTGCCCGTTGCACCTGTTGCGTCTTCGGCACTGGTGTTGGCGTTATCGGTATACGAATCACTGAAGTAGAAGCCCGATAGCGTGGTGTCCATGCCGTAAAACGCGTAGGTCGCATCCCAACCAAGTTGATGTTTAGAGGTGTAAGGCAGCTGGTTACCTTTATTCGCACCTTCTTCTTCAAGCGTGGCATCGAGGTAGTTGTAACTTGCGCCCAAGCTCAGGGCAGGTAGAACTTCCGGCACGTAACGAGCAGAAAGTTCTAAACCTTGGTGAAGTGTTTTTCCGATGTTATCGAAGGTCTGCGTTGAGCTTTGCCATTGCAGTTGGTCTTCAAAATCGATGCGATAAAGTGCAGCGTTAAAACTGGTCGCATCTTGGGTGTAACGCGCGCCGACTTCGTAGTTCCAAGCCAGTTCGCTCCCTTCTTCACCCAAGCCTCGGATGTAGGCAATTTGTGGCGCACGAAGCGATTTTTGCGCGTTCGCATACGTTACCCACTGATCGGTCACGTTGTATGCCACCGTCAAACCCGGCAGCCATTCGGTCACCTTGTTGTCTGCCGTTTGCTTTTTACCGCGATCGGTAAACGTCATGCGAACCGATTCAACACGCAGCCCAGGCGTTACCTTCAACGTATCATTGAACAAGCCAATCTCGTTACTGACGTAACCAGCAAACGCATCCGTATCTAAATGCCAATCACGCGGCACTTTGGTTGCGCCACCAGCGATTGGAGTCTGAGTGAGTTTGTAGTCAATGTCTTCGTTAACATAACGAGTACCCACGATCCAGTTTTGGGTAACGGATTTGCCTTCACCAAAATACATCGCCATTTTCGGCTCTATGCCGTACACGGTAAATTCACGTGGAGAGGTACGAACGTCCGTCGCAGGCAGAGCCGGATCCGCCCAATGGCCACCCGCACTGTTAAAGCCCCACTTGAAAAGACGCTCTGATTTGTGACCAAACGTTAGCACTTCTAGCTCGGCACTGTCGGCAAATGGCAAATCGTGGATGTACTTAACACTCCAGCGCGTCGACTTACCTTCATAATCATCGTACGGGCGTTTCGATTGATGACGATCTTGCTCGTAATCTTGCGGCGAAAGTGCGCCCGGCATTTGCGTTTCAGCATCGTAACGTTGCAGGAATGCTTGAATCTCTTGAGTATCACTCAGTAGCCATTGTGCTTTAGCTTGAAAGTTCTTCACGTCCGTATCGGAATGTTCACGGAAGCTTTCACCTTTTAGAAAGTTACCTTCCAACTGCAGCGCGAATGTGTCGCTTAACCAGCCACCCGTGCGTAGGTAAAAATCATTCAGCGGCGCATCACCACCGTCAAACACGGTAAGGCGGTTGCTGATTTCAGTTTGCCAAGTGTGTGGAATCGGTTTGGTCACTAGGTTGATCACACCACCGACGTTGTTTGGACCGTACTGCACTGCGGCACCACCGCGTACAATGTCAATACGATCAAGCATCGACAGCGTTGCTGGGAAGATAGACTGACCAGTATGACCGTAAGGCGCGAGCGTTAGCGGCACACCATCCATCAAGAACTGAGCATGACCACTGCGGCTTGCTTTCAAACCACGTACGGAAATGTTAGGCAATACGCCCGTTCCGCTTTCATCCTGAACTTTAATACCCGGAACGCGCTGTAACGCATTATCAATCGAACCCGCTGCGGTTTTCTCAATTTGATCACGGGTAATGACGGTACGAGCACCAGGGTACTCTTTGACGTCTTCAATGTCAGAGTTGCCAATCACGCTGCCAGTGACAACCACCGTTTCCATCACGGTGGTTTCGTTTTTTGCGGCAGGAGCGGCAACTGCGCTCATGGAGGTGGCAGAAGCGATAGCAATCGCGAGCACACTGTAAGTGGTAGACAAACCAGCACGTACACGCACTTTACCATCCAAATTCTGGTAAGACATTAAGGTCTCCTTTGCGAGAAATTGAGCCTCGGGCAGAACATTTCCCGTAGGCTCTCGGGGCTAAAACATCCTCAATAAGAGGCAAAAAATCGGCTAACGTGCGCCAACTACGCACAACAAGCCTAGAACTGGTATCCGTAGCTAAGCATGAACTCGGCTGGTGCGCCGTAGCCAATCTGGTTTAGGCCAGACGTGCCGTTTGTTGCGCCAAGAATGTATTTCTCATCCAAAATGTTGTAAGCGTTCGCTTGGATCTTGTGACGACCAGTGGTGTACGCCGCCATCAAATCCACCGTGGTGTAATCGCCAAGTGCGACGGCTTCGTCGTTACCTGCATAACGGTCGCCCACGTATTTCACGCCGCCACCCAAACGCCAGTTGTCATCCAATTGGTAAGTGCTCCAAAGGGAGAACAAGTGGTCTGACACATCATTCGGCTTTTTACCTGTGGCTTTGTCTTCTGCGTCCAAGTAGCTGTAACCAACAGAGATATCCCACTGTTTGGTGATTTGGCCACGAGCTTCTAGCTCAATGCCTTGGTGACGTACTTCAATTTTGTCGATGACATCGCCGTCCACGTTGGTTTGTGGCTGCTCTTGGTCGATCTGGAACAGTGCCGCATTCAACATTAATGCGTTATCCAGCAGGTACGCTTTCGCCCCCACTTCTTTTAAGTCGGTATGGAAGAATTCCGCCAACTTTGGATTGATGTAGATGCCTGCGTACGGCAACTGCCAAGAGCGCGCTAAACTGGCGTAAACGGAGGTGTCGTAATTGATGCGGTATACCAAACCAGCGCGGTAGCTGACTTTGTCATCGTCCAATTTTTCCTTACCTGAACCCGCTTTTTGTTGTTCGAGTTCCATCGAGTCGTAACGCACATTACCGATCACAGAAAGGTCGCCCCACGTGTACACATCTTGTACGTACACACCCGTGGTTGTGGTGGTATTGTCACGGAATGGTTTGAAGCCCGGATCGGGTGTTGGGCCCACAACTGGGTTGTAGATATTTTGCGGAGGAAGCGTTTTGTCACTTGCCAACGTCAGGTCGATATCAATTTGGTTGAAATCCGCGCCCAACATCAATTGGTTGTCGTTGGTTTCCCAAATCAGCTCAGATTGCAAAGTGGTCGTAGTACGAGGGTCGTAGCCAAAGTTATTCACGGTTTGAGACACTTCATTGCCCGTCACTTTGCCCTGACGCGTGCCTTTTTGCTCAAGTTCGATATGGTTGAACGCCGCTCGGTTGTTCCATACCCATTGATCGTTCAAACGCCATTCGTAGTCCACTGCAACGCGAAGACTGTCCGACTCCTGATAATCGTTCGTGCCACCAAAGTAAGTACTCACTGGCAAATCAACTGGCTTGCCATTTTTTGATGGCACACCACGATATGGCACTAATTCTTGATGGGCGTATTCAACGTCAATATCAATGGTGTGACCGTCCGCTGGCAACACGCGAATGGTCGGCGCGATGAAGAAATCGTTCGAATCAACATGATCGACGTAAGAATCGGCCTGACGGTATTCCAAATTAATACGTCCGTTGACCTTGTCGGAAAACGCCATTGAGCTGTCGACTTGACCAACATACTGGCTGTTGCTGCCCACACTGCCTTTTACGTGGGTGAAGTTATCGCCGTTTGCGCGCTTCGTCACCAAGTTGATGATGCCACCTGCCGAGCCACGGCCATACAGCGCGCCTGCCGGGCCTTTCACAATTTCAACGCGCTCAACGTTCGCCAAGCTGCGGTAAGACTGCAACGTACCGTCGTCTCGCATACCGTCACGGTACATATCATTGAGTGAATCAAAACCACGGATCATGAACTGATCGCGGCTGCCTTCGCCCAAGGTGTTATTGACCCCAGCCACCCCATCTAACGCATCCACTAAGCGCACCGCGCCGCGATCTTGCATTTCCGTTTTGGTCACCACCGAGACCGCTTGCGGCACATCAAGCCACTCGACGTCCGTTTTGGTGCCCGATTGAGGCATATGTTCAGCGTAACCTTCGTACTGGTGTCCGTAGACTTGAATGGTTTCGGTTGCCGATGGGGTTGAGTTTGTCTCTTCTGAAGCCACTGCGCTTGGTACCACTAGTGAAGAACCAATCGCGACCGCCAAAGGGGTCAGGGTCAATAATTTATTCATTCCATAATTCCGTTTAGTTGTTATAAAGCCAACGGATAGAAATAAGAACAAATATTATTTACATTTGCAATATTAATTTTATGCTCTATATTTATTTACCCTAAAAACACAAGCAACAACAAAAAATCAAACACAATAACAATAAAGACCAAACCTTCTGCCCCGTAGCCTTGCGATAGGCACATTGGAAGCCGACTGTGAGCAGACAGTATCAACGTTAGGAAATGTTAGAAAATTAGGAAAGCTCATGAAATCTACGATGATTATCGTAAGTCATGTCGTTAATGATGCAGTCACTCACGGCTTCGTGCCTGCAGCTAAAGCGATGGACCTCCACGTCGTTCTTATCACCGATCACAAGCTCAGCCATTTAGAGCTGGCAAGTCGTGATAGTCACTTTAATCCGGATACCATTCTAGAGTGCGATGTCTTCAATCCCTTGGAGATCATCGAAACCATCACTGAGAATGAGTTAAAACCCGACGCTATTTTCAGCAATAGTGATCACTTACAAACTTCCACCGCCATCTGCGCACAATTTTTTGGTCTACCGGCCAAAGATTGGTCTGTCACGTTAAAGGCCAAAAACAAACACTTAACTCGACAAGTGTTGAATGAAAAAGCCCTACCCAACACACAAAGCTGTTTATTGCACCGCCATTCGAATGTGGCATTAGGCATGGCCTTCCCTGTCGTAGCAAAACCCAAAGAAGGCGTGGCGAGTTTGGATGTGCAGCGCTGTGACACCCAAAGCGAACTCGATGCTTACTGCGATGCGTTTTGGCAAAAACACCCAAGCGCCGCCATTCTGGTGGAGCAATTCCTTCAAGGGCCGTTGGTTACGCTCGAAACTTTAGGAGATGGTGAGCGCCTTATCGCCGTGGGCGGTTTTGATGTGTCGCTCTCTGAACCGCCTTACTTTATCGAAACAGCCGCAGACTGGAACGGACCAAACGGCATTGCTCACCGAGAAGCTTGCTTGGCTCAACTGAAAGCGTTCGGCGTTGGTTTTGGAGTTTGCCACAGCGAATTTATCATCACGGAAAACGGCCCAGTTCTGGTGGAAATCAACTATCGCAGCATTGGAGATGGTCGCGAATTCTTGCTCAACAATCTCGCTCACTTCGGTTGGTTTAGCACAATTTTGGGTCTGCATTTGGGCCGAAGATTGGATGGCGATTACCAAATTCATGGCTCAGCACACGTGCACTATGTGGTTGCGGAGCACAGTGGTGTGATTGATGGAGATTCGACCTCCTTCATCCAACACGATAGCGATATCATCACCCAGCAACAGGTACTAAAAACCGCGGGAGAACTCTTCCAACAGAGTTATTCCAACAAGGATTATCTCGCCCGAATTTCGATTGTCTCGCCTTCAGGGCGAAACCTCGACCAAGCGCTGCAGAACGCGCTTAGCAATTTCAATCTAGCTCCGACTCGCGAGGTGGCAGCATGAATCACAACGCTTTATACCTAACCCAACGATTGATCGATACTTGCTTGCGCGAAGACATGTTTGGCATTTTATCGAATGCCAAGTTCAGTAGCGCCGCACCCAAAGGGGTTATTGTTCCTCAACTCGAGCAAGTCTGGCTAACCTTTGATAATCCGGATTTCACGCTCTATTTACCTGTTGTGCCAACGTATTACATGCAGCATTGGTGTTACGGCCAAACCAATGGCGAAGCGCCGCTAGGTTGGTGGGTGGAGAGAAATGGCCAGGTCGAGCATCAGCAGCATTATCAAGAGTGGATTGCGCTACTAACGACACTGGCGCATGAGAGCTCTCACGAATTATTAGCGGGATATCTTCAAGAACTGGAATGCGCAGAGAAACACAAAGCACTGTGTGACCAAGCGTTTCGTCACCACGCCGACCACATTTCTCAACCAATATCCGAGCTTGGTTCTTGGCATAAAAAGCTACTGCTTGCCGACCAGATCGCTTCTTACCTTGACCACCCTTACTATCCAACTGCGCGGGCGAAGTTTGGTCTGAGCGATGAAGACCTTGCTAAGTACGCGCCCGAGTTCGCACAACGCTTTGCTCTGCATTGGATTGCGATTGAAAAATCACTGGTGACATTAACCAGCGAACAACCTGATTGCTGGCCGACGATGGAGCAAGTGGGGCTTCCTGCTGATTTTGCACTGAGCCACGTACTGTTCCCTGCGCATCCGCTCACCCTTCGCTCTTTAGAAGCCTTACCCGAAGGCATGATAGAAGCGCCGTTTACGTACCTAGACGTGACGCCAACGCTTTCCGTTCGTACTGTGGTAGTCAACGACGCGCCGCATATTCACATCAAAGTTCCGCTGATCATGCGATCGCTAGGCACGAAAAACATTCGCTTAATCAAGCCTTCAACACTGTATGACGGCCACTGGTTTGAACGCCTACTCAGCCACCTTGAGCAAACGGACGCCGACTTAAACACTCGCTTGTTCCATTGCAACGAAAAACACGGTGGACACGTCGGTGAGGATAAAACCTTCGCGTACATCGTACGTGAGTACCCACTTACTCATTGCGAAGACAAAGCGTTAGTTCCGGTTGCAGCACTGGCAAGCCCAATGCCTGACGACCGCTTGTTCTTAGAACATTTGGCGGAGCAGTACTATCAACAAGATACGCTGGCGTGGTTCCAAGATTACGTCGACCTTCTTTGCCAAGTGCACCTCACCTTGTGGCTTCGTTATGGCATCGCATTGGAGTCCAACCAGCAAAACGCCATCGTTGCATTTGATCAACAGGGCAAAATGACGCTCGCGATGAAAGACAACGACGCGGCGCGAATTTGGCCTGAGAGCTTCCACTTTGCTACAGAGCATGCTGCCCAAAAACAGGGCGCAGGAACAACTCCCGTGGATTGCGATGAACTGCTCGACCAACGCATCAAAGTCGACAATGAATTGGCGCTCGGTCAGATGTTTACCACCATCACATTACAATTGGATATCGCAGCGATTGTAGAAGCCATGGCAGCGAAGGGCATTGCCTCTTCAGCATCGCTTTACGCCATCGTGGCCAAAAGCATTGCAGAGCAACTCAACCGATTAGAAGGCGAAGGGTTAGAGACAAAACTGGCACGCGAGTTACTGCAAGAAGCACCTGATTTGTACGCCAAGTACTTGTTGAGCTCTGGCAGTTTGCTCTCGAAAGAAGCCTCCGGCGCGAGCGACATCAATAAGTTCTATGGTTTGTCGGCTCCGAACTTCTTGCTGCTTTCTAGCGAAGAAGCGCAACGCGCCTACTTAGAAGCCATCAAAAAAAGCGTACGTTAAACGATTATGACCAAACTCATCTACAGTGTGTTGTTGTGCCACTTTATCGCTGCGTTTGCCGCGTTAGGTATGCCGCTATTTCTACCCGTCGTGTTGCCAACGTTAGGCGCAAGCATTGATGCGGACTGGGCAGGGGTATTGTTTATCCTACCCACGTTTTGTACTGCGTTGGCGGCACGATTTTGGGGCAGCTTTGCCGATCGCTATGGTCGCCGCCGCTCACTCTTGCGTGCGCAACTTGGCCTTGCAGCAGGGTTTGCGCTGTGCGGCTTGGCAGACAACCTCGCCATGTTTGTGTTTGGTCTTATTGTTCAAGGAACCTTTGGCGGCACAATGGCCGCCTCGAACAGCTACTTATCTAGTCAAATTAAAGAAGCCAAAACACTCGGCAAGTCACTCAATAAAACCCAACTATCTGCTCGCTTGGCGCTGATCGTTGCGCCCATTGGGCTCGGCTGGAGCTTGTCAGAGACCAACCCGCTCAACGCGTACCTTTGGTTATGCGTTTTGCCTTTAATTGCTATGGGCTTCACGCTAACACTGCCAGTGGATAAACCCGCCGACCAAAACCTCGAAAAGCCAAACTCAGAATCTCAGCAAGAACAACCTGTTGTACAGAAAAACGCAATGCATGCCATTCGCTGGATCTTCTTTGCTCAGTTCGGGTTTGCGTTTTCTATGGTGGTGACCTTTCCTTATTTCTCGCCGTTTGTGCAGCAATATGGCATCACTAACCACGCATGGATCGGTTTTCTGTACGCACTGCCGCATGGCGTCTATCTGTTGCTGGCAGGCAAAATCCACGTGTGGTCAGATGGGCTGAATCGCCATCAACCGCTGCGCACGTTGTGGCTCGGGTTTGCATTGCTTGCCGTGAGCTCTGCTTTGCATTTGATTGCGTCCGAAACCGCACTCATTGCTGCGAGAATTATCTTCGGCATCGCGATGGTGTGTTGCTATCACGGATTGCATCAGCATCTTGCGAGCAATCTGGATCGCAAACTCAGTGGCAAAGTATTTTCTCGCTTTGATGCCATGTCCAAATGGGGTGGCGTGGCGGCGGGATTTTGCGCTTCTTTCATTTCTAGCTTGGGGCTACTTGAGGTTCCTTTCCTACTTTCTGCGATAGTCAGCGTAATCACCTTGATCGCGCTGGTTCTCCACTCAAAATTTGGAAATCAACATGTTACAAACTCAATCCTCTCAGACTAGCGAGTTGCGCGCGCATGATGTGCAGCTCAATCGTGAGAAAGCCCAACTCAACACGATAATGGGTGTTCTTAATTGTTACTTACGGGAATTTGCACTGCCGAATCAACAAGTGGAATGGCACTACCAATCGACATCGCTACCCCAAACGTTAAAACGCAACTATTCCGCCAAGCAACGGGTAGCCGTTCATCTTTCTCAACAAAATGGCCTGCTGGTTTTGCCGATTCACTATGCAAGTAAACTGGGAAAAATCAAATTGGCAGAACTACCGTGGGCGAAAATGCCGGGATCTGGTTGGGCGAAATTGGATGCCACGCAAACTCTTACGCTTTTGCTTAACTATCTCAAGCAGGTGTTGGCGATCCCATTTAACCATGAGCTGATCGAACAACTGGAAAATAGCGTGCTGGTTACCGAGCAGTTTCTCAACGTCGCGCCCAAATCGCATCACAACGAGTTTATCGCTTCGGAACAGTCTCTGATTTGGGGGCATACTTTCCATCCGACCCCGAAAAGTCGTTCGGGCGTCACCATGGATGATCTCTTGGCGTTTTCTCCAGAAGTCGGCGCGCAAGTCCCGTTGTACTGGTTTGAAGTGGATACGTCCTTACTTGATGTGCTGAGTTCCGACGGAGACGCTAACCCTGCTCAGCGCATGCTACAACAGCTCACGCCACAACACACCACCAGCAATGGGAAGACCCTCTACCCTTGCCATCCTTGGGAAAGCTACACCATTTTGAGCAACCCAAGCGTGAAGCGTGCCATTGAACAAGGCAAGATCACACCACTGGGTTTAGGTGGTGAAAAGATGCAGCCGACCTCTTCAGTTCGTACCCTCTACCACCCAGATATGGATTGGTTTGCGAAATTCTCCATCAACGTACGATTAACCAATTGCGTGCGTAAAAACGCGTGGTACGAACTCGACAGCGCCGTGCAGCTCACGTCGATTCTCAAACCAATTCGAGAAAACGAACAGCTACACAACCCCGTATTTAAAGTGATGACAGAGCCTTACGCCACCACATTGAATCTAGAAAGTGTCGCTGAGCGTAATTGGGATGACAACACCAAAGCGCGCGAATCGTTTGGGATTTTGTATCGCGAAAATTTCTCGCTGAGCGAAGTCGATATCTTAAAACCAACCCTCGCTGGCGCTCTGTTTGCTTACGACAAAAACGGCAACAGTTGCATTGCTCAACGCCTTAAAAACAAAGCGCGTACTACGCAAAATCGCTATTCCGACATCGCGACATTGTGGTTTGAACGCTATTTGCATTGCCTAATTCCGGGTGTGTTTAACTACTACTTCAAACACGGGGTGGCGTTTGAGCCGCATTTACAAAACACCTTGATTGGCTTTGAGCAAGAGATGCCGTGTTGTGTTTGGATTCGTGATTTGGAAGGCACTAAATTACTGCCAGAGTTCTGGCCAGCAGAAACATTAACTGATTTGTCTGAACGCGCGCGACAATCGGTTTACTATAGTCGCGAACAAGGCTGGAATCGCATCGGATACTGCACCTTTATCAACAACATCAGCGAAGCGATTTTCTTCATCGCAGAAGGTGATGAGCCACTAGAACAAACGCTATGGAATGCGGTGCAAAGTGCCATTGTGCGTTGGCAATCAGTGAATGGAAAACAGCCGGAACTAGAAGCGTTGCTGAATGGCGGTCACTTCCCAAGCAAAAATAATTTCACCACACGTTTGATGCAAAAAGCCGATAAAGAGTCGGGCTATACCCAAGTCACCACGCCTTGGCAGCAACACGAAAAAGGAGCGCAACATGTCTAATTCACTCTCCCTACCGACACGCGTTAGCCAGCAAGTTCACACGCTCGCACAGCAGCAAAATCAACCCTTGTGCGCGTACGTGTATAACCTAAAAGCCTTAGAAGAACACATCAAACAACTGCGTCACGTTTTGCCGAAAAATGTCGAGCTATTTTACGCAGCCAAAGCCAATCCATCAGGCCCTATTCTCAAAACGCTCGCGCCGTATGTCGATGGGTTTGAAGCGGCATCTGGCGGGGAGTTGACACACCTCCACCAGCAACAACTCGATAAGCCATTGATCTTCGGTGGCCCAGGAAAAATGCCAAGTGAATTGCAACAAGCGATTGAGCTGGATGTCGATGCAATTCATGTCGAAAGCCTCACCGAGCTGCAACGCATTGGAGCAATAACCGAGCGCCTCAACCGCCCTGCTTCGATCTTTTTGCGTATGAACATTGATATTGGCGACATCACGCTCAGCAAGTTGGCGATGGGCGGCAAGCCGACTCCTTTTGGTTTGGACGAGTCCGAACTGAGTAATGCTTTAATGTTGCTGCGCGATTTCCCACAAGTGTCACTGAAAGGTTTCCATTTTCACTTGATGTCGCATCAGCTTGATGTTGAACGTCACTTAGCGTTAATGCAGCGCTATTTCCAAGTCGTGAAAACGTGGCAACAAGAGTTTGAACTCGGTGAGCTGATGATCAACTTGGGCGGCGGCATGGGCATCAACTACCAAAACCCTGAGCAACACTTTCCGTGGATGGAGTTTTGCGACAAGTTGGAATTCCTCATCGCTAAAGAGCAAGTGCAAGATTGGACACTGCGTTTTGAATGCGGACGTTTCATCACGGCGGCATGTGGTTATTACGTGATGGAAGTACTGGATATTAAGCAAAATCTTGGCGAAAACTTTGTCATCGCGCGCGGAGGAACCCACCATTTCCGCACGCCAGCAGCGCAGAGCCATGATCATCCATTCGTCATCCTGAAAAGCGAGCAACACCATGAGATTTCTCACCCAATTCAGCATGCACAAGCAACTTTTGTCGGCCAGCTTTGTACGCCCAAAGATGTGCTGGCACGCAATCAACACGTCGCCCACGTCGATATTGGTGATTATGTTGTGTTTACCTTAGCGGGCGCCTATGCGTGGAACATCTCCCATCAAAACTTCTTGATGCATGAACCGCCGATCTTCCACTATTTTTAAACGGCATACTTCGCTTCATTCAAGCCCCAATCATTGGGGCTTTTTTATTCCACTCGGCACAAATTCATTGCCATTAACCGCTTTGCGAAATAGCAATAATGCGTTTTATCAGCTCGTCGGGTTCCATCTTGGGATTGCGGTAAAAACGGAAGATTTCCGAGTTTATCGCTTGCTGGGCAACCGGATTGACCGCCATCGAATCAATCATACTCGGCACAGCGAGGTTGTGTTTAACGCCGTAGTGAAAGTCTTGATATGACTGGACCTGACACGGATTAAAATCGCTGATGTCGATATCGGTACGTACCGGAATCGAGCCTTTTACCTTATTGAACTTAGCTTGAAACTCGACATCTGCCAGCGCGCTTGCGGTTTGCTGAGCCGCCTCGGCAGAAAACGACTTGCTCGACATAAACACCAAGCTGTCCATGTTGTAGAGGAATACACCATCGCTGTCAGGCGTTGGGTAACAGCCGACCTCTTGCGGGACTGAGACTTGATTGGCGAGCAGCTCACCTAAAATCCAATCTCCACCGATTTGAAACAGCGCTTGACCGTCGGCTAGCGCTTGGGTCGCCGTATCCCACTTACTGTCGGGTAATTGGTTGTCGATCAACAAACTCAGGCGGCGAAATTGCGTCAACGCTTGGCGCAGGGTATCACTGTCGATGCTGTCTCGCTCAAGTTTAACCATTGCATTGGTGTAGAACTCAACGCCGCCAGTGGAGATCACTAAGTTCTCGAAAAGTTGGGCGACTTGCCACGGCTGCTCACCGACTGCGATCGGCACGATGCCATTTTGCTTAGCGAGCTCCATGGCGGCGAACATCTCTTGCCAGTTTTTCGGCGCGGAAAGATTCAGTTGTTTAAGCAGCTTGTGGTTGACCCACAGCCAGTTCAAACGGTGCAGCGTAAGTGGCAGGGCGATATAGCCGCTTTGTGTTTTATTGATTTCGATAGACAGCGGGTAGAGCACCTCGTCCCAGCGCTGCTCATCGGCAACCGCGTTGACGTTGTGCAAAATACCGATGGCATCCCACGCTTTAATACTTGGCCCTTCGATTTGCGCGAAGCTCGGTGGATTGCCCGCCAGCGCGCGAGCTTGCAGTACCGTCATCGCGCTGTCGCCACCACCGCCTAACACCGGGCTTTGCAGCAGCTCGATATCATGCTGTTTTAGCTGAGCTTTGAGTGTTTGCAGCGCTTGCTGTTCGCCGTCAGAAGTCCACCAATGTAAAAACTCTACCCCTTGTGGCGACTCAGCGTGAGCGACGCAAGGGGCGAGCAACAGTGGGAACAAGAATGCCAGTTTGTTCATAGCCAGTCTCTCGGGAAAGTCAGTGTGGCGCAGAGGCCGCCAAACTGAGAATGGCTCAGCGACAAACTGCCGCCGTGAGCCTTTGCAATGCTCTGTGAAATGGTTAACCCCAGCCCACTGCCTTCTTTATCGTTGCTAGCGCGGAAGTATGGCTGGCAGAGCTTTTCAAGTAATAAATCGTCAACACCGTCACCGTGATCTTCAATTTCAATCTGGATCGACTCTGGGCTTTCAGTCAGCGTAATGTCCGCTTGATGGCCGTATTTGAGTGCGTTATCGACTAGATTCTGAATGCAGCGCTTAATCGCTAACGGTTTACCAGCAAAGTGGGTGCGGATTTCGCCGTGGATGCGAATCGTGTCCGGCGCATCGGCGATATTGGAGGAAATGTGCTGAATCAGTTGGGTGAAATTGATCGGCTCGATTTCCTCGTGGATATCGGTCTCTTTAATGCATTGCAATGCGCCTTTGACCATCAAATCTAGGTCGTTACTCAGGCGGATAAAGCGTTCTCGGTCGGCGTCGTCATCCAGCATTTCCGCTCGTAGTTTTAGGCAGGCAATTGGCGTTTTCAGATCGTGGGAGATGGCGCTGAACAGCATCTCGCGGTCTTTAATGTGGCTGTCGATGCGTCGATTCATCTTGTTAAACGCACGGACCGCCGCTTTTAGTTCGTTACTGCCTCGTTCAGAAACTTCGGGCACGTCTAATCGGCTCGACATCAGGGTTGCGGCTTTTGCCAGCTCTCGAATCGGTTGAATTTCTTTGCGAACGATAAACCAGGTACACAGCAACAGCATTAGCGCGGACAGCAATAGCGTCAGCCATTGGCGCAGCTCAAAATAGTTAGTCTCTAGGTTGATGTAAGGCGCGGGCAGCACCGCCGCGAGATAAAACCATTCGTTCTGTGCGACTTCGACCTGCATCACCAGAATAGGCGGATTGAGGTCACCAAACGAAAGCGAATAATGCGCCCACAATAACGGCAGTTCGTCGATAGGTAGCTCGTTGTTGAATACTTTGAGTTTGTCACGCTGGGTGAACTCCACCTCAATATTAGGAATGCCGCTCAGCTCGCTTTCTAATACCTCGCGAACTTGGTTGATGACCAACGTTTTGCGCTCGCTCTCTGGCAGTGGGTCGACGTCAATCTGGTGATTGTTGAGTGAGACGAAAAAGCGCGTGCCGCCCATGTTGCGTAGTTGATTGAGCACCAAGTGGCGGTATTCCGAAGGGAGGGTTTGAAAGAAGGCGATGGTGGAAGAAGCGCTCAGTGCTAAGCTTTTGACTGTGGTGGTCAGGCCTTCTTTATCGCGTTCGCTGGCGTGTTGATACCAGATAATCCCGGATAATACCTGAGCCAGAATGATCACCAGCAACAAGAACACACTGGTACGAACGACCAGTGAGCCCGTCCAGCGTTTAATTCTCATAATGCACGTCCGTGGTCAGCATGTAGCCTTTATTGCGCACCGTTAAGATCAGCGAGCGGTCTTTATCTTCAAGGTGATGACGCAAGCGGCTGATCTGCACGTCAATACCGCGTTCAAACGGGTCGGCATCGCGTCCCCAGATCTCGCGCGCAATGTCATCGCGCGACAATATTGACTGAGCGTGGTTGACGAACAAACCGAGCAGCGACAAATCCGCGCCACTCAGTTGCTTGACCTCGCGGCTAGCAACGTGGGTCAGTTGCCGGGTTACGGTATCTAATAACCAATCGTCAAAACGCACTTTACGCGTCAGTTTGCTATTGGCGGTCGATTGGCTGCGTCTCAAAATCGTTTTGATGCGCGCGAGCAGTTCTCGCGGGCTGAATGATTTGGTGATGTAGTCATCAGCGCCCATTTCTAGCCCTGCGACTCGGTCGGCTTCTTCAGTGACGGCGGTCAGCATGATGATCGGAACATCGGAGTTTTTGCGCAGTTTTTGGCACAGGGTAAAGCCGTCTTCACCGGGCATCATAATATCGAGGATGATCAAATCAGGGTGGTGATCGTTGAGCAGTTGCCACATCACGCCGCCGTTTTCTGCGCAAAGCACTTCAAACCCTGCGCGACCAAGGTAATCTGACAACGCTTCGCGAAGGTCGAGGTTGTCATCGACGACCAGTATCTGCTTGTTTTCCATCCTACTTTCCCTGTGTCCGTCCCTGTGCCTGCCCCTGAGTTTGGCGCTGGCCAATATGATGCATTCTTAAACGCACATTCACAATCGAGCCGATTACAATTCTCACTTCTCGGTGTAAGAGATTTGTAAGCGGCCACTTACAAACTGATTGCCTTTTGTAACCTTAGGCGCCGCCTTGCTCGCTATGATCATCCTGACCTTACGTGAAACAACATGACCTGAAGGAATCAGGTCCTATAACACTGGCATTCGTCAGGAGGAAACCATGTTTGCAAGTATATTTGGACAACTACAAAAAATAGGGCGGTCGTTGATGCTGCCTGTGGCGGTGTTACCGGTGGCTGGCTTGATGCTGGGTATTGGTAACGCGGGTTTTGCGTTTATTCCAGACGCGGTCAACAAAGTGATGCTCGCCGCCGGTGAAGGCGTGTTCGGCAACATGCAGTTGATGTTTGCGGTCGGTGTGGCGCTCGGGTTATCAAAAGGCAATGACGGTGCCGCTGCGCTCGCAGGCTTAGTTGGCCTAATTATTATGAACGCATCGCTCGGTATCGTGACTGGCCTGCGCGGCCTAGAAACTGACGCCACCATCATGGGCGTTGAGACGCTGCAAACCGGGGTGTTTGGCGGCATCTTTATCGGTGCTGTCGCGGCAATCATGTACAACCGCTTCTACAACATCAAACTGCCGGAATATTTGGGCTTCTTCGCGGGTAAGCGATTTGTGCCCATTGTCACCGGTCTATCGGCGATCGTCGTTGGTGCGATTCTCGCGTTTGCATGGCCACCTGTCGGACAACTTCTTGATGCATTCTCTCATTGGGCAGCGTACCAAAACCCTGTACTCGCGTGGGCAGTTTACGGCGCAGGCGAACGTTCTTTACTCCCGGTTGGTTTGCACCACATCTGGAATGCGCCGTTCTTCTTTGAAGTTGGCAGCTATGTAGACCCAGAAACCGGCAAAGAGTTTACCGGTGAGCTCACTCGCTTCTTCGCGGGCGATAAAACCGCAGGTTATCTGTCTGGTGGCTTTATGTACTCCATGTGGGCGCTACCAGCAGCGGCACTGGCGATTTACCACTGCGCGTCTCCAGAGCGTAAGAAAATCGTCGGCGGTTTGATGATGTCTGCGGCGTTGACCTCTTGGTTAACTGGTATCACAGAGCCAATCGAATTTACCTTCCTATTCGTCGCGCCAGTGCTGTACGTAATCCATATTTTCCTAACTGGTATTGCGTTTGCGATCACCGCATTTTTGGAAATCAAACACAGTACTGACTTTGCGCACGGCGCGATCCAGTTCTTCCTTTACTACCCAATGTCGAGCAACGCGTGGATGTTCATCATCATCGGTCCAATCTGGGCGACGCTGTACTATGGCTTGTTCCGCTTCCTAATTGTGAAGTTGGATCTGAAAACGCCGGGTCGTGAAACCGACATTGCAGAAGTGAAGATTGCCGGACAGCCTGATGAAATTGCGGTGGATGTAGTCGCTGCATTGGGCGGCAAAGCCAATATCAAGTCAGTCGATGCGTGTATCACTCGTCTGCGCGTATCGGTGAAAGACATTGCTAACGTTGATGTTGCTAAGCTAAAAGCACTTGGCGCGCGAGATGTATTAGTGATTGGCGACAGTTTACAAGCGATTTTCGGCACACAGTCTGACTCAATTAAGTCAGAAGTGCACAGCGTACTCGCCACCTCCTGATCTTACCTCCCCCAATCTAGGTAAGATTTGCCAACCTCCCAGCGAGGTTGGCTTTTTCGTTTTCGGAGTAAAAAAGCGAAGCCAATAACCAGCCCTACTTCGCCGCCGCGTTGGTTAAATTGCCCAGCACGCCGCTGATTTTATTCAATACCTCATCACAGCCTTCAATATGATGGCGCTGCTTCAAATACATAGGATCGTTATAAGCTAACCACGTTTTGCCTTCAGCATCTTCATACACCAACACTTTTTGGGGTAAATCGAGCGCCACTTCCTGCGCACAGATCATCAGTGGCGTGCCCACTTTAGGGTTCCCAAACACGATAACTTCAGTTGGTCGCAACGTCATATCGACTTTCGTGGCATTCTCTTGATGGTTAATGCGCGCAAAGACGTTCAACCCTTTTTCTTGCGCGATAGCGACAAATTTATCCGCCGTATCTTTTGCTGAATGCGTGCTCGCAACGGTTACCACCCCCTCCCCAGCCAACGCACTCAATGACGTCAACGCCACGACCAACCCGATGATTACTTTTTTCATTTGTCGTCCCTTCCTCTCTCTGAGTCGAAAACTAGATATAGAAAAA
The DNA here is from genome assembly GCF_043102935.1 of Vibrio sp. zbq_1. Classification (NCBI taxonomy): domain Bacteria; kingdom Pseudomonadati; phylum Pseudomonadota; class Gammaproteobacteria; order Vibrionales; family Vibrionaceae; genus Vibrio; species Vibrio sp. zbq_1. The sequence continues at coordinate 349,736 of NZ_JBICJH010000015.1, forward strand.
CCAAGTGTAGGAAAACTATAGAAGTCAGATTCCGCTATCGCGAATTGCACTCTACCCACTCAAGAGTCGACCGTGTAACACGGATTAATTGATTCAGATTAATAAAGCATTAACTAGCCGAGCATCAAAAGCGTGAAATACGTAACATTTGCAGCCTATTTTAGTAAGAAAGAGAAAAGTAGTGACACGCGATCAATTTGAGTTATTAGCACCCGGTGGTGATTTAGATTCCATCAAAGCCGCCATTGCCGCTGGCGCCGATGCAATTTACTGTGGGCTCGACCGCTTCAATGCTCGTAACCGAGCGACCAACCTCACCTTAGATAACTTAAATGGCGTGTTAACGTTGGCCCATCAGCACAGCTGTAAGATTTTCCTAACGTTGAATGTGCTGATTTTAGAAAGTGAAATTCCAGCGATTGTTCGCTTACTCAGCCAACTGAACACCACCAAAATCGATGGCGTGATCGTGCAAGATCTCGGTCTGGCCTACATTCTCAAACATCACTTTCCCGATTTGGATGTGCACGCTTCAACGCAACTAAACACGCATAACGAAGGCCAGATCCTCTTTCTCAACCAGCTCACCGTAAGCCGAGTAAACTTATCTCGCGAACTTAACATCGATGAAATAAAACATCTGGCGCAATTTGGTCGCGAGCACAACGTAATGATGGAAGTGTTTGTCCACGGCTCATACTGCATTGGATTCTCCGGAATTTGCTACATCAGTTCCGCTCGCAATGGCGCATCAGGTAACCGTGGACGCTGCAGCCAACCTTGTCGCGAACAGTACGAAACGACCAAAACGGGCAACAACTACCCACTCAATATGAAAGACAATTCCGCCTTTGGGGACTTGGAAGCGCTTGCCGATGCTGGCGTGTATTCATTAAAAGTGGAAGGACGAATCAAGAAATCGCACTACGTCTATACCGTGGTCGACAATTGGCGTCAGCAAATCGATCGCTTGTGCGAAGGTTTGGAACTCTCTGAAGACACCACCGAGTTATACACGGTGTTCAACCGCGATTTCTCCAACGCATTTTTGCAAGGTGATTTCGGCAAGGCGATGTACATCGACAACCCGTGCGACCACGCTGTAAAGCATTTTTCGAAGGTTTATCAATGCCAGTCTGCTGATGATGTGCAAGCGGTGAAAAAGAAACTCTACGACGACAAAACCGCGATCATTGAGAAAGTGGCAGAGCAAACCAAGTCGTTCGATGTCACTTCGACACAAGTATCCGGCAGCAGCTTGAAAGGGTCGATTGATGTGCCAACTCTGCCAGCGTTACCTCAACCAGAACCTCGCCAAGGAGCGCCAAAACTATCGGTTCTGATCTCGTCAGCACAAGAAGCCATGCTGTGCGAATACCACGACATTGATGTTTACTATCAATTGCCAATGGGACTGTCTGGTGAACTGAGCGCGATGATTGAATTGTTCCAAGCCAACCCAATGCTCAAACCTTGGTTCCCTGCCATTTTGATTGGCGAAGACTACCACGCCGCTCGTGTATTTTTGGACACAATCCAACCTGAATTGTTGATCACCAACAACTCAGGCGTCGGCATGATCGCAAAAGAGCTCGGCTTAGGCTGGGTGGCAGGCCCACAAATGAACACGGTGAACTCATACGCGTTTAAATGCCTTCAATACGAGTTCGCGGCAAGTGGCGCGTTTGTTTCTAACGAGCTGAATATGAAGCAGATGCGCCATATCAAGCGTCCGCAAAACATGCGCAGCTTCTACAGCATTTATCATCCAAATACCCTACTCACGAGCCGCCAATGTTTGTTCCAACAAACCGAAGGATGCCGTAAGGTGAAGGTCAACAAAGGTTGTTTGAAACGCTGTGATAAACGCACGTCTATCATCAACTTAAAAGACAATCCTTACGTGGTGCAAAAACAGAAAGGCAGCCACAATTCAATCTACAGCGAGCACAACGTCTTAAACCTGCAAGTGCTGCACGATCTGCCGCAATTGTTTACCGATGTGTTGATCGATCTGCGTGATATCCAGACCGAAACGAAAGTCTCAGCAAGCAAACCTGAGTTGATTGACGCGTTCTTAGCTCTACTTGAAGATCACAGTGAACAAGCCATCCAAACGCTGAATGCCATGATTCAACCAACAGCAAACGCGCAGTATTTGAAGGGGTTGTAGGGTCTTATTCGAGAGTTAAACCCAAAACAGCCATGAAATCATGGCTGTTTTGGGCTTGTGTTCACTTTGAAGTGATACCAAGTAGAAAGAGCATTATGCGCGGCTGGTTTGTTTGTAGCGGTCAAAAATAACAGCAGCAAGTAATATTGCACCGCGCACGACGTATTGCGCGAATGGTGACATGTTAAGAAGGTTCATTGCATTTTCGACTGTACCCAAAATCAGCACGCCAGCAATCACGTAAGAGACTTTACCGATGCCACCTTTTAGCGACACACCACCAAGGACACAGGCAGAGATAACCACCAATTCAAAGCCCACTGACGTCATAGGCTGACCACTGGTCATACGCGCCGCCAAAATAACCCCCGCCAATGCCGAGATAAAACCAGACACGGTGAAGATAATCATCTTAGTTTTCACTACATTCACACCCGCTAAGCGAGCCGCTTCTTCGTTGCCCCCAATCGCGAGCGTGTTACGACCATAAACAGTGCGATTCAGCAAGAAAGCAAAAACTCCAAAGGTAATGATCGTCAACCAAATAGGCGTTGGGATACCAATAAATGATGAGTTACCCAGTGCAAAGAAGCTCTCTTCTGTGATGCCCACCGCTTTACCATCTGAGATGATGTAGCCCAAGCCTCGTGCTATCTGCATGGTCGCCAAAGTGGTGATCAGTGCGTTGATTTGCAACTTAGCAATGACAAAACCGTTTAACAGGCCAAAGGCAACGCCAGAAAGCAGACCTGCGCCCACACCAAGTACCACGCTGCTAGTTGCGTTGATCGCGACGGCGGTAACCACACCTGAGCAAGCAATGATGGACGCGACCGACAAATCCAGATCACCACACGCCAAGCAAAACAGCATGGCACACGCCACCATGCCACTCATAGAGATCGCCAAACCCAGACCTTTCATATTGATGAACGTCGCGAAGTAAGGCACAAAGAAAGCACACAATAAAAACAGACCAGCGAACACCATCAGCATGCCGAATCGGTCCCAAATCCCAGCAAAATTCCATGAACGCTTCGCGTCCTGTTGTTCTAGTATTTTCGTAGAGCTTGTTACAGACATAGGATATTCCTTTATTATGCAGCAGCTTGGTTGTTGCCTAGCATGGCTAAACTCAAAGCAGTTTGTTCTTTAAACTCATGGCGCTGTAGTTCACCTGTTACCGCACCTTCTTTCATCACCATTACGCGATCGGATATACCAAGAACTTCTGGCAAATCACTCGACACCACCAGCACAGTGACACCGCGCTCAGCAAGATTGAAAATCAGTTCGTAGATCTCTGATTTCGCACCAACGTCAATGCCTCGTGTTGGCTCGTCCAACAAAATCACACTCATATCGGTGGAGAGCCAGCGACCTAGAATCACTTTTTGTTGGTTACCACCAGACAACTGCCCTATAGCCTGTTGTAATGAGGCGGTTTTAACGTTCAAAGCCTTACGTTGCTGCTCTGCGTTGTCTCTTTCCCATTTGAAATCGATCAAACCGCCCAATTTCAAATTCCATGGACGAGCACTGATGTTGGTGTTCTCTTCCACCGAGAGAATAGGAACGATAGCGTCCGCTTTACGGTCTTCTGGGCATAACGTAATGCCTGCGCGAATCGCATCTTGTGGACTTCTGACACTGATGGGCTGCCCATGAATGTAAATTTGTCCGGCTTGCGCTTTTTCCGCGCCGAAAATGAGACGGGTTAGTTCTGTTCTCCCTGCCCCAACTAAACCAAACAGACCCAGAATTTCACCTTGACGAATATCGAGTGAGACTGGTTGGGTTAACCCTTTGCCTTCAAGGTTTTCAATGCGTAGGCCACTTTCGCCTAGAGAACGCGAACGGTAGTTGTAGATATCGTTGATTTCACGACCGACCATCAGCTCAACCAATTTTTCATGGGTTAAGTCGGTCATGTCGTCAAATGTTTGTACATGTGTCCCATCTTTGAAGATGGTAATGGCATCGCACAAATCGAAGATCTCTTCCATACGATGGGAAACGTACAAAATGATTTTTCCGTCATCGCGCAATTCGCGAATAACTTTGAATAAGTTTTGAATCTCGCGTTGAGACAAACTGCTGGTTGGTTCATCAAACGCGATAATCTGAGCATTGCGGCTTAGTGCTTTGGCAATTTCCACCATTTGCCACTGGCCGATAGAAAACTCTTTAAGTGGGCGAGAAGGATCAAAATCCTCCCCCAAACGTTTTAGCTGTTCTCGCGCTCGAGCGTTCAATGTTTCCACATCTACACTGCCACCTTTTGTTGGCAACTGACCTAGGTAGATGTTTTCTGCCACACTAAGCTCAGGTACCAAGTTCAGCTCTTGGTAAATAATGGCGATACCTTGCTCAAGCGCATCAGTCGCTGAGTTGAACACCAAAGCTTTACCATCGACGACCAACTCGCCTTCAGTAGGTTGGTGTAAGCCACTGAGAGTTTTAAGCAACGTTGATTTACCTGCACCGTTTTCACCCATTAGCGCATGAATACTGCCTTTGTTGGCGCGAAAACTAATGTTGCTCAATGCCTTAACTCCTGGGAAATGCTTCGATATGTTGCAAAACTCAAGGTAAGAAGGGGAATTTATCATGATCATTCTCTCCGTTTCCCGAAAGAGCGGCGGTCATTGCACCGCCGCAAATAGGCTTAAAGACCTTTTTTCTGTAGCTCTTCACGGAAGTTGTCGCGAGTGATCAGCACAACATCGGTGACTTCCACAAACTTCTCTGGCTGCACATCTTCTTTCACCCATTTGTAAAGTGATTCGATGCTCTTAAAGCCGTGCACGTCAGGGCTTGGCAATAGTGAGCCAAAGAAACCCGTAGCGTTTGACTTCGCCAACTCATTCACGGCATCGACACCATTAATACCAATACCAATCACGTTTTCAGCGGCAAAACCTTGGCCTTCAGTCGCGCGTACACCACCTAAAACCGTGTTGTCGTTCATACCAACAATCAGCCATTGCTTAACCTTTGGATATTGAACCAACAGTGAGTTAGCGGCATCTAACGCACCTGGGATGTCATTCGTTTTGGTCGGAACACGGTAGATTTGAGATTTAGGAAAGCCAGCATCTTCAAGTGCTTTTACAGAACCATCCACACGGCGACGAGCGGTATCTAGTTCGTCAGCAGTAATGGCCATAACACCTGTTGTAGCGGCATTCCATCCACGATTCGTCATCTCTTTAAACAGCTCTGAGCCCTGACGGTAACCAATTTCACTCGCCGCCATCATCACTAAAGGCACCTCTTTCATCGGTTCGCCTTTCGCGTTTAGAAACTGATCATCAACGGTAATAACTTTCAAATCGTAGCTTTTCGCTTTGGCCATAATCGCAGGGCCAAGCTTTGGATCTGGCGTACAAATGACAAAACCTTTCGCCCCGCTGGCAGCAAGCGTATCAATGGCATTCAGCGTTTTTTCACCATCAGGCACGGCCATCTTGACCAATTCAAAATCGTATTGCTTCGCTGCTTTTTCCGCAAAAGACCACTCGGTTTGAAACCAAGGCTCTTCCGGCTGCTTCACGAGGTAACCAAGTCTGACGTTATCGTCATTGGAGCCAAAAAAAGCGTTAGCAGAGGCACTGAGCATTGTCATGCCAGATAGGGCAGCGATTGTGAGTAGTTTTTTTAATTTCATTGTTATCCATCCACTGGTAGAGGTGAGTGTTCGCTGTACATATTTGTGCATCCTTGACCATTTGTTAGTGATAAAAATCACAGCGGAAAAATGTAGCAATTTTGTCCATTCATTTAGCTACAGAGGCTATGAAGCAGCTCTCAATTGTGCGACTAGCAACTTTCAAATATCGCTCAAACCCCAACGCAAACGTTAATCATGGTCGAAAACACTTAATTTTTGAGCAATATATAAAGGTGTTAAAAAGGACACAAAAAACACCCAGTGACGTTTTTGTCCATAAACTTAGCAACCCTATTTATGGGATAACCCATCTGCTCTGGCTATAACAACAAGTAGATTTAGTTTGCTGACCAAAAGTTGGAGTTGTCATGGACACAATAAATACACATCAGCAGCATGTAATTGGTTTGGACTTCGGATCGGACTCCGTACGTGCGCTTATTGTTAATGCCGAAACAGGACAGGAAGTTTCCTCGTCTGTGGTGTACTACTCACGATGGATGAAGGGGCTCTATTGCCAACCTGCGCAATCGCAATTCAGACATCACCCGCAAGATTATTTGGATGCAATGACCAGCGCTATCCAAGAGGTACTGGCAACAGTGCCACAGACTCTGGCCGATTCTGTTGTCGGCATAGGCGTCGACACAACAGGCTCAACCCCAGCTCCAATAGATGAAAACGGCACTGTTTTGGCGCTGCTTCCTGAGTTTGAGCACAACCCAAATGCAATGTTCGTCCTCTGGAAAGATCACACATCCGTAGCCAAAGCAGATCGAATTAATGAACTCGCCCATTCGGGAAAATTCACCGATTACACGCGTTACGTCGGCGGTGTGTACTCTTCAGAGTGGTTTTGGGCAAAAGCAGCTTGGGTCAGCGAACAAGATGAACAAGTTGCAAAACGTGCTTTCAGCTGGGTCGAGCTGTGTGATTGGATCCCAGCAATTTTGGCTGATACTCAACATCCACAAAAACTGCGTCGTGGCATCTGCGCTGCGGGACACAAAGCGATGTGGCATGAAAGCTGGGGCGGACTACCTGAACAAGCGTTTTTAAGCGCAATTTCACCGACGTTAGACGGTATTCGTGACCGTATGTTCACAGAAGTCTTTACCTCCGATCAGGCGGCCGGGTACCTATCAAAAGCATGGGCAATAAAATTAGGCTTACCAGAAGGCATCGCGATTGCAATCGGCGAGTTTGATTGCCACATGGGTGCCGTTGGTGCCGGTGCTGGTGCCAACGATTTAGTTAAAGTCATTGGCACTTCTACCTGTGACATTTTGATGGTTGAATCACAAAACGTTGGTGACCGCACTATTCATGGTATTTGTGGTCAAGTCGAAGGCAGTGCTATGCCCGAGTTGCTAGCACTTGAAGCCGGACAGTCCGCTTTTGGCGACATGTATGCCTGGTTCAAAAACGTCTTAATGTGGCCACTACAGGCTTATGCCGAACACAATCCAGACTTTGCCTTAACTGCCGAAGAAATTGCTTCAGAACTTTTGCCGATGCTATCGCAAGCTGCCGAGCAGCAAGGTATCGACCAATATACTCCGGTTGCAATGGATTGGCTCAATGGCCGCCGAACCCCTTACGCAAACCAGCGTCTTAAAGGTGCCATTTGTGACTTAAACCTTGGTAGCTCATCGCCTGCAATTTTCTCCGCACTCGTAGAATCCACTGCGCATGGCGCAAAAGCGATCGTCGATTGCTTTATAGAACAAGATGTCACTGTCGAACGCGTCATCGCCATTGGTGGCATTGCGCAAAAATCCCCTTACGTGATGCAAATGTGCGCCGATGTGATTGGTCGCGACATCATCGTGGTCGAATCAGATCAATGTTGCGCATTGGGGGCAGCGATTTTTGCAGCCGTCGCAGCTGGCGTTTACCCGACGACCAAATCAGCACAAGCCGTGATGGCAAGTCCTGTTCGTCAAACCTACTCACCAACACCAAAAGTGCAAACATTGCGAGCACAGCGTTACGCGACGTATCGCGAGCTTGGGCAACACATGGAGCAGATTGCGGAGTTTCACCAATCGCAGGAGCGTGAAGATGTCTGAACAAACCGTCTGGAATGATGCCGACTCATTAGTCGAACGAATCAAAACGCTGCGTCACCAAGTCTGGCAAGCCAATATGGATTTACAACGCCATAACCTTGTGACGTTCACATGGGGCAATGTGTCAGGCATCGATAGAGAATCTGGGTTGGTTGTTATCAAACCTAGCGGCGTTGAGTACTGCGAACTGAATGCTGAAAACATGGTGGTGGTCGATCTGCACGGCCAAGTGGTTGAAGGGAAACTCAACCCATCTTCCGACACAGCCACGCATCTAGAGCTTTATCGCCATTTCCCGGAGATTGGCGGCATCGTTCACACCCACTCTCCTCAGGCAACGGCATGGGCACAAGCAGGCAGAGCCATTCCCGCGTTGGGCACAACTCATGCGGATTATTTCTACGGACAAATTGCGTGCACTCGCGCCTTGAGCGACGAAGAGATCGCACACAACTACGAGCTCAACACTGGCAAAGTCATCGTCGAAACCATCGGTGATTCAAACGTTATGGCGTCTCCCGGAATTTTGGTCAAAGAACACGCACCTTTTACTTGGGGTAAAAGCCCTGCTCAAGCGGTTCACAACGCCGTAGTGGTTGAAGTTGTCGCTGGCATGGCTTTGCAAACACTGCAAATCAATGCCGAGGTAGACACTCTTAACCCTTCGCTTCTCGACAAACATTATTTACGTAAGCACGGCGCGAACGCCTACTACGGTCAAAGCAAAAAATAAGGAAACATGATGAAGATTTTCAACGACAAACAAGTATGGTTTGTAACAGGCTCTCAGCATCTTTACGGCCCACAAGTATTGGAAAGCGTTGCGCAAAACAGCGAAGAAATCATTGCAGGATTAAATTCGTCTGATGACATTTCAGTTTCTATTGCTAACAAAGGCACGGTAAAAACACCGGATGAAATTCTCGCAGTATGCCGCGCAGCCAATAACGATCCTGACTGTATCGGCTTGATGCTGTGGATGCACACTTTCTCTCCAGCCAAGATGTGGATTGCCGGCCTAACCCAGCTAAATAAGCCATTTTTACACCTTCACACCCAGTTCAACGCGGCGCTACCATGGGATGAAATCGACATGGATTTCATGAACCTCAACCAAAGTGCGCACGGTTGCCGAGAGTTTGGCTTCATTGGCACCCGTCTGAATATTGAACGTAAAGTCGTAGTCGGACACTGGCAAGAACCGCAAGTGCATAGAGATATCGACGATTGGTGTCGCGCCGCTATTGGTGTGAATGCAGGTCAGCACCTGAAAGTCGCCCGCTTTGGCGACAACATGCGCCAAGTCGCGGTCACGGAAGGCAACAAAGTCTCTGCGCAAATCCAGTTTGGATATGAAGTGAATGCGTACGGTCTTGGTGAGCTCAGTGACGTAGTCAACTCGATATCAGATGCGGATGTAAATCACCAGCTGGATGAATACGCATGCATGTATGAGATGTCTCCAGACTTGTTCAACGACTCTGATTTGAAAAAGCTGATGGCGCAAGAGGCACGTTTAGAGCTTGGGATGGAATCTTTCCTCAAATCTGTTGGAGCAGGCGCGTTCACCAACACGTTTGAAAACCTAACTGGCTTAACAAATTTACCAGGACTAGCAACACAGCGCTTAATGGCTAAAGGTTTTGGTTACGGCGGAGAGGGTGATTGGAAAACCGCAGCGATGACGCACATCATGAAAGTCATGGGGCAAGGCAAACCGGGCGGTACATCTTTTATGGAAGACTATACCTACAACTTCGGCGAAAAAGGGCAAGTGTTAGGCGCTCACATGCTAGAAGTTTGTCCAACTATCGCGGCGGCAAAACCAAGATTGGAAGTTCATCGTCATACCATTGGCTGCCGTTGCGATATTCCACGCTTAATTTTCAGCGGCCAATCTGGCGAAGCGTTAAACGTGTCGATTATTGATCTTGGCGATCGCTTTAGAATGATCGTCAACGTGATTGATACCGTCACACCACCACAGTCACTGCCACATTTGCCTGTAGCTCACGCGCTTTGGGAACCTCAGCCCAACTTAAATATCGCAGCAGCTGCGTGGATTCACGCTGGCGGCGCACATCACGCAGTGTACAGCCAAGCTGTCACATTGCCGATGCTTGCCGACTACGCTGAAATCCTTGGCATCGAAATGGTTGTGATTGACAACAGCACCAACTTACGCCAGTTCAAACAAGAATTGCGTAACAACGGAGTGTATTACCGTCTCGGTTAAACCACACAAATGTGCTCCCGCTTAGGGAGCACTTTGGAGTCAATTAGTGAATGATACAGACGTAGAAACCGTGCCCACTTTTCAACTGGAAAAAACTCGCTGGACGCTCAACCTTTCCACTGAGCAACCAGCGAGTTTCGAGCTACAGCGGGATGGTAAAACGCACTTTATCGGCACCATGGAAGTATTAAACAACGGACAACTCATTGCCGTTCACGATGCTGATTGGCGCTTTAGGCACAAGCCAGAAAAGCTCGAACAATGGTGTCAACTGCACCATTCAGAAACCTTATCCATCAATATGAACTACTACTTTGCTGATGATGCTCTCGTGATCGAGTATTTGGCGAGAAACACGGTTCCAACTCGCCTTGATATCCGTCATACCATCAAACAAGTTGTCGATTCACCTGTCGAAGACAACGAGCAAGCGCGAAGTGCGAAGTGGCAGCACCAAAGAGATGGATTACCAAGTGACTTCTTATCGAAAACCGCTAAGACGGACTTTTTCCGAGAAGCCTTTTCTGCCAAACAATGGATCGTTCTAGAAAACTGTGAGGAATAACGACGACAGTTTTTCCGCTCCAGAATAGACTGATGAAAAAGTAAATTAGTTGAAATATGCAAAACAACGACCCTTTAAAACCCGGCTACAACTTTGACGCACACCTTGTGGCTGGGCTTACCCCCATTATCGAAGGCGACGAGCTCGATTTTGTGATTGATCGTCCGAACGGGATGAAAGGGTTCATCATCAACATCACGAGCCAAGGTGAAGGAACGATATTTCATGGTGATGATGCTTTTGATGTCAAAACCGGGGATTTATTGCTATTTCCACCAAGCGCAACGCACTTCTACCATCGTAAAAAAGACAACGCATCATGGTTTCACCGCTGGGTCTATTTTCGTCCTCGTGCTTTTTGGAATGACTGGTTGTGTTGGCATGAACAACGAAATGGTGTGTATCTGACTCAAGGATTGGATAACAGCACGATTTCTCAGATTGAACGCCTATTCATCGACATTGAGTACATTTCCAAATCAGACATGCCTTATCGAGATGATCTCGCGATTAACTTACTGGAACAACTACTGATTCGTTGTAAAACCATTCAACCTGATGTGGTGAGCAAGCCGTTAGATCCTCGTGTTATTGAAGCGATGAACTACATGACGCAGAACCTGAATCAAAATTTCACACTAGAAGACATCGCTGATTTCACCTGCCTGTCCGCCTCACGCTTAGGGCATCTATTTCGAGATGAAGTTGGCATGACCATTACTCAATGGCGTGACGACCAACGTATTAGCCGAGCGAAACAATTGTTGGTCACAACCAACTATTCGGTCAATCACATTGGTCGTATCGTTGGTTATACCGACCCACTCTACTTTTCTCGCGTATTCAAACGTAAAGCCGGCGCAAGCCCCAAGTTGTATCGAGAGCAGATTAGTTGAAGGTTATCTTGAACACTCACTGTGCACTGACTACAATAGCGCACTTTTTTACGGAATTTAGGTCACAAACATGACAGATACAGCAAAACCAGCTCTACCAGATCGCCTAGCAGGTAACCCACGCAGCCCATTCTTCATCAAAGAATGTTTTGAGCACCAAATCGGTATCCGTTTCAACGGTAAAGAGCGCACTGACGTAGAAGAATACTGCGTGAGTGAAGGTTGGGTAAAAATTGCGTCTCCTAAAGCAAAAGACCGTTTCGGTAACCCAATGCTGATCAAACTGAAAGGCGAAGTTGAAGCGTACTACGTGTAAGCAACTCTCGTTCAGTCGAATCTAAAAAGCTCGAGTCTTACTCGGGCTTTTTTAATGCCTACGTTTTGTTGCATTCGCACTGTTTATCTTTTAAACCAAACAGTTACATGACAAATAATTAGTAAACCATTTTCGTGATCCTACTTCGTGTTTTGGCGATAAAGGTCGCTTGGCTCGGCAGCTTTGAGATTCGTTTCACAGTTTATTCATGAGCCAAACCTAGACTGAAAAAATCCACCTTTCTAATTCGAAAAATAACAAAACTAGGATTCACCCATGAAGAAGAACCTCCTGGCTATCGCCCTTGGCAGCGTAATTGCGCTGACAGCAGCCCCTTATTCACTGGCCGCCAACGATTCTACAATCCAATCTTCCGCAGACTACTCGCAACTGGTGACCAAACGTCAAGTTGTCGACCAACTTTTGAATGACGCCGTGGAAGCCTTTAAATCGCCGGCGCGTATCTCTCACGCTGGTTTTACCGCGAAAATGCCGAGCAATATGGAGATAGTTACCGACCGATTGCTAGAAGCTTACCAACTTGAGCCATACCGCACCGACCTACTCATTTCTGCGGCAAATGCGCAGATTTACAACAAGAACGTCGATCGAGCAATTGAACTGTTCGAACAAGCCTTGTCGGTGGCGCCGGACGATGCAGATTTACACGCTTATCTTGCGGTGTGGCAGCGCTTTAAAGGCAATCAAACCGAATCAGACCAACACATGGCAACGCTGGCCAAACTGAATGCCGGCAAAGCAGCAGACATCAACCGCATTTTCGACACAGTAGATCGCGTTTTGGCAACGCCGCTGAAAGAGAAAGCCGATAAAGGCAAACTGGACAACAAAGGGGCGATTGTTACCTTGGGTTATGCGCTCAATCCCGATGGTTCGATGCATCAAATCTTAGTCGAACGTCTACAAACCACGTTAGCAATGGCGAAAGCGAACCCAGATGCGATAATTATTTTGACGGGCGGCGTACCAAAGAACCACAAAACCGAAGGTAAATTGATGGCGGACTGGTTGATTGAAAAAGGAGTCAGTAAAGACCGCATCATCGAAGAAAACTACGCCACCAGCACGGTAGGCAATGCCCTGTTCAGCAGCTACGCCTTGGCGCGCCACAACATCAAACACGCGACCATTATCAGCTCGGCAAGTCACGTGCGTCGTGGTCAAACCTTGTTTGAAATCGCTAGTTGGCAAACTGGCCCGCAGGGCATCACTTTCGACACCGTAAGTTACCCAGACAAACCCCTCAAAGACTTAGCGAAAGCCAGCGAGAGCGAACTACTTGGCATTTACCGCGATGCGCTGCGTACTTACGGTATGTGGAGTTATCGCTCTTACCCGTTGGAGTCACGTTAACCCTTATCGCCCCATTCAAATCGAAAAAAGCCTGCACGTTCGCAGGCTTTCTTGCATTAAAACAGTGTCTAAAGCGATCAGATCGCTTCACCATTTACTGTAACTGCGACGTCAATGTTGCCACGAACGGCATTTGAGTATGGGCAGACTTGGTGGGCAATGCGCGTCAGCTCTAGTGCTTGTTCTTGTGGTAGGTCTAACTCTGCCGCGAGGCTAACGGTCAACGCAAAGCCACCGTTTTCATTCGGGCCAATGCCTACTTCAGCTGTCACAGGTGCGCTCTTTAGCGCTACTTTTGCTTCACGCGCAACGTGCAAAATCGCGTTAGAGAAACAAGCCGAGTAACCCGCTGCAAACAGTTGTTCTGGGTTAGTTGCTGCGCCTGTACCACCCATCTCTTTTGGATAAGCAAGTTCAAGATCCAGCAGACCATCGTTGGTTTTTACTTGACCATTGCGGCCAGCCAGAGCAGTAGCTTGAGTTTTGTATAATGTTGTCATGCGAATATCCTCTTTAATTTAAGTTGCGCACAATTCAATTGCTTACAACCTTACATCGAAACGACGATAGTTTGCAATTATATTGTGCACAATTTATTTTTATCGCCTTTATCGAGATTAAGCCCATGAGCCAGTGTTACTCCCCAAGTACATTGAATGCAGACGAAAAGTTGTTACTAGAGAATCAAGTCTGCTTTCCGCTATACAGCGCTGCGAACGCTGTGATTCGCGCGTACCGACCGTTGTTGGACGCACTTGATCTCACCTACTCGCAGTACTTGGTAATGATGGTATTGTGGGAAAAAGATGGCACGAGCGTAAAACAGCTGGGATCACAGCTTCACCTCGATTCAGGAACGCTCACCCCGTTGCTAAAACGCTTAGAAGCAAAAGGCTTTGTGAGCAGAGGAAGAAGTGAAACCGACGAGCGCGTACGCGTATTGAACCTTACCGAAGCAGGCAGAGCACTTAAAGCTCAGGCGAAATCCGTCCCTGATGCCATTGCCTGTAAGTTCACGTTGGATCTAGAAGAATTGATGACGCTAAAAACGCTCTGCGAGAAAGTGCTCGATAAGCTAAGTTAACCACCAAGCCCTTTATAAACTCTTCTCAATAGCTAAAAGCCTGCCATTGCAGGCTTTATTGATCTCATTGCTTTCAGACACTCTTTCTATTGCCATTCTTCAATAAAACCTATCAAATTCTCGCGTCTATAATCGGATTTCCCTATTAGCGAAAATAGGATTTGTCTATCAATAGGATAGTTATAAGCAATTTTCCTTAAACACAATCCGATGCGAATATACTTTCCGAAAGCAAGAACTGCTCACCCTAAAACATTCTGAGGAAAGTAAAAAATGATTAATACAAAGATCAAACCATTTGCAGCTACAGCATACAAAAACGGCGAATTCGTTGAAGTAACAGAACAAGATGTTCTAGGCAAATGGGCTGTATTCTTCTTCTACCCAGCAGACTTCACATTCGTATGTCCGACAGAACTAGGTGACCTAGCAGACCACTACGAAGAGCTACAAAAACGCGGCGTTGAAGTGTACTCAGTATCAACAGACACACACTTCACTCACAAAGCTTGGCACGATAGCTCAGAAACAATCGGCAAGATCCAGTACTACATGCTTGGCGACCAAACAGGCAACATCACAAACAACTTCGGTGTGATGCGTGAAGGTCAAGGCCTTGCAGACCGTGCAACGTTCCTAATCGACCCAGAAGGTACTATCCAGGCAATGGAAATCACTGCTGAAGGTATCGGTCGTGACGCAGAAGACCTACTACGCAAAGTGAAAGCAGCTCAGTACGTAGCAGCGCACCCAGGCGAAGTTTGCCCAGCAAAATGGAAAGAAGGCGAAGAAACGCTAGCTCCTTCTCTAGACCTAGTAGGCAAAATCTAAGCCACTGAATTTAAGCTCAATTTGACATGCTAATTGACGCTTAACTTAGAGAGCATTCCAGATTAGATACCTTGACGACCTTCTGCCTGGTTTGCTCTCTCCCTACTGATTTTATCCAGAGTAACCACTCTTTTGTTTATTTAAGGTAACAACAACTATGTTAGACCAAGCGATCCAACAACAACTCAAACAATATCTGGCTAATGTAAAAGAAGACGTTCGTCTAGTGGTTAGTCTAGATGAAAGCAAAGCATCGAATGACATTCTGTCTCTGGCGAACCAAATCGCAGAGATGAGCGACTTTATCAACGTTGAACGTGACGACAACGCAAGCGCACGTAAACCAGTGATGACGGTGACCAATCCTGTAAAAGGCACAGCACTTCGCTTTGCTGGTCTACCAATGGGTCACGAATTTACCTCTCTGGTATTGGCATTGCTGCACTCTGGTGGTCACCCAATCAAACTAGAGCCGGAAGTGATTGAACAAATCGCAGCACTAGATAAAGAATTGGATGTTGAAGTGTTCATTTCACTGTCGTGCCAAAACTGTCCAGACGTTGTACAAGCGTTCAACATGATGGCGGCGATCAACCCGAAAGTGAAAGCAACCATGATCGACGGTGCACTATTCCAAGATGAAGTGAAACAACGCGACATCATGGCAGTACCAAGCGTATTCGTAAACGGAGAGCTATTCGGTCAAGGCCGTATGTCTCTAACTGAAATCCTAAACAAAGTGGATGACGGTGCGAGCGAGAAAGCAGCCAAAGCACTGAGCGAAAAAGACCCATACGACGTGCTAGTTGTCGGCGGCGGCCCTGGTGGTAGTGCAGCAGCACTATACGCAGCGCGTAAAGGTATTCGCACTGGCGTTGTCGCTAAACGCTTCGGTGGTCAGGTGATGGACACTATGGCAATCGAGAACTTTATCTCGGTAAAGCGTACTGAAGGTCCAAAACTGGCGACTGACCTAGCAGAGCACCTAAAAGAATATGACGTAGACGTCGTGACTGAGCAACAAGCGCAAAAACTGATGGGCGCAGCACACACAGATGATGGCTTGATTCATATCCAACTTGAAAGCGGCGCAACGCTGAAAAGTAAGAGTGTCATCCTAAGCCCTGGTGCACGCTGGCGTGAAATGAACGTTCCGGGTGAGCAAGAGTACCGTAACAAAGGCGTCGCGTACTGCCCACACTGTGACGGCCCGTTGTTCAAAGGCAAGAAAACCGCGGTTATCGGTGGCGGTAACTCAGGTATCGAAGCGGCTATCGACCTAGCAGGTATTGTTGAGCACGTAACCGTTCTTGAATTTGCAGACGTACTTCGCGCAGACCAAGTGCTTATCGACAAAGCGAACTCTCTACCAAACATCGACATCATCACGATGGCGCAAACCACAGAAGTAGTGGGTGACGGTACTCGCGTAACAAGCTTGAAGTACAAAGACCGTAACACAGATGAAATCAAAGAAATTGAACTGTCAGGTATCTTTGTCCAAATCGGTCTAGTACCAAACACAGAATGGCTAAAAGATTCAGAAGTAGCGCTTTCTGAGCGCGGCGAAATTGAAGTTGGTAGCCGTGGTGAAACCAGCCTAGAAGGTGTCTTCGCAGCGGGTGACGCAACGACGGTTCCTTACAAACAGATCATCATTGCGATGGGTGAAGGTGCAAAAGCAAGCTTAGGCGCGTTTGACTACCTAATCCGTAAGCAAGGTTAATCTCCAATTTCTTGAGCACAAAGCGCACGGTGCTGTGTTTTCTTCCCCTGAAAACCAATCGGGGCAACGTGTAGAACGGAGTGGCAAGAAAGAAAAGCAAAAATCCTAGAAGCCCAAAGACTTTGCCAGCAGGTACTAACTGCTGGCTTTTTTGGCTTTGGGGAGGGTTGCATGCACACAACCCAACTCTCAGATTCAAAGCACCAAACCTCCCTTTGTATCAAGCTTCGAGGAGCGCGCATAAAAAATTCCCAAATAGCCCTTTACCTCGACTTAACTTGAGGTTTTAGCATGTTCATCGTTGGCTAGGAAATGACAAAAAGGAGCACATCATGATCCAACTAGAACATATTAATTTAGTCGTGAAAAACATCCCTGAAATGCTGAAGTTTTATCAAACTGCATTTCCACATTGGTACGTGCGTGACGAGGGGGAAGGTACATGGAGCGGCAAGCATAGAAACTGGCTGCACTTTGGCGATGAGTACCAATACATTGCGATGAGTGACCACGGTGAAGGGGAGAACCGCGAGTTGGGCGGCCATCAAGTTGGACTAGCGCATTTTGCTTATGTGACCAACAACGTCGATGCCATCATCAAAAGGCTGACCGATGCCGGTTATCCGATTGCCCAACCTGGGGCAGATGAGCCATACCGCAAGAATGTGTATTTTGTTGACCCTGCAGGTTTTGAGATCGAATTTGTTGAATACCTGACGGATGATCCAAAACTTCGTAACCTGACAAGCTAAAAAGACTTAAATAACAAAACGTCAGCAGCTGGTGACTGCTGGCGTTTTAGTTTATCTATCAGGTTTATTTATCGCATTAGCGCTGTTTGGCAAAAACCTGAGTCCAGTAATACCCGTAGCTTGCAGAGTGATTTTCGACAAGCGACGCGCCCATCTGATCGAAATCCGCACTCATGATATTGAGGCAGTGACCTTCGCTCGATAGCCAAGCATTGACGACGGCGTTAATGGAGCTTTGCCCTACGGCGACATTCTCACCAATAGCGCTCCAAGCATAGCCCGTTGCGTTGACTCGATCTGACAGCGTGCTGCCGTCAGAGCCTGTGTGGCTCATGAAATCGCTGTTCGCCATATCGCTCGAATGTCGATAAGCAGCGCTTTCCAAATCGTAGCTCCAAGTTAGTGCCCCAACAGGTGGCATGGTGGTTGCGCCACACTGTTGTTTGGTAGAGCGAGCACTGTTGACCGCTGCGAGCATCTGCTCGGCAAATGTGCCTTGTGACGATGTGGAACCTGTGTTTTGAGAGCCGTTTTCTACAGGTGCTGACGACTCCCCGTCGCCGCCACATGCGCTGAGAAGTAGGGCCAAAGCAGGCACTAAGATCTTAGTTGGCATTGTCTTTCCTTTATGAGTGACGAAGAGCAAACTGCGCTTTTCGATAACAACGCCCAATAACCTAACAAAAACCAATAAAAGCACCATATGGCTTGGGGTGTTTTAACCAAAGACTCACATGAAGTTTTCAATCACCTTGGTTCGGTTGGTAAATCGGCAACGTTTCAGCCCACGTATGGAATGGCGTTTCATCCATATCCTGTATTGCTTGAGTGATAAAATCGATGAACACCCTCACTCGGGCAGGCACATATTCCCGGTTAGCATAGAGAAGATACACGCCATTTCCGGCTTGACGCATGCTCGGAAATATCGGCACTAAACGCCCTGCTTTGAGCCAATCTCTCGCGATAAAGTGAGGAATCTGAGTTAACCCTAAGCCTTCTGCGCAAAGCTCTGCCATCGATTCGCCGTCGTTTACAATAAAATTTCTCTCGGGGTTATACTCACTTGCACCGTCTGGTTCTGGCATCCGAATCGGCAACAGTTTCCCCGTTTGTTTAAAGCGAAAGCGAACCCAAGAATGGTCATTGAATGCGTCCGGGCCGCTCGGAACACCATGCCGTGTTAAGTAATCCTGACTACCACAAATAATAAAATCGATAGGACTCAGCTGGCGCACAATCAACTGGCTGTCCTGAACGACACCAGAACGAATCGACACATCAATCCCTTGTTCAATAATATCAACGTAGGCGTCATCGTAATGAATATCGATAGTGATGCTGGGGTAGCGGCGGTAAAACTCTTTTAATAAAGGGCGAATGTAAAGGCGACCGTAGGAGACCGGCACATTAATCTTAAGCAGTCCTGAAAGCGCATCATTGTGGCTTTTTAAGGAATCCTCACACGCCGTCAGTTCGTCCAGTACAAACCTAGCGGTATTTGCGTATCGACGACCAGCCTCTGTCAGACGGATCTGTCGCGTAGAACGCTGGAACAGCTGTATTCCCAAGTCGCTTTCAAGACGATGGATTGCTTTACTCACTGTAGAAGGGTCTGTGCCATACGCTTTGGCGGCTGCAGCAAAACTGCCACCTTCTAAAGTAGCAATAAAAAATCGTAGGGACCGTATCTTATCCATAAAACTCGCATATTCCATTCGTGAACTTTATTCACTTTAGTAAAGACAAAGTGGCTCTTCAATCACCAATCAGCCCAAATATAATGAATCTCAATAACTTGATGCTCTGTTAGCGAGGAAAAAGCAATGGGTAAAAATGGATTAAAGAATGCACTACATCTACTAATAGCGACCTTAGTCCTATTCTTTGGGATGCTGCAAGCGGCACATGCGGCGGATAAACGCATTGGCATTCTGGTTTACGACGGCGTACTGACCTCTGATGTTACTGCGCCTTTAGAGGTCTTTGGCGTCGCAAGTCGTCTGACTTGGTTTAGTGATTATGAAGTGCTCACCATTTCCGTCTCTGATCAGAAAACCATCACCACTGAAGAGGGATTAAAAATTGGTGTGGATGCTTGGATTGGCGATCAGCCAGAACTCGACGTGCTGGTTTTAACATCCAGCTACGACATGGATGCGCTAATCGAAAACAAGGATCTCATTCACTTTATTCAAACCACATCAAAGGCGGCAGATTGGATGGCAAGTAATTGCTCTGGTGCGTATCTATTGGCCGAGGCTGGCCTGTTAAACGGTAAGAAAGCGACGACGTGGGCAGGAGGTGAAAACGGATTACAAAAAGACTATCCAGCAGTTGATGTACAGTTCGACCAGAATTTTGTGGTTGATGATGGAGTCATCACCTCAAACGGCAGCCTAGTCAGCTATCAGGCCGCCCTTAAATTACTGCATCTCATGACTTCGGAATCTAAAGCTCAAGAAGTCGCAGACGCCCTTCAATACTCACGTTTTTCTACCCAGCCATTTTAAGCGGGCAAGGACGAAACCGCAGGTAACCTTCGATGTTTCAGAGGTTACCTTGCAGCCCACTTCTACACTTCAGGTCTTAATGTTATGAAAAAACAAAAACGTTACGAAACACTGACGAAAGAGCGATACCAAGATATCTATCGTCTCGCATATTGGCTGTGCAAAGATCAACACATTGCTGAAGATTTGGCGCAAGAGACCTTCCTGAAAGCGTGGCGATTCTTTGATAACTTAAATGATCCCAACGCCGAGAAGTCTTGGCTCATCACTATTTTGCGTCGTGAGAATGCTCGGCGCTTTGATAGAAAACAGTTCGATTTTGTCGACATTGATGAGTGTGCAATACAGACAAAAACCTACCCCGGCAGTGACCACGACATGGCCCAAGATTGGCTTCAAAAACAAATGATGATTCTCAAACCCAAATACCGAGAGCCATTGCTCTTGAACCTAGTGGCTGGGCTGAATCATGATGAGATTGCCCAAGCCTTGAGGCTCAATCACAATACGGTGGCGACTCGATTATTCAGAGCGCGCAACCAGCTCATCGCGCAGCAAGGAAACCATTAAGACAGAAGTTCCTACTGGTATGGAGCTCACCTAGCCACCAAGAAAACTTGGTCAATCAAGCCAACTAACTGGCTATGCTCGGGTCTATTTCATAAGTCGTTACATAACTTGGTGCGTTAACGCTTTACATCTGGCGTTACTGGATGAACACTTCCACCCAAAGTACAATGGCAGCGACATAATAGAGTCAGTAGGAAATTATGAGTAACACGACGGCGAAAAAGTCGAATCCCCTATTCGAGATCCTTTTTAACGTATTCATCCCTTCGTTCATCTTGATGAAATACAGTGGTGAAGAGCACCTAGGAACCGCAATGGCACTGGTTGTCGCTTTGCTCTTTCCTGTGGTTTACGGCGGTATGGATCTCATCCGCAACAAGAAGTTTAACTTTATCTCAGCACTTGGTTTTATCAGCGTATTATTAACTGGCGGCATTGGCTTGTTGGAGCTTGATACTCGCTGGTTAGCCTTGAAAGAAGCCTTGATTCCCGGCCTGATCGGCATCGCGGTATTAGGCTCCACTTTTACCCGCTACCCATTGATGCAAAAAATGGTATTGAACGACACGGTTTTGAACCTCGCGTTGATTAACGAGCGTTTGAGAGAAAATGGTAAAACCGATGCGTTCGAACGTTGCCTAATGTCTTCGAACTACTTGTTCGCAAGCACCTTTGCATTCTCATCTGCAATGAACTACTTCCTTGCTACGTGGATCGTCACCAGTCCATCAGGCACCGCGGCCTTCAATGAAGAGCTCGGTAAGTTGACACTTTACAGCTACCCGATGATCGCCATTCCTAGCATGTTGATGATGTTTGGTATTTTTTACTACATTTGGCGTCAAATTCGCGCGATGACGTCTCTTGAAACTGAACAAATTTTCCACATAAAGTAAAACCTCAGCACTCGAAATACTAAGGGGAAGAGCCCTCTTCCCCTATCTTCCACCCGCCCTTTTCTATTCCATAGCTTTCCATTTAGATTCACTCATCCGTCACTCAGTGTTGACCACGTTCACATTGATAGGGGCGACTTTCGCTCTTTTTATGAAAACCCACATAAAAAATGTGACAAAAATGAACAAGTATATGAAAGTCATGGTGCATTGCTTATCCAACTGATTTAACATGAATTTTTTAAAACCTTGCTGCATTTATAAAAAATATGTTCGGATCAAAAAAATTAAAAATGGAAAATGAGGCGCTTAAGCAGGAATTAGCGAGCCTTAAAGACAAGTACCAAACCGACGTTGAGACGTTGGAACGTCAGTTAAAAGAAGCCAAACAACTACTGAACACCGCGCAACAGCGTTACGAAAGTAGCGACGAGTTGATGTCGAGCAGCTTGAAAGGCGGAGATATGCTCCAAACCATTCGCACAGCGATGGTCGAAAGCGCTCAATCTATGGCGCATGAAAACGAGGAGCTAAAGCTGCTTGATGATATGTTCAAGCAAACACATCAAGCACTCGCACGTCTGGATGACCGAGCCGTAAAAATCAGCTCACAAGCCACTCAAAGCATTGAATCTGTGCAGATATTAGATAACACCGCGACTTCTATTTCCCACCTTGTATCTACTATCCAAGAGATTTCTGACCAAACGAACTTATTGGCTCTCAACGCAGCGATTGAGGCTGCACGCGCTGGTGAAGCAGGCCGCGGATTTGCAGTGGTGGCGGACGAGGTAAGAAATTTGGCAGGCAAAGCCAGTGAAGCGAGCGAACAAATTGATTCGCTGGTTAATCAGGTGCTAACCCAAGTCAGCTCAATCAAAAGCGCGATTGATGAAAACCAAATCTGCGCAGAAGAAGTCTCCGCCTCTTCGGCGCAAATTTGCTCAATCGTCAACGAGGTGGTTGTCAAATCAGAGCACATGAAACGGGTGATCCACTTTGCGTCTACCCGCACTTTCCTCGATACGGTCAAGCTTGATCATGCCATTTGGAAAAACAACATCTATCGCTTACTGCAAAGTGGCTCTTTTGGTGAAACCGTCAATAGCCATTCAGAATGTCGATTGGGCCAGTGGTACTACCGAGGTGACGGCAAAGCATATAGCCAACTAAGAAGCTATGCGCAGCTCGAAGCGCCACACAAAGGTGTGCACGATAGCGGCCGTGATGCAATGAACCACGCGAAGTCAGGAAATATGGCCGGCATGGTGACCTCCATCAACTCGATGGAAGACGCGAGTGAGCAAGTGGTGATTCACATTGACCGCTTGATGGATGAAATCATCGCAAACTAAGACTTGTGCCTCCCTTTGTTTTTATTGCGATGCAAGGGGAGGTAGCTGCGTTTCTAGCCATTCGATAAACGCCGCATTTTTCGGTCTGTGCTGCTGGCCGTTTAAACAAATCAAATCGTACCCTCTCCCTGCGTTGACGCGTTCAAAAGGCGCGACCAGTTCTCCCTTTTCCAAACTGGTTTGCACCAAAGATGCCCGTGCCATTGCGATGCCCATGCTATTTTTGGCGGCAATCATCGCCATATCGGCATGGTTAAAAAGGTAGGTTTTCTCCATCACATTAAGCGATTTCAGCTCAGGGTTGCTTTGGCTTGCTAACCAGCTCTGCCATTCATGATTTGGCTCGTTTGCTTCTAACGATTCTGTGCAATGGATAAAGGTCACGGCCTCAAATTGGCTGGCACTACTCACACCATCGGAGAAATGTATTTGGCTGTATTCAGGGCTACAAACCGGCATCAACTCTTCATCAAATAGCCTTTGATGATGGAACCCCGGATGCTCGCTGTCACTGTAGTAAATCGCAATATCAACGGGCTCATGTAAGAAATCTAATCGGCTTGCCTTTACTCGAAGCTTGATATTGAGAGAAGGATACAAACGCTGAAATTCCACCATACGCGGCAGTAGCCAACTCTGTGCGAACGTTGGTGCGACGCCGATGTAAAGCTCGCCACGCAGCTCGTTGAATTTGATGTCTTCAAGCTCAGAGAAAATCACCTCAAACGATTGGTTAAGCGCGTGCAGTAATCGCTCTCCTTCCTTAGTCAGCTCTAATCGCCGCGTCATGCGCACAAATAAGCTGAAACCCAGTTGTTCTTCCAGTGACTTAATGCGTTGGCTCACTGCCCCTTGGGTTATAAACAACTCTTCAGCGGCTTTGGTAAAACTGAGGCACTTACCAGCAACGGCGAAAGTGTACATGTTAGAGAGCATCTGCTGTTTTCTGTCCATCTTGGCACTCAACATAAATTAGAAAGGCTAATGCATAGCAAGTTTAAATTGGTTTGTATAGCGAATCACGATGCTTTTAAATCAAACTGTCTTATCCATAACGAGAAACAGCACGATGAAAAAGAATCTAAAAATTACCATTATTGGCGCAGGCTCCAGTTACACGCCTGAGCTTATCGAAGGTCTCATCAAGCGCAATCATGAACTGCCTATCGACGAGCTGTGGTTGGTAGATATTGAGGATGGTAAAGAAAAAGTCAGCATCATTGGCGATTTAACGCGCCGTATGTTGGCGAAAAACAACATGTCTCATATTGATGTTCACGTCACGCTGGATCGCAAACCCGCATTAAAAGACGCCGATTTTGTCTGTTCTCAATTTCGTGCAGGTTGTTTGGAAGGTCGCATCCGCGATGAACGCATCTCGCTTAAATACGGCATGATCGGTCAGGAGACCAATGGTTTAGGCGGTTTTGCTAATGCCTGTCGCACCATTCCTATCGCGCTAGAAATCTGTAAAGAGATGGAAGAATTATGTCCTGACGCTTGGTTGCTGAACTTTACTAATCCATCGGGCATGGTGACCGAAGCGATTCTCAAGCACACCAACGTAAAAGCGGTCGGTTTGTGCAACGTGCCAGTGATCATGCAAAAAGGCATCGCGCAAATGCTGGGGGCTGACGAGCAAGACTTTGTATTGCAAGTCGCGGGTTTGAACCACTTTATCTGGGCGCGTCAGATCCTGCATGAAGGTCGCGATAAGCTGCAAGAGGTAGTCGAAGAGATCTTATCGGGCAACGATCCTCTCGTTCCACAAAACATTCCTCCATTCGAATGGCCAACAGAACTGCTGCGCAATATGGGGATGATTCCATGCGCATACCTTCGCTACTATTACACCAGCGAAGACATCATGAAGCAGGAAATTGAAGAAGCGAACGGCGAAGGCACTCGCGGCGAAGTGGTCAAAGCGATGGAGAAACGTCTGTTCGATATCTACCGCAACCCAGAGCTTAACGAGAAACCAACAGAACTCGAAAAGCGCGGTGGCCAATATTACTCAGAAGCGGCCTGTGAGCTGATGAGCTCTATCTACAATGACAAACGCACCATCATGCACGTGAACACTCGCAACAACGGCGCGATTGCGGGCTTGCCGGACGACTGCACTGTGGAAGTCAGCTGTATGATCACCAAATCAGGGCCATTAGCTTTGAATGTTGCGCCGTTCCCAACAGATACGCTGCGCCTGATTCAATTGATGAAGGATTTTGAATCGCTCACTGTCGAAGCAGCGGTCACAGGCAACCGCAACGCGGCGCACCGAGCGTTGATTCTGAACCCACTGGTCACAACAGGAACGATTCTAGAGCAGGCATTGGAAGAAACAATTCAAGCGAACCTCGATTACATGCCGCAGTTTCGCTAAGCCCAATTAAAACGCAAAAGGGATGGTGAGTGCCATCCCTTGTTGTGTTCACATGGTTAGAATAATCTTGCCACTCCGCGCTAGTGATTTTTCTTCAATTTGTTCAATCGCAGTTTGAAATGCTTCTAACGGTAAGTAGTGTGCAACTACGAGCTTTATATCATTAGCAATAAAGTGTTTTAACATTTCAGCGAATACCGTCTTTCTCCCGCCTTTGCCTACCGATTCTTCCCAATACCGCAAAAAGAAGGTGCTAAAGTCGATGTTGTTGGCCTTCACGGACTCAAAAAACACTGGCGTATAAGGCGCTAACGACAATGTTCCGTAGTTGATGTATTGGCCATTTTCTTTCAAGGTACGAATGAGATCCGTGCCAGCCTCACCGCCTATCGCATCCAAAGCGACCGTTGGTTGTGGCAGTTTGCGCGTTTGCAGTTGCGCGTGTAAGTCTTGTTTTGCGTCCAACACTGGAATCGTATCGTACGGATACTTTTCTGGCTTTGAAGTCACAGCAATCAGTGTAAAACCCAGTGAATGGGCGAGCTGGGCAAATATCTTACCGATCGCTGACCCTGCCGCATTGATGATCACCACATCATCTTTGTTCAACTTAGCCACTTTAGTGGTGATAACCCACGCGGTTAGCGCGTTGATGTACAACTGGCAGGCATAGCCGTTATCCAAACTTTCAGGCAGCGGAAAAAGATTCTCGGGCGAAGCATCGATGTAGTATTGCCAAGTACCACTCATCGCCACCAACACTTTTTGCCCAACTTGAAAGCCAGTGTGACCGACAGCACTGACTTCCACCACACGCCCAACCGCTTCAAATCCCGGCACACGAGGTGGTACGTGAACGCGGCGGTATTGCCCAACCCCATGAATGGAAAGCAAGTCACTTGGGTTAATATTGGTGGCTTCCAGTCGCACCCGAACCTTACCCAGAGCAAGCGGTTTGAGGGGCTCTTTTTCCAACGACAGCGACGTTTTGGGTTGACCAAAACAGAATTGATTCACTCGTGTATTTATCGTTGGTGCCATTATTATTCATACCATGTAATTGAAATTCAAAAAGGAAGTTTCGTAACTTCTACTCAAAAACATTAAGTGAAGTCGAAGCTCTGTATTTCTACCTGCGCGATGCGCCGTTCACTCTAAACTGTTGTGGCGTCATATCAAAATAGGCTTTAAATGCTTTGATGTAGGATGAGTCGTTTTGATAACCCACTAGGTCTGCAATGGCTTGGATTGACAACGATTCATCTAACAAAGAAAGCGAGTAAATTAGCCGAATTTGTTGCCGCCAAAGCAGAAATGAAGTGTTGAATTCCTTGGCGAACAACCGTGATAAAGTGCGCTCAGACGCGCCAATTTTCTCTCCCCACTCTTTTAGCGAACAGCTCAACGCGGGCTCGTCGGTCAACTGCTCGAAAATCAGTTTTAGTCTTCTGTCTTGTGGCAGCAATAACTGAAATGTCTGCACGTTACTTTTCAAAATTTGATCATGCAACACCGCCAGCAAATGCAGCACTTCTTCGTGGCTTGTCTCACCTTCACACTGTCTGCGGATCTCTTGTAAAAGCTCATTTAAAAACGGCGTTAAAGCAATGGTTCTCACTTGTGGCTCGTACGTTGCGCCAAACTCAGGGTTGAGGTAAATGCCAACAAATATCGTGTTGCTTAGAGCAATCGACTCATGTTGAACGCCCGCAGGAACAAATAACGCAGAAGTGTGCGGAACCAAATGCTGATAATGCTCCGTTTGCGTTTGCAATAACCCTTTGATAGGAAAGATGATTTGATGCCAAGTGTGTTGATGCAGCGCATCAATGTAACCTTTTGGCATGTCGATGGTTTTCACCAAAACAGGAGAATGGGGATTCGCGGCCATCATCTCATTGGAGGTGATGACGCCTGACTTCGAATCAATTTGGCGAGTTAGCATTGTTGATTGTCTTTTCATCCCTATTCCGACACAAGTTCTCTAGGCTATCATGCTCCGCATCGTGAATGAAGGTAAACACTTTATCTCTCATTCAAATAATAAGGAGGTTACATGAAGAAAATCGGCGTCGTAAAAGCTGTGCTAGCAGGGAAAACCGTCCCTTATGCTCATGGAGCGCAAAGCGCAATCAACAAACAAGTGCTGCCTGAGCGCCAGCAAGCAACAGAGCTTGGTTTTACCAGTGATGAGCAAGGCGATCCGCGCTTTCATGGTGGCATTCAAAAAGCGCTTCATATTTACCCAAGCGAGCACTACCCAATCTGGCAACAAGAATTAGGCGAAAGAACCATTTTCCAATCCGCCGGCGGCTTTGGCGAAAACATCAGCTCCGAAGGCGTAACCGAATCCACGATTTGCTTGAAAGATAAAATTCGCATCGGCTCAACACTACTGGAAGTGTCGCAAGGTCGCATGCCTTGTTGGAAACTTAACGTACGCTTTGACCAACACGACATGGCGAGAAGACTGCAAGATACGCTTCGAACAGGCTGGTATTTCCGAGTGCTGGAAGAAGGCGATATCGGTGCAGGTGACGAGATTATTCTGTGTGAAAGACTTTATCCAGAATGGCCACTGGCTCGCATCATGGGCGCGGTTTTCACTGGCTGCCTGGATAAAACAGAGCTAAGCCAACTGACAGAACTGCCATTGGTTGAATCTTGGGGCAAGTTGGTCGAGCGCCGCCTAGAAACTGGCGAAGTTGAAGATTGGGAAATGCGCTTGGTTGGCCCAACGGCGGGTTAACACCCCAAAGTAAAATTTTAAGCCACGCTCTGAATCGACTATGCCGTCAAGAGCGTGTTTTTTGGTTTACTTCGCACTCGGGGCTGGGCGTTTCGACTTACCTTGGAACTGCTTAATGCTCTTCTTAGCATTAGTTCGGCGGTTGGCTTTTTTATCGCGTGGCGCGCGTTTGCTCTCGCCAGTTGATGGCTTATCCGTTACTGGAAAACCAACCAGATCTTGCACTGGCAATGCACGTTGAGTCAGGTGACGAATCGCGTTTAGTGCGTCCATTTCACCATGACATACCAATGATATAGCCACACCTTGTTCGCCTGCGCGAGCGGTACGTCCTACTCGGTGAACATAAGTTTCTGCATGCATTGGCAGTTCAAAGTTGATCACTACAGGTAATCGCTCAATGTGAATGCCGCGCGCTAGTAGATCGGTGGCAATCAACACCTGAATTTGCCCAGATTTAAACTGCGCCAGTGCTTCTTCTCGCTCATCTTGACTCTTATTGCCATGCAGCGCATTGGTTGAGATGCCCGCTTTATTCAGCTTCTTAGCTAAGCCATCGGCGTTCTCTTTCGCACCAATAAAGACCAACACCTGCGTCCAAGAATTCTGTTTGATAAGTTCAATCAACGCCTTGGTTTTGCTGCCTTTATTGACCAAGTACAACGTTTCAACGATGTCTTGATTAGTGCTGTTTTCTTGATGCGCTGCGACTTGCTTTGGTGCCTGCATAAGCAGCTTCGCTTTACCCTTCAACTCATCTGAAAACGTTGCCGAGAACATTGCCGTTTGACGCTGGTTTGAAGTCAGCCCCGCAATATTTTGTACGTCAGGCCAAAAGCCCATGTCCAACAAACGGTCGGCTTCATCCAATACTAGATAATGAACCTTGCTCAAATCCAAGCCATTGTTTGCTAGGTCAACCAAACGACCAGTCGTCGCGACAAGGATATGAGGATTTGTCGCTAGCGCCTGCTGTTGTTGCTCTTTATCAACGCCGCCACACAAACACACTGTGTTGAGGTCAAGAGCTTGACCAACTTGGTTAATTGCTTCACTCACTTGCATTGCCAGCTCACGAGTTGGCACAAGAATCAGCGCTTTTTGCTCTGGATTGACACTCAGCTTTTCCAACAAAGGCAAACCATAAGCAAGGGTTTTGCCGCTGCCTGTATTTGCCAAAGCCAATAGTTCTTGACCAGCCAACAGCTCAGGAATGGCCAACGCTTGAATATCGGTCGGTTTCTTGAAGTCTTTTGGCAGGGCGTGAATCAGCTCAGAACTCAATGAGAGAGTAGAAAATGGCATTAGCGAAACCTTGTACTTTTGGTTGAAGAAGCAATAAAAACAATGAAGATGCGGTAAAACGCAGGCGCGGACTTTATCACAATCTGTTAGGTGAACCATCCTATTTTAGGCGCTTAAACCAAACGTCGCCTATGCAAATCGTCAGAAAACAAAAAAGCGCCGAGCCGAAACCCTGCGCTTTTAAAAACGGTTTTACATTGTAAATCGTTACTTAGTGTAGAAAGCGCGTTTTAGTGCCATCTCTAGACCACGCACTTCTGCAAGACCTTTCAAACGACCAATAGCGGAGTAGCCTGGGTTGGTTTTCTTCTTCAGGTCATCCAGCATTTGGTGGCCGTGATCCGGTCGCATTGGGATCAAATGATGGTCGCCCACTTCTGCGCGGCGCTGTTCTTCATCCAGAATCGCCATCACCACATTGTACATGTCCACATCGCCATCAAGGTGAGCCGCCTCGTGGAATGTCATCGGGTTACTTTCTTCGCGTTTGGTGGAACGCAAGTGGGTGAAGTAAATGCGCTCGCCGTGCTTTTTGATCATCTTCACTAAGTCGTTGTCACCACGCACACCGTAAGAGCCGGTACACATGGTCAAACCGTTCATTTTGCTTGGCACTTTTTCGGTTAACCAATCAATGTCTTCGATGGTTGAAACGATACGCGGCAAGCCAAGAATTGGGCGCGGTGGATCGTCTGGGTGCACCGCGAGTTTCAAGCCGTGCGCCTCACACACAGGCATCAGTTGCGACAAGAAATACGCCATATGCTCACGCAGTTTGTCTTTGCTAATGCCTGCGTAGCGGTCGAGTTGCGCTTGGAACTCTTCCAAAGTGTAGCCTTCTTCTGCGCCCGGCAAGCCTGCAATAATGTTGCTGGTGAGCTGCTGGATTTGCGCTTCAGACATGTTGTTGAAGTATTCCAATGCCTGCGCTTGTTCCGCTTCGGTGTAATCCGCTTCCGCGCCCGGACGCTTGAGAATGTGCAGCTCAAATGCCGCAAAGGCGATTTGGTCAAAACGCAGCGCTTTAGAGCCATCTGGCATTTCAAATTCTAAGTCGGTGCGCGTCCAGTCAAGCACCGGCATAAAGTTGTAGCAAACGGTGTCGATACCGCACTCTGCAAGGTTACGCAGGGTTTGCTTGTAGTTGTCGATCCATTGTTGGAAGTTGCCCGTCTGAGTTTTGATTTCTTCGTGAACTGGCACACTTTCAACCACCGACCACGTTAAGCCTTTCTCTTCGATGATGGCTTTACGTTTTAAAATCTCTTCTTTAGACCACACTTCACCATTTGGAATGTGATGCAAGGCATTCACAATGCCTGTTGCGCCTGCTTGACGAATATCGTCTAGCGACACAGGGTCATTCGGACCGTACCAACGCCAAGTTTGTTCCATGACACTCACCTTTTTTAAGACGCACTCAGCCCGCTCGAATTTATCAAGCTAAGTGCGCAACGACTTCTTAATATGCAGCCACGATAATGCAGCTGCGCTGACTAGAGCCGACCGAAGCCGGCAATGTGGTTAACCGTTTTCAGCACCCTGCAGAACAACAGGGTTGGAACTGAATAAGTAACCATCAAAATTCGGGTCATCGATGTCAGACAGCTCCAACAGGCGCTGTTTAACGTTTTCAAGGTGTTGCCACATGGCATTTTTTGCAGCGATTGGATCTTTACGCTGCAATGCGGCAAGGATTTTGGCGTGATCGTCTAACCACTCTTCACGGTAGTCTTGACCAGCAATGTGAGAATGAAGTTTCTTCCACATTGGGCTGCTCTCGCGTCGCTCCCAAGATTGCTTCAACATGTCCACCAGCACAGAGTTTTGAGTTGCCTCTGCAATGCACATGTGAAACTTCTCATCACCGTTGCAATCTGCGGTGCCACTGGCAAGTTCTTCTCGTTCTAACTCAAGGGCTGCACGCATTTTCACGATGTCGCCAGGCGTTACTTGCATCGCTGCAAATTCCGCAATGTTACTTTCAAGCAACTGGCGAGCTTGGAGCATTTCAAACGGACCGGCATCATCGCTGATCACGTTCTCACGGGAGTTCGGTTGAGATGGAATATTGATGACATACACTCCAGAACCTTTCTTCACTTCGACAAGGTTTTCCAGCTCCAGCATGATGATCGCTTCACGCACTACTGTGCGGCTAACGTCGAGACGTTCTGCGATATCGCGCTCAGGCGGCAGCCTATCTCCGACCACGTAACGGCCATTGATAAGTTCTTGTCTAAGGACTAAACCGATCTCTTGATACGGTCTTTTCGGTTCAAAAGGCATCATGATGATATTATCACTATATTCCATCTAACTTCTCACGCCATCATAACGACCAATAACAATTGGTCAACCTCTATGTACCAGAATGTGGTAACACCTTGTTTTCGATTGTTTATTACTAATTACTTTGTGAATTACTTAACTGCTTTGATCTTCTCAACCAGTTCATTTAATTCGGGATTTGTCTTTTCTAAGTCCGCGTACATTGGTTGAACCGCTTCAACGAATGCCGCTTTATTTGGTTCAACAAAAGTTACGCCCATCTTTTCAGCTTTTGTACGCTCTTTTGCTTCTGACTCAGCCCACAACTTCTTCATGTATTCAGAAGAGTCTGCTGCTGCTTTCATCAGTGCTTTTTGTTGCTCAGGTGTTAGCTTGTCGTACGTTTTAGTCGAAATAACCAATACGTCTGGCACCATGGTGTGCTCGTCTAGGCTGAAGTATTTCGATACCTCACTGTGACGGCTCAAGCTAAATGATGGGATGTTGTTTTCCGCAGCATCCACCACGCCTTGTTGTAATGCTGTGTATAGCTCACCGTATGCCAATGGTGTCGGGTTACCACCTAACGCTTTTACCATCGCAATAGCAGATGGGCTCGGCTGTACACGTACTTTCAGACCTTTTAGATCTTCCGGCGTATTGATTGGTTTGTTGGTGTAAAAGCTACGTGCGCCCGCATCGTAGTAAGTCACACCAATAAAGCCGCTGTCCGCTGAAGAATTCAGGATTTCACGACCCACTTCCCCGTCTGTCACTTTGTAGTAGTGGTCTTTATCGCGGAACAAGTAAGGCATGTTGAATGCTGCGTAAGCAGGGGAGAAAGCTTCCAATTCTGCCGCGTTGCTCTTCACCATATCCAGAGCACCGTTTTGCATCAGCTCCATCGATTCACGCTGAGTGCCTAACTGCGCATCAGGGTAGATACGGATACGAACTTCCCCGTCTGTCATTTCACGAACTTCTTTTGCCATAAAGTCCATTGCTTTATGTACTGCATGGTCACGAGGGTGGTTGTGACTTAGCTTCAAAGTGGTCGCAGCATAAGCAGAAGCAGTGGCGCCGAAGGTCATTGCAGCACCTACTACAGCGCTTAAAAGAGTCTTACGCGTCATCATTGTTCTATTCTCCTTGGATTGGTTATCCAATATGTAGGGTAGTTTTAATTTTTCACGGTATTTCTTGTTTCGAGGTCATTATTGGCGATCGAAAAACCTATCGTCAAAACAAAAAAGCAAATTGATTGACCAAAATCACACTAATTACCCTTAAATTGGTCAACCAATTCATTTGTGAAGCTGCTCACGTGACAACCAAATCGCCTAACTTATAATCCACTCAGAACAACATGCCTATTTTGAGACCCTACACAAATACGCTCGCCCACATTGGTAAACCAATTGTTATGCAGTCCGCGTGTTTACTTTAAGGAAATGAAAATGAATAAACTGGTCACGTATATCAACAGGGGGTTGGCAGCATTTACTGTCTCTCTTTCGACCTTTCTTGTCTTCTGCGTGGTTTGGCAGGTGCTTTCACGCTACGTACTCGGTAAACCAAGCACCGTCACGGATGAACTGGCTCGCTATCTCTTTATGTGGGTGGCGCTTATTGGTGCCGCTTACACCACAGGTCTCAAACGTCACCTCGCCATTGACCTTTTGACGATGAAACTCAAAGGCAAGAAAAAACTGGTGAATGAAATCGTCATCCAAGTGGCCATTGCGCTCTTCTCTTATGTGGTGTTGGTCCACGGCGGAACACAATTAGCACTCAAAACATTGGCCACTGGCCAGCTAACCCCAGCATTGGGCTTAGAGATGGGCTACATCTATTTCTGCCTGCCTATCAGTGGCGCACTGATGATCTTTTATTCCGTGATTTTCGCTTATGAGCGCGTCAAACAATTAATGTCTGGTGAAACCCTAGTCACCGACTCACAACTTGATTCTTAGAGGGTTCCACAATGGAATGGCAATTAATTCTTACCTTATTTGGCAGCTTCGCTGTATTACTGGCAATTGGTGTACCGGTTTCCTTCGCCATTGGTCTTTCTTCACTGGCGACCATTTTAATGGGCCTACCATTAGAGCCTGCGATTGCGGTTGTAGCTCAGCGCATGGCAGCAGGTCTTGATAACTTTGCTCTACTGGCGATCCCGTTCTTTATCTTGGCGGGCAACATCATGAACCAAGGTGGTATCGCACTGCGCCTGATTAACTTTGCCAAAGTGTTAGGTGGCCGTCTTCCTGGCTCCTTAGCACACGTGAACGTGATGGCGAACATGATGTTTGGCTCAATTTCTGGCTCAGCCGTCGCATCTGCCGCAGCGGTTGGCGGAACTATGTCACCACTGCAAAAGAAAGATGGCTACGATGAAAACTTTTCTGCCGCGGTAAACATCACTTCTTGTCCATCGGGTTTGTTGATCCCGCCAAGTAACACCTTGATCGTGTTCTCGTTAGTCTCTGGCGGTACCTCTATCGCGGCGCTGTTCCTCGCTGGTTACATTCCGGGCATTTTGATGGGTCTGAGCATCATGGTGGTGGCTGGGATCATCGCCAAACGTCGTGGTTACCCAATTGCTGCTCGCCCAACGCTAGCGATGGTTTGGGATACATTTCTAAAAGCGGCGCCTTCACTGGCTCTGATTGTGGTCATCATGGGTGGCATCATCGGCGGTATCTTTACAGCTACCGAAGCCTCTGCCATCGCCGTGGTCTACACCTTTGTTTTGGCGGTGTTGGTGTATCGCGAAGTGAAATGGCGAGATCTTCCTAAGATCATTTTGGAATCTGCCGTCACCACATCGATTGTTTTGCTGTTGGTTGGCGCTTCCATGGGCATGTCTTGGGCGATGGCAAATGCCGACATTCCATACATGATTGCTGATGCGCTACTGGCGATCTCTGACAACCCAATGATGATTCTGCTCATCATCAACATCATCTTGCTGATTGTCGGTATCTTCATGGACATGACACCAGCGGTACTGATCTTTACGCCTATCTTCCTGCCAATCGCACTGGATATGGGTATTGACCCTGTGCACTTCGGCATCATGATGACCTTCAACTTGGCGATCGGCATCTGTACTCCACCGGTAGGTAGTGCGTTGTTTATCGGTTGTTCTGTGGCGAATGTTGCGATCGACAAAGTGATCAAGCCGCTTCTGCCATTCTACGTTGCACTGATTGCAGCACTAATGGCCGTGACCTTTATTCCTGAACTCAGCCTGTTCTTACCAAAACTGGTCCTAGGCTACTAACTCTTTCAATGAATCATCCCGCAGAGCACTCTGCGGGAGAAGGGAAATAAAATGAAAACCATTGCAAACTCTACCCTAAATGCTGCTGTTTCGCTGCCAGATTACGACCGTTCAACGCTCAAAAGCCGTATTATTCACCTTGGTTTCGGTGCTTTCCACCGCGCGCACCAAGCACTGTTCACCCATGAAATGCTGAGCAAAACGAGCTCGGATTGGGGCATTTGCGAAATCAACTTATTTGGTGGTGAAGAGTTAATTCAATCGCTGCGCGCGCAAGATCACCTCTATACGGTGGCAGAAAAAGGCGCACAATCGACCGAAGTCAAAGTGATTGGCTCGGTGACGGAATCACTGCACCCACATTTGGACAGCATCGAAACTGTTCTCGAAAAAATGGCCGAGCCACAAGTGGCGATCGTTTCAATGACGATAACCGAAAAAGGCTACTGCGCCGACCCTGCAACGGGCACGCTCGATAAAAACAACCCGCTAGTCATTGCTGACCTTGCCAACCCAACGGAGCCAAAATCGGCACTAGGTTACATCGTGCAAGCACTGAAGATACGTCGTGAACGCGGCCTAACGCCATTTACCGTGATGTCTTGCGATAACGTGCAAGAGAACGGTCACGTAGCAAAAGCAGCGGTACTGGAATTTGCTCAACTGCTTGACCCAGAATTGCGCGACTGGATTGAAACCAACGTTACCTTCCCTTGCACCATGGTTGACCGCATTGTGCCAGCAGCAACCGAAGAGACACTGACCGAAATCGCTGAGCTACTAGGTTGTGAAGATCCATGTGGTATCGCTTGTGAACCTTTCCGCCAATGGGTTATCGAGGATAACTTCGTGGCAGGTCGCCCGGATTGGAGCGTGGCTGGCGCAGAATTTGTTGCCGACGTTGTGCCTTACGAAGAAATGAAACTGCGCATGCTAAATGGTAGCCACTCGTTCCTAGCCTACCTAGGCTACCTTGGCGGTTATGCGCACATCTCTGACACCATGACAGATGAAGGCTACCGCAAAGCGGCATTCGATATGATGATGCAAGCACAAGCTCCTTCTCTGACCATGCCAGAAGGCACCGATTTAGAAGGCTACGCCAAGCTGCTTATCGAGCGCTTCACTAACCCAAGCTTGAAACACAAAACATGGCAAATCGCGATGGATGGCAGCCAGAAGATCCCACAACGCATGGGCGGCAGCTTACGATTCCATCTTGCTCAAGGCTCTAACTTCTCATGGTTGGCAACAGCGATTGCAGGTTGGATGCGCTACGTATCCGGCGTGGACGAGCAAGGCAACGACATTGATGTTCGCGATCCAATGGCAGAGACACTACGTCAGATCTGCGACCAACACGGCTTGAACGTTTCTGTTGTGCCTGCGTTGCTCGCGGTTGAAGCCATCTTCCCAGCAGAGCTTGGTCAAAACCCACAAGTGATTGATGCGGTGAGCAGTGCTTACCAATCGCTGATTGATAACGGTGCTCGTGCCACTGTCGCTGCGCTGTAATAGGAGTTAACGATGAAGAATTTCTTGTGTGAAGACTTTTTACTCTCAAATGAAACTGCGCGTCGCTTGTACCATGAGCATGCGTTCCACCAGCCAATTTATGATTACCACTGCCACCTAAACCCAGCGGAAGTGGCGCAAAATCGTCAGTTCGATAATTTGGGTCAGATCTGGCTTGAAGGCGATCACTACAAATGGCGTGGTATGCGCTCGGCAGGCATTGAAGAGCGTTTGATTACGGGTGATGCGAGCGATTACGACAAATACATGGCGTGGGCGAAGACGGTTCCTCAAACGTTGGGCAACCCGCTTTACCACTGGACGCACCTAGAACTGCGTCGCCCATTCGGCATTGCCAATACGCTGTTTAGCCCAGACACCGCTGACCAAATTTGGCATCAATGTAATGAGCTACTGGTGACACCCGAGTTCACCGCTCGCGGCATCATGCAGCAAATGAATGTGGTAATGGCAGGCACGACCGATGATCCTATCGATTCATTGGAGCACCACAAAACGATTGCTGAAGACGTAACGTTCAACGTCAAAGTCCTGCCGAGCTGGCGTCCGGATAAAGCGTTTAAGATTGAATTGGACCTGTTTGCTGATTACATGCATAAACTGGGCGAAGTGGCTGACATTGAGATCCGCCGCTTTGATGACTTATTGACTGCACTGGATAAACGTTTGGCACACTTCGATGCGCATGGTTGTCGTGCGGCAGACCACGGTATTGAGGTTGTTCGTTACGCGCCGATCCCAAGCGAAGCTGATTTAGATGCGTTGCTAGCTCGTCGTTTAAATGGCGACGTATTATCTGAGCTTGAGTGCGCGCAGTTCTCTACCGCGGTTCAAGTTTGGCTAGGCAAACGCTACGCGCAGTTAGGCTGGGTCATGCAGCTTCATATTGGCGCGCAGCGCAACAACAGCACACGCATGTTCCAACTGCTAGGTGCCGATGCAGGTTTTGATTCGATTGGCGATCGCCCATTTGCTTTTGAACTGGCACATCTGTTGGATGAAATGGACCAAACCAATGAACTGCCTCGCACCATTCTTTACTGTTTGAACCCTCGTGATAACGAAATGATGGCAACCATGATTGGTAACTTCCAAGGTGGCGGCATCGCGGGCAAAGTGCAGTTTGGCTCAGGCTGGTGGTTCAACGACCAGAAAGACGGCATGCAACGCCAAATGGAACAGCTTTCTCAACTTGGGTTGCTCAGTCAATTCGTCGGCATGCTAACGGACTCGCGCAGTTTCTTGTCTTACACCCGCCACGAATACTTCCGCCGTATCCTGTGTGACATGGTAGGTCGTTGGGCTGAAAACGGCGAAGTTCCAAATGACTTATCGTTGCTTGGCCCTATGGTCAAAGAGATCTGTTTTGGTAACGCAAAACGCTACTTTGAAGAGAGGGCGTAACCAATGAAGCACATCGCCATTATTGGTGAATGTATGATTGAGCTGAATGGCAAACCGTTCGGCTCAATGCATCAAACATTTGGTGGGGATACGCTCAACGCTGCGGTTTATTTGAGCCGCGGCTGCGAAGCCAATAGCAAACCTGATGAAGTTAAAGTCTCTTACGTTACGGCACTTGGCAATGACCCGATCAGTACAGGCATGCTGACTCGCTGGGAAGACGAAGGCGTCTCAACAGGTTTAGTGCTGCGCGATGAGACTCGCACGCCGGGTTTGTATTTGATTCAACTTGATGACCAAGGCGAGCGTACGTTTCTATATTGGCGCAATCAATCAGCCGCGCGTTACCTACTTCAACATCCAAATTTCGGAATGGTTAAGCAAGCATTAACTCAAGTGGATGCGGTGTTTCTCAGCGGTATCTCTTTAGCTATCTTGCCAGATGAAGACCGAATTTCACTGCTCAATTTGTTGGTCGAACTGAAAGCCCAAGGCGTTGAAATCGCGTTTGATAGTAACTTCCGCCCAGCGCTATGGCCTAATGACGATAATCAAACCGTCAAAAACGTGTACCAAGCCATGTATCAACTGACCGACATTGCCTTGGTGACTTTTGATGATGAGCAATTGATCTGGGGTGACGAAACACCAGAGCAAACCATTGAACGCCTTACCTCTCTTGGCGTAGGCAAATGCATCGTCAAGCTCGGTGCGGATGGCTGCTTGGTTCAAGACTCAACCAATCAGGGTTCGAGTGCGGCTCTGGCTCCACAAGCCGTGCCGACCCAACCTGTCGCCCAAGTGGTGGACACCACATCGGCGGGCGACTCATTCAATGGTGGCTTTTTATCGGCATACCTCGCTGGCGCCGATCTCGCGACCTCATGCCAAAGAGGCAACGCACTGGCAGGTGCTGTGATTCAACATCGCGGTGCCATCATTCCCAAAGCATTCACACAACCGGCGCTTGGCGTCGTTTAAGGAACACTCATGTCTAGCATTAAAGAACAATTGAAAGCTCTGAAAGTCATCCCTGTTATCGCTATTGATAAAGCAGAAGACATTATCCCACTGGGTAAAGTATTGGCAGAAAACGGACTACCAGCGGCTGAAATCACCTTCCGTTCAGCAGCGGCTGCAGAAGCGATTCGCCTACTGCGTGAAGCCCAGCCAGACATGCTGATTGGCGCCGGTACGGTGCTAAACCGCGAGCAAGCAATTGCAGCAAAAGAAGCAGGCGCAACCTTTATTGTCTCGCCTGGCTTTAACCCAAATACCGTTAAAGCGTGCCAAGAAATCGGCATTGATATCGTACCGGGTGTGAACAACCCAAGCACAGTTGAAGCCGCGTTGGAAATGGGATTAACTACCTTGAAGTTCTTCCCTGCCGAAGCTTCTGGCGGCATCAACATGGTGAAATCACTGCTTGCGCCCTACACCGACATCGAACTAATGCCTACTGGTGGCATTAATCCTGCGAACATCAAAGATTACTTAGCGATTCCACGCGTTTTGGCCTGTGGCGGAACCTGGATGGTAGACAAGAAACTGATCGAAGCGGGCAACTGGGAAGAGCTTGCACGCCTAACTCGCGAAGCGGTTGCGCTTGTAAATGAGTAATCGCTTTTAGCGATTGAATAAAGTGCCCAGCCCTCCCTCGGTGGAGGGCTGATTCGTTTGCATTCACATTCACTCACATGGTTAAGGAACCTAGATGGAAAACGGGCTAGCACAAGGCATTGGCGGCATCGCATTTTTGGTTGGGGTGATGGCTTTCTGGCAGAAAGATGACCTGCGTTTTCGCTATCAGATGATGGCGTTTTGTTTCATCATGGGCGTTCATTTCGCCTTACTGGGCGCAACCGTCGCGGCCATTGGCGTGGTCATTAATGGCATTCGCAGTTTCGCCTCCATCAAAACCCAATCACGCAAAGTGATGTGGTTCTTCATTGCACTGATGTGGCTGATGACCCTGCCAAACATGAGCCACTTTTTTGAATTCATCACCGTGTTTGGTTCCTCCGTTGCCACTTGGGCACTGTTTTCCAAACAAGGCATCGCCCTGCGCAGCTTAATTTTATTCAACTCATTTTGTTGGGTGAGCCACAACCTATGGCTTGGCTCGATTGGTGGCTCATTGGTTGAGAGCACCTTTATCGTCACCAACCTGTTGACCATTTATCGTTTGTTTCATGCCCAAGAACACATCTCCCAAACCCAAAACAATCAGTTTTTGGCGTCTAACACCGAATCCAGTACAGATTGAGCATTACTCGCAATACTTTCATCACAGCACTGCTTTAAAACCAGAATGAAATCATTCAGTTCTTCGGCAGACACGCCATTATTCATGCTGATGTTGTAGTGAGCCGCAAGCTGGCTGTTCACTCCTTTGATATTTGCCAGCGCTGCAATCGTGGCAATTTCTCGTTGTTTCCACGTCAGGAGGTCACGCGCGAAAATGTCACCAAACAAATGGGCTTTTAAGTACTGATCTATTTGAGGTGAAAAGTCGAACAGCGGGCCTTTGACTTGCATACCGACCAGCGTTGTTTGGTTCTGACTGCCTAGCTCTAAGCTGCTTTTATCTGCCGTCAACGGCGTCGATTCACGCCCTAATGTGTCGGTAATACCACGATTTTTGCG
Organism: Vibrio sp. zbq_1; assembly: GCF_043102935.1. Lineage (NCBI taxonomy): Bacteria > Pseudomonadati > Pseudomonadota > Gammaproteobacteria > Vibrionales > Vibrionaceae > Vibrio > Vibrio sp. zbq_1. The sequence continues at coordinate 390,348 of NZ_JBICJH010000015.1, forward strand.
CACTTCAACTACTTCCATAAAAGCAGCCAATCCATTCAAACTGCGGGGAAAACCTGCGTAAGCGTATAGTTGAGCGAGAACTTCTTTAATCTCATTGATCGTTAAGCCGCTTTCTAAACCATCATTCAGGCTAATCTTGAGTTTTTCTACGTCACCGCTTGCGGTGAAAGCCGCGATTGGAACGATGGCTCGTTCTTTATTACTCAATTTATCTGTTGCAAAAGCAGGCATAACAGCGGATATCGTTGTCATAGTCAGTACCCAAATTAATATGGACTTGATTGAAGTTTTAATTGCGATCATCGTCAGAACCTTCCGTTGGTTGACCACACGCCGAAGCGACTTGAGGAGCCATAAAAGCAATACCAATGAGCGCAATCTTTACGCTCATGTAAGTTTGATATTTACTTGGCTTGCCTGTCATTGTCAGATCTCCGACGTCCTAAGTTAGCGTTCAATTAGCCAAGCTCTGCGTACTCTTCGTCCGTCACGGGTTCACACCACTCATTGCTTGCTCCTTCAGCGGGTATTTCTATTGCTACATGTGAAAACCAGCTGTCTTTAGCTGCGCCATGCCAATGCTTAGTGCCAGGCGCAATATGCACGACGTCGCCCACATTGAGCGCTTGCGCTGGCTGACCAAATTCTTGATACCACCCACGGCCTCCCGTCGCGAGCAAGATTTGTCCGCCTTCGTGATGAATGTGCCAAAAATTACGGCAGCCCGGTTCAAACGTCACATTTGCTACGATCAGCCCCGGTTGGTTGAGCAACGCCAAGTAGCTTGTCCCCGTGAAGTAATCGGCATACGCTTCGTTCTTTGCCCCGAAATCAAAAATGCCACGGCCGTTAAATACTCCTGCTTTTAGTGATTGTGGAATCTGTGTGTTTGCTGTGTGATTAACCATTGCTCTACGTCTCTTTATGGAATGCAGGATGCGTATCGAGCATTCGCCAAACTGTGTAGATAACGTTAACGCCGCAGGCCATTTATCGTTAGCCTATTCATGGCTAATACTTGCCTAATTTTCCAAACAATTGGACTTACATTTTGGTACTAGAGACGACCAACCGTCTCTTCTTCTGCCAAGAACAATAAATAAACCATTAATTTAAAAGCAAAATAAGTAAGAATAGAGATTGAAAACGTTTAAATTGGAACGGTTCAAAATCGCACAAAAGGAAAACAGCGCCTTGCCTGATAATCTTTACTTCGCAAAATGTCGTGATATACATTGAATAACAACCTCAATAATCCGAGAGCCTTTTCGCGATGTCAGATTTATCACCTACCAGCTTACCAAGTAGAGCATTCGCCACTCAGAAATTAGCCAAACTGATTGATCGATGGACGGGAAACGCAAACCAATACGACACGCCAATTTCGGGGTTGAGGTTCAGTCGTTGGACAACGCCGACGCCGCCTACGAGCTATACCCACAATCCAAGTATTTGTCTTATCGCGCAAGGCAGGAAGCGAGTCTTATTGGGAGAGGAAAGCTTTATTTACGATGCCAACCACTTCCTGATTTCTTCTGTCGATCTCCCTATCATTGCCAACATTATCGAAGCCAGTGAGGAGCAACCTTATTTAGGGCTGATCATGGAGCTGGATTTGACCGAGATTTCCCAACTGATTGTCGATAGCGAACTTGCCTTTACTCAATCCAAAGAAGCGCAAAAAGGCATTGCTGTCGGTGAGTTGTCGGAATCTCTATTGGATGCGTTTGTACGTTTAGCAGAATTATTAGACGAAGGCCAAAACATCAAAATTTTAGCGCCCATCATTAAACGGGAGATTTTTTATCGCCTTTTGATGAGTGAACAGGGCACGCGTCTCCATCAAATCGTGACTGCGGGCAGCCATAGCCATCAAATAGCCAAAGCCATCGACTGGCTCAAAAACAACTTTGTCAAACCATTAAGTGTTGGAGATTTGGCTTCGTACACAGGTATGAGTAAATCGTCGTTTTACACGCACTTTCGCTCCATGACGTCCATGACACCATTACAGTTTCAAAAGAAGTTACGCTTAAGTGAAGCACGCCGATTGATGCTGACAGAAAACTTAGACGCCATGGCTGCGACATTCAAAGTCGGCTATGAAAGTCCGTCTCAATTCAGTCGGGAATACAGCCGCTTGTTTGGCGCACCGCCGTCTAAAGACATCAAATCGCTAAGAGAAAATTTGGGCTAAATTGGCACAAAAAAGCCGTTAGTCTGTACTGCCACAGAGCTAACGGCTAAAAACCCATGAAGAGATCGCTTCGTCAGCACTTCACTGCGGCTGACAAAAAATGTGTAGTTTATTAAAGCACAGCCTTGCGACTCGGTAAGAACACTTCACCCAACATGCAACGTACAGAACCACCACCAATAGATTCTATGGTGGAAACGTCGAATGGCAGCAATTTACCGTGTGTCGCCAATTGGTTTCTTTGTGCTGGTGAGAATGCTTCGTACGCCGATTGAGACATCGCAATCACCTTGTCGCCGTTGATGGTTTCCAGTTGCAGAATGTTGCCACAGAACTGGTTCATCTGATCAAGCGAAATTGAGATAACTTGTTTATCTTTTGCCAGAGACTTCAAAACAAAACGACGCTCAAATTCTGGGATCACTTCATCACAGATCACACAAAACTGCTCACCCACAGCCATCATCACGTTGGTATGGTAAATCGGTGAACCCGATGGCAAACGGGTTTGGAATGAAATCACGCGCTCATAACCAATGCGATTCGCGTAATCTTCCAACACTAGGCGATCACAACGCTGTGACAACGCGGCATAAACGGTTTTGTTTAGATGGTCAAAAACCATCACCCCAGTGCTTTCTAGGTACGCGTGATCGCCTAGGTAATCCGTTAGACTGCTTTGCTGGTGAACTTCACGTCCTGCAGCGGCTAGCGCGGCAATTAACGCTTCCGGGCGAACCTCATGCTGACGGTTTTCACACGCCATTGGGAAGGTATAAAGCGTGCCGTCTGGTGTTGTGCTAAACCAGTTGTTTGGAAATACCGCATCTGGCGTCGCAACATCAGAAACTGGATAGTCAAATTCCACCACCTGCACTCCTTCTTGGCGCAACGTGGCAACCATTGCCGAAAATTCAGCCATGGTTTTTTGTGATACTTCTTTCTGGCTCAATGACACCTGATGCTGAAACTCATTGTCTTGCGCCGTTTCTTCATTAAAACGAAATTCTTTAGGTGGCACCATCACTACGCAGTTTGCGGTTTGGCGCAGAGCACTTTGTGTGCTTTCTTCTTTCCCATCAGCAAATTGGGGTACTGATTCGTGTAATAGCATCCAATATATTCCTTATCTCTAGAATGGAGAGATTGTAAATTTATTGTTAACTTCAGTTTTGCTGTTTTCGCGATTATTTCTATTCTCTAAAAGTAATTTTTCCTGCAATTAGACAGAGAAACACGATTTTTTATTGTCACTTTGCTGGTTTACGCTTTTGTGGCTCGGACATGACAAATCCAATAAATGGGATATTTCAATTCAGTTCATAACCAACTAGTTACATTTAAAAGGCGATCGGTTAGACTATTTTTTCGCCCCTCTCACAAACTCGTCTGCTTTTCTGACTAGCGGACAACGATATTTCTTACCACCTATCTCGGTGCGCACTGCCATGTCCAAGCAGTGTAAATCGATGGATTCAGTAGACCGAGATGGCATTGTTTTAACTTTAGGATGAGTTATGTTTAAACGATTTGAAGGCTTCACAGAGCCGTTTCCCAAATCTACGCCCGATCAGCCCCCTTCAGGGATTTTTGCCTTTCTACGCCATTACACCCGAGGGTATGAAAAGCCACTGATCATCATGTCACTGATGTCGACGATTGTTGCCATCGTTGAAGTCATGCTGTTTGGTGCAATGGGCCAACTGGTGGACTGGCTTTCCACCAGCAATCCAGAAACCTTTTTGCAAGATAACCGAGCGGATCTAATTTTTTACGGCGTCTTACTTCTGGTTGTAATGCCACTTTTGGTTGTTATCTACTCTTTGCTGGTGCATCAAACCTTGTTGGGTAACTACCCAATGTCCATTCGCTGGCTTGCTCACCGTTATCTGCTCAATCAGAGTCTGAACTTCTATCAAGATGATTTTGCAGGGCGCGTTGCAACCAAAGTGATGCAAACCTCTCTCGCAGTACGTGAAACGGTCATGAAGAGCATGGACGTGTTTGTCTACGTGACGGTTTACTTCACCAGTATGGTCGTGATGTTAGCAGCTGCAGATTGGCGTTTAATGATTCCAATGATTGTCTGGCTTTTGGTTTACATCGCGATTCAGATTTACTTTGTACCGAAACTGAAAGATGTGGCCTCTGAGCAAGCCGATGCGCGCTCAACCATGACAGGCCGTATTGTCGACAGCTACACCAACATCCAAACCGTGAAGCTGTTTTCACATAGCCAACGAGAAACCCAATATGCCGAACAAGGCATGAAAGGATTTCTCAACACGGTTTATCGCCAAATGCGCTTGGTAACAGGCTTTGACGTGGCGGTTGAAATTTCCAACTACATCTTGGTGTTTTCCGTCGCGGCTTTGTCGATTTATCTGTGGTTAGACAGCGCGATTAGCGTCGGTGCCATTGCTATTGCGGTCAGCCTAGCACTGCGCGTTAACGGCATGTCGATGTGGATCATGTGGGAAGTAGGAGCCCTGTTTGAAAACATGGGTACTGTCGTGGATGGCATGAAAACACTGTCCAAACCTATCGATATCCAAGACAAACCGAATGCGAAAGACTTGGTCGTATCTCAAGGTGGCATCCAGTTCGATAACGTCAGCTTTCATTACGGTGAAAACAAAGGCGTCATCAACCATCTGAATCTCGACATCAAACCTGGCGAAAAAGTCGGCTTGGTTGGGCGCTCTGGCGCAGGCAAATCCACGTTGGTGAACTTGCTATTACGCTTCCATGATGTGGAAGAAGGCAGCATTAAGATTGACGGTCAAAACATTGCTGACGTCACGCAAGATTCGTTGCGCTCGAAAATTGGTATGGTGACACAGGATACGTCTCTTTTGCACCGTTCAATAAGAGATAACATCTTGTACGGCAACCCAACCGCCTCAGAAGAGGAGCTGCTTAAAGCGACGAAACAAGCGCACGCTCACGAGTTCATCGAAACACTGACAGACCCATTTGGCAATGTCGGCTACGATGCGCAAGTTGGCGAACGAGGCGTGAAGTTGTCTGGTGGTCAGCGTCAGCGTATCGCTATTTCTCGTGTGTTATTGAAAGACGCGCCGCTGTTGGTACTGGATGAAGCAACTTCAGCTCTGGACTCAGAAGTCGAAGCGGCTATCCAAGAAAGCTTGAACGAGCTCATGCAAGGCAAAACCGTGATTGCAATAGCACACCGATTGTCGACCATCGCCCAGATGGATCGCTTAATCGTTCTCGACAAAGGTAACGTCGTAGAGCAAGGCTCGCACCAAGAGCTGATCGCTCATAACGGCATCTACGCACAGCTTTGGGCACACCAAACTGGCGGTTTTCTTGGTGAAGAACTAGACAATCAACAAGCTTCTTAACACCGCTTCATCCCTTTAAAAACGGCGCTTAAAGCGCCGTTTTTTATTCTCGAATTACATGAGCACTGAACTGACGAACTCACTCATTCTCATTTATGAAACACCAACAATGATGAAGATCACACTTTTTCTGCTAATATAGCGCCTCGTTGCGTATCTATTGCAATGGACACAATGCAGAGTACCTAGCTGAATTCATTTATCGTTTCACTTTTTGATAAGCAGCTATACTCAATAGATGGCTTAGTTATTAAATTAACAATAAGGTAATTAGCTTATGTGTAAATGTGGTTCAATGCAGATCGTACAAGTAAAACCTAGTTGGGCTGACAAGCTATTCGGCTATTCAGAAAGATGGAAATGCCAACTTTGTTGTAAGATCTACCGCATCTAAAAATTAAAAAAATAGAATCTTAGTTTTTCTAAGAAAAAGCAGTGGCCCGACAATGATTGTCGGGTTTTGTTTTTCTAAAGCCTCAATTATCTCCTACGCTTCCACGCAAACCAATCTGCTCAACACCTAGCATCTCAATGTGACTTAGGTATAGAATCTGGCCCACTTATTTCTTCCTCTATTCATACATAACTGGTCACTATGAACAAAAGTTTGCTAACGAATCTGCTCGCCATCGCTTTGATGGGCGCAGGCCATCAATTTCAGAACGACTATCTTTGGTATGCAGGTCTCTTTGCCTTCTCTGGCGCCATCACTAACTGGCTTGCCATCCACATGCTGTTTGAAAAAGTGCCGGGTTTGTACGGTTCTGGTGTGATTCCCGCACGGTTTGAAGAATTCAAACTGGCGATCAAAAATTTGATGATGGAACAGTTTTTTACCGAAGCGAACATCGACCGATTCTTGAATAAAGAAATGGCGGGCGGTGTGAACATCGATCTTCAACCTGTGATTGAGAAAGTGGATCTAAACCCAGCCTTTGACTCACTAGTAGAAGTCATTGAGGGCTCCCAGTTTGGCGGCATGCTAGCGATGTTTGGTGGTGCGGAAGCTCTACAGCCGATGCGACAACCTTTCGTCGAAAAGATGCAAGCGTCCATCATCGAACTGAGCAAGAGCGACAGTATTAAAGAAGCTTTGAAAGAGCAGTTTGAATCACCAGCCATGATGGATGAGATTAAGCAGAACATCGAAGGCATCATCGACCAACGCCTTAGCGAGTTAACGCCGGCATTGGTTAAAGAAATGGTGCAAAAAATGATTAAAGAACACCTAGGCTGGCTAGTAGTTTGGGGTGGCGTATTCGGTGGTTTGATTGGTGTTATTAGCACCTTTATCGGCGCATAATCCTTCACTAAACATCGAGAGACCTATCGAAAAAGGAGCCTTTTGGCTCCTTTTTTATGTCCTGTACCACGACAAATGCGTTAGCCTAATAGCTCCGGATTCACACCAAATCCCGTTTTGTGCTCTTCTATCACCACTTCACTTCGCGTCTGAATAACACCCGGTAGCGTGCCTAGCTTACTCGACATGAACTCTTGATACGCTTTCATGTTCTTCACTCGGACTTTAATCATGGTGTCGAAGTCACCAGAGAGTGAATAACACTCTTCGATTTCTGGCATCAATTCCACCGCTTTGGCAAACTTTTCAAAAATCGAGAAGCTGGTTTGATCCAAACGAATATGAATGAACACCTGAACATCCAATCCTAATTTTTCAGCATTCAACTCGGCATGATAACCATTGATATAGCCTTCTTTCTCAAGCCTTTTGACGCGATCTGAGCACGGCGACGTGGTTAAGTTAATCTGCTTCGCCAGTTCGACGACTGGAATTCGTCCGCGTGAATGAAGCACTCTCAAAATATGCAGATCAATCCTGTCTAATTGGTAGCTCATCAACACATCCTTGTAACAACTCAGGGAGCTTTACATTAATCGTTACCGTTATGTTTGCAAACTAACAAATGAACAACGTGTGAATTCCGCTTAGTTTTAACGTTTGCTTAGCACAAAAAGTCATCATCAACCTAAAAACACATCCTAGTTGTTAACATAAGTTTATAAATAACAAAGGCACTCACATGGCTTTTATAAGAGAAAAATCGGTGTGAATGAAAAAGTGAAACGATGAACTTTGCAGAGAATAAAGTGAGCTATAAACAGAAGAAATGAGCCAAATAGTAAGGCAATAATAGGAAAAATTATTGAGGAAAAAGCAATGTTAACCTTACAACTGGCGTATAAACCGTTTGGTGTTGGCGAATGGACATACACCACGGTTTCTCACGAAGTCGCGAAGTTTTTAGCACGTGAATACGCATCTTATGGCTGGCCAGTGATGATCGACGGATCGCCCTACTCCAACGAAGAACCTTTAGCAGCGTAACGTTAAACTACAGAGCGGCCGATACGTGTCTTGCCGGGTGAGGTACCACTTCACCGATCGCTCGGTGGTTGCAGCAACGACAGAAATACTGTGGTTCCATCTCGTAATAGTGCTCACCTGAGACAAACTTCGCCATCAGTTGCGTGAAACTCACCACCTTACCGGTTAACGTGTCAACGGATTGAGGCTCACAACGCTTCATGATCACCTTATGTTGCGTTGATTTTCTACACGCTGAGCAATATATATCCGGCATCTCTCTTCTCCCTGAATTTTTGTGTGCTACTGACAATTGACATATTTTGTTCAAAATAATTCCACAATAAAAAAGCCCCTTTACTTTTTTGTGCCCTATCTTCAAAAAATCCTACTAAAGTATGAAAAAACTGAGACCTTGGTCAGACCTCAACTTTTATACCACTTATATGAAAAACAGCACCTATGTGTGTAATAATACGACACATCACACATAAGCTATTGTTAGGGCTTATTATTTAGTAAGGCGCGTGACAACTTTACAGTTGGCTAGGTCGAGCTTTCGTAACGCTTTGTTATCTCGATTTACCCCGTAAACCAGTTGCTAGCAACAACAGCCGTCTCATCAAGGAAGAAATGCATGACGATACAACCGACTCTCACTACCGAAAGACTCGTCCTCCGGCCATTCCATATAGGTGACTGCCAACAAGTGGCTTTACTCGCTGGAGATAAGCGAATTGCCGACATGACAGCAAACATCCCACATCCTTATGAGCTACCGATGGCGCAAGCATGGATAGATAGGCACTATCCGATGTATCAGCAGCATCAAGGCGTGGCGTACGCTATTACCTTGAGAAACACTGGGGAGTTACTTGGTGCGGTGAGTTTACCGCGTATCGAAGAGGGGTACGGAACATTAGGCTACTGGGTTGGCGTGCCACATTGGGGGAAAGGCTATGCATTCGAGGCCTCCAAAGCCTTACTCGAATTTGCTCGAATGCACTTTGAGTTAAACGGAATAACCGTGATGCATTTGGTGGACAATCTGCGTTCTAAATCGGTGATCCAAAAACTAAAGATCCCTTACGTCGGTGACAAAACATTGCGCATGCAAGGCAAAGAACGAAAGGTTTGTGTCTACCAACTCACGTTCGTCGCTTCTGAATAAAGTCGAGGGATATGTCGGATGATCATCCATGAAACTTCACAAAATCTGCCCAAGAACAACCCGTTATTGCTGGGAACGGTATCGTTGTCGCTGTTCTATTTTTCCTACCTAGCAGACAAGCTCGTCGAGTTTGGACTCTTAGCACTCACGATAGTAGGATTTAAACTGATCTCAACGTACTTCACGCGCCGCGCGTTCAATCCTAAAACGCTATATATCGATGCAAGCACTAACGCCTTGAAGTACAGCCAGGGCTCAACGGTTTACTTCCGTTTACCTCTTGATGACATTGTCAGAGTCCAAATACAGAAAGAGTCCTTCTCCAGCCAAAGTTTGATGATCTACACAGTCAACGACTCTTACCAAGTGCCGAATTCTGACAATTTCGATTCTCTGCAGTTAAAGGATTTAATGAAAAAACTTGAAAAGAGGCTTGATGATCAACGTCGTTAAAGCAAAAAGAGAAGACATTCCAGAAGTTTCCAATTTGGTCACTAAATAGAAAGACAAAAAAGCCAGCAATAACGCTGGCTTTCTCTGTGTTAGTCTTGTGCGACTTTCACGCGAATTTTGCTTTTTTCTACGTTCGTCAAATTCAGAGCTTCAAGAGCAGAAATTGCTTCTGCTTCGTCCGGCATGATGACAAAACCGAAGCCTTTCGACAAACCCGTTTCTTGATCAAGCACTAGCGAACACAGTTCTACTTTGCCGTACGCTGAGAATAATTTGCGGATATCTTGCTCGGTCATGTGACGAGCCAAGTTTCTTACTAAAAGTTTCATAATGAACCTAGTTGGTTTGATAACGGTTCGATTCTCTCAGTTTCTCTCTGGCAAACCAAGTGAATAATATGACGGCGTTGACTAGATCATTCTAAGTACATCTGTTTAAATAATTTTCCGTTCATTTTTCACCCATAGGATAGCCAGCATGGAAACGAAACGTCTCAAACTCATCCCCGCTTGTTTAGAACGAGCCGAAGAGGCGCATCAAGCTGTCGTTCGCAGCCAAAAGACTCTCGAAGTCTATCTGCCGTGGGTGCCTCATGTGCTGACATTAGAAGCGATGATAGAAGGGACAGAGAAAGCCATCGCAAACTTTGAAAACTTCGAAGAAGAGCTGCGTTACTACATCATTGAAAAGGAAAGCGATCGCTTACTGGGTGCGGTCGGTTTGATGATTCGAGATCCCGACGTACCATCCTTTGAGATAGGTTATTGGTTAGATGATGCAGCCGTTGGCAATGGTTATGTTGCCGAGGCTGTGCTCGAAGTTGAGCGCTATGCGTTTGATGATTTGGGTGCCAAGAGAATCGCAATTCATGCTGATAGCACCAACCAAAAGAGCCGTGCTGTAGCCGAGCGCTGTGGTTATGAGTTCGAAGGCGAACTCAGAAACGAACGTCTTACCACATCGGGAGAGCTGAGTAACACCGTGATTTACTCAAAAATCCGCGAGTAAGCCGCTTAGCTAAACCGATTTGAACACAATAAAAAAGCCCGCGATATTCGCGGGCTTTAGTCATCTTTGCAGTGGTTAGTCTAAATCAACCAACTTCTGCTTGTACTCTTGGTGTTGGTCTAGAACTTCTTGACCTGCACCGCCAGTCATCTTGCTAACCAACACGATAGCCAGTGTTGAGAAGATGATGCCCGGTACGATTTCGTAAACGTCGAACCAACCGCCAGTTAGCTGTTTCCAAACTACGATGGTCACGCCACCCACTAGGATGCCCGCTAGTGCGCCGTTACGGTTCATACCGCTCCAGTACAGGCTAAGTACTACTGCAGGGCCAAATGCCGCGCCAAAGCCTGCCCAAGCGTAAGATACAAGACCTAGCACAGAGCTGTCTGGTGTCATTGCTAGGAACAATGCAATCAAAGAAATCACGATAACGCCCACACGGCCAATCATCACCACTTCTTCTGAAGAAGCATCAGGTTTGATCACTTGCTTGTAGAAGTCTTCTGCTAGTGCAGATGAAGATACTAGAAGCTGTGAATCCGCTGTACTCATTACTGCCGCTAGGATTGCTGCTAGTAGGATACCTGCAACCACTGGGTGGAATACGGTGTTCACAAGCAACATAAAGATTTTCTCACCATCTTCTAGTTGCGTACCTGGGTGGCCAGTCACCCATACCAGACCAACTAGACCCACTAGCATTGCACCTGCCATTGAAAGCGCAGTCCAACCCACAGCGATACGACGCGCTGTAGTTAGGTCCTTGTTTGAACGTGATGCTTTGAAACGCGCTAGGATGTGTGGCTGACCAAAGTAGCCAAGACCCCATGCCGCTAGCGAGATAATCGCGATAGCTGACAGCGGTTCACCTTTCACATCATTCCACAACGTCAGTAGTTCTGGGTTGATGTTGTGCATGTCTGAAGACAGTTGGCCAAAACCACCGTCCATCACAGCAATCGGAACGATCATCAGTGCTGCTGCCATCAAAAGGCCTTGCACTAAGTCAGTCCAAGATACCGCTAAGAAACCACCGAACAGCGTGTAAGAAACCACACAAACTGTACCAATAACTACTGCAATGCTGTAATCAAGGCCGAATACGGTTTCAAACAGTTTGCCACCTGCAACCAAACCTGAGCTGGTGTAGAAAAGGAAGAATAGAAGAATGAAAAACGCAGAGATGGTCTGAATCAGTTTTGATTTGTCGTTGAAACGACGTGACAGGAACTCTGGCAGCGTTAACGCGTCAGTTTGGATGCTGTAAGTACGCAGACGTTTTGCACTGATGAACCAGTTAGCCCATGTACCAGCAAGTAGACCACCTGCTAGCCAAAATGCCTCGATACCTGCTGCATACGCGTAACCTGGCAAACCTAGTAGCAGCCAGCCACTCATGTCTGATGCACCTGCAGATAATGCAGCAGGCCACGGACCTAGGCTACGGCCACCTAGGAAGTAGTCAGATGAATTGGAAGTCCTCTTATACGCGTAAACGCCAATGGCAACCATAATTATTAAATACGCCACAAAAGTGGACGTGATAGCAAAGCTATTTTCTATCATTTGATAGTCCTCGTTATAATTATTTCCTTCCTTGTCTTCTCTGACATTTTGCCATCGCAGCAATACGTCAAAGCAAGAGACACCAATCTGAACAAGCTCTCAGGCTGGTTATTTCAAATTGGTGTCACAAGTCAGGTTAGTGAGTTTCGTTCCCCAACTCGAGTAGAGTCGCGTTACCACCCACCGCTGTAATATTTATCGTTCGAGTACGCTCAGTAATAAAGCGCAACGAGAGATGCGGATCGTGAGCCAGTTTTGGTGACTCCAAATCCGTTTCAGAAACTAAGCCAACGATAGCACCATCGCGCTTAGCCAATTGAAGATTGAGCGCATGCTCAACCTGAGAATGCCCAACATAACCCACACTACGTACATCGCTTTCTAGCAACGGGGCAGACGCATCGTACGCAACTACTTGGACTAAGTTAGATGGGAAGTTTGTTGACGATACCGCTTGCTCAACCAGTCGGTTTAGCTCGGCATTGTCGCTGCAAATCACAACACTGTTACCTGCGATGAGGGCACAAGTGATCATTGCAAAAGTGCTGTACAGCGCGTTTTCAGTGTTTTCGATGTTGTTTTCACAAATCACCAAAGCCACACCACGACCAGCCGCGTACAGCTCGTTAGTTTCCCCCGTAGGGCCCACTAACTGATGAGGTTCTGCAAGCAGTGCAGACGCTTGTTGCAAGTGGTAAGACACTACTTTTGCCACAACAGCATTCTGCCCTTCTAGTGCAGATTTTAATGCCAACACATGTTCGCATTTGTAATCAAAATCGGTCAGATTCCACTGCTCCCAAGCAGAGAATGCATCTTTAAAATATGTGATCTGATGAACCATAATGCGACTCCTTATGCGTTCTCTGCTTGAGCAAGAAGATGTTGAGTAAAGCGGTACAAGTAGTGAGGACCACCAGCTTTTGGACCTGTACCAGACAAGCCTTGACCACCAAATGGCTGAACGCCAACAACCGCACCAACTTGATCTCGGTTGATGTAGCAGTTACCTACACGTGCGTGTTTTTCAATCCAGCGGTAAGTGGTTTCATTACGGCTGTGGATACCCATAGTCAGACCAAAACCAGTTTGGTTGATCTGCTCAACAACGTTTGGCAGTTCAGACGCTTTAAAGCGAACGATGTGAAGAATCGGACCAAATTGCTCTTCTTTCAGAACATCAATACCAGAGATTTCGAACGCACTTGGTGCAACAAAATCGCCATACTGACACGCTTCTTCCAGTTGCAGCTGCGCAACTTTCTTCTGTGTGCTGCTCATCTGCTCTAGGTGAGCAAGGAGTTTTTGCTTCGCATTGCGGTCAATAACCGGACCCACATCGGTTTTGTGCAAGTAAGGCAAGCCAACGTGTAGCTCTTTCATCGCGCCTTGGATAAGGGTGATGATGCGGTCCGCAACGTCTTCTTGAACAAACAGCACACGAAGCGCAGAACAGCGTTGACCCGCCGATGCAAACGCAGAGCGAATCACATCACGAACCACCTGCTCTGGCAGTGCAGAACTGTCGACGATCATGGCGTTTTGGCCGCCAGTTTCCGCGATAAACGGTACTGGCTTCGCGGTACGCTCTGCCAACGTTACGTTGATGCGCTGTGCCGTTGCCGTAGAGCCCGTAAATGCGACACCTGCTATGGCGTCGTGAGAGGTTAGTGCATGACCAATCTCACCACCGCGACCAGGAAGTAATTGAATTACGCCAGCTGGGAAGCCAGCTTCCAGCATCAAATCAATCGCGCGAGCAGCAATCAAGCTGGTTTGTTCAGCCGGTTTAGCAACCACTGTGTTACCCGCAACAAGCGCCGCGGTTACTTGACCAAGGAAAATCGCCAGAGGGAAGTTCCAAGGGCTAATACAAACGAACACACCGAGACCTTCACGGCTAGAAATGCGTTTCACACCATCGAAACCTTCCAGTTCAAATGGTTGTAGGTTTTGCGCTTGTTTTGCGTAGTAACGACAGAAATCTACCGCTTCACGAACTTCATCAATGCTGTCGTGAATGGTTTTACCCGCTTCTTGATGACAAATCGCCACCAACTCCGCCAAGTTTGCTTCCATCAGGTCAGCAAGTGTTTCTAAACACTTCGCTTTTTGCTCAATCGCAGTGCCTTTCCATTCTGGGAATGCCGCTTGCGCCGCTTCAATCGCAGCGGAAACATGATCAAGAGTTGCAAAAGCGACTTGACCCACTTCAACACGACGATCGTAAGGCGCGGTAATGATCTCAGCGAGGTTTTCCTTGATCATGCTTTCGGCAAAACGTTCACCGTTGATCACAGGGCCCGCAACCCACTTATTGTTTAGGAAGCTTTCAACTTGCGCTTCAAATGGTTTTGCTTCGCTTTCGATATCGATGTTGACGCCGTAAGAGTTTTTACGCTCAGGGAAAATACCTGAAGGCATTGGGATCTTATCGTTATTCAGCGTCGCAAAACTGGTTAGCGCATCCACAGGGTGATGTGTCAGTTCAGAAATTGGGCAACGCGCGTCAACCAAACGGTGTACAAACGAGCTGTTTGCGCCATTTTCTAGCAAACGACGAACAAGGTAAGGCAGTAGATCCGCGTGGCTACCAACTGGAGCGTAAATACGAACAGGTTGACCGTATTTCTCCATCACGTGGTTGTAGAGTGAATCTCCCATGCCGTGTAGGCGTTGGAATTCAAAATCCTTATGCTGCGCCATCACTGCAATCGCAGTAACTGTGTGCGCATTGTGGCTGGCAAATTGCGGGAAGATATTGCCACGTACGCCTTCGCTTAATAGGAAACGCGCACATGCAAGGTAAGCAACATCGGTCGCTTCTTTGCGTGTGTACACAGGGTAGTTTTCGTAGCCCGCTTGTTGTGACCATTTGATTTCGCTATCCCAGTACGCGCCTTTTACCAAGCGAAGTGGGATCAAGTCACCTTGTTCTTTCGCAAGGGCATTGAGCCAAACCAATACTGGTAGAGCACGCTTCGAGTACGCTTGCACAACAAGACCAAACTTGCCCCAACCTTTGACGAGGTCACTGCGGTAAATCTTCTCGAACAGCTTTAGAGACAGCTCAAGGCGATCAGCTTCTTCTGCATCAATCGTGATCGCAACGTCGACTTCAATCGCGCGTTTTAGTAGTTGCATGAGCGTTTCGTACAGCTCAGTCATAACACGCTCTTCGTTCGCCACTTCGTAGCGAGGGTGCAATGCTGAAAGCTTGATAGAAACCGAAGGCGCAGGGCTAGTGTCGTTACCGTAAGTCTCGCGACCCACCGCTTCGATCGCCATTAGGTAATCTTTGAAGTATTTATTTGCATCCGCTGTTGTTAGCGCCGCTTCACCCAACATATCAAATGAGTAAGTGAAACCTTTGTCGCGCATCGGGCGACCATTTTTCTGTGCTTCTTCAATCGTGCGGCCGCGAACAAACTGGTGACCCATGATCTTCATTGCCTGATACATGGCTTTACGAATCACAGGTTCAGAGAATTTGTTAACCAGACGGTTTACAGCCTGACTTGGGCTCTGGGTGCCTTGCTCACCAAGACCGACTACTTTACCTGTCAGCATTAGACCCCATGTTGACGCGTTAACGAAAACAGAATCTGAGTTTTTCAGGTGAGATTTCCAGTCCGCAACGCTTAACTTGTCTTTAATCAGCGCGTCTGCGGTTGCCGCATCCGGGATGCGCATTAATGCTTCTGCGAGACACATCAGCAAGATACCTTCTTGAGTATCGAGACTGTATTCCAGCAAAAGTGCATCAATCATCTGGATTGACTTCTTATCGGCACGAATGGCTTCAATAAGTTTGGTCGTTTGGTTAGTGATCGCCGATTTTTCTTCCGTTGTCGGCGTCGCTAGTGGCAATAATTGCTCTAGCCATTGAGACTCGTCCACCATATACAATGGCGAGATCAGTGACCACAACTTATCAAGCGGCTGCCCGATAAATTCCGGTGTCAACACGTTCGTAGCTGTAAACATGTGTGTTCCTCAATCTCACTCCTCGAAAACCGCTTCGAGGATCATCAATGGCTGGCAGTGTATTTTGAGGCCGATAATAATACTTGTCAAAAACTACGATATTTTTGCCAAAAACTCGCTTTTATAACAAAACATCCACATAGTCACATTCAAATAGATAATATTTTGTGTTGTAAATTTTAATTTTTGCATTTTAATCACAACAAAATATTAGGAATATCAATAAGATTATTCTTATAGCAACACCTTCTTTTGAGCATTGGAGGCCACAACGTTCAATAAACCGTCAATTTGGCCTCAAATCTATAAAATTGAGAAATAGATCACAGGTAAAAAAGTACAAAAAAACCATGCATAGAGCATGGTTTTGTCTTTTTCTGGGTAAATTTACCCAACCTGTTTCTTATACTGAGAGGGAGAAAGTCCCTGCAATCGAGTGAAGGTATGAGTAAAAGTGCTTTGACTTGAGAAGCCGGTAAACTCGGCGATTTGCCCTAAAGAGAGGTGACCTTGCTCGATTAGCTCACGAGCCATATCAATGCGCTTACCTAATACGTATTGATGCGGAGTAATCCCCATCTGATCTTTAAACAAGCTGTGGAATTGGCTTTCACCCAAGAAAACGCGCCCCGCAAGCTGAGCAACGCTGATCTTATGGCTGAGATGTTGTTCGATGTAGCGGTCTATTGCTTCTAGATCAAAGCGCGAATCTTTGCGGCTGGTTTCAAATGCAGAGATATGGCGCTGCATCAATGCAATCACGGTGTCATTACACGCGCGACTAAGCAGCAGATCGTCAGGATGGTTACGCATTTCCTGTACCAGCATCTGAATCAGCTTCTGAATTTGACCATCGAGTTGAAAATAAAGGTGGGAACGTTCTAGGTTATTGATCTTCTGAAGCATCTCAGGGTCATCATTGGTCGGCTTCGGCATATTCAGCACTAAAATATCCGACTGATGAATCACGCCGCCGAAAGCATGATCAGAGCATGCTGTTACCACACAACCTTGCCCAGGACCGACTAAATTACCCTGCCCACGGACTTCGAATTCCGCTTGACCTTTCAACCCAATCACGATCTGCGTGTAAGCATGATCATGGCAATCCATATAAGATGGCAATGTGATCAGTTCTGCTGGTTTTGGCAGCATACTTTCTTTATATGGTGGGGATTTCGGGTTATCTGAGTCACTCATTTCACACGGTCATCTTAAGCGTTCGGCTTACATCGAGGCATGATATACCTTCTCGGTTGCCTTGCAAATCTCCACGGAGCCAATCGCGCAAGATCAAACCAACAAGATCAACTCCAACCACATGATCATAGTTCCGGAACGATGATCATGCGAGATTAACTTACGGTCAATGTACAACCAACTTTCTTAACAAAAACGGGCAGATAGAAAAGGCGGGCATTGGCAACAAGCTAAGTTCCTAAAGATCTTCACTACAAAAGTCTCGTATTTTTCTATGTATTCCTGCCGCGAATGGCTAAAAACGCATTAATCGATTGAATATAAACCACATAGAGGGATTTCCCCCCTTACTAATATGCCCCTGATTCAATACATTAGACCTCGAGCTCTAGGATGCATACGACCCTGAGCTCTCGGTATCTGATTGATACCTCTAACTTACTTAGCAGACCCTCGCTATGTAATTTAGAACCTCTTCTACACGTCGACAAGATTATATCTTGTGTTGCCAGCCCGTCTTCAGGCTGGCTTTTTTTTGTATCTCAAAAATGAAAACAATGGCATAAGCTGATATTATATCGGCCATCTCACCGTATCCTTACGTCAATCATCACGCTGAGTACTCTTGATCCATTTTTCTCCGCTCCCAGTGCCATCTGGTGCTATTTACCGAAAGCATGATCAAGGAATAGCACTGCGTAGATGACGAAAGAATCCATGAAGTGAGCATACTGACCTGCATAAAGCAGGCAATGTATCCAAGTCATGTCTGAATGCTGGTGTAAACACAGCTGATGGAGAGATGGCTTGGGGCCAAATAGCAGTAGTGAGTCCTCTTGTGAATATTCCAGTCAATACCATAGAACAGTCGCTCCTCCGACAGCTACCGGGTTGTTGGGGATGCAAAGATAAAGATTCGGTATTCCGTTATGTGAATCAGGAATACGCCGAATTATTGGGCCATGCCTCACCAGAAGAGTGCATTGGTAAAACTGACTTCGAGATGTCGAGCCCAACCACTGAATGCGCACAAGAATTTCAACGCCAAGATAAACATGTGATCGAAACGGGCGAATCGTTGAAGATCCTTGATATTCATCCTTACCCTGATGGGCGTTGGCGCGCACATATTTTCACGAAAACCCCTTGGCGAGATGAACAAGGCAACATCCTCGGCACCATTTTTTATGGCCGAGAGTTAACCGACACCGCCGTGATTGAAGTGGGCTACTGGGTGTGTCGAGCCATCGGTACAGACATAAACCATCAATCCATTTTCCGTTTTTCGAATCTGAATCCGAAACCAGAAAAGCTCACATGCCGCGAGCAAGAAACGCTATTTTTACTGCTTTACGGCAAAAAACCTCAGTTTATTTCTCAAGTGATGGGCATCTCCACAAAAACGGTAGAAGGGCACGTCGCACGTCTAAGAAACAAGTTTGAAGCGAATAGTAAGAACGAGCTGATCGATAAAGCAATGGAGGCAGGCTATGGCTCTGTTGTACCCAAAACGCTGCTTAAACATCAGCTTTCTGTTGTTTTGAATGGAGAGCGCTAACGCCACGCCGCTTTATCTTTATAAACACAAACACCGCCTAAATGGCGGTGTTTTGTTAGGCGTTAAATAAGATGCCCTATGGCGCGAGACGGTCTATATCCCATTCGCCATCGTGTTGAAAGAATAGGAAACGGTCATGCAGACGATGCTCACCGCCTTGCCAAAACTCAATGCTTTGCGGTTTAACTCTAAAGCCGCCCCAAAAAGTTGGCATTGGAATTTCACCTTTGGCAAATTTCTGTTTGAGCTCAAGGAACTTACCTTCCAGCACTCCACGAGCAGAAATACGGCTACTTTGCTTACTCGCAATGGCCGCCAACTGGCTATCTTTAGGGCGAGAAGTAAAATACTTCATGTTTTCCATCGCAGTCAGCTTTTCAGCCACACCAGTAATGTGAACTTGGCGCTCTAGTGGATGCCAAGGGAAATGCAGGCTGATGTTGCTGTTATGCTCAAGATGCTGCGCTTTGCGACTACCTAAGTTGGTGTAAAACACGAAGCCATCTTTATCGACGTTTTTCAATAAAACGATTCGTTGAAATGGCATGCCGTTTTCATCCACGGTCGCCACTGTCATCGCAGTAGGATCCGTCAACCCCGCCTTAATCGCTTGCTCCAACCAAAGGTTGAATTGATCAATTGGATCAGCTTTCAAATCTTTACGACGTAGGCCACCTTTCGTGTACTCACGACGAATATCAGCAAGTTCCATCTTTACTCCTTCACTCGTTTTTGTCGATTGTGCTCCCGAAGCTACTGAAATACAAGGACAGCAAACATAGATGTTGAAAAACCGATGGTAACCTCTAGGTTCAGGCAAAAAGCGAGGCCCGGCAACACTTCTAACGAGACCAAAGACCAACGGCAGGGCAAGTTTTTCCACCCAAAGAATGAGAATGAAGCGACGAGAAGTAACGTGAAGTCATCCCAAAATAACTTCGCTTCGTTTGCTCTCTAACGGGACAAGATTGACTATTTAACCTCAAGTGAGCACAAACTGACCGCTATGTTACGCAACAAACCAATCGCTTACTTGGCAAACAACCGTTACGTATTTATTAGTACGGAATACTACTTCTAAAATGCAGTTCGATTCCTAGTTAACGTTACCGCTCACAGCATCGTTTAATACCTTTTGATAACATGGCATTAAAAACTCCGGTGAGCTAATTGTGAACTTACTCAATCCCAAAGCCCTGCGTCATTTTCTATTGCTGTTGTTTGCTATCGGCATTTTAGGGCTTGCTCTTACGCATCACTACGCAACTCGCTATCAACACGATCAATGGCAACAAAAACTCAAAAGCCAAGCGGCTCAAGTCTCACAAGAAGTCGACTACGAACTGGCGAAGTTTGAACAAATTCCCAATTTGCTTAGCCATGATCCACGCTTGCTTGAAGCCGTTGAGAAAGGTGCACCGTCGACAGAACTGAACTTACTGTTGGCGCAATGGCTGAAGCAAAGTTTGGCCGATACCATTTATGTCCATGATAAAACAGGCTTGGTTATCGCTTCGAGTAACTATCAACAGGCGGATACGTTTGTCGGTTCGAGTTTTAGTTATCGCCCTTACTTTAAAAATGCCCGTCGTGGTGAGCCAGCCCAATACGTGGGGTTAGGAGTACGCTCTAACAAACGGGGTTACTTCTTTTCCTCTCCACTATGGTTGAACGGCGATGTCATCGGCGTCATCACGGTAAAAGTGAATTTGGAGCAATTGGAACAGCGCCTTGCACAAAGTGGCGCAGACGTTTTGGTGACCGACAAACACAACGTAGTGTTTATGAGCAACCTACCCGACTGGCGCTATCGCGCACTGTTTCCACTCTCACCAACGGCCATCAATGAACTGACTGAAACTCGCCAATACGGTGACACGTTGCCCGAATATTACGGCGAGCTTACCGCGCAAAGTGACGAAAGTGAGTTTGCGGATAACCAATTATTACTGTCACCAAACTACCTCGCGTACGCAACACATTTGTTGGATAAAGGCTTTCGCGTTGTAGCGTTAATCAATCACCACACCGTACTGACGGCAGTATTGCAGGCCGATGTAGTCTATTTGATTTTATACGCGCTGATTGCACTGATCGCATTGGCATGGTTTCAGATGTTGGTGAACAAGGCACGTCTTGCCAATCTCAATGTGAGCTTGGAAGAAAAAGTCATGCAACGCACGGTTGTACTAAGTGGAGCAAACCACAAATTGCAGCAAACGGTTCGTCAGTATGAACAAAGCCAGCAAGAGCTAAGACAAACTCAGCAAGAGCTGACTCAAGCCGCCAAACTTGCTTTGCTGGGAGAGTTGTCTGCCAGTATCAACCACGAGATAAACCAACCACTTGCCGCGCTGAGAACTTACACCGAAAACTCCCAGCGCTTGTTGTCGATGGAACGCTACCCGATGGTCGCAGACAACTTAAACAAGATGCTCTCGCTAAACGAGACTATTGCCGAGGTCATTGCTAGGCTAAAAGTCTTCACCCGTAAAACTTCTCATGAACCTCATAATGAAGTGTCGATACTCCACGATGCGGTGCACAATGCCACCAGCATATTGAGCAATAAGTTGATCAAGCAAGGCGTCACGCTCAAAGTACCGACGATCGACCACGAGGTGAGGCTCGCCATTCACAGCGTTGAACTAGAACAAGTGCTCATCAATCTGTTCCACAACGCTGCGCAAGCGATGGATGGCTATTGTATTGATCCACAAATTTCCATCGCGATTCAATGCCACGATTCGAGCTGCGATATTCTGGTGTCAGATAACGGCCCGGGGATGTCTGACGAGGCAATGGCGAAAATCTTTGACCCGTTTTTTACCACCAAACCAGAAGGGCTCGGACTGGGTTTGACCATTTCAAAACGTATTTTAGAAAGCTATCACGGAGCGCTCAGCGCCTATAACCACCAAGGGGCGCAATCGGGTGAGTCAGGCGGCATGACCTTTGTGGTCACCGTTCCGATGGCAAACACCAGAACCACCAAACCAGCAACGGAAAACGACCATGCATAACGCAGTTATCTTTGTTGATGACGAACCACACATTCGTGATGCCGTTTCACAAGCACTACTTATCGAGGGCATTGAAGTCACTTGCTTTCCCAATGCCGTTGAAGCACTCAGAGTTATCGATGCCAATTCTCCAGCCATCATCATTACGGATATTCACATGCCGGTCATGGATGGCTTAGAGTTTATGCGTACGCTGCTGAGCAAAAATCACCACTTTCAATTCATCGTTCTAACTGGGCATGGCGACGTTAAAACGGCGGTCGAAGCAATGAAAAGCGGCGCGTACGACTTTCTGGAAAAACCATTTTCAACCGATCAACTGATGAAATCACTGAACAACGCCAGCGATAAGCTGAACTTGTTGCAAGAAAACATCTGGCTAAAGAAAGAGCTCGACATGCAAACCCATGTCGGCCCGAAAATGATTGGTCACAGTAAAGTCATGGTGAGTATTCGCCGAGCCTTAATCAGCGCTCCGACGAACCAACCTCTGATTTTCGTGGGACAAGACGGCACTGGTCGCCGATTAGCTGCGCAATTTGCTCACGATATTCACGCCACACCAGACAGCGAGCTGATTGCAGCATCAGGTGAAGACCTTTACGAACTGTCGCTAGATGCACTCGACAAAGCCATTGAACACCTGACGGAAGACTCAAATCGGTGCAGTTTGTACCTGCACAGCGCAGAACATATCTCGCTCGCACAGTGGCAATGCCTGTTTAACCACCCGAAATTGGAGCGCGTATTTGGTGCGACGACCAAGGTTGATGCCGATGTTAAAGCGTTCGCAACGCTCATCCACTTACCAACGCTGGATGAACGCAAAGAAGATATTGGCCCACTTTACAAACACTTCGTACGTCATGCAGCAAGCCGTTATCAGCTGCAACCACCGCACATCAGTTTGGACGAAGTACGCCGAATTACAGAGCTTTCTTGGCCAGAAAACGTTAAACAACTGCGCCAATTTGCGGAGCTGCGCGCTCTCAAACCTGAGACTTTTCGCATGGAAGATTGGGACAGTGAAAAGAGCATCGAAATTCAGAGCATGACTCAACGCACAGAACACTTTGAATATTGTCTGTTATTTGATGCATTACAGCGACACAGAGGCAGACTTAAAGAGGTTCAACTAGAATTACAGGTGTCACGCAAGACCTTGTACGACAAACTAAAAAAACATCAGTTGGACAAATCGAAGTTTAAGGCTCAGTAGCAATACCTCAAAATCTCTTCAGCCTTTCAGCAAGAACGGGCTGAAGCCAGACGGGTAACCTGAGCGAATGTCCTCTGTTACTTATTTTTATTAGCCGGAATGCTGACATGATCGGGTAATAATAATAAGATCAAAAAGATAATCCGTATTTATATAAGCAGAGAATGTGATGAGCCGAGACAACTACAACAAACTCAGCAATGATGAGCTGGATTTTGTCGATGACAAAACCGCCGCACTGCTTCTCAACACCCCAAATAGTGCCCGACTAATGTTGTGGGTTATGGTGTTGTTTTTTGTTGCAGCCATTGGTTGGGCGTCGTGGGCACAGATCGACCAAGTCACCGTCGGTCAAGGTAAAGTAATTCCCTCTTCTCAAATCCAAGTAGTTCAAAACTTGGAAGGTGGTCTCGTCAAAGAAATTCTGGTGAAGGAAGGCCAACTGGTGAAAAAAGGTCAGCAACTTCTGTTGATCGACGATACTCGTTTTCGCTCGGACTACCGCGAACGTGAACAACAAGTTGCCAACCTGACCGCCTCGGTATTACAACTTTCTGCTTCTATCAACAGCGTTGCCGTCAATCGCGATTTTAATATTCAAGATTGGGAAAAAAGCGTCGTTCTCGATTACGGCAAACTGACTTTCCCACCGGTATTGGAAGAGACGCAGCCACAATTAACTCAGCGTCAAAAAGCAGAATACCGCGAAGATTTGGATAACCTACGCAACCAACTGTCGGTGATCGATCAACAAGTTGAGCAAAAGCAGCAAGACTTGGTCGAGATTGAAGCGAGAGTACGCAACTTACGCCAAAGCTACCAATACGCGAAGAAAGAACTGGATATCACCCAACCGTTGGCGGATGAAGGCGTTGTTCCGCGTATTGAGCTACTAAAATTGCAGCGCCAAGTGAACGACACTCGCCGTGAAATGACATCTAGCGAACTGAAAATCCCAGTGATCAAATCCGCCATCAAAGAATCCATGCTCAATCGCATCGATGTGGCGTTGAAGTTCCGTTCCGAACAACAAGAGAAACTCAATAATGCTCAAGACCAACTGTCTGCATTGGTTGAATCGGCAGTTGGCTTAGAAGACCGCGTAAACCGCACGGTGGTTGTCTCTCCGGTGACAGGCAAAATCAAAACGCTGAACGTCAACACCGTTGGCGGCGTTATCCAACCGGGTATGGACATCGTTGAAATCGTACCAACCGAAGACACCTTGTTAGTTGAGGCGAAAATCGCACCGAAAGACATCGCTTTTCTACGCCCGAACCTAAATGCCATCGTAAAATTCACCGCGTATGACTTTACAAAATACGGCGGCTTAGTGGGTGAACTGGAGCACATCAGTGCAGATACCACTCAAGACGAGGAAGGCAACAGTTTCTACATCGTGCGCGTGCGCACAGAAAAAACCAGCTTTGGTCAGGATGCCGATTTACCAATCATTCCAGGAATGACAGCATCGGTCGATATCATCACAGGGAAGCGAACCGTTTTGGAGTATCTGCTTAAGCCGATCTTAAGCGCCAAAACTAACGCCTTGAAGGAGTAACTGATACAAAGGCACTCACAATGTGCAGTTAAGCTCGATAAGTGGTTAAATAAAAAGCACTTATTTCTCACCAACGAGCCCATTGGAAGAGTACACTTGTGATGTGAGTCGAATATGCGATCCAATTTGAAGCGTAAAGTTACATTATTAATCAGTTTAAGTTGTTTTTCGTTCCAAATTGGTGCGTTAAGCACAAAAGAACAACGATGGGTCGATGCGGTCACAGCGGTGTATGGCGAACGCGCCGGATTGCGCGTAAATACATGGCGACAGAACATCGACCTTTTTAAACAATTGGAGACTCATGAACAGCTCGTGGGCGTTAACGATTTTTTCAACCAACTCTATTTCGTTGACGACATAAAACTGTGGGGAAAGACAGACTATTGGGCTACGCCACTCGAATTTTTAGGGAGCAACGGCGGCGATTGTGAGGATTTCACCATCGCTAAGTACTTCTCGTTACTCGAGCTAGGAATACCAGATTCAAAGATGCGTTTGATCTACGTAAAAGCCATCGAACTGAATCAGTTTCACATGGTATTAGCCTACTACCCGACCCCAAGTTCTGAGCCGCTCATCCTCGACAATATCAATCCAGAAATTGTCCGAGCCTCTAAACGTAGCGATTTGCTACCGATATACAGTTTTAATGGTACAAACCTGTGGTTAATGAAGTCCTCTGCTGGCACTGGAGAGCTAGCGGGGAAAGCATCACGTTTGAGCCTTTGGAATGACTTACGCTCGCGCGAACGTAAGTTGCAGTTAAATAAACCTAAAATTAACTATGACGAGTGAGAAACATGACCCTATATAAGAAGCTTGTAGTGGGAATGGTTACGGTCTTTATACTCTTGATGGCATCAGTATTCGTAATCGAATTCAATACTACTCGAACGAGCTTGGAACAACAGCAACGTTCAGAGGTCAACAACACCATCAACACCGTGGGTTTGGCGTTAGCACCTTACCTAAAAGATAAAGACAAGGTTGCCGTTGAATCGGTAATCAATGCATTATTTGACGGCAGTACCTACTCAGTGGTGCGTCTCACCGCGTTAGATTCTGATTACCAGATCGTACGCTCTTACCCAGTAAAACCAAGCACCGTTCCGCAATGGTTTATCGACATGAATCTGTTCAAAGCGATTCACGATAAACGCGTGGTCACCAGTGGTTGGATGCAACTGGCCGAAGTCGAAATCATCAGCCACCCAGGCGCGGCGTATGAACAACTATGGCAAGGTTTTATCCGTTTGCTATCTGCGTTTAGCGTCATCTTCCTAGCGGGATTGATTGCGATTTCTTACATTCTGCGTCGTTCTCTAAAACCACTGGCTGCTATCGTGAAGAAAATGCACGACATCGCAAACAACCAGTTTGGTGAGCCACTCACTCGCCCTAAAACCAAAGACCTGATCGCGGTCGTGGATGGCATCAACATGATGTCGGCACAGATTGAGTTGTCATTTAAAGAACAGGCCAAAGAAGCACAACGTCTACGTGCTCAAGCATACCTAGATCCTATCTCCAAACTAGGTAACCGCTCGTTCTACATCAACCAAGTTGACCAATGGTTGGCAGAACAAACGCAAGGGGGTATCGCGCTACTCCATGCAGAATATATTGGCGACATTTACGAGACAAAAGACTACCAACGCGCTGATGCCCACGTGAAAGAGTTGTCTCAACGTCTGAAAAACACCATTGATGTTCCGGGAGCCACCATTGCTCGTCTTTCTAGTGATGAATTCGGTCTGCTTTTCCCGCACATGGATGAGAGCGAACTGCGCATTCTCGCTGACAGCATCGTCAACTGTGTCAATGGCCTAAACACTGATCCAACTGGCTTAGCAAAACCAAAAGCCTCGCTTGGTGTGGCACACAGCAAAGATCAGAAAACGCGTTCTGAAGTCCTTTCTATGGTGGATAACGCACTATCGAAAGCCAAAGCACAGCCAGACAAACCATACGGCTTCATTGGTAGCGATACGCCATCTAACTTGATGGGTAAACAGCAATGGAAAGCGTTGGTTGAAGAAGCAATCCACAGCGATTGGGTGAAATTCCGCTTCCAAGCTGCGAAGAATACTTGGGGCAAAGTGTTCCATAACGAAGTGTTCTCAAGCATCGAAAAAGATGGCGAGACTTACCGTGCTAACCAATACTTATTTGCATTGGAACAGTTAGATGCGACCAACATCTTCGACCAATACGTGATTGAGTCGATGATTAAGATGCTAGAAAGCGGCGAGCTTAACGATCCAGTCGCGATTAACATCGCGCAAAGCAGCTTGTCTCAGCCATCGTTCATTCGCTGGACAACCAACATGTTGGAGAAACACTCGAAAGTGGCGTCTAAACTTCACTTTGAGATTCCTGAAGAGTGCTTCATCGATCATCCGCACCATACCGCACTGCTTTGTAACGCAATTCGTCAGTCTGGTGCTGAGTTTGGTGTCGATAACTATGGTCGTAACTTCCAATCGCTGGAATACATCCAAGAGTTCCGTCCGAACTATGTGAAGCTGGATTACTTGTTCACACACAACTTACACGACGAAAAACAGAAGTTCACACTCACGTCGATCTCTCGTACCGCTCACAACTTGGGCATTACTACGATTGCATCGCGTATTGAAACTCAGATCCAATTGGATTTCCTCACCGAGCACTTCGTAGAGGTATTCCAAGGATTCATCGTCGACAAGGAATAATAAGGTTCACCAACGATGAAAGACCCTTTACTGAATTCGCTCATCTACGTTAGCCGTTACTATGGGTTAGCCAACTCGCCGGAAGCTCTTGTGAATGGGCTTCCGCTGTCAGATGGTAAATTGACCCCGTTCCTGCTACCAAGAGCGGCGGAAAGGGCCGGATTGGTTGCCAAGGAAAACCGTGCAGAGCTGGAGAAAATCTCCAGCCTGATTCTGCCGGCAATCTTAGTTCTTAAAGGTGGTGACTCTTGCGTTCTCAATAGCATCAATATGGAGACACGCGAAGCAGAAGTCACAACCTTAGAAAGTGGAATGGTGCCAATCTCCATTCCATTAGAAGACCTACTTGAGCAGTACACTGGTCGCTACTTTTTAGTTAAAAAGCAATTCCGTTTCGATGAGCGCTCTCCCGAAGTGCTCAAAACCAAAGAAGGTCACTGGTTCTGGTCAACCTTGTGGCAATCTAAACGCATCTACCGCGATGTGCTTATCGCTTCTCTTTTGATCAACATCTTCGCCATTGCCGCACCAATGTTCACTCGTTTGGTGTACGACAAAGTGGTGCCAAACCTCGCGTTTGAAACCTTATGGGTGTTGGCAAGCGGTATCTTCGTCGTGTTCATTTTCGACTTTTCTCTCAAGTCACTTCGTAACTACTTCATCGATGTGGCGGGTAAAAAGTCGGATATTCTGATCTCCTCTAAACTGTTTAGCAAAGTAATGGGGATTCGAATGGAATCCAAACCGCCGTCAGTGGGTGCATTTGCACGTCACTTGCAGGAGTTTGAATCCATCCGCGAATTCTTCACTTCCGCTACCGTCAGCGCGTTGATCGACCTACCATTTGCGATTCTGTTTTTAATCATCATTTGGTTGATGGCGGGCAATTTGGTATTTGTGCCGATGGTAGGTGTTCTCATTCTGATTATCCACTCACTGCTCATCCAAGGCCCTCTACGCCGTTCTATCGAGGAAGGCTCACGTCTGGCTTCTCAAAAATACGCCAACCTGATTGAGAGCTTGGCAGGCTTAGAAACGGTGAAAATGTTGAGTGCTCAAAGCCAGTTCCAATACCGCTGGGAAGAAGCAGTGGCGCACATGGCAAACTGGAACATTAAGAGCCGCCGCATTACCGACAGCATCCAAAACGCTGCGGGTTTCGTGCAGCAAAGTAGTAACGTCGGGATGATCATCTTAGGCGTTTACTTGATTGCAGAAGGTGACTTAACCATGGGTGGTTTGATTGCCGCAACCATGCTAAGTGGTCGTGCGATTGGGCCTTTGGTTCAGCTATCGCTACTTTCAACGCGTTACAACCAAGCCAAATCGTCGATGACCATCATCAATCAAGTGATGGAAATGCCGGACGAGCAAGAAGAAGGCAAACGCTACATTCACCGCCCTATTGTACAAGGTAAGATTGAGCTAGAACGCGTTACCTTCCACTACCCAGACTCACCAGTGGCGTCAATTCGAGATTTGAGTTTGACGATTAATCCTGGCGAGAAAGTGGCGATTATCGGCCGTATCGGTTCGGGTAAAACCACGTTGGAGCGTCTCATCATGGGCTTATACCAACCGACAGAAGGTCATGTTCGCATTGATGACACCGACATCGCGCAGCTTCATCATGTCGATATTCGCCGCAATATCGGGTGTGTGGCGCAAGATTCCAATCTGTTCTTTGGCTCCATCCGCGACAACATCACGTTAGGCCGTCCATTAACCGATGACCGTGACGTGATGGATGCAGCCAATCGTGCGGGTGTGACCGCCTTTACGCAATCGGATCCAGCAGGTTTGGAGCGTCAGGTTGGTGAAGGGGGCGCAATGCTTTCTGGCGGTCAACGTCAGGCGGTGACGATTGCTCGCGCGTTCCTTGGACGTCCTCCGGTACTCTTGATGGATGAGCCAACCAGTGCAATGGACAACCGCTCAGAAATGCACATCAAGCATCAATTGGCGCAGTTAAAACCGAGCGAAACGCTGATTTTGATTACACACAAAACGTCGATGCTCGACATCGTAGATCGCGTGATTGTAATGGAAAAAGGCAGCGTAATTGCAGACGGTCCAAAATCTCAAGTGCTGAACGACTTGAAGCAAGGTAAGGTTAGAGCAGTTAGCTAATCTCTGAAATCAAGAAAGCCATTATTGAAATACAAAGCCCCGTTGAATCGAATGTTTCACGGGGCTTATTTGATCGGTAAACCAAGATAGTTCAGCTCTTCAAGCACAACCCAAATAAGCACGAACCCCACTATCACCACCAACATCATGATCGCCTTTTCATCTTCTTCCATACGCCCGCGCCTCTCCTACCAACTTCTTTCAACCACTACTAGGTTAGCAGGACGAAGGTCATATTCATCAAATTTATGACGCGCTTCACTTGGCGTAATTTCGGATATGGGATGAAGCTCAAACATTGAGCACATGAAAGAGACGTCGACTCTGGTTGAATATTAGGTATGGTAACGAAATACTACCCATCGCAGTCTTTCATTACGCTATTTCAGTAACATGTAAGGCGTTTTAATGCTGATACAGGGTAAACAGAGTAGAAAAATTGTGATTACTTACAGCAGAAAATCAGCTATAAAAGCCGCTTTCTAAATATCGTCGAGTTGAAGAAATGAATGATTGGATCCAATTAGAACAAGTGAGCCAGTATTTCACTACAGGCTCCCTCGGTTACAAAGTGTTGATGGGCGTCTTTGTCCTGATCGCTTATCGTATCCTAAAGAGAATCGTCAATCGAGCCATCTTAAACTTAGCAACCTCAAAGGGCGTAAAAAAGGCCCGCCTGAGTTTTATTCAGCGCTGTTTCAATGTCGCGCTGCTGTTTTTGACCGCCTCTGTTTTTGCCATTATCACCGGTATTGGCTATGGCGATGTGTCATTGTTCTTATCGTCCATTTTCGCCGTATTGGGTGTGGCGTTTATCGCGCAGTGGTCAATTCTGAGCAATATCACCGCCAGCTTTTTGATCTTTTTTGTCTTCCCATACCGAGTGGGCGATCGTATTAAAGTCGTAGACAAAGACGAAGACATCAGTGGCGAGATTCAAGAAATCAGTATGTTTCACGTGTTAATTAAGCACGATAACGGAAACTTGATCACTTACCCAAACAACCAGATTTTGCAAAAAGCAGTGCTAAAGCTGGCAAAAAACAAGCCAGAGCCAAGTAAAGCAAAATCTCGGATTTATACTCGCAGAAAGAAATAACCCACTAAAAAGCCGATGTATCTACATCGGCTTTTTGTTTAGATAAATTAGCCAGTTTAATCGGATACACATAGCCGGAATGGAAAGTAGTTACAGAGATCTCTATCACTTTCTATCTTCGTTTCCAGCTTGATTTTACGTTTACCGAGATAGAGGTAAAAAATAGGTCTTCTTTCGATTAGATGGTCTTCTAAGATTGAATCATCATCAAGTATTCTCGTCTCGACTTCAATTTGCTGGTATGCCTTGAGAGTTGTTTTTAGATCGTTGCATTTATCAACTGACATGCCAGCATTATATCGTTGAGCTCTGTCCTTTCTTGCATCGAGGATTTCGATATATGAGCCAGAGCGGGTGTTGTATTCACAAGTGACGCGACCAATTTCAAATGATTCTGTCAAATACTCAACGCGCTCAGGCGGCACATAGCCATACCACAATGTAAACAAAACAAAGATGACAAAAGATACGTGCCAACGATCAAATTTTATTATTTGTTTTCCCCAAATCTCTTTCCTTACCCCCTCTGCTGCAGAGCTGACCACAATCACATCCGTCATGTATTCCGCATACTGAAAACTTTATGTTCAAATCGGGTGAGCCAAACAAACCACTACCGAACTCACCAACATGAGTCACATCAAGATCTAAGCTATTGATGTGGATGAACATAAAAAATCATCTCCCGCATTTATACCTGCAGAAGGAAGTAATCCACTCAAAAGCCGATGTATCTACACCGGCTTTTTGTTATCACTTGGTGGTCACAAATAGCCCAAAGTTAATAGCGAAAAACAGTGAAGAGACAAAACGTATAAACTGAAGGTCATCACTGTATTCTTTCATGATAAAAACATGACACATCGCCGAAACCAAAAGCGCCACTTTAACCAAAGTAAGCTTCTTCTTTACGAACCTTAAATAAATACAAAAAATAGAGATGGTGCAAGCAAAGAAAAAATCGTCACTAGTTCCGCCTATTACTCATCACTAGTATCGGTACCTTTATCATCGTTTCCAAGAGAGTTTTCTACATAGGCTTTTTTATTCCACTTTCACCCTCTAATAAATAGTCAAAAATATTGGTATGGTAATTAATAAAAAGTAACCGATGGCCGCGCCCCTCATAACAGGAAACTGTAGCCAAATACCTGCGCACTGCACCACAGAGACCAGAAAAGCCATTACAATAATCGCTTTAAATTTGAGCAGAACCGAATTGGTAAGCAAAGGCAATGAATAGACCAATGCAAAAGGGATAAAAACATAAATAGTCGAATAATCGCCGCTAATAGAAAGCTCAGTGTGCAGCATAACTACCAACATCAATAGTAGAAACAGTGATACGCCCCTCGATAAAACGATCATCTACTCATCCTTTTTAAGTATACCTTTAACACTTTAATACACGACATGTCAGCGCTACATCATTGAGCTCTATCCTTTATGCAACAAGAGCTAGCACCAATACTTCCGTAATACGTTAATTTATATACATGTTAATAGAGGGATATACTTACAAAATCCTGCTTCGGTTATATACTGATCTTGATAGATCATTTCTTTTCCTAAATATATCTGTTGTAACTCAATATTTTTCCCCTGATCATAACTAGCATCATAGGCACCGGAAGCAGTTAGTGTTGTTGTACTTAAAAGTTGTGTTTGTAACCATCTGCACATCTGCGGTGACAGGCTATCTGCATAATATTGTAGATTGCTTTTTTTATCTTTAATTATCGCAACTTTTGTCCCATTTCCCCATCCCCTAGAATCAGCACAAAGCACCTCATCCAAGCTCAAGTTTACAGTCTTAAATGTACTAGTATCAGGTGTTGTACAAAATAGCCAAACTAAAAATAGGGAGAAAAACGTAAAGAGACTACCTATTTTCAAAAGTCTTACTATTCTATTCATTATATTCTCCTATTGTTTTTATTGTACCAACGCCATCAGTCAAATTAGAGATTGAATGCTGATCACTTACCCAAACAACCAGATTTTGCAAAAAGCAGTGCTAAAGCAGGCAAAAAACAAGCCAGAGCCAAGTAAAGCAAAATCTCGGATTTATACTCGCAGAAAGAAATAACCCACTAAAAAGCCGATGTATCTACATCGGCTTTTTAGTATCACTTGGTGGTCACAAATAACCCAAAGTTAATGGCGAAAAACAGTGAAGAGACAAAACGTATAAGCTGAAGGTCACCACTGTATTCTTTCATGATAAAAGCATGACACATCGCCGAAACCAAAAGCGCCACTTCAACCAAAGGAAGCTTCTTATTTACGAACCTTAAATAAATACAAAAAATAGAGATGGTGCAAGCAAAGAAAAAATCGTCACTAGTTCCATCTTCCTTAAAATACAAGGACATGGTTTTAGTTAAGCTTATATTTTTAGCTTCATTATGAGCCACCCACTAATATTTAGCGAGATAAGGGCATAAAAGAGGTAAAAAACAAGACTGACCGAAACAAAAAGTAGTGCATGCACTTTTTCTTCTAAGCTCTCTGGATGAACATTCATATCCACATCAAACACACCCGCTATAAAGTGTGCAAATACCGTGGAAGAGGCTGTAGAAAGGCCTCCTACCATAATGATAATAATCCCTCGCCTTAAGAAACGATGAAATGTACTTTTCCCGCCTTGGATCAGGTCTGAGTTTACATATTTTAATCTATTTTTCCGCCTATTACTCATCACTAGTATCGGTACCTTTATCATTGTTTCCAAGAGAGTTTTCTACATCTTTAAGATCTTCCTTTAACGCTTTTATACACGATATTCATCGTCGTTGCATTCACTGTAGTTATGCCGTCGACTTACCCTATAAGAAAGCTCTTTAGATACCAATTCGTACTTTATCTATCTCAAATCTCTTCTTGACCTCAACTTAGCTTGAGGTTTTAGCCTTAGTCGCACGATTAAAAATCAACAATGAAAAAAGGAACCATTGTGTCCAAAATTGCGATTATTTATTTCTCTAAAACCGACGTTACTGGTCAGCTTGCTCGCGCGATTGCCGCAGGCCTTGAACAACAAGGCATTAAG
This sequence comes from Vibrio sp. zbq_1, assembly GCF_043102935.1. Taxonomy (NCBI): domain Bacteria; kingdom Pseudomonadati; phylum Pseudomonadota; class Gammaproteobacteria; order Vibrionales; family Vibrionaceae; genus Vibrio; species Vibrio sp. zbq_1. Next base: position 423,992 of record NZ_JBICJH010000015.1, read on the forward strand.
CAGCAAGATGAATGTGAAATCCTCTCTCACCGAATTGAAGGCAGTGAGATTATTGAGGGACGTTTTGTGAACCCTAAACTAATGGATGAACTTGCTGAGTGTGATGCGATTATCTTTGGCTCACCGACCTACATGGGTGGCGTGGCTGCGCAGTTTAAAGCATTTGCAGATTCAAGCAGTGAATCTTGGTACCACCAGAAGTGGGCAAACAAAGTGGCAGCAGGTTTTACTAGCGGAGGAGCGTTGAATGGCGATCAATCTTGCACACTGCAATACCTTCAAACCTTTGCTTACCAGCACGGCATGATGTGGGTCGGGTTGGATAAGATCAGCAATTCTGGGGAGCAAAATCTGAATCGCTACGGCGTGCAAGGTGGCATTGTTGCTCAAGGGGAAGACGGTAAGCTACACAGCTCAGATATCGCTACGGCAGAATACCTCGGCAAGCGCGTGGCTGCGCTGGTTAGCAAGCTATCAGCGACCTCTGCAACATAACGTAGAAACACGAAGCCCCACGAACTGACTCCGCAGGGCTTTGTGCTCACTTCAACGAACAGCTAAGCATTACTTTTTAATGTAAAGGTCTTTCGAGTAGATACGACCCTCTACGTTGTTTTTGGCAAAACCGCCAACCGTAGGGCGAACCAAACGCGCTTGCATGTAGTAATAGATTGGCGCAATGGGCATATCTGCCGCCAGCAACTGTTCTGCTTGGTCATAAAATCCTTGGCGCGCTTTCTCATCGGTTGCAGCCAATGCACTGTTCATCGCGTTGTCGTACGCTTGGCTACTGTAACGTGCAAAGTTACCCGAAGAACCTGAACGCAATAAACTCAAGAAAGTGGACGCTTCGTTGTAATCACCACACCAAGACGCACGCATCACATCGAAATTGCCTTGTTTACGCGCCACTAAGTACGACTTCCACTCTTGATTTTCTAACTCAACGTTTGCACCGAGATTCTTGTGTAGCATCGAGGCTATTGCAACGGCGATAGATTTGTTTGCCTCACTGGTGTTGTACAGCAATTTGAAATCCAAAGGTTTGCCATCACCGTATCCCGCTTCTTTCAGCAGTTCACGTGCTTTCTCATCACGTTGTTGTTGACTCCAGTTACTGTATTCTGGCGGCGTTGCATCAAACCCTGCGGTGTACTGATGCGCAAAAGTATAAGCAGGAAGGTTGCCGACTTGAGTGACACCATTCGTGATCACATCGCGCATGATGGAGTACGATACCGCTTGACGCACTCGCGCATCATCAAATGGTGGACGAGTGGTATTGAACGCGTAGTAATACGTGCACAGCAATGGCACCACCGTGTAAGCCTTCTTGTAATCTTGTTTAAGCTTCTGCGCCATATGAGTCGGCACATCTGACGTGATATCCACCTCACCTACCGCATAACGATTGATCGACGCGTTTTGGTTTTCAAACGGAATGTAAGTCACTTTGTTTAAATGCGTATCTGCGCTGTCCCAGTAATTTGGGTTCTTGACCAGTTCAATGCGCTCATTCACGACCCACTTATCCAATGTGAATGCACCGTTGCTAACAAATTGGTCTGGATCGCTCCACGGCTTGTCGCGGCTTTCCACTGTCGCTTGATGCACTGGCATCATGGACGTGTGCCCGGTCATAGCAACAAAGTACGGAACTTGACTGTCCAACTCAAAACGTAAGGTGTATTTATCCACCGCCGCGATACCGAGATCGTCCAAAGGCCTTTTGCCCTCTGCCACATCGGCGATGTTTTTGATCTTGGTGAGTTTGAGATACCAAACATTTGGAGAAGCGGTCTTCGGGTCCACCGCTCGGCGCAGTGAATAGACAAAATCATCCGCCGTCACAGGCTCGCCATTCGACCATTTCGCATCTTTGCGTAGGTGAAAAACAAAGGTTAGGTTGTCCTTGGTTTCCCACGATTCCGCCACACCGGGAATGATGTTTCCGTCACGATCTTGAATCACCAGCCCTTCAAATAAGTCACGAATCACGTGCATTTCTGGCAGACCTTCGGCTTTTGCCGGATCAAGCGTTGCCGCCTCTGCGTCATTCGCACGTACCAAATGTTGCTCTGCGGCGAGTTGAACGCCGTTAGGTAAGGTATCTGCAACGACAGATGCAGAAAGAAAAGGGGTGAATAAAGAGGAAATCAGCAACGCCGTTGAATGTTTTTTAAAATCCATATCGTTTTTCGTTCTCCTAACGCGTCTTGTGAAGCAAGCGCCACAATTAACATTTCAACCGTTGACGAGTTTAAACGGTTCGGTTTAGCTAGGTTTAATTAGCTTAGATATTGATATTACTTCATCAATCAGGAGATTACGGTGAGTCTAATTCCAAGAACGGAAAGAGCGGCATTTTTAATTCGGCCAACAACATACGGTCATTCCGTGCTTGGTGCGCCATTACTGTATTTTCCGGCGCAAGTCGAAAGTGCTTCGCGAGGTTTGATTTTAGCAGGCACTCACGGGGATGAGACAGCCTCGATTGCAGGTTTGTCCTGTGCGCTAAGAAGCTTGCCAGCTAAAAACTTACGACATGATGTGATTCTGTCAATGAATCCTGACGGCAACCAGCTAGGCACACGCGCAAATGCAAACCAAGTGGATCTCAATCGCGCGTTTCCAACCAAAAATTGGACTGAGCATGACACCGTGTATCGATGGAGCTCTCACACACCCGTTCGAGACGTAAAGGTGAAAACAGGCTCTAAAAACCAGCTAGAGCCAGAAGTTGGCGCATTAATTAACTTGATTGAACTGCGCAGGCCAAAGTTTGTAGTGTCGTTTCATGAACCGCTTGCGTTTGTAGATGATCCCAAACATTCCAACCTCGCCAAATGGCTCGGCGAGCAGTTTCAACTGCCAATCGTGGACGATGTCGACTACGAAACACCCGGCTCATTCGGCACTTGGTGTAGTGAACGTGATTTACCTTGCATCACGTTGGAGTTACCGGCAATTTCTGCCGATCTCACCATTGAAAAGCATCTCTCCGCTTTTATTGCTTTACTGATGCACGATCCGGATCTTTAGTCCGCTGTTGGTTAAGCGATCATGTGAGGATCTGTTTGATGTCGGTACTGATATCGCTGATCAACTGACGTGCACTTTCGTCTCTTTGCTGAACCAAGATGATAAACAGCAAATCGGTGATCACGTTTTGCGCGGTGCGCGAAGCAATGGATGAGCTGCGATGTTCCGTTTCATTGGCAATCGTATCAAACGTAATATCGGCAATACCGCGCAAGCGACTTCTCCCAGGAGCAGATAACGCAATCACCTTCGCGCCCTGCTCTTTTGCCGCTTCTGCCGCGACGAGAATTTCTTTGCGTTCGCCCGAATACGAAATCGCAATCTGCACATCTTCTGAAGAGAGGGTACGAGCAACAGCAATCTGCACGTGGCTGTCTTGTTCAGAAAGCGCCGTAATACCGAGTTTAAGCAGTTTAAAGCTTAAATCCTTCGCGGTCAGGGCTGAGCCCCCAATCCCGACCACTTGCACTCGACGCGCTTCACTCAACCATTTCACCGCTTGGTGACACGCTTCAAAAGACAGCGCATTGGTGGTTTGAAACATAGCGTCGGTTTTCGCTTTCACCAGTTTCTGTGAAATAACCGCGATGGGATCATCTGCCAAAATATCACTGTGCAACGGTGTCGACTGCATCGCATGCTTACGGCCAATCTCTTCATTCAGAGCTAACTTAAACTCGCTGTAGCCTTTAAAGCCAATACGCTGAGTAAATTTCACAATGCTCGATTGACTCACTTTTACTTGCGCCGCAAGTTCTTGGCTAGTGAGCAGCGCCGCCTTTTCTGCGTTTTCAACAATCCAATCGCCGACCAAACGACCACTTTGCGAAAGCTGAGTACGCCTCGCGACTATCTTATTGACAACTGACACAACAAAAACCTCAAAAAATTTAAATAAATTATTCCAAAACAAAAATAATTGGAGTTTGATTTAACCCCATGATTATTCTAACCAAGCCAGTTTATACCGGATGTAATGGACGTATATTTTCTCTCATTATTCCAAATTTCTCCTGCACAAAGAATAACCTCAAGTGTGATTTTTATCACCAAAACAGAATATTTTATTCCATAGAATCGCCCTCAGATTGAACATTACGAAGAGTGTAAAACATGAAAATTGATTTAAGCCGATTGGTGACAGAAAGCCGTAATCCAGCCAGTGCAGATATTGATACGCTTTCGACCATCGAGATGCTGCAAGTCATTAATGAAGAGGATCAAAAAGTCGCGCTCGCGGTCAAAGCAGTGCTACCACAAATTGCAAAGACGGTTGATGCAATTACTGCAGCGTTCGCCAATGGTGGCCGTTTGGTTTACATGGGAGCTGGCACATCAGGCCGCTTAGGAATTCTTGATGCGAGCGAGTGTCCTCCTACCTACGGCACGCATCCAGACATGGTGATTGGCTTAATTGCTGGTGGACACCAAGCGATTTTGAAAGCGGTAGAAAACGCCGAAGACGACGCGCAAATGGGTCAAGACGACTTAAAAGCGCTTCACCTCACCAAGCATGACGTGGTTGTAGGCATAGCTGCAAGTGGCCGCACGCCTTATGTGCTAGGTGGTTTGGAGTACGCTAAATCCATCGGAGCTACGACCGCATCTATCGCCTGTAATCCAGAATGTGCCATGGCAAAAGCGGCCGACATCGCGATTCTGCCGATTGTTGGCGCAGAGGTCGTTACTGGATCTTCTCGCATGAAAGCCGGCACCGCACAAAAACTGGTGTTAAACATGCTCACGACAGGCGCAATGATTCGTAGCGGTAAGGTATTTGGTAACTTAATGGTGGATGTAGAGGCCACCAACGCCAAGCTCATCCAACGCCAAACCAACATTGTTGTAGAAGCAACTGGCGCATCAAAAGAAGAAGCAGAGCGAGCATTAAATGCCTGCGCTCGCCACTGCAAAACTGCCATCTTAATGATTTTGGCCGATTTGGATGCCGAACAAGCCAAATCACGCCTCGCCGCGCACAACGGTTTTATTCGCGCAGCACTAAATAATAACTAAATAATCCGAGTTCTGAAGGATAGACCCTATGGCAAAAATAACTTCAAACACAGTATCGCAGTTGCTGTCCGCAGTGGGTGGCAGCAGCAACGTAAGCAAATGTGGTAACTGTATGACGCGTTTGCGTTTATCGCTCGCCAACAATGGCTTGGCTGACCAGTCTGTTATCAAGCAAATTCCCGGCGTAATGGGTGTGGTGGAAAGCGATGAGCAGTTTCAGATCATTCTCGGTCCCGGAAAAGCTCAACAAGCGGCTGAGATGATGAATCAATTGATCGACAGCTTAACCTCTGGTGACAGTGAAGAAGCAGATATGCCGCAACAAGATCTTTCTGCCGTCGCGGCCGAGCAGAAAAAACAGATGAAGAGCAAGCAAACCAGTGCGGTTCAGCGTTTTTTAAGCAAGTTTGCCACCATCTTTACGCCGTTGATCCCTGGCTTTATTGCCGCTGGTTTGTTGCTAGGTTTTGCGACGTTATTGGAACAGATGTTTGTTCTCGACCAGACACCAAGCCAGTTTATGTTGGATTTGATCGCCTACATGAAAGTCTTTGGTAAGGGTCTGTTTGCTTTCCTAAGTATTCTGATTGGTTACAACGCGCAGCAAGCGTTTGGCGGCTCTGGTGTTAATGGTGCCATTCTCGCCTCTTTGTTTGTGCTGGGTTACAACCCAGAGGCTACATCCGGCATTTACTCTGGCATGAACGAGTTTTTCGGCTTTGCGATTGATCCGCGCGGCAACATTATCGGCGTACTTTTGGCGGCGATCATCGGTGCGCAAGTCGAGCGTAAGGTTCGTCAATACATGCCAGATGATCTGGACATGATCTTAACGTCCGTTATCACTCTATTGATCATGGGTGCGGTAACCTTCTTGATCATCATGCCAATCGGCGGCGAGCTGTTTAAAGGGATGTCTTGGTTGTTCCTCAACTTGAACGATAACCCATTAGGCGCTGCAATCTTGGCAGGTTTGTTCTTAATTTCTGTGGTATTTGGCATCCACCAAGGTTTTGTTCCAGTGTACTTTGCATTGATGGAAGCACAGGGCTTTAACTCGCTATTCCCTATCCTGGCGATGGCTGGTGGCGGTCAGGTTGGCGCGTCAATGGCTCTGTATTTCAAAGCCAAAAAAGACGCTCTACTGCGCACTCAAGTTAAAGGCGCTATTATTCCGGGTCTTCTAGGCATTGGCGAACCATTGATTTACGGCGTGACATTACCACGCGTAAAACCATTTGTTACCGCTTGTATTGGTGGTGCTGCGGGCGGCTTCTTTATCGGTTTAGTTTCTTACCTTGGCTTACCAGTTGGTCTTAATACGGTGTTTGGCCCGTCCGGTATCGTGGCGATTCCTCTCATGACATCTGAAAATGGCATCTTCCCGGGCATGATGGTGTTTGTTGCTGGCCTGCTTATCTCTTACATCGTCGGCTTCCTCGCGACTTACTTCTTTGGCTGCAAAGACGTCGATTTAAGCTAAATCATTCTTCCCCTATAGGAATGGACTAGCTCGCGCCCTTGGCAAACAAGGGCGCATCCTCTCTACTTCACGACAATTTTTCTTATTCCGTTACTCGGAAGGGGCTTTGTCGTACCTAAAACAATAGAAATGAAAGGTCGTTAATCATGAAAAAGCACATTTTGACTCTACTTCTCCCAACATTGATGGCATCAAACGCAATGGCAGCGCAGCTGTATCAAGCGGAAGATGGGTCAGTTTTAAATATTTACTCTCGTCTTGGTTTCAATGTCACCAGTAAAAATGATGAGCATGGCGATGCAAATGGCGAGTTTGATGGCCGTATTGGTTTAAACGGTTCACAAACCATCAACGAGTACGCGTCGATCATCGGCCAAGCGCAATACCAAGTGGGTGCCGCTGAATACGCAAACCAAGTAAACGACAAACCGTCTCTGACCGCACGTTATGTATGGGCGGGTATTGATGCGAAAGATTATGGTCGCATTACTGGTGGTCGCGTGGCTTCTGGGTTGATTATGTTTACCGACATTGGTGATGTGTTCGCCTCTTCCGATGTTTCTATGGCGCGCCAAGCGAATAAAGTCGACAAAACCGCGACGCAAGTTTTCCGTCAAGATGGCACGCTGCAATACCAAAACAGCCTAGGTAATTTCGATTTTTCTGTCGCGTACATTTTAGGAAACAACACTTCTGAGCTCGACTACGGTTACAACGCTGCACTGCGTTATACGCTAGACATGGGGAATTTGGGTACCTTGGCACCAGTGGTGGCGATGCAGAAAAATAAAGGTGATGCACGTGAAAGCAACGACACCGATTACACATTCTGGGGCGCAGGTACACGTTACTACCTAGGAGATTTGATGTTGGGTGCGTTGTACTCGGAAGATGAACTAGAGGGCTATTACTCGCAAACCAGTACCGACAAAGTGATGGAATTGACGGCGGTTTACAGTGTAAATGACAAATGGGCACTGCGTGCTGGTTATCGTTCTTTAGAAAACAGTGAGGGTGACGAGCTAGAGCTGAAAGATACAACGCTAGAAGTGCAATACAAACTGACGCCTCGTTCTTCTATCTACACAAACTACGTTGATCGTAACGGTTCGCGTGGCTACAGCAATGGACAAGAAGTCTCGTTTGGCGGTGCGCACGCAGACGAAAACTACTACCACTTAGGTCTGCGTTACGAGCTGTAAGCACGATACTTAATGTGAGTTAGCTGAATCCATGAGCTTCTTCTGTGTCCGGTCAGTAGTTATTGCCTTTAATGCTGATTTGAAGAAGCTCACCCTCGCAATATGTTTTCTTCGTTACCTGTTTTGACCAACACGCCTGCATCAGGAAAACTGGTGACAGTAGCTAACAATTTTCCATCGACAAAGTGCAATGCCGCATAATCGTGAATACCATAACAAGTGATGCTCGGTTGAGAACGAGCAAAGGCTTGGAAAACCTCAAACTTCTCACCAACATGGGAAAAATGCGCCGCAGCCAAACCGTCAATTAATCCAAGACAACGCATAACTTGGTATGCTTCGGGATCACTGTCTGTCACCGCAAACTCAAACCAACAAATTGCACCAGCGCTCATGCCACAAATGATGATGCCTTGTTCATAACACTGCTTGAGTATTCTATCGATTCCCCATTCGCGCCAAATGGCCAACATCGAACGCGTATTACCGCCACCGACGTAAATGATGTCTTGTTCAAATAGCGTTTCTTTCCAACCAGCATCAAACTTAAACAACGGAAAATGGGTTACGTTTTCACTAAGCTTCGCATTGTAAAAACGTTCAATAACTTCATCAGCGTCTCCCGTGGCTGTCGGTAGAAAACAAATGTTTGGATTCTCCTTACCAGACAAAGACAAAATGTATTGATCGAGCGGACTCGAATTCTCTCCCATCATCCAGCCACCACCACCAATCGCAATACAGTGTTTTCGCATTCCTTTGCTTCCTCAATTGTTGCTAAGTTTGTTGTCGCTATTCGCCGACAGAATATATGTTCCTAAAGTGATCAATGAACGCTCGCGTTCTTCTTGGTAAGTGCTCACGTTTTGGGTAAAGCAGATAAAGCGGCAAAATCGCATCCGTTTGCCATTCTGGCAGCAAACTCACGAGTTGTTCTTTTTGTGCAGGTTCGAGTTTAGCCAGTGCAAATTCATCTAACATGGCTACACCACAGCCAGCCAAAGTAGCATCCAACATGGACTGGACAAGATTAAAACTCAGCGTACTTTCTAACTCAATGCTGCACTGCTGTTGAGTTTGCTTATGTGTAAACGTCCACTTATCTAACACCAAGTCACGACTTTTATAAAGGATGTGCTCTAAGTCACCAAGATCCTCTGGCGTACTTACATTTGGTTTATCAGCTAAATACGAGCGATGAGCGATCGGTTTACAGTGTAAAGTGCGTAGCTGATGGCCGACGTATCCCTCTGGGGGAGTATCGGTAAAGTAGAATGCGATATCAAACCCAGCCTCAATCAAGTCGAGAGGTGTCTCTGTGAAGATCACTTCGACGCTCACTTGTGGATGTTGCAATCGAAACTCGATCAATGTTTGGCTGAGTAACGCGGCTCCGAAAGAAGCAGACGCCGCTATTCTCAATTTTCCCGATACGATCTCGTTTGCCATGACTTGCTCATTGATCTGCTCAGCGCCTTCGAGCAGTTGCTTTACCTGCTGATAAAACCGCAAACCATCGTAGGTCAAATTAAACTGGCGCGTAGTTCGCTGAATAAGCTGCACCGACAATATGTCTTCAAGCTGTTTAAGTTGCCGACTTACATGCGCATTCGAACAATTCAGGCGCTTTGCTGCGCCAGCAATACTTCGCTCCTCGCACAAAGCGACGTAAAGTGGTACGTAGCTGAGCCATTTTATTTCCATACAGTAATTCTGAATCTCTAAAATCAAACTACTGGAAATAATAGAAAGCCTCTAAACTCTGTACAACCTAAATTTGAAAGGATGAGTTATGAGTGTTTTCGACACGTGGTTAAAAGGTCAAGTCATTCAAGATCACATCACTAATCCCAATATCATCGTTGGCGATTACAGCTATTACTCGGGCTTCTATCATCAAAAAAGCTTCGAAGAGCAAGCGGTACGCTACTTGTTGGGTGACCCCGTCACACTTCAAGAATGGCAAAGTAGAGAACCCGATAGCATCGACAAATTAATCATTGGCAAGTTTTGTTCCATCGCTTCTGGAGCCACCTTCATGATGGCAGGAAATCAAGGTCATCGCATTGACTGGATTTCGACCTTCCCCTTCTCTCCTGAAGAATTTGGAGAAGGCGTACAAGACGGCTTCGAGCGTGCCGGAGACACAGTGGTGGGGAACGATGTTTGGATTGGCAGTGAGGCGATGATCATGCCCGGAGTAAACATCGGCGATGGAGCCGTCATCGGAGCACGCGCCGTAGTGACGAAAGACGTCCAACCTTATTCGGTGGTGGTTGGAAACAACCAAGTCGTACGTCAACGATTCGGCGATAAAGAGATTGAAACTCTACTCAATATCCAATGGTGGAACTGGCCAATAGAACACATTAAACAAGCAATGAAAGTAATGTGTAGCAGCCAAGTCGGTGCGCTTGCGGACTACTATCAAGAGCACATTGTCGATTTGTAGATAAACAAAAGCCCACACATCTTGTTGCGACGTGTGGGCTCAGTGAGTAAGAAAGCTTAAACCGCAGCGACGTCCTCTTCTTCCAAGTTCGCCGAGACTTTAATTTCGTATTGATTGAAACGGAACGAACAACCGCCATGAGTGCGCTTTGTCGTTACTTGTTCGTCGCCAAACTGCACCGTCACGCGAGTGAAGACACGCTCTTTGGCTTCGACAATATTTTCTTCTAACGCGACTTCAAAGTCATGTTCCGTTTGTTCTAGCTTTTGCTTTATCGCTTCAAGCTGCTCGTTGTTTTGTGTTTTCATCACATCAATCTGAGCTTGTTCTTCGTCGGTACGTTCGGCTTTAGGACGTTTCTTAAATTCGAGCTCTTTGCGAATCACATCCATCGTGCCTTCTTGAGCGCGTTTGTATTGATCTTTGAGCTCTGCTAATCGCTCCTTAAATGCAGAATAGCGCGCGAACGCTTCTACCTTAGTGGCGGTGTCGCCTTCTACGCCCAATTGTAAGCACACCACTTTGTCACCGACTTTTGCATCTCCGCCGCTGAGCGTACCGTTCCTACCGTTCGCATCCAGCACCGTCAGATTGCGCCCACAAACAATATCGTTATTCATGCTGTGCACCGCCAACTCAATATCTTCGCCAGCTTGCAAATCACAATATTGGGCGTAGCTGGCTCGAATCGAGCCTTTGGTTTTGACGTGACAACTCTTTGGCTGGCCATCACTCACGGTGTGGCCAATGATCCCTTTACCAACTTGAATGTCGCCTTGCGCTTGTACGTCAGCCGATTCAATGAAGCCGCCTACAGTAATAGAACCCGTAGCTTTAACAATCATGCCGGATTCAATGTTGCCACCGATAATCACATTCCCTTTGAATTTCACGTGGCCTGTATTCACGCCAACGCTATTGAGACAGAGTGCGTTATCAACTTCGATGGTTTTGTCTTTAATCAGGGGCGTACCGGATACCGATGCAATCAATAGGTTTGGGTCGTGCTTGCTTATCTCGGTGCCCTTGCCTGGCTTCATTGGGCTGTCTTTCCCGGCTTGTGGAGGAATCACTCGCCCTTGAACAGTAAAACCAGGCGTACCTTTGGTCGCAGGCGTGCGGCGCATCACCTCATCGCCTACGTCAACCGCGATAGTTTCACCGAGGTTACGTAAATCAATTTTATCGCTAGCAGATTGGCCGTCTTTGGGTTTGAGGATGCGTTTGGTGATGTCTTTAACGAGAGGAGTAAAAAGAGCGTCTTTGCCTTTGATAGGTTGCTTACCAACCGCTACAGGTTGAGAAAAAGTTTCGCCGGGTTTGAGCTGAGTGCTGACAACCAACACTTTCTTCAAAGCCAGTTTGTTGATGCCTTTCGAAACTCGCGCTTGAGCAAGGGCTTGAACAATCTCGGGGCCACGTAAACCTCGGCCTCCGTACGCGCCGACAACGTTCATACTGGCGAGCATGTCATTATTCGATAATTCGACCTCAACTTGCGCGTTGCGTTTTTCCGCAATGACGATGCCTTCGTAAGCTTCGGCTTTACGTTCTTTGGCGCAGTTAATGAATCTCACGACTTCCCCCTCAACAACAAACATATTTTCAGCGTTCATTGCGACGAGCTGCTCGTTTAATTCATTTTGATTTAGCTCACCACCGAGGTCCACTTCTCCCGGAAGACGGGCTATCACCTTGGTCTTATCTTCAGATAACTCAAGACACAGCTTCCACATACCCTTACCACTTTGCTTCCCATCAACACTTTCAGTCTAACCAAAAACATTTTCTGAACAAACCTCGCACTTCGAAGAATAGGGCTCAGGTCACTAAAGGTCGAAGCCTTGGTATTATTGAGTAAATAAAGTATTAGGCATGGTGATTCATCCGCGTAAATCATTCCACTCTCGTTTCACTTCATGCTCCACTCTACAGCATGGAAAGTTGTACCTTGTAGTTATAGCGCTTCAATACAATAGAAGTGGCGACGCCACTTCTTCCCTTTTATTGGCGGTTTTGTTTACAGCTCAAAATTGAACTTTGTCGGTCATGAGTTTGCTTTTTATCATTCATCAAAAACAAAAAAGGAGTGAATTTACAGTGTAAAGTCACTCCTCTCAGCTCGTCTCTATTTACAGTGTAAGTCCATAAGGCGTAGCGTTTACACTGTAAATTGATTCAACAACTTTTCTAACTCACTTCTTAACTGTTGCTCAACTTGCTTTCTTCCCGATAATCCAAATTGTTTGGCACAAATGCCCCAATCATGGTTTAAGAACACTTTACTTATCATCAAATCAGAAACAGGCGCTAAACCATGTTGACGCAGCCACTGTTGTAACCACACAAAAATCGATTCATAGCTTGCACCACCCTGCGCATAGCTTTGAAGCAATACTCGCTTAGTCGGATGTAAGGTTTGATGTTGAATCGGTTGACGCAACAAGCTTCTAGCCAGACTCGGCTCTAACTTAGGATAAACAAGGGAAAGGCTCGCAGACAAAAACTCATGAAACAATGCTTGTGCGTCATCAATCCAAGTTTGTGATTTATTCGCAAGTTGGCGAACCATCAACAATGAATAACAACCGCTGGCGGCATCGCGCATAGTTCCTAAACGAATGGATTGATAACCAGCTTGTTGCCAAAACTGAATCAACTCATCCGTCGCACCAAAACTTGTCGATAGGTAATCCACATGGGCACCAACACTTTCCTCGAGTAGTGTTAGCATGCGCTTGCCAATGCCCGAACCTTGTAGATCAGGATGCACCGCAATTCGCATTACTCGTGAAGTAATAAGCTTACCTACTTCTACCAAACCAAGTTGATTGATGATGGTGATTGGCGTCAAATGCCCCTTAGGGCGACGTTGACCAAGTTGAACAGCTTCAATTAACTCGTCATCAAGACCGCCCTCCTCAACCGTGAGAATGACCCCGATGATATTTTGTTTATCCATCGCGAGATAAACGGAGCTGTTGTCATCTCGCAGTAAATGGAGCAAATCATTCGGTGAGGTTTGATAATGAGCGTTAACCAGTAAAGCAAAGCATTCGCGTAGTAAGTTGGGTTGGAGAACCAGTGCTTGCTTGTCCACTTTGTTCAACGATACGTTCGCCATGCCTTCAATGGATTGCGGCGATAATTCAGCGTTCAAGATAAAAGCGTCATACAACCACGTTTCTAACTTATCATCTACGCTCCAACGAATTGGCTGCTGCATGTGATACGTCTTCATGCCAGGTCGTTGTTGTTGCAACCATTCAATGAACTTCAACGTGAAGCCACGTCCGCAGCCTTCATAGCCATGAATCGTGCTAGAAAAGACCAAACGATGATAATGCTCGGTGATTTGTTTGAGCATCGGGACGGGAATCGCAGCCGCTTCATCGACTAGCAACAAATCACACTCAGGCAGCGAAGACAACAATTCGTCAGGCGCAATAAACTGAATATACCCATATCCGACTTCCAAACGGTCTTTCTTCATCTGTTTGGCATCAGTAAGTAAACGGTGCGCGTGCTGATAGACTGGCTCAACAGCGTTAATAGAAGGCGCGGTAAGTAATATACGCAGTGGCTTGTGCTGCAACAACTGAGCACAAGCAATGCCTAATGCGCTGCTTTTACCTCTACCGCGATCAGCCGTGAGCACTAAAGGACGCTTGCGATGCCCATTCACCACTTTCTCGATTAATGAAACAGCGTGAGTCTGCTCTATGTATTCTGTATTTCTCTGCGCAATAGCAAACTCAGAAACCTGGGGAATGACTTTCCCCTGCTCAAGCACTATCAGCTTTTGCCATTGGGTCTGCATCCATTGCTCAGCGAAGTGTTGTGGTTGAGCAGTATTTGTCACAACAAGTAACATTCCACCGCCAACGAGAGAGCCAATTGCCGCCGTAAAGCTATTAGCATCGAACTCTTTTCGCGCGTCAAACAGCAGCACATCACATTCTCTTCCGAGTAGTCGATTTCCCTGCTTCATTCCAACACAAAAGGCACTCTCGAATGACCAATCCCCAACACAGAACCAACGTTGTGTGGTTTGAGTTTGAAGAAATGCAGAGAGAATGGACTCTTGCCAATCGGCCTCTCCTTGCAAAACAATGCCTGAGCGTTGAAAAGCATGTTGAGATTGGCGTTGAAGTGAAGATAGAAATTCAGATTGTGCGTGCATGGGGTCTATCCGATGTTGAACTGCCGCCATGTTATCACATCTACTATACGGAGCATGCTTCCACACGCTCAAGATCGCAGACATAAAAAAACCGCCCGAAGGCGGTTATCGTTAAAGCTTAGTTTTATTGCATTTTGCTTTGAACAAAAGCAAGGATTTCTTCCATCAAGCTGTCATCGACTTTCTTCAGATTGAGAGCAAGATTGCTTCCTTTACGACTGTAGCTTGCTCGACCTTTGACAAGGTCAACTTTTTCAGCTTTTTTTGCAGGTTTAGCTGGTGCTAACTCTGAGATCCAACTTTCGATGCTTTCCGTCACTTCTTTGGTCAAACGAGCCACGCCTTGTGCCTTGCTACGTTGCCACAAGTAACCTTCAGATGTACGGCATTTATCCAACAAGTTTTGCTGCTGCTCAGCGGTCAATGTTGAGAACTGTTTGTGCAGTTTAACGATGGTTGGACGACCTAAATCGCCAACATTTGGATACGCTTGTAGCAATTCTAGCGGCAATGCCGCGGCTTTAAGCGCACCACTTACCAATGCCTCACTGCATTGGAACATTTTCGCTAGCGCTTTTTGGTCTTCGGCTTCACCGCTTTCCAGCTTAGCCTGCATCTCTTTGCCTTTTTCGTAAAGCGACAGCGGTTTGTGAGCATTCGCGACGTCAGATAGGAATTTCGCGTGTTCAGTGTTGATGCCATCACCAACGTAAACCAAGAAATCCTTACCCGCCAAGATACAAGACATACGACGGCGGCTACCGTCTAGCACTTCAATTTTGCCATCGTCAGTGCGACGACCAACAGCTGGGTACTGTTGACCACGCTCTTTCAGTGTCACCAAAACATCAGATAAAGCATGCTCATTCAAGAATGATTGTTCACGGGCATTGTCCGCGAACACACGCGTCTCGCTTGCCACTTTATCTGCGGGAATACGAACTAATTCAAACTGAACCGTGCCCTCACCCGCCACTGCCAACTCGATGGTTTGCGCTTTTTCTTTTGCTGCCGTTTGCGCTTCTTGTGGAGTCGCTACTCGACGTTTATTCGTTTTACCAAATAATTTCGCGTTTAATTCAGACGTTTTCAAAGCCATTTACTGTTTACCCCTGATTTAATGACGGCCAGTTAGAGTGCAATACGCGCTCCAATTCCAATGCGCTTTTGTGAACCGCATCTTGAGCAGTTGCAAGTGTCTTCTTGCCGCCTTCGAAATCACTTACGGTTAAATCAAACACAGTGCTGTAGGTGTCTGCACACGTTTCAAATGCACGGCTACGTGGAATGGTTGCCATCATCACTTGGTCACCAAGCAGATAGTTCATTTCCGTCAATACCGAGACTTGCTTCTTGTTGTCGTCTTCGAACATGGTTGGCATTAGACGAACAAACTCTAAGCCATTCCAATCTTCTGGGAACATCTCATAAACCGTAGGCAAATGCTGGAAGAAGTTAACCGTAGATGCCCAGTCTAGACGTTTTGCCGCACAAGGAATTAACAGTGCATTGGACGCGTACATCGCATTCCAAACCAGAGGGTCGACGTGCGGACCGGTATCAATCATGATGATATCGAAGTCATTCGCAATCTTGTCGATAAGCTGTTCTTTCAATAGACGAACGATATCAAGTGATGGGTCTTCAGACAGCGTTTGCCACGCTTCTGCGTTAAACATAGCATCTTCTGGGAATGCGGAGATTGACTTCAAGTTCGGATATTGCGTCGGCAACAGCACGTTCTTGTGTAAAAATTCGCGGTCGATCTCTACTCCATCAGGCACGTTGCCTAACATGATGTCCACCGCTGAATAAATGTTGTCGTGCTCAGCCACACTGATTTGCGGGTTTAAAAACAGACGTAATGAACCTTGAGGGTCCAAGTCAATCAAACAAATGCGGTAGCGTTTATCTAGGTTAAGCGCCAAACAAGCAGCCAAATGTACGGCCGTCATTGATTTACCCGTACCACCTTTTTGGTTTTGTACGTTGATAATCCATGGTTTATTGCCGTTATTCTTCTTACGCTCATAGAATTTTGGTACTTCAGCCGCATCCATCAGCATGTGTGCTTCTTCTAACGTAATGGAGTAATGGTTCGCGTTGTTTTTAGTAAATTGGTGGCCTGCGGCTTCCATCTTACCGATCGCTTCATCCAGTTTACGACGAGTTAAACCAGAGCGAGTCTCCATCATCGCCTTAGACATTGGTGGGAAGTAGTTGTCACTTCGCTCTTCCAAAACAATCTCAATACGGTCAGCTTGAACTTGTTGCGTCAGCTCAGCTAACTCTTGAAGATTTTCAATCGTTTTTTCTCTTTTCATGCCAAATTCCGTTGGAAGGATATCTGCATCCAATTGTACAGCAGTAGACTTCAAAAACAACAAAAAGGTGAACATTCATTTTGAACAACCATCACATAAAAAACCATCAAAATTGGCTGTTTTATGATTTAAGAAGAAAAATATATCAATTTTTAATCGATTTATTCCAAATAAAAGAGGTTAGTTCTTATCAAAATTAAAAGTGTTACATTGTCACTTATTTACAATGTAAATCTATTTTATCCGGAACGATTATATAAGTGGGCTAAATTACGGATTATGTGATTTCAATCGACTTAAATCATTTTACATACTGATTGTGGAGGAAAAGAGAGGAAATAGTGTCGCGTCACGACCTTGATCATGCATCCGAAGCAAAATCAGCGAAAAGACAACGAATAAGAACGGAACCATGATCAAGGAAGACTCTTGATCATGTTTTCGAAGATAACTGTAAATACGAAAGCATGATCATGGCAGATAATGGACGAATGAAGGTAAATCAAGGCTTGAGTACATGGATCCATTTCTCGGAAAAATGATCAAGCAAGTAGGTTTCTCGGAAGCATGCTTTTTAATGCGCTATTTACGGCTGAGTGCAGACGGAATGGGGGATTGACGCATAAATGCGCCTCTCAACCTTCAGAACGATGAAATACAGTATCGGCAAACAAGACATAGTGTCTTTCATGATCATGCTTCCGTTAATTCTGATAATCATGCAATCTTTGAGGCTAAGGACTCAAATTGACGTCATTTTAATCGTTTGGCTAATTTGGCAACAATTGAAGGTAAAGAGAGATGAAATAACCTTAGCTTGATCATTGATCCGCAACCTCGAAACACTCACAATAGCAGAGGATCGACAAATCAAGATCGAGGTAATCACGGATTTCTGTGGATAACCTGTACAGACATCATGATCATCGTTTCATGATTGTTTTGATCATCTTTTCAGGAACTTAATGATCATGCTTGCGGAATGAAGTGATCATGCTTTCAAGGTTTTGTTGATCATCGTTTCGGTAAAGCTATGATCATAGTTCCGAAGTGCATCAAGAAAATTCCCATTAATAACAGCTACTTAGGTTCGTAAAAATAACCAGATCAATAGATCATATAATCAATTAAGATCAGAATAATCAAAAAGATCAGTTATTTAAAAAACAAGATTTTTTCTTTATTTATGATCTGTTTTTCTTTATTCTTCGGAACCATAGCACAACTACGGCTAGTGTGATCTGGATCTAAAATGACGGCTGATGAAAAAATTCTGATTAAAGCACCAAGAAGCCATAAGGATGGCCATCTTTTTGAGGTACATGAATCCTCTGCTGATTGGGTAGAGCAGTACCAACATTTCAAAGGGGTGACCAAAAGCATCTTAGAGTTGCTTAATCTGATCTCATTGCGAGGTTTCAGCAGCAAAGATGGACTTGTTTCAACAACTGAGATTGTTGAAGCCACAGACGGTCAACTGACTCGTGCTGCACTTCAGCAACGTTTACGAGCGGCTGTCAATATCGGCTTGTTTACCCAGACTCCAGTACGTTTTGAGGAAGGCCTAGCAGGCAAAACCATGCTGCATAAGTTTGTAAACCCAAACCAGCTCATTTCGGTTTTGGGGGCAACAAGCTTAGTCACTGACAAAGTTCGTCAGAATGAAAAGCAAAAACGTTCTAAGGCACTCGCACAAACCCAAGTGAACAAGCGCTTGTTGAATGAGCACGGCTTAAATACGCCACCAATGATGAAGGATGAAGCGGATCAATTTGTCGTTTCACCAACAAATTGGGCGGGGATCATTGACCAAGCACTCGCACCACCTCGCACTCGTAAAAGCTATCAAAAATCCATGGTGTCGATCTCAGGCACCAAAGCGGTGATTGAAACGCGATCTTCCAAAAATATCATGACAGTCGATGATCTGATGACGCTGTTTGCGTTGTTTACTCTGACAGTGCAATACCATGATCATCATAAAGATCAATATCAAATGGATGCCGCGCACGTTCCGAATAAAACGCCGCTCTACATCACCGATATTTTGTCATTACGTGGCAAAAAAGACAGTGGCCCAGCGCGTGATTCCATCCGTGACAGTATCGATCGTATCGAGTTTACCGATTTCCAACTGCATGAACTCACTGGTCGATGGCTCAGTGAAAATATGCCCGAAGGCTTTAAGAGTGACCGCTTCCGCTTCTTAGCCCGTACCATCACGGCTTCAGAAGAAGCGCCCGTTGAAGGCAGTGATGGCGAAATTCGTATTAAACCCAACTTATACATCTTGGTGTGGGAACCGTCGTTCTACGAAGAACTACTAACACGCGATTATTTCTTCTTGTTCCCACCAGAAATCCTGAAACAGCATACGTTGGTGTTCCAGCTGTATTCGTTTTTCCGTAGTCGTATGGTGCGCCGACACACAGATTGCATGCTGTTGAGCGAGTTAAATCAGAAGCTTGCACGTAACATTGAATGGCGTCGATTCTCAATGGATCTGATCCGTGAGCTGAAACGCTTGTCAGACGGCAAAGGGACAGACGATCTTTTTGTGGTGAACTTATGGGGCTATCACTTAACGATCGAAACTATGATCGAGAATGATAAAGTGATGGATTACCAGATCGACATCAAATGTGACGTCGAAGAGGTGCTGCGTTACTCACGTGCTCGTACAACCAACGCAGGCAAGCGCAACATGGCGCCTACGCTGCCAAACCCGCTTCGTAATGAAATGGTAACCCGACAGCAGCTTGAAGCGCTCTCAGGCATCATTGACGGCGAATTTGAGCCTATTCAGCGCAAAACCCCGTCTCCGCGAGGAAATTTGGGCCGTCGAGTGAAGCAAAGAAAGCACCTTGTCGAGATCAACGCTGATGAGATCACCATTACTCTGTCGAAATACACCTCTCCAGAGGCGCTAGAACGCAGTATAACGGCGTTGTCTGCAATGACAGGGCACTCGTATGCCTCAATCAAAGAAGAGTGTTCTGAGTACATTGAGAAGCTAGATTGGCTGAGAGTAGGGGATGAACCGATTCCTTATGAGACTCTGAGCAAAACTGTAGAGCTGTTTAACACTCAAAACGAGGTTAAACATCTCACGATTGAACGTTTGATTGCTGGTTTAGCGGTGCGCCGTAAAGTTTGCCGACAAGTGTTTGATGGTCACATGGATGAGATGGTGTTCCGTGCTTTGGATGAAATGGCGATTTAATATGATCTCGCGCAAGCAGGGGTGAGTAATAGCCGTGACTGATTGATTTAAAATGTAACAATGTCTTTCGATGATAGAAAACAGACTCAACTCTAACAAACCACTGACATTAGATGTCTGAGCGAAGACTAAGATTTATCTCGAATAGACAACCTTTTGTCCTTTCTGATGATTAATAGATTGGCTCATATTGTTACATTCATTCTGAATAGACTTCGCGAGTTTCTCCTCAAGAAACTCGCTTTTTTTTTGCCTAATTTTCCTGAACACTCTTGATCATTCTTCCGTATTAATGTCGCAGTCCTTGATCATGTTTCCTTGTTTCATTCCAGTTAAGTGATCGCATTAAGGCGACATGTGATTCGATCAAGTTATTGGCTTGTTGTTGCCATTGGCTTTGATCTTGCTGTTGATTGCAAAATTCCAACGCCAATACGGTCAAATGCTGTAAGCGTTTTAAGCACCAATCTTTAAGCAGAATATCACTCATGGGGTGGCATGCCGCTTGTTCGAGCTTCGCGCTTGCATAGAGCAGAGTTTGGTAAGCTTTGTGATGGTCTTGATACCTGGCGTATTGAAATACTCTCAAACATCCATCTAGCCAGCAGGCGATGGCTTTGCTTTGTTGATCAGACAGCTTAGGACCAAACACGGTATCAGGAGCTTCGTACAAGATCGCTTCTAACACGTCTACTTGATCATGCTTCCTAGTTTCATACCAATCCGAGATTTGATCTTGCCAGGAGGTCAGTTCCATCATGCAGCCTCAACCCATTGTTTAACAAAGTGATTCGGACCAACTTGATCATATTCATCAACCACAACACTGCTGCGATGACGGATCTCATCGGCGTCTATTGAGTAGTTTGGTTCATTTTTCACCAAGTTTCCAAATGGCAGATCAGGATCGGGCACGGCTGAGATCAACAACTTAGTGTATGGGTGCTGTGGATTTTTCAAGATCGCGTGCGTGTCACCCCATTCAACGATTTGCCCTTTATACATCACCGCTGTTTCTTCAGCGATGTAGTGCGCGGTGGCGAGGTCGTGGGTAATGTACAAAAAGCCAATCCCAAGCTCTTGCTTCATACGCTGCATCAAGTTCAATACGCCCAAGCGAATTGACACATCCAGCATCGATGTTGGCTCATCGGCCAAAATTATTTGTGAACCGACGGCCAGTGCGCGTGCGAGATTTACTCGCTGACGCTGACCGCCGCTGAGTTCGTGCGGGTACTTGTTTAACGTATCTTCTGGCAATTCCACCAGCTTGAGAAGTTCCTCCAATCTCGCCGGGATCTCGCGGTCATGCTGCACCTGCTTGTGGATTTTCAACGGGCGAGTTAGATGATGACGAATTGTGTGGGTAGGGTTCAGCGATCCAAAAGGGTCTTGAAACACCATTTGTACCTTACTGCGATAATCTTGAATATCGTGTCGTGAGGTGATGTCATTGATGTTGGTGCCGTTAAATAGAATTTCCCCTTCGCTCGCCGGGTAAACCTTTGTGATTAGCCTTGCACACGTGCTTTTACCGCAGCCTGATTCGCCAACGAGAGCCAATGTTCGCCCAGCGTAAAGATCAAAACTGACGCCTTGCAACGCTCGAAAAGTCTCTTCTTTGGCAAAGCCACCGCCCACAGTGAACTCTTTGATCACGTTTTTCATTTGAATGATCGGTTGACTCATGCTGGTGCTCCTTGTTGCTCTGGCTGCTTGTGAACATCGTGAATATTGGGGAACGAGGCCCACAATTTTTGCGTGTAAGGGTGTTGTGGGTGATTGCGGATCTCGTAAGCGTGATTGACTTCTACGATCTCACCATGGCGCATGATGGCGATGCGGTCGCACAGTTGGCTCATCAAAGCTAAATCGTGGGTGATGAAAAGAACTGAGAAACCAAATTCTTCTCTCAGCTGATAAATTTGTTGCAGGATCTCTCGCTGCACCACCACATCAAGCGCTGTCGTTGGTTCATCCATAATGATGAGCTTAGGGTTTAAAGACAGCGCGATGGCAATAACCAGCCTTTGGCGCATTCCCCCAGAGAACTGGTGCGGATATTCACCCAGTCGATCTCGAGGGATGTTCACCAAATCGAGCAGTTTTTCGGCGCGATCTTTGGCTTGTTCGTTGCTGAGTCCTTGATGATGACGTAGGACGTCTGCAAACTGCTCTTGAATGGTCAGTACCGGATTAAGCGAGTTCATGGCACTTTGGAATACCATGGCGATTTCGCTCCAACGCAGCGCGCTTAGCTCCTTATCGGACAAACGTAAGATGTCCTTACCTTGGAACAGAATTTGTCCACCAGAGATAAACGCGGGCGGCTTGTGCAGACGATTGATCGAAAAAGCGATGGTACTCTTTCCGCATCCAGATTCCCCAGCAAGGCCGAATACTTCGCCTTTTCCAATATCAAAGCTGACCGATTTCACCGCATTAAAGTCACCATTGTCGGTGATGTAGTCCACGCACAAATCTCGGATCTGGATGACCGGATCGCTGTGAAAGGCGTGACTTAAATTAATCTCACTCATTAAAAATACCCAACCAATACAAAAGATAATTATTATCATTATCGTATGTGCAAATGAGAAGAAAGCGTAATCGACCGAATAGGTGAAGTGACTCGAAACTTGAATGAAAGAAAAAGTCGAATTTTGGTTACGAGAGTGTGATAAAAAAAGACAAAAGTGAGAGCTGGATCAGCACACTTTTCTTAGGGGGAATTTTTCAAATTTAATCGTAAATTTGGCCTTTGGCAAAAGGTAAGTGATGAATCTATTAACGAGTTGATGAAAGGTCGGGAGGGGTCACATTTCCCCACTGTTTTTCTTACCTCCGCACAGTGGGTTTGCTATAGATTAGCTGTCCAAAACATGGTGTGTTCGGAGGAAATATGTCCATTAATTCTATCGACCATGAAGAGATGACCAACATCGCTCACAAGTGGGAATTACCCGAAGAAGAAGAAACCGTTGTGAAGCCAGAGAAAACAATGAAATCAGCAGAAGCCAGACGTCGCATTGAGGCACTGCGTGAAATCCGCGAAAGCGGGTTAAGCATTGAAGAAGCAAGAGAACTTGGCTTGATTCACTGATTCTCTCAATTCGGTGTACCACTCTATAGGGTAGCCAACTGGCTGCCCTTTTTATTTGCTAACCCCATCATTTAACCGAAGTTTCTTGCTCGTTTTGTTTGTTCTCCAACCTTATTTTTATTCAGTCTGAAGTCACTTTGCTTGCTTACTATGGTTTGACAAATGGTAGAGGCGTTACTAAAAGATATATCAGTAGGATATGCCTTTTGTTGACTATCCATATCATCTAAGCAGGAGCGCGAATATGGTTGATCAGATCCTTTTCTACGAGCCCGATGAGCCGCACGGCTTCCTCTCCAACTTCTGTCATGCCCCCGTCGAAATATCTTCCCAATCTTGGCCCACCAGCGAACACTACTATCAAGCTCAGAAATTTGTTGATGCCCAACTGCAAACCAAAATTCAGAAAGCCCAATCGCCGGATGAAGCGTTCGCGTTAAGCCGTCAGTACGAGCATCTCGTTCGCAGTGATTGGGACAACATGAAGCTCTCAGTCATGGCGTTCATTGTGCGAGAAAAATTCCTCCAAAACCCGAAACTTGCTCAGAAACTGATGCGCACGGGCAATGCTTGCCTTACTGAGCATTCGCACAAGGACGCATTTTGGGGAGATGGGGGAGACGGTAAAGGTTTGAACCACCTAGGAGAAATTTTGATGAACGTACGCGCAGAGCTGCGACATGTCGAGCCTTACAATTTGGTTAAGTTCATCGACAAAGCTAAGCTGCCAACTCAGTGGGGCACATTCATGATGCACGGCTTCATCGAGACGGCTACAGGGAAGGAGCATCTCGCGCTGGTGTACGGCGACCCGACGTCTCAGCCTGCGCCATTGATTCGGCTCCATTCTGAATGTCTCACTGGGGACGCACTATTTAGCACCCGTTGCGATTGCGGTTTTCAGTTAAATCGTGCGTTGCAAAACATCGTCGAAGAGGGCTGCGGCGTGCTGCTCTATTTGCGTCAGGAGGGACGAGGGATTGGTTTAATCAACAAAATTCGCGCCTATCATTTGCAGGATGATGGTGCGGATACCGTCGAGGCGAATGAGCGTTTGGGGTTTGCTGCTGATATGCGAGACTATGCATTTTGCAAAGGGATGTTAGAGCATTTAGGGATTGACGAAGTGCGTCTGATGACCAACAACCCCCGTAAGCTTGCGGCTTTGAAAAACGCGCACATCAATGTCGTTGAGCGTGTGCCACTGCAAGAAGGTCGCAATCCAAGCAACCAACACTATCTAAAAACCAAAGCAAACAAATTAGGGCACATGTTTGATCCCCATTTTGTTGATCAAACGGAATGATCGTTACTGGCGGGTATCAAATCGAATAGACAAAAACGCCAGCTTGAGAAGGCTGGCGTTTTAGTGGGGATCTCAAAAGCTGCACCAGTAAAAGGGCTAGGCGCGTTAAAGATAGTGTTTGACGATGTTATCGATCTCTCCCGAGGCTTTTAGATCCGACAGGCGTTGATTAATAAAGTGTTGTACTTCAGGTTTCATCTCTGGAGAAAAGGCCAGATAGATCGAATAGTCGGGGATCACAGCGCTAAAAGATTGAATCTCAAATTGTTCGAGTGGCAGTTCCAGACGTTTTAAGTTGTACATCACCCGCGATTCCATCTCGACAAACGCCGTATCGCCTGGCGTTCTCTGAATTACGCGATATGCGGCGTCGTAATCTTTAACGCGCATCTCGTTGACGGTTTTATCTTCAAAAAACGGCATTAAGTTTGGGTAGTCGAAACCTAGCAGCAACACGATGGAACGACCTTTGATGTCTTGCATGGTATTGAATTTAAAAGGCGCATCACTGCTGGATACCAACACGTGTTTTACAGTGTAAATAGGCTCTTTAGATAGGTTTTCTGATTGAACTCGGCCCCAATCAGGACTGCCGTATGTCAGCCAGTTTTCTTCCCCACCCGCTTCTAACACTGAAATCATGCGCTTAAACGGATAGGTGTGAAAATTCACCTTATAATCTGAGTTGGCAAAAATCGCGTTCACAATATCCGTCACGATCCCGGCGTGTTGTTGTCCTTGTTGTTCGATTTGAAATGGCCTTGCTTGGTCGGCGATAACGTAATAATTCACCTCTTCAGCGGCGGTCGCTGCACTGACTGCCATACAACTAAAAGCCAATACACGTAGAAGTCCTTTCATCCTATCCTCGATTATTATTTGCTCACGACTATATTTAGAGTAGCGCAAGATTATCGGAGTGATTTCATATGGATGTAAAAGAGCGAACTCAACGCCGGTTTAGTATCGGTAACCAGCTTATGCTGGCGGTTTTAACGTTGAGTTTGATCTTTACGTTAGTCATTTCTGCCATCAGTTTATATCGTGATTTTCAAGAAGAGTTGTCCCATCTCGACACCGACTTAAAACAAGTGGAGTCGAGCTACCTCTCCAGCTTTTCAGCCAGTTTGTGGGTTGAAGACCGTGAGCTGTTACTCACCCAAGCGCTGGGGGCGATGCGTTTGCCTTCTGTGGATTACCTACGCATTGCTACCAAAGACGAAGTTATCATCGAGCTCGGAACAGAAATCACGCAAGATGTGGTTGAGAGGCGTTGGCCGATGCAGTTTAGTGTGGGTGAAAAAACGTTTGAGCTCGCAGAGCTGACTGTGCAGTCTGACCTTAGCGCCGTCTATCAAGATTTATGGCAACAGTTCTTTTTTCTACTCACGACAGAAGCGATAAAAATTTTGTTGTTGATGGTTGGGGTGTTGTGGGTTGCCTTCCGTTTATTGGTGAATCCTTTGCAGTTGCTTTCCGGTGCGGTGAGTGATTTTAGCGGCGGTAATGCGCCGAGTACGGTCACGCTGCCCAAACGTTGGTGTTTTGATGAAGTCAGCTTGTTGGCGCAAAAATACAATCGAAGCGTGCAAAAAGTGCGAGAGCATCAAGCCGAGTTAGAAGCCGAGCGAGATAAGGCGGAAGTCGCCAATCGCAAGAAAAGTGAGTTTCTCGCGACCATGAGCCACGAGATCCGCACCCCTATGAATGGCATTATTGGTGTGGCGTCGCTGCTTAGTGATACTAAGCTCGATCCGCAGCAAAAAGAATTTGTGGAGATCATCGATAACTCATCGCAATCGCTCATGACCATTATTGATGACATCCTCGATTTCTCCAAAGTCGAAGCGGGGAAGGTGGAACTCGCCAGCGAGACGTATCATTTTCGTCAGTTATTGGATGATGTGATCAGCTTACATACAGTAAAAGCCCAGCAAAAGAATTTGCAATTACTCAGCGATATCGACCCTAAGTTGCCCGCTGAAGTACAAGGAGATGAAGGGCGTCTGAAGCAGGTGCTCAATAACTTACTTAGCAACGCGGTCAAATTCACCGAGCGTGGTCATGTCAAATTACTTGTCTCATTGCACGAGCAAAACAACGATATCGCCCAAGTTCGCTTTCGCGTTGTGGACTCGGGGATAGGTATTGCCAAAGAGCACCAGCAAGCGGTGTTTGAACGCTTTCAACAGGCCGATGGCAGTACAACTCGCAAATATGGTGGTACAGGGTTAGGTTTGGCGATTTGTGCCCAACTCGTCCACATCATGGGTGGAGACATCAAGCTAACCAGTGAACTTGGCTTGGGAAGCTGTTTCGATTTCACCATTCCTTTAACGGTGGTGAGCGGTCTTCCAACATATACCGATCCGCTCAATGTGCTCGATTTTCCTCGAACAGAGGCGAATGAGGCAACGAACAAAAATCCAGATACGCCGTGGGTTTTGATTGTCGAAGATACAGAAGTGAATCAGAGGGTTGTTCGCATTATGCTGGAGCAGCTAGGGCTTAAAGTCAGTGTCGCGAGCCATGGTGAAGAAGCGCTGCAGTTATGCCGCGAGCACGCCTTTGATCTCATCTTTATGGATTGCCAAATGCCAGTGATGGATGGGTTTATCGCGACAGAACAGATCCGTGACATGAATGAGTGGGGCGCTCACGTGCCGATCATCGCATTAACTGCCAATGTAGTGAAAGAAGATCAGCAGCGTTGCTTTGAAGCGGGCATGAACGAGTTTGTTGCTAAGCCTGTGACGAAGGCGCGATTACAGCAAATCTTTGAACAATATTTGCCAAAAGCCCTCAAAAATATCGCCACACCCAAGTGAGTAACTTGAAATTGATCAAGTTAAGTGCGTTTCTATTCTGCAATTGTAACTCTGTATGCTATAGTGCGCGGCTAGTATTTAAAGTACCTTGAGGCTGTGAATGTCGTTTAATCTATCCCTGTTGCCGCCTGATGAAAAAAACAAGATCGAACTGGATAAACAAGCGTCGTTTTTGGTTTGGAAACTCAGAGAGGCCAAATCTGGCCCTGAAGCAATAGAAGAACAGCTGTCTAAGATTAACGATGCTGATGAAAAAGTCTTTTTTCAACAGGCAGTCGAAAAGTACAAACGAGTAATGGGTGTCGCATGATGCGAACCGTGGCTCGGTGTAAACCGTAGCGGCGAATGAGGTTTCCTCCCCATTCCTTTGCAGAGTGAAATGGACAATGTTTCACTCTTTGCTAAAATCCTTCGCATTAAATTTGAACTTAGAGAGACATCCCGATGGGAAGAAGTTTTGAAGTGCGCAAAGCCTCTATGGCGAAAACTGCAGGCGCAAAAATTAAAGTTTATTCCAAATACGGTAAAGAAATTTACATGTGTGCGAAAAACGGTGGTAGTGACCCAGACATGAACTTGTCTCTGAAACACCTAATCGCAAAAGCGAAAAAAGACCAGGTTCCTGCGCACGTTATTGAAAAAGCACTAGACAAAGCAAACGGCGGCGGTGGTGAAGACTACGTACCTGCACGTTACGAAGGCTTTGGTCCTGGTGGCACAAGCGTGATCGTCGACTGTCTAACAGACAACGGCAACCGTACTTTCCAAGATGTTCGCCAATGCTTTGTAAAAGTTGGCGCGAAGATTGGTGTGGAAGGTTCTGTGTCTCACATGTTCGATCACCAAGCGGTATTCCAATTCAAAGGCGAAGACGATGAAGTGATTCTTGAAACGCTAATGATGGAAGACGTAGACGTAACTGACGTTGAACTAGAAGATGGTGTGATCACAGTATTTGCTCCTCACACTGAGTTCTTCAAAACGAAAACAGCGCTAAACGCAGCATTCCCTGATCTGACAATTGATGTGGAAGAAATTACTTTCGTTCCTCAAACTCAAACGCCAGTAGTGGGTGAAGACGCAGAGAAATTCCAGAAGTTCCTAGACCTTCTAGATGACTGTGACGACGTTCAGCAGGTATACCACAACGCTGAGCTATAATTTTTAGCTTTCGTTGTTGTAAAAAAGGCTTCCCGAGGGAAGCCTTTTCTGATCGTGCTGAATGTTGCGAGTAGCGCTAAGTATTACGGTATTTGGAGTAACACAGAGACATGATTACGCCAAAGCAGATGCCCTGTGTCAGCATGGCAGTTCCGCCGTAACTAAAGAATGGAAGCGGGCTTCCCATTACTGGCAACAATCCACTCACCATTCCAGTATTAATAAAGGCGTAGAGGAAGAAGCTCATCGCCAATGTGCCACTGACTAAGCGACTAAAAAAGTGCTCAGATTGGCATGCTAGCAACATCACCCGTGCTGTAATAAATAGGTATAGCGTCAGCAATACCACACAGCCAATGAACCCCCATTCCTCCGCATAGGTTGAAAAGATAAAGTCGGTATGACTTTCTGGAATAAAGCCCAGTGTTCCTTGTGTGGCATTCATCCAACCTTTGCCTTTCATACCGCCAGAACCGATCGCAATCAGCGACTGAATGATTTGGTAACCAGAGCCAAGTGGGTCAGATTCTGGGTGTAAGAACTGAGTCACACGGCTTTTTTGGTAGGCTTCCATCACGAAAAACCACAGAATCGGGGCGAGCGTTAGAACGCTCACCACAAATCCGCCAATGATTTTCCAGCTCATACCCGCGAAAAATAACACGAATAGTGCGTAGATCACGGTAAAGATCGCACCATCCAGATCGGGTTGCAGAGCGATCAACCCTGCGGGAACCAAGGTAATCATCAAACAAAGCGCGATTTTACGAAAGTCAGGTCTGCCGCCTTCCAGATGCAGCATCCAAGCGATCATGATCGGAATCGACAGCTTAATTAATTCCGAAGGTTGAAAACGAAAAAAGCCGATATCTAGCCATCGTTGTGAACCGTTAGTGCTGTCACCAAACAGCGCGACGGCCAGCAGTAACGACACGGCGACAAAATACAAGTACGGTGCCGAGCGTTGATAACTGGCTGCTGGAATGGATGACATAACCAGAATACACACCAGTGTCAGTGCGCAGCGGGCTAAGTGTTTAAAGAGCATGGATTCATCGAAACCACTGGCGCTCCATAGCGTCAGCGAACTCAATAACATGATCGGAATTATCGCCATCAAAAGTGGCAAATCGATTCTTGGAAAGAAACGCTTGTTCATTTACTACAACCTAAAAACGCTCTCAAAAGAGCGAAAACAACCAGAACTCAAGAGAGTTCAAACTATTCCGATGCTAAGAATCCAATAGGTCGGGTATGTTGGCTTTCTTAGATTTGTTGAAAGTGAAAGCACAACAGGCCTGTTCACAGATGCGGCGCAAAGGAGTGCGAGAAAGGAGGTGCAGCATCATCTGTTGTGGTACGTCGACTGGGAATGTTGTGAAGAGGATAAATACACCAGCCTTGATATTTTCGCCACTCTTTTTATCGTACTTAGTGTTGAATCCAGCAATAATTGATAACTCGCTCGGATGTTATTGTGTTTTCACTCAAAACCATTTATCGCCGCTCACGCCCATTTACTCCCTAAAAATACCATTGGTCGCATCCTACAGCTGACTATGAAGCGATGGCGTAATCTGAAACCATCAAATCACGTTCAACTAAGGACAGTCACCATGATGGTCTTCAATCTTCATTTATCCAGAGCCACAACCTTGCTCGGCGCGGCATTGGCAGCGTTTACCTTGAGTAGCAGCTTGGCGTTGGCAAACCCTACTGAGCAGTTACTAACTCGCTTTAACCAAGCCGCACAGGGCGACACGGGTTTGGTGGATACTGTACATGACGAGCTTTCACAATTAGTTCAAAAGCAAGGCGCTACGCCTGTGACATTGGTTTACCTTGGCAGCAGTGAAACCTTGCAAGGGCGCGATGTGTTTATGCCATGGAACAAGATGAAGTTCACTGAGCGCGGGCTTGCCACCATTCAGAAAGGTTTGGATTTAATGGCAAATCAACCTATGCCGATTCAAGAGCAGCAGCGTTTACAAGGGCTACCAGAATATCAATTGGCTACTGCGATGGCGGCCACCACTTACACTTCGCTTCCGGATATGTTTAATCACTTTGAGCGTGGGTACGAGCTGTACCTGACTCTGCTTGATGAACCGAGCTTCAATCAACAACCGTTCGCGGCAACGGCTTGGGTTTACCTTTACGCCATTGAAGCAGCGCTGCGTGCTGAGGACATGGAGCAAGCGCAGAAATGGTTGGCGAAAATGGAAAGTTTCGATAGCACTCACTTAGAAACGCAAACTGCCAAAGCGTTACTGGCTAAACATTAAGGAGGCGTCATGATCGTTTTCAGTCAACTTAGTCGCGATTACACCCTCGGCAGCCAAACCGTACGCGCGTTGCAAGATGTCTCTGGTGAGGTGTTTGCCGGTGAAATGGTGGCGCTGTGTGGGCCTTCCGGCTCAGGAAAAAGTACCTTACTCAATGTGCTTGGCATGTTGGATTCTCAATATCAAGGTCAGGTAACGTTTGCTGGCCAACCTTACCCGAGCGGACAAATGCAGGCTGCGAAAATGCGCCGTGAAAAGCTGGGTTTTATATTCCAAAAATTCAACTTGGTGCCAGTGATGACGGCTTTGGAGAACGTCGCTTATCCGTTGCATCTCAACGGTTTTTCAAAAACTGAACAAACCGAACTTGCCTCACAAATGCTGGAACATGTGGGGCTGGGCGAATTTATCCATCACATGCCCGATAACTTGTCTGGTGGTCAGCAGCAACGGGTAGCGATTGCTCGCGCTTTGGTTCACAAACCTGCATTAGTAATTGCCGACGAGCCAACAGCAAGCCTCGATAGCCAAACCGCAAACAAAGTCATCGATATCATGAAAGGGCTCGGGCACGAGTTTGGTACCACCTTCATTGTCGCCACTCACGACCCTCGCATGGCATCACGCTGCGATCGCACCATCGAGCTGGTGGACGGCAAAATCATCCAAACGCACGCCAGTGTGGAGGAGGTCTCATGGGCAAGCTAATTCCCGTTTCGGTTCGCCTTGCTTGGCTGAATCTACAACGTAATCGCCGACGCAGTTTGTTGTCGATGCTGATCATCGCCATTGCCGTTTTTGCGCTGACCAGCGCAGGTGGTTTCGGCCTTTATACCTACGACAGCTTGAAAGAATCCACAGCGCGAGACACGGGGCATCTGACATTAACCACGCCGGGTTATTTCGCTAAAGAAGAAGAGATGCCATTGAGCAATGGTTTGAGCCATGCCGATGAGATCACCAAACAGTTGATTGGTTTGAGTGAGGTGCGAGGCGTACAGCCTCGAGTGGATTTCAGCGGTTTGATCTCTAACGGCAGCAAGTCCTCGATTTTTATTGGTATCGGCGTTAACGAACGCGAGTTCGATATCAAAGGGCCGTTTTTGGACGTGCGTGATGGGCAGACGCTTTCCAACATTCATGCCTCTCGCTACGACGCTTCTGAGCCAGAAGTGATGCTTGGGGTGGATCTCGCCAATAATCTGAGCGTCAACGTGGGTGATTGGATTACCTTACTTGCTACTACGACAGATGGCGCTTTGAACGCTTACGACTTTAAAGTTCGCGGTATCTACTCAACTGGCGTTCCTGAGCTGGATAAACGCCAACTTTACGTACACATCAACAGTGCTCAGTCTCTGCTGGGGTCGGACAAAGTCAGTGCGCTGTCAGTATTTCTGTTCGACACCAGCTTAACCAACAAGGTTGAACAGCAAGTCGCGATGATTCTAAACAAACAAAAACCGAGCTTTGGCGATCAAGAGGTTGAAATTACGCCTTGGCAAGAGCGTGCGTTCTTCTATCTCAAAGTGAAAGATTTGTACGACCGTATTTTCGGCATTATGGGCGCCGTAATGGCTCTGGTCGTGTTTGTCGCGTTGTTCAACACCATGACTATGTCTGTGACCGAGCGTACTCGTGAAATCGGCACCTTGTCCGCATTGGGCAGTTATCCCCGAGAAATCATCGCCGGATTTTTACGCGAAGCGGGTTTACTCGCGGTGATTGGCAGTTTAATCGGCGCCTTGTTTACCGCGCTGGTGACCATTTTTTTGATGGTGGTGGACGTACAAATGCCGCCACCGCCAGGACGCACAGAAGGCTATCCATTGACGATTTACTTTTCTTGGGAGCTGGTGGCTGCTGCAGGGTTATCAGTATTGCTGATTTGTTTGGTCGCGGCGTTTTTCTCGGCGCGTAAAGGCGTGAACAAGCCAATTACGGAGGCACTGATCTATGTTTAATTCCAAACCATTACTAACCATCACACTATTGACTGTCAGCAGCGTTGCGAGTGCTGCTGAACAAGCGCTGGATGCACAACAAGTCGCGCAGTTGATTGAGAAAGCCGACAGCTACCGCTTGCAAGATGATTCTTCTAAAGTGGTGTCTCTGGTGCGTTTGTATCAAGACCAAGAGTTGGACAAAACGCGTCTCTACCATGTGTACACGCGGCCAAACCGTGAATCGCTGGTGGTGTTCAAATCGGCGGTCGAAGCGGGGCAGAAGATGCTGATGATGGGCGATAACTACTGGCTGCAAATGCCAAAGAGCCGCCGCCCAATTCGTATTACGCCAATGCAAAAGCTGCTTGGTGAAGCCTCAATTGGTGATATTTCAACGTTGACGTGGAGCCAGGATTACCAAGGCGAGTGGAAAGCGACGGAAACCCTCACGATAAATGGACAGAGCATCGCGGTTTATCGCCTTGCCCTAACGGCCAAGACCAAGGGGGCGAGTTATCAGAAGATCGATTTGTGGTTGTCTGAGCAAGATGCGTTCCCGATCAAAGCGGATCTTTATTTGCGTTCGGGCAAGCTTGCCAAGCAAGCGCAATACGGACGAGCGACCAACCGCGGCGAAGATTACGTCAGTGAGATGACCCTGCTCGACAGCATTCAACCGAGCAAAAAGACGGTGATTGAGTATCAAGAAATCGTCCCGTGGCAGTTGGATAACAAATTCTACAACCCGAGTTATTTGCCGAAAGCCAATACATCGGAGCTGTAATTTAAGGTTATTAACGCCATCAAGGATGTTTTATGAAAGTGCGATTCTTTAACGCCACCATCAATGTAAACAGCGCTGCGATTAGCTTCATTGCCGCTTCATTATGGATGGTTGCACCTGTTGCGGCCAATGATGAGCTGAGTTTTGAATGGGATTGGGCGGTAAGTTACGAAACCGCCAAGCAGCGAGATAGCGCGTTTATGGAGGCGCAAGGAAGCGCGCGTGACTCGCTCAACGCTTTACTTGATGTGCAAGTGAACTATCAAAACATCAGTGGCTTATTCACCTTGTACAGCCAAGGTTTGTATCTCAATCAGCAAGGTGAGCATGAATGGTGGGGCGAGGCGGATAATCAACTTCTTATCCGAGAACTGGCGTGGCAGGGCGAATGGCAAGTTGGTGATACCACTTTGGATGTTAGCGCGGGCAAGTTGCGCGTTGATTGGGGCGTAGGTTATGGCTATCGACCTTTAGATTTGTTCAAACCATATCGACAAAATCCGGTCGGCTTGGTGGCAGAGGAGGGAGCGGGTGTATTTTCACTTTCGTATTACGACATGTCAGGTGTATGGACGGCGATTGCAACGGACTCGAGTTGGGGGCAACAGGAGCAAAGCGCGCTTGATCAAGCCGCGGAGCAGCGTGGGTTTGGGATTCGCCGTTATGCGTTGGTGGGTGATACGGAGTACCAACTCATAGGCTATTACGATGATGTGCGTCGGGGTTTGTTGGGTGCGAGTGCCATTGCCGTGTTGGATGAATCTATAGCCATGCACAGCTCGTTGCTGTGGCAAAAGCAGAGCGTTGGCTATCAGTTTAAAAATGAAGGGCAGCCGAGCGATCGTTATCAACCTGTGACGGTGGAAGAACAAGGCAGCGCTTTCCAAGCGTTGGTGGGATTGAACTGGGCGAACCAAGCCGGACACAATGTGATCGCCGAATATTGGTATGACAGCCGAGCATGGTCGAAAAGCCAATGGGAGCAAGCATTCGCACGTGGTGAATGGTTCTCCCAATCGTCGGATACGACTCTACTTGCTACTAGCTACGCCCAAGGGTTTCAACACGCCAATATTGTTCAGCACAATCTCATGTTGCATTGGCGCTGGGATCTCGAAGCGTGGACAGCGTGGCGCGGAAGAGCGGATTTGGAGTGGCTTAGCGATATCACTCCAACATTGGACGTCATGTACTCGCCGCAAGATGGCGGTGTGATTGTGACGCAATGGCTGAATTACCAATGGATTGACACTGGCGATCAAAGTGTAGAAGTGGAAGTTGCCGCACGCTTTTTAACCGGAGACGACCATTCTGCTTACGCACAAATCAACGATAAGCATATGATTGTATTTAACATCAAAGGGAAATTTTAAATGTGTTCAGCTAAGTCAATGGTAGCAAGTGGATGGCAGCGCAGTGTGGTTGTCACCACGTTGTTTTGTTTGTTTATCTCGGGAATGACGCTCTCAGTTTGGGGCGGTCCGTACTACGTGCATGTGCTGGTGAGCTTTGGTTTTGGCTACTCTGCACTGTTCTTCTCGTGGTTGATCGACAAGTTGTTTCCGACCATCCCACGCATGCTAGAAATTGCGCTATCACTGACCGCGTGTTTGTTGTTTGGTGTAATTAATGCGCAGTTTTGGCTCGGTGAATACTTCGGTATTTCGGGCATGTTGCCTGTCTTGCTGATGGGCCTGCTGTTTAGCGGTATGTGTTATTTTTATTTTCATTCACGCGAAAAAGAAGCCATTGCACAGCGTGAGCTAGAGAGCATCAAACGTGAAAATGCCGAACAAGAACGAGCCCTTTTACTCAGCCAGCTCAAGCAGATGCAAAGCCAAATTGAGCCACATTTTCTGTTTAATACGCTTGCCAATATCAGCGCGTTGATGTCGCAAGACGTCGATAAAGCCAAACAAATGTTGGATCAACTCACGGCGTTATTGCGTGCAACGCTAAAAAACTCGCGTGAGGATCACACCACGGTTGAGAATGAAATCGCCTTGATTGACGCTTATCTGGGTATTCAAAAAATTCGTTTAGGCGAGCGCTTAAGTTACACAATCGAGGTGCAAGAAGGGTTAGGAAATACAGAGTTGCCTCCGATGATGCTGCAACCTTTGGTAGAGAACGCCATTATTCACGGCATCGAGCCAAAACGTGAAGGTGGTGAAGTCCAATTGCTGATAAAGCAAGAGAAACAACTGTTGCAAATTGAAGTGAAAGACACTGGCGTGGGGTTGAGTCACGTCAGCAATCACTCTGGTTCGGGGATTGGATTGAGTAACCTTAAACAGCGTGTGGATGCCTTATTTGCTGGCAAAGGTCAGGTGTCGATCAGTGAATCTTCCGAAGGCGGTGTGAGTGTGCGTTTGAGTTGGCCAATGATAAGTAAGGAACAGTGAAATGAATACAGGGTTTACTGCCATTATCGCCGATGATGAGCCGTTATTGCGGCATCATCTCGATAAAAGCCTCGCGGAAGTGTGGCCGGAGTTGGACATCGTTGCCAAGGTAGCTGATGGCGAACAAGCCTTGCTCGCCATTGAGCAAAGTCAACCTGATATTGCCTTTCTCGATATTCGTATGCCCGTGTTAGATGGCATGAGTTTGGCGCAAAAACTCAATCGTTTGGCCAACCCGCCTTTGATCGTGTTTGTTACTGCTTATGATGACTATGCCATTAAAGCGTTTGAGCAAAACGCGGCAGATTACCTGCTCAAACCCATTTCCGATGCTCGTTTGCAAACGACCTGTGAACGAGTCAAAGCTCGACTCAACCAACGAGGAAGCGACAACAGCCATGTTCAGATGAATAGTTTGTTGGAACAACTGCAACAGTTGTCTGCGCCTCAAACACCGCAATACTTACAGTGGATTAAAGCCACGCAAGGTGACGATATTCATCTCATCGCGACGTCTGATGTGCTGTATTTCAAAGCGGAAGAAAAATACGTTTCGGTGTATGCGCAGCAAGGGCAGGGGGAAGTGCAAGAATATTTGATCCGCACATCGCTCAAAGAGTTGATTGGGCAGCTAAACCCAGAGCAGTTTTGGCAAGTGCATCGCTCAAGCGTGGTGCAAGTGTCTAAAATCAGTAAAGTAAACAAAGACTTTGCAGGAAGAATGTTTGTTTATGTTGGTGAAAATAAGCTGCCAGTGAGCCGCGCTTCTCAAAGTTTGTTTAAAGGCATGTAACTTTTCCCTAATCCGTTGCTGCTCACTCTTTACACTGTAAACTCGCCCCACATCATCTAAATTATCAAGGAAGATAAATGAGTTATCGTGTGACTTTATTGAATGCGACGGGAGCGTTGTCTCCTGTTGCTGATTATTTGTATGAACAGCTGAATAGCCTGAGTCTGCAACTCGCTGATCATTTTGAGCTGACCAATATTGATGTCACCATCAGTCCATTTGGTCACGGTGACGCGCCGCAAAGTGGCATTGGTGGTTACTGCTTAAGTCCCTATCGAGTCGAAGTCTTGCTAGACACTCAGCGCACGGATATTAAAACCGTCATTGAAAACGAACTGGCTGCAGTGCTCGCGCATGAATTGCATCATCTGTTTCGGATGCGATCGGGAGAAAATGGGCTCACTCTGGGAGAGGTGTTGATCATGGAAGGCTTGGCTTGCCATTTTGAACGTCAGGTCAACGGCGGCATCATTCCGAGTTTGTTTGAGTTGATAAAAGACCGCGACTGGCGGCCGTTTTACACAGAGATGAAAGATAAGTTAACGAGCTTGGATTACAACTTTGATGCTTACTTTTTGGGAAGCGATGAAAGCCGTTGGCCGAAGTACATGGGGTATTGGGTGGGGTATAACCTAGTCGCGGAATACCTAGCTAATTTTCATGGTTCTGAACTCGATTTGGTCGGTGCCAAAGCCGAGATTTTCTATCAATAATTCTATCTAATCCAAGAATTCCTACTAATCATCAACACAAAAAAAGCGCCTAATTCAGAAGAGGTTAGGCGCTTTTTCTTATCTTGGAGCGGACAGAGGCGACTATTCGCTGATCGTCACTTTTTCAATAATGATAGGTTCGCATGGCACATCATCGTGACCCTGCTTTGATGTCGTTTTCACTTTCGCGATGCGATTAACCACATCCATGCCCGCTGTCACTTTTCCAAATACCGCGTAGCCCCAACCCAAGTTGGTGGTGGCGGTGTGATCTAAGAAATCATTGTCTTCCAAGTTAATGAAGAACTGCGCAGTTGCTGAGTGCGGCGCGTCGGTACGTGCCATCGCAATTGTGCCGACGGTATTTTTTAGGCCACGGTTCGCTTCGTTTGCGATTGGTGCGCGGGTTGGTTTTTCTGTCATGTCCTCAGTGTGACCGCCACCTTGAATCATAAAACCGTCGATAACACGGTGGAAAATCGTGCCGTTGTAGAAGCCCTCTTCACAATATTTTTTGAAGTTTTTTGAGCTTACTGGCGCTCGTTCCAAGTTCAGTTCAATTTCGATGTCACCGAAATTGGTGGTCATAATAATCATGTCGATTTGCCCTTGTGGGTGCTAAGTTGGCGGCATTATAGCGAAGTCGTTTCTAGGCCGTAACAAAAACAGCGACGTCATGGCGTCGCTGTTTTTATTTGTCGGTTAGCCTGTTGGATTAAACCGTGAAACGACCAACCAAGTCGTAGAGCTCGTTGGCTTTGTGATTGAGGTTTTGGCTTCCCGAGCGGTTTTGGTTGGCAAGGCTTGCCGATTGACTACTTTGCTGCGAAATGACCTCAACACGTTGAGAGATTTCTTGTCCCACTTGGCTCTGTTCTTCGGTTGCTGTGGCGATCAGCGTATTCATGTCCATAATGTTGGCAATCGCTGCTTGAATGTCTTGCAACGCAACCGAGGCGGCGCGCGCCTCTTCTACCGTTGCTTCACCGCGCGCTTGGCTTGATTCCATCGCACGTACAGCGGCATCTGAGCCAGATTTTAGTTGCTCAATCATTTTATGGATATCGCCCGTACTGTCTTGAGTGCGGCTTGCAAGCTTGCGGACTTCATCTGCTACTACCGCGAATCCACGCCCTTGATCGCCAGCTCGCGCAGCTTCAATCGCGGCGTTTAGCGCAAGCAAATTAGTTTGCTCGGCAATATCTTGAATCACTTCTAAAGATGATGAGATGTTTTGAACGTCGCTCTCTAAACGGGCAATCACAGTGCTCGCCTCTGAAACTTCGCTTGCCAGCTCTTCGACAGAATTCGCAGCGGAATCGACGATGTGTTTCGCTTGTTGAGCGTTTTCATCGGCGTGTCGTGCTGATTCTGCTGCTTGGTTAGCGTTGTTCGAAATCTCATGCGCGGTGGCTGTCATTTCCGTCATCGCTGCGGCAACTTGCTCGGTTTCTTCACGTTGACCGCCAGCGAGTTCGTCGACTTGAGAGGCGCGTTGCGACATGTTGTTGGTTTCTGCGACGACTTCTTCACCAACTTGAGTCACGCTCTTAATGATGCCCTGCAGGCTTTCAACAAAGATATTGAAGTTGTGCGCTAACTGTTTGAACTCAGGTACGTTGGACTCGTGCATGCGTGCCGTAAGGTCGGCATCGCCTTGCGCGAAGGATTGGATCGAGGCATCAAACTGTTCGATTGGTCGCATGATGCTACGATTCACAAACACGGCGAAGATAGCAACTACGGCAGCGATAGAAACACAGAACAGCGCGATGGCCACTAGAGTTGTGTTGAGCGCGTCATGGGCTGAGGCTTCCATTTCTGCAATGACGGCATCAATATCATCGGTGTAAAAGCCGGTACCGATCATTAAATCCCACTCAGGAATGAACATTGAGTAGCTCAATTTCGGTAGCGCCTCTGTTTGTCCTAGTTTCGGGAAGTAATAGGTAGTGAATTCACCCGTTTTGGCGTTTTTCAGCAAATCTTGAATCAGGTAATTACCTTTCTTGTCTTGCAGGTTATAGAAGTTTTCACCGATGCCTTTGTCGTTCTTGCCGACCACAACACGGACGCCTTTGGAGTTGTAACCGAAGATGTAGCCCGTCTCACCAAATTCCAGCTCTCGTAAAACGGGAAGAGCTTCTTCTAATGTCGCATTTTTCTTGAGTAGCGGTTCAATCGCCGAGCGAGCCATCTGAACATAGTTTTTCAGCTCGGCTTTTTTCATCGCCATCATGGTGGTGTGGGTCTGATCAATTTGCTGTTGGTTATAAGCGTTAGTTTGCAGGTAGGTGAACCACATCATACCTAGTGCAATGGTGAGTACTGGAATGATGGAAAGAATATACAGTCGCTTTCTTATGGTTAGATTCATAGAGACTTCCTTACTTCTCGGCGCAGCGTTACGAAAAGGCAAAATTCAATCGATTTGCCGGATAAATATATAGCTATTTATTTTTGTAGTGATTGCAGATTAACCGACTTAGTAGGAGAGAAGTACTGGAAATGCACGATTTATCGCGAGCGTATTAACATTTTCAAGCGTGATCACAATTACCGAGAGCAGCGGCCAGAATTACAACGAGAAGTACCCGTTAACCAATATGAGATGCGATACCTATTTTGGGCGAAGCGCAGATAAAGCCAGTCCGCAACAGGTCTGATGAGTTGCCAGCGCAGTGGTGCATACAACCAACCTCGTCCAACAAGCTGCCAAGCTCGGTAGGTCACATCCAGCCCGAGGAGTAAATTCCCTTGGTTGTCCAAGGCATGCAGAATGGTGTTGGCACGATCAGGGTCGATTTGCGGGTAGGCCGAAAAAGCGTCGCTGTAAATATCAACGGTGTTTATCTCTTGCTTATGATCGTGTTGGCGTAATGCCTTCATCTCTTTGGCGCACAGTGGGCAAGTGCCGTCGTAGAAAATAGTCAGTTTAGTCATATCAATTCGTCATTTCATTGGGGCTGCTTGATGGTTTCTCGCTGTTTTTACGTGGCGATGCTTCTTTGGGTTCATTGTGCTGCAGGTAGTGCTGCCAGTTAGTGCGAATGTTTTCGTAATTGTATTGGCAGAAGTCTTTGCGATCTCGAAGGTAGTCTTTTTCAACTTCGTCGAGTAACGATTTGTACTGTTCAGGATCGCTGCCATACACCAAGCACAAAGTGGAGAAGTAACGCTGCAGGTCAAAACTGTGTTCGTCAATGTACTCGCCGAAATCGTAATAGTCGGGTCTGTCATCGGACTCAAACGCAAACATGTCGGCGGCACTGATGGCCATATCGGCGCCATCGTCTAAATAGTCGATCAGTAAAATAGTGGCGAAATTGTCAACGGCATCTTCTTCTTTCCCCAACACAGGGATGCTTTGATCCTCGATGTACGCATGCCCAGCTTCATGCAGCAAAGTGTGTAATAAGGTATCTAATGCACCAGTCTTTGGCGATTTTCCGTAGCGATCTTCATATTGGTTGTTGGAGAAGTAATTGAGCGACTCCAAGTAAAACGTATAAGGAATATGGATGGTGTGCGTGTCGGGATCGTACATAGGGCCATCTTCGCCGCCATAAATCAGGGTGAGCGGTTTACGAAAAGGGAAGTAGGCTTGAGAAAGTCGAACAAAAATCGGGTTCACATCGCTGCTTTGAATGGATTGCTCGGCAAGTTTGTCATGGGTTGTTTCTGCGGGCATGTACTCGATACGAATATTGTCCGCTGCGTTGGCAGAAGCGGCGCAGAGTAATAGCACAGGGAGAAGCGATTGAATTTTCATGTTGAGCTCTTGTTATTTGAATGGCTTGCATGAAAATTATACATGTTTTTGGCGAATGAATAATCGGGATTGGCGTTTGTCACTCTGCGCCAATTCGTTTTATAGTTCGCCTAAAGGAGATCACTATGCCTAATCCACTGTTGTTACAACCCCGAATCCAATAGGCGTTGTTGACTGATAACGCAGCAACAGCGCCACGAGAAATCGTTCCGTGGCAAAATTTTACTCTCTATTGAAGAGGCAAATGCCATGACTAAACATTGGTCTAAAGTTCAGTATCTGCACCAAGTGGTGCAAAACGCCAACATCCATATTAAAGGTACTCACAGTTATTACAGCGATTGCTGGGATAATGGTTTTGAGCAATCTGTCGTTCGTTATCTGCTGGGGGATGAAATCAGCAAGCAGTGGCAACCCAGTTGGGAAGTCGACCAACTCTATATTGGTGACTACGTTTGTATCGCCGCCGAAGCGGTGATTTTAATGGGTGGTAACCACAATCATCGAACCGATTGGTTCTGCTTGTATCCGTTTCTTGATGATGTCGAACGTTCCTATCAAAGCAGGGGCGACACGATTATCGGAGATGCTGTTTGGATTGGAATGCGCGCGATGATCATGCCAGGCGTTACGATTGGAGAGGGCGCGGTGATTGCCGCAAACAGTGTCGTGACGAAAAACGTGCCGCCGTACACCGTGGTAGCGGGCGCTCCTGCTAAGCCGATCAAAACTCGTTTTGACTCAGAGACGATAGATAAGTTATTGGCTCTTAAGATGTATTCTTGGGATGAGGCTAAGTTTAACGCGCTTCGCTCTTTTATCTGTGGAAATGATATTGAGC
The DNA here is from genome assembly GCF_043102935.1 of Vibrio sp. zbq_1. Classification (NCBI taxonomy): domain Bacteria; kingdom Pseudomonadati; phylum Pseudomonadota; class Gammaproteobacteria; order Vibrionales; family Vibrionaceae; genus Vibrio; species Vibrio sp. zbq_1. Next base: position 465,854 of record NZ_JBICJH010000015.1, read on the forward strand.
AGTTAATCATTGCGGAAAGTAACTATAAAGATGGCGAATGTCACTGAAATGAGGAAAATTATCAGCGATATGTTATAATCTCGCTCCGTTGTGACGAAAACTATTGTTGCAGCTTGTGCGTTTCCTTGGCATCGATTCGTTTAAATCACCATGAGTCAGAGTTGAAAAACTACGATAGGAACAAGCAAACTCAATTGTTTGAACGCGATCTCGGCGTTTTGACGGTTACAGCGGGAAGGAACTTTGTTCGATAGTAATCGACGCATTCTGTTTAAGTAAGGGAGCCCATTGCGCGGTTCAGAAAGTGTCACTAGAAATTACTCACAACATTATACCCGGCGCATTGACCACGCGTTTTTGGTTGAGGCAAAGGGCATTTGAAGGAGCTGTAAAGGCTCCTTTCACATTTAAGGGCGGCAAACAGCAAACCATTGGCACAATGCTTAACAAGCGCCCTTAAACTAGCCTAAGGCGCATGACACCATCTAATGAGTATTTTCGGAAATAAAGCGAGAAAATTTGCTATTGAATGAAGGTTAAACTAACACTCAATCATTACGGAGGATGAAGAGAACAATAATAAGAGGCGATATGAATCATTTAATATCTGTAGGTGCACTGGAATCCTTCTTGGTTGCGATCAGTGTGCTTTTCTTGGGGCATTTTATTAATGCTAAGTTACCGATTTTAAAGAAGTTCAATATACCTGAGCCGATTGTAGGTGGCCTTATCGTAGCCTGCATCATTACTGCTCTTCATTTTAACGGTGTCGACTTAGAGTTTGATTTACCGTTACAAAACACCTTTATGCTGATGTTCTTTGCCACGGTTGGTTTAGCGGCAAACTACACTCAGTTGATGAAAGGAGGCGCGAAGGTTTTTATCTTCTTAGCGGTCGCGTCTTTCTATATCATCATTCAAAACGGTGTCGGCGTGTCACTTGCGGCGGCATTGGGTTTAGACCCATTAATGGGGTTAATCGCGGGTTCGATTACTCTGTCTGGTGGTCACGGCACGGGGGCGGCGTGGTCACAAACTTTCCAAGACGTGTACGGATTAAATAACGTTCTGGAAATCGCGATGGCATCGGCCACTTTTGGTTTGATCATCGGCGGTATCATTGGTAGCCCAGTGGCTCAACGCCTAGTGGAAAAACATGGTATCGAATCTGAGTACGGTCGTGGTGGTAGAGATGCCAAAACCCACGAGAAGTTCCCAGAGCTGGTGACGTACAACGAGTACGAAGAAGACAAAGTAACGGCGAAAAAGGTCGTGGAAAAACTCTTCTTCTTACTGATTTGTGTGACGGGTGCGAAGTACGTTGAACAGTGGGTGAGTACCTACGAAATTTCTTGGTTGATGATTCCTGATTTCGTTTACGCGCTGTTCATTGGTGTGATTATTACGAACTTCTTAGAGGTGACTAAGATTCGTAAACTGGACGCTGAAACCGTCGATATGCTCGGTACGGTGTCGCTGTCTCTGTTCTTGGCGATGGCTCTCATGAGCTTGAAGCTGTGGAACATCTTTGATTTGGCGATCCCATTCTTAGTGATTCTGGCGATTCAGTCGGTGATTTTGGCCATCTTCACCTATTACGTGACCTTTAAGGTAATGGGCAGCAACTACGATGCGGCGGTTATCTCGGGTGGTCACTGTGGTTTTGGTTTGGGTGCGACGCCAACAGCGGTGATGAACATGGGTTCTATCGTTAACCGTTTTGGTCCTTCGCCTCAGGCATTTATGGTGGTACCAATTGTTGGCGCGTTCTTTATCGACATCGTCAACTTAATCATCTTGCAAGGTTACATTTCTTTCCTTGGCTAGACGATGGGATAGATGAGCCCCTAAGGGTTAAAATAAAAACGGTCACAACGCAGGTTGTGACCGTTTTTTTATGTCTCGATTTTTGTTCGAGTCGTTGTTTATTGAATGGTACGGCTGAACTTCAAACTTGCCGTCCACGCCAGTATCCCAATAAAGGCGTAGATGCCGACGTTGGCCCAACCCGCTTCAGGAATCGCACTGAATGGGTTAGAGGCGATGATCGCATGCAGAGGCAAATAGAGCACGGCCGAGAAGAACTGATCCAACCCGTAGTAACCAAACATCGCAATTGGCATCCAACGTAGCGCATAAATCGCGATGAAGAGAATCACCAACGGCGAGTTTACCTTTTGAGAAATTGCCATCGCGCAAAGTGCTAGTGGCAGCATCAACACGCCTGCGAGTGCCATTCTTGCTAAGAACTCCACCCAGTGCAGCAGCACGTAGCCAAGCGAAGTTTGACGATAGAGCAAAGCAAGTTGTTGGTCGGTCGAAATATTAAGTAACCACAGCATAAAATCAGCCGCCAAAACGAGGCCAGAACACACCAGCGGGATCACCAACAAACCAAACGTCAGTTTCACGAGGTGCGTTTTTAGATCGCTAACTGGCATACTGCGCCAAAACATAATGCTGCCTTCGGCACGCTCTTTACGCAGCGTTCTAGGGAAGTACTGAATGGCAAGCAACATAGACAGCAAACCAGCGCCACCTGTGATCAGCATGTTGACGTCATCCCCAAGTTCTTTGTGAATATCACTCACATCGCCACCGAGGCTCATTTCGAAAAACATGTTGTGTTGCAATGTGGTGTTACTCATCAAACTAATAAAAAGCAACGCTCCACACGCCAACATAAACAAAGGTAAGCGCAATACTAGTGGGTTTTCTAACCACTCTTTACGCAACATTGCGACGACAGAGCGCATTATGCTGCCTCCTTTTGTAACGCTAAAAATAGATCCGCCAGTTTCACACCATGCACATCGCCAAGCCCCGCCACTTGATCAGCGTATTGTGAAGACAATAGCCATTTCGTTGTGCCCAATCCTTTTTGTGAAGAGAGTGGGTGCATCGCTTCAATTTGCGCACGGTGTTCGTCATTGGCATCGAGAATAAAGTAGTCTTCACTGATGCTGTCCATTGAGGTTTGCAGCACCGGGCGACCGTGTTTAAGAATCAACACATCGGTTAACAGATGTTCGATCTCGGAAACTTCATGGCTGGTGATGATCAGAACGCGTTCACCATCGTGAAACCATTCCAGTAAATGACGGTAGAAGGTGTCGCGGTAAACCAAATCCAAACCAAGAGTTGGTTCATCCAAAATCAGGATTTGTGTATTGGTTGCGATAACAATGGCAAGGTGCAATTGCACTTTCATCCCTTTCGAAAGGGCTCTGATTTTCGCACGAGGTTTGATGTCGGTTTGACGGAGCAGCGCATCTGCTTTGCTGCGATTGAAACCCGGGTGAACCCCTTCGGTATAACTCAGAAGCTGAGAGACCGTCATCCAATCTGGCAAAACATTTACATCCGAGATGTACGACAAATTCTGCATGATCTTGTCGCGCTGCATCATGGGCTCGAAGCCATTGATGCGAATAGTCCCTTCGTAGTCGTGGGCGCCGAGTAGGGCGTTAATAAGCGTCGATTTACCCGCGCCATTGTGGCCGAGCAAACCAAGCACTTGACCAGCATGTAAGTCAAAACTCACATCATGAAGCGCCTCTCCTTGTTGACGGTACTGCTTGGAGACGTTTTTTACACTGACTAATGCGCTCATTGGTCACCTTTCATATGGGGGTTAAGTTGCTGGACAAGTTCATCAACTGACATGTCCAGACGTTGTAATGTATCGGCTATTTGAGGAATTTGCTGTTCAAGAAAGCGAGCCTTTTCCGCAGAGCGCAATTGTTGAATTGCCCCTTGTGCGACAAACATGCCTTGACCACGTTTTTTCTCCACCAGTCCTTCATCAACAAGTAACTGATAGCCTTTCATGACGGTAAGGTGGTTAATTTTCATATCGGCAGAGATGCTGCGGACGGAGGGTAAAGCCTCGCCTTCTTTCCAGACGCCCTGCAATATTTGTTGGGTGATTTGATCAGCCAACTGGCGAAAAATCGGTTGGCGATCATGCCAATGCGTCATGATAAACATCCTATGGCTGAATTGGTGTTATATATATGTATAACACTGAGTTTGAGAAATAGAAAGAATTAATCTTTTTGCTCTCACACAACAGCGTGTTTATGGCGTCCGTTTTCGACACGTTGCACCGAATATTTGCACGCAATCGGATGCGTTTTTTCTATTTCAAATTGATATAAAAACAACCACTTCTCATAAGTTGAGAATCCGCAATTAGAGGTACTTCAGAGCGTGAGAAACTTACGACAAAACTTGTGTTTATCACTGAGTGAGAATTTATTGAATATTAAAATTAAAACATTCTTATCTAGTGAGAATTGGAGTGGAATTCACCCTAGAAAAATAAGGACTCAATAGGCAACCTGATTGGATTCGTTACCTATCTCTCGTTGAAGCATTACTCAGCAGATGAGAAAAAGGAAAAAAGAGGTTTTATGAATTATGTTATTTCAATCGGCCCACAGGAGTCGTTTCTCGTCGCTATTTGTGTGTTGTTCCTAGGGCAATTTATCAACACCAAACTTCCAATTTTAAAAAAATTTAATATCCCAGAACCGATTGTTGGTGGGTTAGTCATCGCCTGTGTGATTACCGCAATGCACTTTAATGGCGTTGATTTATCCTTCGATTTACCACTGCAAAATACCTTTATGTTGATGTTTTTTGCCACCGTTGGATTAGCGGCAAACTACACCCAACTGATCAAAGGTGGTGCGAAGGTGTTTATCTTTCTCGCGGTGGCATCAGCGTACATTCTTATTCAAAACGCCGTTGGTGTGTCTTTGGCGACCGCATTGGGCTTAGATCCGCTAATGGGGTTAATTGCGGGTTCCATTACGCTTTCTGGTGGTCACGGAACAGGCGCAGCTTGGTCGCAGACTTTCCAAGATATGTACGGGCTACATAACGTACTTGAGGTTGCGATGGCATCTGCGACGTTTGGCTTGGTGATTGGCGGCATCATCGGCAGCCCAGTGGCACAGCGTTTGATAGACAAAAACAACCTAGAATCGGAATACGGCCGTACAAATCAAAGTCACCAACGTTTTCCTGAACTCGTGACTTATAACGAGCACGAAGAAGACCGAGTTACTGCAAAGAAAGTGGTCGAAAGCTTGTCGATTATTTTGTTGTGTGTGACAGGGGCGGGTTATCTAGAAAACTGGGTGAGCAGCTTTGGCATCAAATGGTTGATGATTCCAGACTTTGTCTACGCGTTGTTTATTGGTGTGGTGATCACCAACATCATGGAAGTGACGAAAGTTCGCAAAGTCGACTTAGAAACCGTGGATATTCTCGGTACGGTTTCATTGTCGCTGTTCCTAGCAATGGCGCTAATGAGCCTAAAACTGTGGAACATTTTTGATCTAGCCATTCCGTTCTTGATCATCCTTGCCGTGCAGTCGGTAATTCTCGCGGTGTTCGCTTACTACGTGACATTCCGCGTCATGGGTAGCAACTACGACGCGGCGGTAATTTCTAGTGGACACTGCGGTTTTGGTTTGGGGGCGACACCAACAGCCGTGATGAACATGGGGTCTATCGTGAACCGTTTCGGCCCGTCACCACAGGCGTTTATGGTGGTGCCGATTGTCGGTGCATTTTTCATCGACATCGTTAACTTAGTGATTTTGCAAGGCTGCATCGCCTTTATCAAATAATCGGCGAAAGGCGTAACCACGCCAATTTTAAGATCATTTAAAGCCAAAGCCAGTCGTAAAAGACTGGCTTTTTTGTTTCTTGGTATGAATCTTTCTCATTCTTGCTTCAAGCAATGAAATCAATGCGTTAATATCATTCACAGGATGTTATTTTCCCTGCAGCAGGAGGCTCCACACATGTCAGAAAAAATATCGACATCAGCATTAGCGAAAATGCGCAATATTGACGCCAAGCTGCTGTTTTCAGATCTCAAACGCGCCGGTTACATCACTCGCCAAGAGGACAAATGGATCCTGACGGAAGAGGGCGCTAAGTTCGGCGGTGAATATGTTGACCACCCCAAGTTTGGGCAGTTTATTGTCTGGCCTACGAACTTGCATATTGAGCTGAATCCTACCTCTGGGAAAACTCTGAGTGCCACACAACTTGGCGATAAACTTCGCCTTAATGCCAAGCGAATCAACCAATTGTTGAGTGAGCTAGGCTGGATAACTAAATCAGAAGACGGATGGCAAGTCACCGAAGCGGGCATTCGAGCAGGTGGTCAACAGCGTGCAGATAAAGAATCACAAAACACCTTTGTGGTTTGGCACGATGTCGTTTTGCGCAACAAGCGCTTGAAGCAATCTGTAGTGGAGTTTTTGGGGCAAGATGCGGAGTCGCACTCCACCGACAAATCCTACTCCAGTTTTCGTCAAAAATTCGAAGCCAAACATCGGACTTTGGATGGGCACTATGTTCGTTCAAAAGGGGAGTTATTAATTGATAACTGGTTGTATTTGGCTGGTATTGTCCATGCTTACGAGCGACAACTCCCGATAGAACAAGAAGTGATGAGCGATTTTTATCTCCCTGCTGGCAAGCTGTACCTTCAGTTTTGGGGAAGTGATAGCGGAGAGACGCCAGAAAAAGAGCGAGAAGTCATTCGCGCGGTGTATCAGCAACACAACTTCAATTTGATCGAAGTAGAGCCAAGTGAACTAGACAAGCTGGATGAAGTATTGCCAAAACGTCTGCGCCAATTTGGCATCCAAGCGTACTGAGGTTCTTCTCAAATGAATGAAGATGCTTGCGATGTGATGGTATTTGTCATGCCCAGAAACGAAAAAACCCGTGATGATTCACGGGTTTTGTGTTTTTAGCGGTTATCTTGGCTCATTGCCCGAAGGATTAGAAGCCTTTGATGTTTTCCGCTTCTAGCTCAGAGAAGTACTTAACTGTCTTCACTTTAAGCTCTTGTTGTGAAGGCTCGTCACATACGATCACTGCTTTAGGGTGCAGCTGAAGAGCAGAAACTGTCCATAGGTGGTTTACACAACCTTCAACAGCCGCTTCTAGTGCAAGTGCTTTGTTGTGACCAGTCACTAGGATCATCACTTCTTCTGCGTCTAGTAGTGTGCCTACACCGATAGTCAGTGCGTATTTAGGAACTTGGTTGATGTCGCCATCAAAGAAGCGAGAGTTCGCGATACGAGTATCTTCAGTTAGTGTCTTGATGCGAGTGCGAGAAGACAGAGAAGACGCTGGCTCGTTGAATGCGATGTGACCGTCGTTACCTACGCCGCCCATGAATAGGTTGATTTTGCCGTAAGACTTGATTTTGTCTTCGTAGCGTTTGCATTCTGCTTCGTGGTTGTCAGTGTTGCCGTTCAACAGGTTGATATTTTCTTCTTGAATATCAATGTGGTTGAAGAAGTTGTTGTACATGAATGAACGGTATGATTCTGGGTGATCCGCAGGGATACCGATGTATTCATCCATGTTGAAAGTGACAACGTGTTTGAAACTTACTTCACCAGCTTGGTAAAGCTCGATCAGTGCTTTGTAAGTTGCTAGAGGAGTGCCACCAGTTGGTAGACCCAGAACGAATGGACGCTCAGCAGTAGGTTTGAAATCGTTGATACGCTTAGCGATGTGCGCAGCTGCCCACTTACCTACTTGTGCTGCTCGAGTTAACGGGATAAGTCTCATTTTGTGCCCCTAGTTATTGGAATTTAAGATGTACTGAAACATTAATTCGCATTATAAAATAAGTAATGGCGAACTGCTATTGTTTTAGGTCAAAAATTTGCTTTTTCTTTAACCAATGTTGCCTTTTGCAACCAGTTTTACGTTTGCTTTACGCTAAATTGTTAACTTGTGAGCGTTTTTTGGTCACTTGAGTTCATTGATAGATGCGTAAAATTTATGGCTTGAATTAAGTTATAAAGTAAACATCAAGCGTCGATGTTCTGGATTTATTGGATGGTAAGTAGCGGAAAAAATTCAAATATTTTGATCTCACTCAACCTCGTACATGGCAGGTAAATCATTCCTTAACCATAATTACAGCGTGTGAACAGGTAGGGATATCATTATGAAAAACGAATTGGATCCAAGCAAAGTGCTACAAGCGTACGAAAACGTCATGAACAACGGTTCGCCTACGGAGTTCGGTAAGATCTATGAAGGTGTGGAGGCGTTCTCGGATTACGATGGTTACAACGTCTTTTTAAGAGGCAACGGTGTGGAGCTGAAAGTGGGTTTCCACAACACGTATCACCTAGAGTACGAGCAGGAGCACTTAAAAGAAACGTTTTTGAAAAAGATTGCGATGCTGGCGAAATAGGTCGACATTTCCCATGCACCAAAATCGCAGATATTAAAAAAGCCCTCGGGAGAACGCGCCCTTGGGCTTTAGGAGAAGAAATGGGTCAGAAGCGTTCACTCACACCGAATGATGAACGTTTGTTGAACATCTGACGTTTGGTTATTTCTTATTAATCGTCTTCAGCCAAACTCTCTTCTGCATAGTCGTCAGCCGCATCTGGTTTGTTGCGACCGTTTAGCGTATGGAAGCGCTTACGACCACGAGCCAGTTGGGTGTATTTTAACCAAGTGCGCTCGATTTTAGTTTTCGCTTTGCCTGGGTTTTCTAGCACCTTGACGAAGTGTTTCTCTTCGCTATTCTCAGGTGTTAACTCGCCTGACTCTAAGCCAAGCATAGTATCCCCATAAATTGTTAGGATTTCCTCTTCCGAAAGAGTAAAATCGCCAGACTTTGCAAAGCCGCGTGGGAATTTTACGTTGTCGTAAAAACGTTTTTTGCCATGACGGAATTCAGTGTCAGACATGTCAACAGCCTCTGTAACCGTTATTGATGAATGTAGTGAACTACGGCGAAAATTAGGCGCAAAGCTAACAAAAGAAAAACAAAACTTTTTTGTCGTCAAGATTTTAATTAATTGTTAATCTGGTTTGATATTAACCAGGAGTTGGTTTATGGATGTTAAGGTCTTTAGAACATTTTTAGAGCTGGCAAAGGTTCGTCACTTCGGACGCGCAGCTGAGAACCTGTATATTACGCAAGCAGCGGTCAGTGCCCGCATCAAACAATTGGAAAGTTACTTCGATACGCAATTGTTTATTCGTGATCGAAATAACATAAAGCTGACCTCAGCAGGGGAACGCTTAATCAGTTATGCCGAAGTTATGGTCACCACATTGCAGCAAGCAAAACTGGAATTATCACTTGAAGATGGAAAAGCATTACAGCTCACCATGGGCGGTACGCCGAACATTTGGGATGCGTATTTGCAAAACTGTTTGAGTATTGTGACGGATTCTTTCGGCGGTTACGGCTTTATGGCCGAGGTGATGGGCCGTGAAATGCTAAGCCGTAGCTTATTAGAGCGCACGTTAGATATGGCATTTGCGTTTGACCAAATCAAAGCTGATGAGCTTAATTGTAAAAAAGTCGCGGATGTTGTCCTTGTGCTGGTTTCTACCGAGCAAGATTCATTAGATACGGTGTTTGAGCACAAATATGTGTATGTGGATTGGGGAACACGCTTCGCTTCTGAGCACTCTGAACGTCACCCTAAAATTCCGGCTCCGTACCTGCGCACATCGACTGCGCGTATTGCTTTGGACTTCATTTTAGAGAAAGGCGGCGCGGCGTATCTGCCGGTGTCTCTCGTAGAGCCATTTATTGCGAATGGGCAGCTCTACAAGGTGTCTGGAGTGGAAGATTGGTACCGACCTATCTACTTAAGCTATCGCAAAGCCAGCACGTCTGTAGAAGCAATTAAACAGGTCGAAGAGATTGTGAAAGAAATCGATCCTCTCACGGCTTACAGCTTGCAACAGATTGGGTCTGCATCATCGGACGCAAACCATTAACGCTTGGCGTCAATGAAAACGGAAAAATGAAAAGCCCCCTTGGCGTTTGCCTTGGGGGCTTTCTTTTTAAGCGAGATTTATCACAGGATAGCGATAGTTCGATATCTATGAACCGATAGTTACGGCAAGTCAAAGATTAGCGCAGTAACTGATTGATTGGTCAGGTTACGAAATGTCACCTTGCTCTGTGCTTCGATTTTAGCGCCATCACCGCCCGTTAGCAGGGTGTTGTCGATATGCAGCTCTCCCGATACCTGATGAACGTAAACATTTCTTCCAGAGTGGATGTCGAAGGCGAGTTCGCGATTCGGCTCCAAAATCAATTGATACAAATACGCATCTTGTTTGATGTGCAGTGTGCCACTCTCTCCCGTTGGGGTTGCAATGGTGGTTAACCCTGCATTACGTCCAAAATCTTTTTGCTGGTAGCCCGGTTTATTCCCAAAGGTGTTAGGTTGAATCCAAATTTGCAAAAAGCGTAAAAGGTCTGTTTCTGATGCGTTATATTCGCTGTGGTAAATGCCTTTACCTGCCGACATCAGCTGAAACTCCCCCGCAGGTAACGTTTGTACATTGCCTTCACTGTCTTTGTGCGCAATGACACCTTCTAGCACATAACTGATGATCTCCATGTCGCGGTGACCATGAGTATCAAAGCCTGCGTTGGGTTGAACTAGGTCATCGTTGATGACTCGCAGTTCAGAAAAGCCCATGTGTTTTGGATCGTAGTAGCTACCAAAAGAAAACGTGTGTTTGCTGTCTAGCCAGCCAAAGTTTGCTCGACCTCGGTCTTCGGCGTGTCTTACGGTGATCATCAGTGCCTCCAGTGTTAGTGGTTAGGAGAATTTTTTGTTTAGGAAGTTATCTAACGCCGCTTTACCTGCGCCAGAAAAGGCCAGTGAAACACTTGCTGCTAGCAGAGCTAGGCCAAATTCGTAGCCGTTGTTTGCCATAAATAAGCCGTTTTCGAAGTGCACTGAGAAAATCGCCACAACCATAATGAATGAGAGTGCGACTGCCGCAGGGCGTGTCAGCAAACCAAGTAGAATAAACAAGCCGCCGAAAAATTCTGCGCTACCAGCAAGAAATGCCATCAATACGCCAGGGCCAAGTCCAATTGATGCCATCCATTGTCCTGTGCCTTCTAAGCCGTAGCCGCCAAACCAACCAAACAGTTTCTGAGCGCCGTGCGCCATAAAGATGATGCCGATAGGGATACGTAATGCCAGTGCGCTGTAACCTGATTGTGATGTCGTGATTTTGTGTAAAAGTGTTTTCATGATGCTGTCCTCGATATGTTTGTTTCAGTGGGAGTGTGTCTGCTCCTGAGCTGTTGAGAACAGTTTAGGCGTGGTTGATGAGGTTATTAATTGGCTTTATTTGACCTTCTCGTTCAATAAATTCGAATTAGTATATTTTAACTTTTTTGCTCAGATGCTTATCTGTAATTTATTGGGAGTAAGATTGGCTAGTTTAGCTATTTTAACGACAACTAAGTCGTAAATTTCGATGGATTTGGTATGTGAGAGAAAAGATATTGTTGATCAAAACGCAAAAAAAAAGAGCACAGGGGGCTGTGCTCATTGCTTTCACGATTACAAGGGAGAAAGGTGTGTCCAAAGTAGAAGATCAAAGGTTCATCAAACTTTCTAACGACTCCTCGACATTGTTGTAGTGATAGGTCCGAATATTCACGCCATCTGTGGCATTGATTTGAATTTCTGAAATTTCGTTACCTGAGTCACGTTCGATGATCCCAATGGAGTGATCAACGGATTTACTGGTAATAACCTTTTGGTTTCTTAGTACAATTACGCAAGTATGTAAGTCCATGCCAATTCCCTTTAGCCGACGTTGTTGTGATGTTCTGGATTTAACTTTAGTGTACAAATTCGCTAATGCCAATAAATCTCAATATTGAGTTCCGAAAATGGCTAATCTTCATTTGTTCTGCGTTCTACAATGAAGTTATATCGAGTTGTTTCCACAGAATGCACGAGCAAGGATCGCTTCATGTTTATCCATCCTCATACATCGTTGACCTTCGAGCAGTGCCAAAAGGCGCGAGTGTCGCGAGACAGCCGTTTTGATGGTCGATTTTACGTCGCGGTAAAAACCACAGGGATTTTCTGCCGACCGATTTGTCCGGCGAACCTACCCAAAGAAGAAAATGTAGAGTACTTCACCGATAAAGCCCAAGCACTTAAAGCGGGTTATCGTCCTTGTTTGCGTTGTCGCCCAGACAGCGCTCCGGGATCGTGGGCATGGAAAGGCGTAGAAACAACATTTCAACGCGCGATTTCATTGATTGATCGAGGAGAGCTGCATCACCACTCGGTGTCTGAACTGGCTGAACGCGTTGGGATTTCTGATCGTTACTTGCGTATGTTGTTCGAGCAGTATCTCGGCATGTCACCAAAACAGTACGCGCAATATCAGCAGTTAATGTTCGCCAAGCAGTTGCTGCATTCCAGTTCGATGTCGGTTACGGAAGTTGGCTTCGCCGCTGGTTTTAACAGCACGCGCCGTTTCAACGATGCATTCCAAAAGTTTCTGAAGCTCACGCCTTCTCAAGTTCGTCGAAGAGAATTTGATGGCGTGAGCACGAATCGAATTGCGTTATCTTATCGTGGCGAGTTGAATTGGCAACACATGCTGGATTTTTACCGACTAAGAGCCATTGAGGGCGTGGAGCGGGTGAGCGGCGAGAGTTACCAACGCAACGTTTGTCTGGATAACAGCAAAGCGTGGTTTAAGGCGAGCAAAGGTGAAGGAAACCTTGAGCTTGAATTCGAAATTGAAGAAGTTGCGAAGCTGCAAAATTTAGTGTCTGGAGTGCGTCGTATGTTCGATCTCGACACCGATATCTGTACTGTCGAGCAGCATTTGGATTATGTGGCACCGGGGCTTGTTTCGAACCGAGGCATTCGGATTCCTGGGGTGTGGAATGCTTGGGAAGCCGGGGTTAGAGCAGTTTTGGGTCAACAAGTGTCGGTCAAGGCCGCGATAGGCCAGCTTAACTTATTGGTAAAAACGCTCAGTGGTGATGCTGACAAGCGCTTTTTCCCGACGCCAGATGCGATTGCGAATGCCGACGTGACTTTTTTGCGGATGCCGCAAAGTCGTAAAGAGACGTTGGTGCGTTTCGCTCAGTTTATGCAAAACAACGCGGAGACGGATCCGCAACAATGGTTAGCGTTGAAAGGCATTGGACCTTGGACGGTCAGTTATGCTCAACTGCGTGGGCAATCCCAACCCGATTGCTTTTTAGATAAAGACTTAGTGGTGAAAAAAGCGATGCAGCGCTACCCATCACTCAATACGCACACCGCAGCCCCTTGGGGAAGCTACGCGACGTTTCACTTATGGAATCAATCATGAACACAGTTTATACCGAGATGCCGAGCCCACTAGGTGCGGTCACTATCCAATCTAACGCTGAGGGCTTACTTGGCATTTGGTTTGAGACTTGTACGACCAAGCCAAGTGAATTGGGGCGAAGAGATGATCAGCATCCGATTTTGCGCCAAGCCGTCACCCAGTTGGACGAATACTTTTCGGGTCTGCGCAACGAATTTGATTTGCCTTTGGCAGCGACTGGTACCGATTTTCAAAATCAAGTGTGGCATGCGTTAACGACCATTCCATACGGCGAGACGTGGAGCTATCAAGATCTCGCCAACGCGATTGGCAACCCGAAAGCCGTACGTGCGGTTGGGTTAGCAAATGGCAAGAACCCTATTTCCATTGTGGTGCCTTGTCATCGCGTTATTGGTAAAAGTGGCAAACTGACTGGGTATGCTGGTGGGGTAGAACGCAAACAACGTTTGCTCGCATTAGAGCAAGGTACACCACTTTAAGTGAGGCGATTCTCATATTGTTGTTTGGCGTGCAGCGCACGGTTGAGAATTGTGTAGAGTGGTTTATTTACGAACAAGATAACAAAGGATAACAAGGGCATGTATTTCAAAATGGATTTTGATGCATTCATGAGTGAGTGTTGGCAGCTGCACGAGGAAAAGCCAGAACAGGTCTATGCTCAGCTAGAAACGGCGCTGAATGAGGTGGAAGCGCTCAGCCAAGTTGAGCGAATATTTGCACTGATGTTGCACACCGCAATTGGTCACCTTGAGCATCCCGAACGATTTCTTGCCTGTTTAGACAGTTTAGATGATCGCGCCATTACCGAGAGTTTGGCGTTTAAACGTAGCATCGCCGTTGCACGCTTTTTTGTCGATGGCACTGAGGATGTAGCATTGCTGGAGGAGCAAGATCAGCGTCGCGTGTTCTCTCTTATTGCGAACGAACTTTCTGCTCTTACTCAGCTTGAAGCAGCGAGTCAATGGTTGGCGAAAGCCGCATTAGGAATGACACCACACGATGCAGAAGAGGTGCTAGCGCGTTCGATCGCAATCACCGCAAACAACTTGGCTTGTCAGTATGAAGAGCTCTCAGAGCGTACTGACGAGCAGAAAGCGAGGATGTTAGAGTCTGCAAGGCTAGCACTGGATTATTGGAAAATAGCGGGCGGTTGGATGCAGGAAGAGCGCGCAGAATATCGTTTGGCGATGAGCTTGCTGAAAGCCGATGCACCTAAAGAAGCCAAAGTGCATGCTGAACGATGTGAAGCCATTTGTCTGCAAAACGGCGGCGATGCGTTTGAGCTTTTTTATGCGCATGACTTATTGATGCAAGTGCATTTTCAACTTAGCCAGCAATGCAAAAAACAATTGGATGCGCAGGTGCAGCAATACTGCACAACCAGCGAACTGGCGTAGGTTTACCGCCACAGCAAAAAGCCCCGAGCTAATGGCTCGGGGCTTTTTGGCTGTCTAAACACTTTCGTATTTCTAGGTGTTGATTATGCCGTTTGCGGTTTTGGCTGGTATCGTCCAGGTTTGTGGTTCATCGCCAAAATCAAGTTGGTCGCAATGGCACCAAGAACGGAGAGAGCGATAAGGTACACATCCACAATAAACAGCGACATCACCACGATGGCACAATCGAGCGCCATCTGAATTTTGCCCGCTCGAATCCCAAAGCGTTCCTGAAGGTACAAGGCCAAAATGTTAAAGCCGCCCAAACTCATCTTGTGACGAAATATCACCAGCATACCAATACCGATCAATCCACCGCCCAACAGCGCTGCGTAAAAAGGTTCGATTCGGGAAATTTCGATCACGTGGTGCAGATGGTCGACCGCGAAGGAGACAATAGAAACGGCAATAAAGGTATTAACCGTAAACCTCCAGCCCATGCGCATCACAGACAGAATATAAAAAGGGAGGTTAAGGGCGAAAAATATTTGACCAAAACTGAAGTCACTGACTTTGGTCAGAAAGATGGCCAAGCCAGCGGTGCCGCCAGTCAGTAATCCTACTTTGCTGAAAAATATCACCCCAAGTGACACCAACGCACTCCCGAGCGTCAGAGCCAAGAGGTTTTCTCTGAGGCTATGATCTTTATCCATAAAACAATTTCCTTGGTTTAAAAACCGCGGCGGAGACAATCTGCCTATCGAACGCGGTAAACAGTCACCAAAATAGCGACTAATAAATCGACCGATAAAATGTCGCGAAAAGTGACCAATGTCGAGTTTTTGGACAAGATTATGATGATGTTAAGCTGTTTAACATAATGTACACATGAATAAAAACAACAAGGAAAAGCGATGATTAAGCAAGTTGGCAACACTCAAATTAACCCCCTGCATCGACTGACCTGTCACTGCGGAAAAGTCGAACTGGAACTGACGTTACTCAACGGAATTGAAAAGCCGAGACGCTGTGATTGCTCTATGTGTCGTCGTCGAGGTGCGATTGTGGCTTCAGTCCCTTTGAGTGGTATTCGTATCGTTCAAGGTGACGATGTTTTAAAGCCCTACCAATTTAATACGCATACCGCGAAGCATTTTTTCTGTAGTGAATGTGGCATTTACACACACCATCAACGCCGATCAGATCCAAGTGAGTACGGTTACAACGTGGGATGTTTAGAGGGCGTTAACCCGTACGAATTGGGTGATATTGAAGTGATGGATGGCGTGAACCATCCATCGGATCGTTAGACTAAGTAGCTAGGCGTGTCATTGGGATTAGGTAAACAAGCCGCCGTTCATCCACAAATGAGCGGCAATACTGGCGGCGTAGCCCAGAGCGATCACGGGCGTCCATTTTAAGTGGCCAAAAAAAGTGTATTGGCCACGCGCTGCGCCCATCAAAGCCACACCCGCGGCAGAACCTATCGACAACAAACTCCCCCCTACGCCCGCAGTGAGCGTAACAAGCAACCAGTTACCAGTGGACATACTTGGGTCCATCGTTAGTACCGCAAACATGACCGGAATGTTATCGACAATGGCAGAAAGCACACCGACCATCACGTTCGCCCAAACCGGATTCCATTGGGTGTACATGACGTTTGAAACCAATTCGAGATAACCGAGCAAGCTCAAGCCGCCTACACACATTACGACGCCATAGAAGAACAGCAAGGTATCCCATTCGGCGCGAGAAACACGATGGAATACGTCAAACGGTACGACAGAGCCTAAACGTTTCAGCGCATGATCGTCCCCATTCGCAATCGCCATGGCTGCTTTTTTCGCGAGCGAATGTTTGAGAGTTTTTCTTAAGAAGTACCCGAAGAACTGTAGGTACGCCAAGCCCATCATCATACCAACCACGGGTGGGAAGTGAAGAACTGCATGGAAGGAGACAGCCGTAGCGATCGTGAGGACAAACAGCAGCACAATGCGCCTTGCGCCACGTTTTAATTCGACATGCTCGTGGATGGTATTGGGTTTGGTGTTCGGTACAAAAAGGGACATTAAAAACGCTGGCACGACATAGTTTATTAGAGAAGGGACAAACAAAGGCATGAATTCAGAGAACCGCACGTGCCCGGCTTGCCAAACCATCAAGGTTGTAATGTCACCAAATGGGCTGAATGCCCCGCCCGCGTTGGCTGCGATAACGATGTTGATGCAAGCAAGATTGACGAACCTAGGATTGTCGCCAGACACTTTCATTACCACCGCGCACATCAAAAGGGCCGTGGTTAAGTTATCGGCGATTGGAGAGATAACAAACGCCAGAAAGCCTGTCAGCCAAAACAGTTTTTTGAACCCGAACCCTTTCCCGACCATCCACGCTTGTAGAGCATCAAAGAGTTTGCGCTCTTCCATCGCGTTTATGTAGGTCATTGCGACGAGCAAAAACAGCAGCAGCTCGGCGTACTCAAGTAGGTTATGTTCCAACGCCGCTTTTGCCACGTCTTGCTGGTGGTGCTGGGCGAAGGTGTAACCAATCAAAATCCAAATCAGACCTGCCGCGAGAAGTACAGGTTTGGATTTTCTCATCTTCAAATACTCTTCGAGCATGACCAGAATATAAGCGATCGAGAAAAGAATGAGAGCGATATAGCCTACGGCGGAGTTCACCAGATTAAGATCACCGGATGCCGCTGCAAAGCTGGAACTAGAGAACAACAAACAGCAGAAAGCCACAATAGGATAGATTGGCATAGACATTTCTCCCTTGTCTTGTTGGAGAAATATTAGCCATAAATTAAGGGGTTAGTTGTGAGAGAGCTCGAATTAACAGTAGGAGTTAAGATTTGGGTAGCTTGCGCCACTATTTTCTGAGTGACGCAATGCTCGCCGCGCCAAATAAGATCGCAACAGCGTATAAACCATAAGTTAGCCAATGGCTAATTTCTAGAAAAGGAATGAGTCCCTGACCTGCCCACATACAGCCTCCGTTTAATGAGCAATGTTGTAATAGTCGGGTCAATCTAAAGCAAATGAACAATGTTTTTTGTGAGTGACGGCAAATTCTGAAGGATTAGAAAGTCAAATTTTGGTGAGTGAGAGAGAACTCTCACTTTAAAAATCAATACGCTAACACTTTAGTGTTAGCGTATTGCTGAATCCATTTAGCGGAGTAGGGCTTTTTTCAGTGGGGATGCTTCAATTGCCCTTACCAACAACAAGGTCACGACGAGAGTGGCAGGAAACAAGAAGGCATCTTTTGCTAAGTCTTGTAATCCTAAAAAGCCCGCTATGTTCATCATGACAATAATGACCAACAGATGGCTCACGTAAACGCCTAAAACACTTGGGGCCCACTTGAATACCCATGGCATGTTGCCAAAATTAGGATGAACTAACAGCCACATGAACACGCCGAGCGACCAAATGACGGTGCCAAACAAGAAGTCGTTAGAGTTGAAGGCCACATCGTATTGCATCAACCAGTAGGCTTCACCAAAGTGCAGAGCCATACCGAGGAGAATCAGGCGAATGGTGTTGTTGCGTGACCAAAGCCACTGTTTTTCTCGAATCAAGTAGCCAAGTACCACAAGCAAGGTACTGAAAAATGGCCCATTACGAGTGAAAAACGGAGCAGATAAAATCGGTGAGAGGTGCATAGCTGCCTGCCAAAACACCATAGACGTAAAGCAGCACTGCTGTTGGAAGCAGTAACTGCGTCATGCCAATTCGAACTAAGCAGGCGATGATAGCGACCGCAATCACCAATGCTGGAATAAACCACAGGTGGACAAGCCCGCCTTCTAGTAATGAATTCAGTGGTGCAGACGCTAAGTATCCCCAGTAGCCTTGTCGTTCGGCAAGGTATCCCGCTTCTGCTACGACTTGCCATTGGAACGGCATGAGTAAGCTGAGCAAGCTCCAAACCAACCAAATTTTCATTAGAGGTTTCGCATAGTTGGCTAAAGTTTCGAGTGGATTGCTGCTCAGCTTAGGTTGGATAAGGTAACCAGAAATAAGGAAAAAAAGCGGAACCGCAAAACGAGCGAGCTGATTAAGAAGATAACCAACCCAAGGTACGCCATCCCACTGCCAATAAGTGAGGGCCATTTGGCAATGCAGCCCGACAATTGCCACCATGGCAATGATGCGTGCAAATTCTAAACTGGCTATTTTTCGGTTTGTCGCCATACGTTACTTACCTAAATGAATAAAAAACTTCAGCGAAAGTAACAGTTCGCGACGCACTTCATGCATGAAAAAATCAACACATTGCAGCTTGAACCTTAGCAATGTCTGAATTTAAGACTCACTTCAAACTTCTTGATTCCGCATCTATTAACCCACTCAATAGGTCGATCTTAGCGAGAAAATGACATGGATAGATGGTTAGACCAGTTAACTCTTCATTGCAAAAAAGAACGACCGTGCTAAAACTACAGTTATGAAAAAAGGAAAAGTAACGAAAGAGTTCATTCTGCAGCGCGCATTTGAAATTGCCAGTGAAGACGGCTTAGAAAGCCTCACCATTGGCGAACTAGCGAAGCAGTGTGGCATGTCCAAAAGTGGTCTGTTTGCTCACTTTAATTCCAAGTTGAATTTGCAGCTTTCCGTGCTCGAGTACGCAAACCAAGTGTTTGCTGAAAGAGTGATTGAACCTGCACGCGGGCTTGGTGATGGCAATATTGAGCGGAAAATCCGAGGGTTGTTGGATTCTTGGATGACGTGGAACCATTCATTTCAAGGCAGCTGTATGTTCCTTGATGCGTGGAATGATGCCGCAGACAAAAATTGTCCGTTACAAGCGGCATTACGTAAAGCGATTGATACTTGGTTAAGTTATCTAGAAATTCAAATTGCGAAAGGCAAAGAAAACCAAGAGTTTGTAAGCGACTTAGATACTCGTCAGGCGACGTTCGATTTATACGGGCAGTACCTGAGCGCGCATGTTTTCTATTCGATCAAAGGTGAGGAAGAGAGCTTACGCCTATTTTGGCAAGGCATCGACAACTTGCTTGCTCGATGGAGAGGTTAACACCGTCTACGGGTAACGAAGATTCATTTTAAAGAGCGACAGAGTTCGCTCTTTCTTATCAGCATAAAAAGCACGACCGTTCTATTTTTGCTAAGTGTGCTGATAACTAAGGAAAAGATCATGAGTGAGAAAATCTATTTTAATACCTCGCAGCGTTTTAGTGTGAAGCGCAGTCTCGTCAACATCAGTACCCGCTTGCACCACACATTGGCCCCATCGCATGCGAAGAAAACGGCGCGAAAACTGCTGCTTACTCCTGCGCGTACGCAACCAAAAAATGCGGAGCCACAAGGATTAGTTAAAGCAGAAATCCAAGGGCACACTGGGGCTATCAAAACGTATTCGTTGGGTCAGGGGCCTGTGTGGGTTCTGACTCATGGTTGGTCGGGCACGGCGAGCCAGTTTTATCCGTTGATGGAGCATATCGCGGCTTGTGGATTTACAGCGTTGGCTTACGATCATCCAGCACATGGTGAAAGTGATGGTCAATATGGCCATATTCCGGGCTTTGTGCGTGGTTTGGAAGAGGTTCTCGACTCGGTAGAAGAAGGCGTCGCCGGATTGGTTGGACATAGTATGGGAACGGCGTCTGCACTTGAGTGCCGTCATCATAAGTTGGAAAACAAGCCACTGCTATTGATTGCGCCAGTGTTGAATTACGTAGAGAACTTGTTTGGCAGCATTGCGCGTTCTGGCTATTCAATGAAACTGTTCAAAGCGGTGGTATCGGAAGTGGAAGATCAGTATGGCTACCCATTGCAATCGATCGACCCTCTGAAGCGACTCTCGGAGCGAGCGGCACCCACGATCATCGTGCATGATGAGAAAGATAAATTCACTAAACACAGTATTTCCGCTCAAGCCGCTGACGAGATTGAAAATGTTGAGTTGGTGACAACACAAGGTCAAGGCCATGGGCGAGTCATGAAGTGTGAGCAAGTATTTAGCAGCTTCGACCGCTTGATTGAGCGCGTGTAGTTATTGGCTTAGTGATGTTTTAATCACAATGAAAAAAGAAAGGACAGCCGGGGCTGTCCTTTTTCGTTTTTAGCTTCTGTGAGTGCAAGGTTTACACTCAGAATGTTAGGCTTAGTTACAGTTAGCTACGCCAACTTCTTTCCATACACCCCATTCGCCAGACTTGCTTGGATCGTCACCCTGAGTCCACCATTTCGCTTCCCACGTTTTACCTGCGTGAGTCACTTGGTTGCCACCTGTGTACACTGCGCTCGCATCCCATGCGTTGTCACAAGTACCTGGGTTTGGATCGGTTGTGTGCTGTGCAACAACCACTGTCGCGCTTGCCGATGAAGACGCTTTACCATCGCTCACACTTACAGTGAAACTTAGGCTTGTGTCTTGCGGGTATTCCGCAGCAGTGAACGTCACTTTAGAGCCGTTTACCGTTGCGTTCAGACCTTGAGGCAGAGTCCAGTTGAAAGTAAGAGTGTCGTTGTCTGCATCGCTAGACGCAGATGCATCTACAACCACAACGTCACCAGCGTTTGCTGTTGCTGGAGCAACAACTTGCGCTACTGGTGCGTTGTTCACTGGGTCAACCACACCTGCTGGCTTCACAGTTACTACAACCAGGTCAGATGCCGTTGCACCTTCGTTGTCAGTCACTGTCAGCTTGAAGGTTAATTGCTCTTCAACAGTAACTTCTGCTGCATCAAAGCTTGCTTTCGCTGTGTTTGCACCTGCTAATACCACTGCCGTGCCAGATACTTGTTCCCACGCGTAACTCGCGATAGTGCCGTCAGAGTCTTTCGATAGGCTACCATCTAGAACCACACTTGCAGGGCCAGTTACCGATTGATCTGCGCCAGCTGCGGCTGTTGGTTTACGGTTTGGTTGAGGAACCACACCGCCTGCCATACCTTCGTGCATTGCGTTGAGAATGTCGCCGTTATCCGCGTCGATTTCCCAAGAGAATAGACCCGCAAGACCCAGAGATTTCGCGTAGCTACCTTTTGCTAGCACTGAGCGATGGTCATCAAATGTGATCAACTCACCCGTTGTACGGTTCCATACCCATGGTGCTTCTGCTTGCGCATCGTAGCCGTACTCGAAGCCGTTAATGCCAGTGTTGTTTGCACCTAGCATGAATGACTTAATGCCTTTGTAGTCGATTACGCCATCTTCCCAAACACCTTGTGCAGTGCTGCCTTTCAGTTTACCTGTCGCAGTACCTGTCATTGGGTCATTTGGATCAGTGAGCGTATCTGGTGTTACGCCTTCCCAGCCACGGCCATACATTGCAGTACCAAGGACTAGCTTGTTCGCAGGAACGCCTTGAGCAAGAAGAAGTTGGATACCGTTATCTGCTGTGTACGCAGGGCCTTTGTAAGCTTCGCCGTTTTCATCTACGCCGCTGCCGTCACATTGACCAGGGCGCATGAACGAACCACAGTAAAGTGCTGTTTGGTGACCAGGAACGTTGTTCCAGCCGCCGTAGAAGTCGTAAGTCATCGCGAAGATGTAGTCCATGTATTGAACGGCATCTGCGTAGTTTACGTCTTCAATTTTGTCGTAGCCGACACCGATTGCTGAAGTTAGCTCGTAAGTACGGCCAGTTTCTGCTTCTAGCTCATCTAGCATTGCGCGCAGTTCACGCATCAATGCAACGTAAGCTGGACCATCGTTTACTGGGTCGCCTTTATCTGCTGCAGCACCGCCGCCACCAGGGAATTCCCAGTCAATATCTACACCATCGTAGAATTTCCAAGTTTTCAGGAATTTCTTAACCGATGCCACGAATGTGTCGCGGTTCGCTTTATTAACGAAATCGTAGAATGGGTCAGACAGTGTCCAGCCACCGATAGATGGGATGATTTTTAGATCAGGGTTACGTTGTTTCAATGCCATTAGCATTGCGTAGTTACCCTTGATAGGCGTGCTGTACTCGTGGCCAGCTTGCGGGAAGCTCTTCTGGTAAGCGGCCCATGGGTCATGGATTACCACTTCGTAATCAGGCACACCGCGACATGCAGTTTGAAGAGCGTTAAAGCTGTTACCACCAACAGACTTAACAGATTCGTTTGGACCACAGATTGGAATAAAGCCGTAAAGGATGTGAGTTAAGTTGTCGGCTGGCATGTTGTCTACGGTGTAGTTACGACCATAGATGCCCCATTCAACAAAGTACGTACCCATCACGACGCTAGGGTCGGTGTTGTATGTTTTGTTGTTTGGATCAACGTTCATCGTTAGTGGCTTCAAGTGAGAGCCATCTGTATCCGCGATGGTGATTTCTGCAGGAGCACTTTTCGAACAGCCTGTAGCATCACACGCTTCAATTTCCATTTGGTACAAGCCGCCTTGGCCGTAATCAAATGTTGCTGTGGTTTGGCCGCCAGTGATAGCGCCTGTTGCGACTTTTACGCCATCAAAATAGATGTTGTAAGTGTCGCCAGGTGTACCGCTCCACTGGTTGAATTTAACGGTGATTTTAGCTTGGTCATGGTATTTCACCATGTCGTAGTAGCCAGATGTGGTTTCCATAGCCAGTTCAATTTTAGAAAATTGAAGGTTATTAGAACCGTACATATCGACACTTGGTGCGGTCGGAGCTGCGACTGCAGCACCTGATAGCGCTAAAGCAACCCCAGCTGCACATAGGTTAAATCGAATCATAACTTCTCTCTCAATCCTTGGATTCATGTTCTTTCGTGAACATAAGCTGCTCTTGCACCAGATAAGATGATCAGATTTACACCACGTGCAAAAGCATCACACTCAGCATTTCAGAGAGTTTTTTTTCGTCAAAAAAAATTAAAACGGTTTTCGAGTCACATGAGAGAACTTAAATAAAACCCACACTCTGTTACACGGAAAATGTAAGACTGAGTCAATAATTTATAAATATTTGGCAGGAATTAAATTAATTGTTTACTCAATTTTGGTGGGTATAAATGCGACGAATATCTTATTTGATTGTTTATTAAGGTTTTATTTCATCGCGTAGAAGTGCCTTAGGACGGTAAAATAGTGGTAAAAAACGTGCTAGTCGCGACTGAAATGTTCACTCAGAGCGGCTCGTCGTTTTGATGCTGCGCCCACTTCTGAACCTTGAACAGTATGCTCAAATCCCTTTCGAATGAATCGCTGATCTGGGATTCGAGGTTCAATTCGGCGTATTTGTGGTGACAGATGAGAGCCAGAAAGTTGATACGCAGTTTCACCTAATCCGGTATTTAAGGTGATGACTTTGCCATCAAACGCAAATTCCGTCGTGATCAAACGATGATTTCGATACACCCCATCGGATGTAAAAATAAGGCGTTCGGTTTGATAAGGTGGAGCACCAATTTCGATCCACTCACCATAGACGTGTTCGGGGTTGATGTAATCTTGGTAGGAGACGTGGAGCTGATAAGCGAAAAAAGCCACCAAACTGCAGACAAAAATAACGAACGCACTTTTTACCATCTTAAGCTGGTGTCGAGCCCAAAATGAAAGTTGCGGTTCTTTATCTTGTTTCCTTTTCCTGCGAGCGGGTATGGCCATGAGTACTCTTATCGTCCTTTTTTAATATGGTGGAAACCTTCCGCACTAAAAACAAACAATCTCGCCGTTGCGACCCAGAAACTATGATCTAATGTCCACTTTTACAATCGGATACACTATTACTGATTGATTTGTCGTTAATGATTGACTCCTTAGTGATTAAGAATGGGCTGCAAATTTCGAATTATTCTTTCCTGTTGCGTTAGCCAAATTCTGCGCTGATTAACTGAGTTCTCAATTCGGTAGAATCTCTGTGCTTTAAAGGCTTGAGTCGCAGAAAAAAACAGGGTAAAAAAGAGCGGACTTTTGATAAGGAAACCAATAATGAGTATTAAGGAAAATAGCTATTTTGCAGGCGGTGTAAAGTCACTAGGTTTTAACCAGCACGGACAGGATGTTAGTGTCGGTGTGATGCTTCCGGGCGAGTACACATTTGGTACGCAAGCTCCTGAGCGCATGACAGTCGTTAAAGGTGCTCTCGTGGTGAAACGCGTAGGTGAAGCCGATTGGACAACCTACAGCAGCGGTGAGTCATTTGATGTTGAAGGTAACTCATCTTTTGAGCTGCAAGTGAAAGACGCAACGGCTTACTTGTGCGAATACCTATAATCGGTACAAATGCTGAATTGCTTTAAGCCACCTTCGGGTGGCTTTTTTAGTTGCGTAATTTCCTTGAACTGGCGCACGAGATATCGCTTAGAATTCGGTATCTTGGCGCTATTTATGCGCAACTGTGTATATACTTAGTATAAGTACACCCATCAACCAAGGAGGAAGTGATGGCAGTACAACGTAAGCATTCTGATCTCCCTCCTCGCTACGAAGCGAGCGATTTAACGAATGAACAGCGACACCGCTTTACTGAAGTAGCGAACGCGGCGCACAAAAGACGCAAGTTTTACAAACAGGCGATAGAAAAAAGCTTGGTCGGAAAAATGAAGGAGCGAGCTTTTAAGCCAGTGATTGCACCACAACAAGGAAAACCAAGCCGGGCGCGTCAAGCCTTCTGGTTGATCGTGTTTTTAGCGCTAGGGTTGTGGGCGATGCACTTTTTTGCATAATCGGGCGACTCACAGAGGCTTAGCACGCCTCTGTCATCTCAAGCATTGATTCTTGTTGTTTGCGCAGCTCACCAGCATGAGAACAATGTTCGTAAAACGCGTACTGATTTTTACCCGTGTGTTTCGCGGCATACATCGCTTTGTCTGCGCAGCGGGTAAGCTCTGATAAATCGTTGGCGTCTTGTTTATAGATTGCGGCTCCTACGCTCATCGTCAGCTCATTATAGGTATCGTAGTTTTGATATCCCTTTGGGAACAAATTAACGATGCGATCCAAAATGCCATCTAGGTCTTGTTTACTGCGCACATCGTAAAGCATTAACACGAACTCATCGCCTGCGAAGCGCGCAATGGAGTAGTCATGTTTATCGGTTTTTCGGTCGCTGTTACGAATGCTTTTCTTCAATCGAGTTGCAAATGCTTTCAACACTTGGTCGCCAACATCGTGGCCATAGGTGTCGTTGATGTACTTAAAATTGTCGATATCGAGAAAAACCAACGCGGTGACACTGCGTTCGTCTGAGTGGTCAATGTCGTGTAGTTTTGCTCTAGCCCACGTTTCAAAGCTCCAACGATTCGCTAAGCCCGTCAGTTGGTCTAGGTAGGCTAACTCCTCAATCCCTTCTCGGTAAAGGGTTTGAATGTAGCTGACGACTTTTGCGTAGTAGTAGGAGAAGGTATGGCAGACAAAACTGATGGCTATCAAGGTGAACATGAATCGGCGTTCGATCATATCGCCAGTGGCAGGTAAGCCGTCTAAAAATGTAATGCCAAAGAAAACCAAAATCATGTAGGTAGCGCTAAAGAGTAAACCGACTTTGAACTCGTTAATCAAAATGATGGTTGCGACGATGGGGTAGAGCCACAATAACTTTCCGGAGGGCGCATCATTAAAAAGAAGCAGTAATAACCCCTCAAACATGATGACGGCGCTGAGCAGTAAATCGGCATATTTGTGATGCCTTTGTACTTTTATGAGATAGCAGATCCCTAAGCAGGCGATGGCACTGAAGGCATGCAAAACGCTTAACCCCCAATGATTTTCGAGCGATTGGACGATAGCGCCGTACACCAATAGTGTGGCGGCAATGCTAGAACACAGAAAAACGATTTTCTTTTTTCTCGTCGAGCGGATATCCGCCATTTCTTCTAGGCGAGCCCCGGCCAATGTCGACATCTTCTATCCCTACTTAAATTGATATGTACGTCTATTCTAGGCGGTATTTTAGCGATAAATAGAATAACAAAATCGCCAAATGTGAACTTAGTCATGTTGCGAGGTGATTGAATCTTGTAAGGAATTTTCTGGGTGTGACGACGCCAAGGGTTTTGTTTATTACGATATCTATCGATATGTTGCCTGCAATATGGTGATGAGGGTTACAAAGTTACCTTGATGTGTGCACGTTGATAAATACAGATAATGCATAAAAACGGCTGTTGGTGAGTCGATTCTCAATTCGCTGAATGGCGTCATTTAACGGCGTTAAGCCACTTATCAACCGCGTACCTATTGAGCTCATTGTTCGTCAGTCGATGATTTCTAAGCTCCGTCAATGAGTCGCGTGGGCTTGAAAAATCATTAGAAATATTTTCCTCAAATGACAGGAATTATTGTTGTCGTTGTGACCAATCTCCGACTAAAATCCGCGCTGAATCTCAGTTTCATCTCAAACGAATCCCGAATTACTTTTTATAGACTGCCTCACAGTTCTCTGCGAGGCAGTTTTAGTTGTTGGAAAGGTTAAAAACATGCCTAAAAGCCAAAACATCAACCAACGAATGTCCATCGTGGCATTGGCTTGGCCGATTCTTGTCGAAATTTTGCTACGGACGGCTTTAGGAACCAGTGACGTGTTCATGCTGAGTGGCTACTCGGACAAAGCCGTATCCGCTGTTGGTGTGATCACGCAGATTACTTTTTTCTTAATCATCGTTTCGACGTTTGTCAGCAGCGGAACGGGGATTTTGATTGCCCAATACAATGGCGCAGGGCGCGAGCAAGAGTCTGTGAATGTCGGCGTAGCAAGTATTGCGCTGTCTGTGATCATCGGTGTGCTATTGAGTGTGATTGCCGTACTTGGCGCGATATTCCTGCTCCCGTATTACGGTTTGGAGGCACAAGTCGAGCAATACGCACGTGAATATTTGCTGATCAGCGGAGCGATGACGTTCAACGTCACCATAGGCATAGTCTTTACGACCATTCTGCGTAGCCATGGCTATTCGCGCTCTCCAATGGTGGTGAACTTGATCTCGGGTGTGTTCAACATCATTGGTAACTATATTGCGCTTTACCAGCCATTCGGTTTACCTGTGTATGGTGTGCAAGGTGTAGCAATAGCAACCGTCGTCAGCCAAGTCATCGGTACGTTAATGTTATGGTTTATTCTCGCTCGCAGCAGCATTGAACTACCAATGTCGACCATGAAACAAGTGCCCGCAGAAATTTACAAAAAGATCTTAAAAATCGGCGGTATGAACGCGGGTGAAGTGCTGTCTTACAACGTGGCGCAAATCTGCATTGTGTACTTTGTTGTGCAAATGGGGACGGCATCGTTGGCGGCTTTCACTTATGCACAAAACATTGCCCGTTTCTCGTTTGCTTTCGCGTTGGCAATTGGTCAGGCTGCGCAAATTCAGACTGGTTACTACATCGGCAAAGGTTGGGTGAGCAGCATTTTAAAACGCGTACAAATCTACTTCTTAGTGGGATTTGTGGCATCAACGGCGGCAACCACACTGATTTACCTGTTTAGAGAAGAGATTCTGCGCGTATTTACCGATCAACCAGAGATACTCGCATTGGCAGGTTCGTTAGTCATGGGCTCAATTTTGCTCGAAGCCGGACGTGTGTTTAACCTGATTTTTATCGCGGGGCTCAAAGGCGCGGGTGACATCAAGTTCCCAGTGCAAATGGGGATTTTGAGTATGTGGGGACTAGGCGTGCTTTTCTCTTACATCTTTGGCATCCACTTGGGTTATGGCGTTTTAGGGGCTTGGATGGCAATCGCACTCGATGAATGGGTACGTGGTATCATCATGGCAAGGCGTTGGCGCTCTCAGGTGTGGACCAAGTTTAAGGTGAGCTAACGGTTTTCGGTATCGCGCATCACGCTTATTCTGTTGTTAGAAACCAAAAAAGGCACTGTTAGTCAGTGCCTTTTTGTTATTTAAAATCTGGAAGACGTTAGAATTCGCACTCAGCTTTGAACACCATGCGCTCTTTGCTGTATGGATGATCCAGCTCTAGCATCTCAGCATGCAGGTGTAAGCGATTCGCTTTTTCGCCGTATAAACCATCACCAACCATTGGCATGTTTAATCCCATGTGATGAGCACTGTGTACACGTAGTTGGTGAGTTCGCCCGGTTTTCGGATACATGTATACCTTGCTGCGTCCATCTTTGACTTCAATCAGTTGCCAGGAGGTTTCCGCATGTTTCCCGTGTTCAAAACACACCAGTTGACGTGGGCGGTCGTCGGGGTCACCACGCATTGGCAGTGAAATTTCCCCTTCCGGCTCGTTTAATACGCCTTCGAGCAGTGCCATATAACGTTTTTGTACGCCGCGAGCCATAAACTGTTTTTGCAGACTTTTGTTCGCGCGCTTGGTTAAGGCAAACACCAAAATGCCAGAGGTCGCCATGTCGAGGCGATGAATCACAAACGGCCCTTCCACATCAGGGAACATCGCTTGTAGGCGAGTATAAGCAGAGTCTTTGATGGTTTTACCCGGCACTGAAAGTAAGCCCGAGGGCTTGTTGACGACGACCATAGCGTCGTCTTGGTAGATTATCTCTAGCTCTTTGTCTTCTGCCCAATTCTCCGCCAATGGGTTAGGTTCGACATCCAGCCCTTGCATCATATGGCCTAAAATCGGCTGACATTTGCTATTACACGATGGGTAGAACTTTTTGTGTTGGCGAACTTCAGACTTTGGCGAAACACCCCACCAAAATTCTGCCAACGCCAGCGGTTTGAATTCGTGTTTAAACGCGTATTGGAGCAGTTTTGGCGCAGCACATTCCCCTGCACCTGCTGGTGGTATTGGGTTTGTGGTGTCCGCAAAAATGTCCACCAAGTCGCGTGCTTCGCCATGGTTGTTTAGAAAGCGGTATTGTTTATGCAATTTGTGCTGCAAAGCGTTGGAGAGCGTTTTGCGCTGCTCTTTCAGATGAGCAAGTTGCTGCTCTAACTCGGCCAAGCGCGCTTCTTTGATTGCAAGCTTTTCATCCCACGCTTGCTTTAAGTATTTGAGAACGTTTTTCTCGGCGACACTTTGCTTACCCAACTCATCCAACAAGATTTTGAGATCATCGGCATTGAGCGTTTGCTCGCCCTGTTGGCGCTGTCGCTTGCGTGCTGCTCGGCCATCAATCATCACTTGGCGCTGTGTTTGCTCCTCTTGCTGATAAGCGGCTCGGTCGGCTTGGATTTGCGCTTTAAGATCCGCTAATTCCGGATTCGCGGCACAGGTTTTGTACTCCGCATTGGCGGCGTTGATGGCATCCGTTTCTGCGCGGAAGAAGCCTTCATCGGTCAGCATGTCGTACACAGGAGGGACAAATCCTGGAATCAAGTTTTGGTCAGCAATTTTGCCAGAAAACGCACTTAAAAAGCCGAGATCGCCTTGAGAGCTTTCTACTAGTAATACGCCAAACATTTTGCCTCGTCCCGTTTCTTCATTAACCAAACCAAAATCGTGTTCGAAGTCGGTTTGCGCTAATAAGTGCTGTTGCAATTGCTTTGCAGCCATAACGCAAAGAGGATGCGGCGTGTAGTAGAACGGAAACGTAAACTGCGTTGGTAATTCATAGTCAGAAGTATCAGCAGTAAAACGAGTAAAACAATGTTCAGGCGAGTGCATGGTGGGTATCCGCGCGAGTAAAAAATCGAGCGAGGATTGTACCTGTTTGAGTCAGGATTGCCATGTCGGTGTTGGCACTCGCTCTTGGATTAAGAACAAGAGCGAGTGGGGAAGAGCTTATTGCAGTTTTTGTAATGCAAGCTTCCACTGCGCCGGTTTGTCGTAGTAGGTCGAGTGCGGCAAGGTCAAGTACTCGCCATTTACTTCTGCAATCAGGGTTGGATAACCACCAACGTGTAACTGGCGCATCAACTGTCGGCTAGAGCGAACTCTCTCGTTTAGTTCGGCTTCGCTTAACGTCATGTTTTGCTCCCACGCATCGTTTGCTAAACCTAGCGATTCTGCAATGGCTTTGAGCGTCGATGCTTCATTCACTTTTAACCCGAGCTGATAATGCGCGGATTGGATGGCCTTCAGCATGTGCCATGGATTCAGCCCCATTTTCTCCGCACTCAAGATCGCTTGTGTTGGTAGATAAGAATCAAGAACAAACGCATCTTCGCTTTTCACGCGTTGCAGATATGCTTCACCAAACGTTGCTCCGGTTTCGGTTGCGATACGAGCGTCACTGTTGATGATGTGCTGACGAAATTCAGGCTCAATCGCGCGTTTCTCAATCATACCGCCGGGATGAAGCTCCACCTTAAATTGAGAGGTGTCCATCAAGGCTTCGATGAGTGGTGATGCCCCGTAGCACCAACCACACATGGGATCGAAGAAGTAATGCACGGTTACCATGACATTTCACCAGTATGCACTTTCGCACCGATTTCTAGCGCGATTGGCAATTGAGCTTCTGGGTATTTCGCTGACATGGTGTCAATGAGTTGAACGCTGTTATTGCTGTGTTTTTTCGCTTGCTGAAAATCCTGCAAGTATTGTTGCGAGTAGCGAATGGTGTCTGCGTTCAGCTTTGTACCTGCTTTCATGTGACCAGGAATGACCACTTGAGGTTTAAGCGCAAGCATCTCGCTAAGCTGCTGCTCCCAAGCATTGATGGCGGTTTGGTCAGCGGCATCGGCCATCCACAAATGTACGTTTGAGTACACGGCTACGTTACCTAGAATCGCTTTGTTATCTGGAATCCATAGGTAAGGGCGGTGTGCTGATGTGCCGTGGTTACCACGAATTTCAATCTTATGACCTTCTAGCTCCAATGATGTTTTGTCGTACGCGACAGGGATCAATGGTTTTACCGGTGCGTTTGCGCCAAGCTTTGGTCCCCAGTACGCCAGCTTTCCAGCCAATTTCTCTTGAATAATTTTTTGAACCGCAGGCGTTGCGATGATCTGCGCATCAGGGAACTGTTGGTGTAGGGCCTCTGCGCCAAAATAGTAGTCTGGGTCTGCTTGGCTGATAAAAATGGTTTTAAGCGTTTTGCCTGAGTCCAACACTTTAGCGGCAATGCGCATCGCATCAGCTTTGGTGAAGCCAGTGTCGATGACCATGGCGTCAGTCTCACCGTATACCAAGGTTGAGTTAACGTGGAAGCTGTTACCGTCGGCGTTGTAAACCTCAAGAGTAAGGGGAGAGTGGTTAGCCGCTAGGACAGGGCTTGCCATTAAAACGGATGCAGCAATCAAAGTGAATTTTTTCATAATAAGCTCCTAAAGAATTTGGGGCCAAGCGACGATGGCTTGGGAACGGGAGCTATATTAGGAAATTGATACGCTCGGAAAAATACACAATAATGTGCATCACTATTTCTTATTTCGAGCAAATGTATGGACAGAGTAACGGCAGCAAAAGTATTTGTGGATGTGGTGTATTCTGGCAGTTTTACCGCGACCGCCGAGCGGTTAGACATGTCTCGGCCAATGGTGACTCGTTATGTAGAGGCGATGGAGAACTGGCTGCAAACTCGTTTGTTGCACCGCACCACGCGCAAGGTGTCGCTCACCACCGCAGGGGAACGCAGCTTGCCTCAGATTGAGCGCTGGTTAAAACAGGCCGATACGTTGACGTCGAACATTGCCGTTGATGGTGAGCTGTCCGGAAAAATCCGTCTCGCGTCTAGCACTTCATTTGGATTCTCACAGTTGATCCCAGCAGTAAACAGTTTTATGCAAAAGCACCCCAAAGTGCATATCGACATAGATCTGCAAGATTCAGTGAGTGATCTAACCGAGCAACGTATCGATCTGGCAATCCGAATTGCGTCAGATCCCGATCCTTCTTTGATTGGTAAGCCGATTGCGGTGTGTGAATCGGTGTTGGTGGCATCGCCGCGATACTTGCAAACTCACCACGCGATCGCGCATCCGCGAGATTTATCTTCACACGACTGTTTGGGTTACAAAAACTTTGAGCGTCACGTGTGGCATTTGTCTCAGGGCGACCAGTTCGAATCGGTGGGAATTGAGTGTCGCCTAACCAGCAATGAGGCCACGGCGTTATTGCATGGCGCGTTACAAGGCATGGGTATTTCGATGCTGCCAACCTATTTGAGCAATATCTATCTGCAATCGGGTCAGCTTGAGTCGGTGTTGCCGAATTGGAAGCCAAATGATCTCAACATTTACGCGCTGTATTCATCACGTAAACACTTGTCTCCTGCGGTGAGAGCCTTCATCGATCACAGTGAAGATTACTTTAAACTGCACCCTTGGTAATCGCGAAAGGCGTCGTTGTCCCGACTTGAGATTCATACAAGATCCTGTACCTTACATGGATATATTTTTCGCAGCGTCATTTAGAGTTTTAGTTAATGTCACAAGTTCGCATCAAATTTATTGCTTCCGATATGGATGGCACTTTGCTTGACCAATACGGTCGTTTGGATCCAGAGTTTTTCGACCTGTTTTTGCAACTGGAAGAGCAAGGTATTTTGTTCTCCGCTGCGTCTGGTCGTCAGTATTACAGCCTGCGAGACACGTTCGCGCCAATCAAAGATAGAGTGTTGTATGTGGCCGAAAATGGCACCTTGGTGATGTACCAAGACAAAGAGCTCTACAGTTGTACCATTCCTAAAGCGGAAGTGGCGGAGATTGTGCAAGCGGCTCGTGAAATTGACGGAGCGAACATCGTATTGTGTGGCAAGCGCTCTGCGTACATCGAAACGCATGATCAGCAATCACTGGAAGAGTTTCAAAAGTACTACCATCGCTGTGAAACGGTGACGGATTTGCTTGAGGTCGAAGACGAGTTCATCAAGGTAGCGATTTGTCACTTTGACGGTTCGGAAGAGCTCCTGTTCCCGACCATGAACGCGAAGTTTGGCGCAACGCATAAAGTTGTAGTGAGCGCAAAAATTTGGCTGGATGTGATGAATGCCGAGGCGTCTAAAGGCGCGGCCATTAAGCATCTTCAAGAGACGATGAATTTTACTCCGGCCGAAACCATGACGTTTGGTGATTACCTCAACGACCTCGAAATGCTGCAAGTCAGTGAGCATTCGTACGCGGTTGCCAATGCGCATGAAGAGATTAAGAAAATCGCTCGTTATTCTGCGCCAAGCAACCAAGAGGCTGGAGTACTCAAAGTGATTAAAGAGAAAGTGTTAGCGAAGTAACGCCCTCCTTTCGATGTTACTTTCTTCTTAACGTAAAAAGCCCCGCAGTACATGCGGGGCTTTGTTTTTTTTGTGTGTGATGGGAGGGGGTAGTAATGTTCCCGTTTTTTAGCGCACGTAGTTGGCAGTTGCGCTGACTAAAAAGTGCTGCAACTTTCCATCCGATTTTGGTACCCACAAGTCGTTGTGGTATTGGTAGATACGACCATTGACGGTCACAGACAAGGTGTTATCACCCGTTTGTTCCATACGAATAAACTGATCCGAAGTGACCAAAAACGGCTCTTGCTCTTCAATGCCCTGACCTGTTGCCAATACGAAGTAACCGAATCGGTTACCAGCATCTGGATCGGTTGAGTAGATTCGATGGCCAACGAGGCTATAGTCGTCGTTGAGTGCCTGCTCAAGCGTTTTTTGCCCGATGGTTTCGTGCGATGGGATAAACACCCAAGCCAACACACCTGCCGCAATGACTGCCAGTAGAAGCAGTACTTGCATGAACTTTCTCATCATAAATACCGTTTAACGTTGAAATTTCATTTTGTACATGCGCTTATCCGCTATGCTGATAAGAAAGTCAACATTATCGCTGTCACTTGGGTAGTGCGCGACGCCAATACTGGTCGACAGTGACGATACGTTGTTTGCGTTCAGAACCGGAGTATCAAACACGGAATGGATGTGTTTTTTCGCCTCCTCTGCATCGACGTCTGAGGACTCAATCACGACAGCAAACTCGTCTCCACCCATCCGATAGGTACTGAAGCTATCAATATTCATGTCTTTCAATCGCTTGGCAATTTCGCACAATACCGTATCACCAGCTTGGTGGCCGTACGTGTCATTTACGTTTTTGAACCCGTTTAGATCCAACAGACACAAAGAAAAAGCCGTTCGGTTGCGGGTGTTATTTCTCAACGTGACAAACAGAGCATTTCGGTTGCCAAGACCAGTAAGGGGGTCACTCAACGCCAGCTTACGATGGAAGTGCGATTCTCTGTAGAAGAAGTAAGTCAGCGACAAAATCGACAAGACGAAAGTGGCAAACAGCATATATTGCGCTTTCATCAATCGTTGGCTTTCATCTTTTTGTGTCTCGTACACTTGGCTGGTTAAGCGAAAGTTCTGGTTCACAAACTCCACTAAGTTTAAATACAGCGTTTGAGTGGCGCGATAAAACTGAGCTGCCGCTTGGCTGTCTCCGGTTTTGGCTTCCACCAACAGAGGTTCTAACTCTTTAAACTCATTAAACAGTTGCAAAAAATATTGCTGAATTTGATTGCGAGAAAAAAAGGTGTAGACGTCTTTACTATTTATTAATAAATCAAAACGGCTCCAAGCAAGCTCATACTGAAGTTCTGCACCTTCTATTTTTAAAACATTTTCGTCCAGTCGACGTGCTTCACTGACGAGCTCAGAAAGTTCTTTCGATAACTGGAATAAAAACCATGTCGCTTGTTTTTGCTCATCAGTAAAACTTTGCGCTAATACCCGAGTTTGTTGGAGCAATATGACATTTGCGAGCAATAAAGAAGTGGCAAAAACCAAAAGGAGCATTTTGCTGGTCGTCGAATAATTTTTTTGTTTAATTGGGTAAGCTTCTGATAACTTCATTATTTTTGTTTTATTTTCATCTCATTAACTTGCCACACCATTTGGGCATGATATTCATTGTGATCCAATTCAGGATATTGACTGAGAGGGTATATCACCCAGTAAGGGCCTTTATTTCTCACTTTGATGTAATGATGATCTTGCTGGTACGCCAAAATTGGCTGATAACGAACAATATCTTTGCGAGATAAGGTGGAGTGATAGTTGTTTAAACTGCCGATATCGACTTGCTCTGGGATGCTTCCATAAACATGAGTCAGCAGCGTGCTGAGCTTTACACCAAGAAACTCTGAAGATTGTTGAATCCAAGGTAAATCAGTGGTGTAGCTGGTGGTTGGGAGAGATTGAAGCTCTTCCAGTTTAAGTGTGACGCTAGGTTGCTGAGGACTACTAAAAGTAATGGAATTGGCAGAAAGGAATGGTGCGAACAGCAGCAAACTGAGTGATACAATTTTTTTCATCATACGCCCTTTTGTTTTTTATTCTTTTTACCGAGCTAGAACAAAAAGTTGCTAGCGGTAAATTATTTATGATTTTAATGACAAAGCCAACCGTATGAGATTTTATAATATGTTATGTTTGAAAAGTAACTGTAGGTTTACTTCACGTCAAGGTTCTTTAGTGACTTCTTAATTAAAAGGTCATTAAAAAGAAATTATTATCGAGTTATATGACGATTTAACGTCATTTAGCCGAATTTCAATGAAAATCCATACCATTCTCACTTAATGAACTCTCGCTCAGAATTAACATTGAATTTAAGATTTAAATAATGAGCTCAACATGTTTGGTGTACGTTGGATTTTATTGGAATAATTGCACTTATTTATTAAATACGTCATACAATAAAGCCACCTAATTTGGTGGCTTTATTTTTATATATCATCAAGTTATTTTCATTGTCATTTACGCAAATAAATATTTTGCGTGAAAGTTTAAATGATTGTCTATAAAGCTCGATATAAAGTAATAACTGTGGTCGTAGCCAGATTGCATTCTCAGATTCAATTCTGAACCGTGTTGTTTTGCTGCGGCTAATAAGACTCCCGGTTTGAGTTGCTCACTCAAGAAACCGTCCGCATCGCCTTGATCAACCAAAATTGGTAAGGGTGATTTTTCTTTCTTCAAAAGCTCACTTGCATCGTATTGCTTCCAACTTTCGATATCAGTGCCCAAGTATGCGGTGAATGCTTTTTGTCCCCACGGACACTGCATTGGGTTGCTGATTGGGCTAAATGCTGAAATCGAGCGGTATAGTGTCGGATTCTTAAGGCCAATGGTGAGCGCACCGTGTCCGCCCATGCTGTGGCCAGAGATTGATTTCACATCCGATACTGGGAAGTTGGCTTCGATGATGGCTGGCAGCTCTTGCGTGACGTAGTCGTACATATGGTAATGCAGTGACCACGGTGCTTGAGTGGCGTTGAGGTAAAAGCCTGCGCCTTGGCCTAAGTCGTAACTTGCATCATCGGCAACGCCTTCACCACGCGGGCTGGTGTCCGGAGCAATGATGGCAATCCCAAGTTCTGCCGCCATACGAAATGCGCCGGCTTTCTGCATAAAGTTTTCATCGGTGCAGGTTAAGCCCGACAACCAGTATAAAGCGGGTACTGGGTTGGATTTGGTCGCATTCGGCGGCAAGAAAATCGCAAAACGCATGGTGCAGTTCAACGCTTTAGAATCGTGCGTATATTGTTTGTGCCAACCGCCAAACACTTTGGTTTGGCTTACATTTTCAATGGTCATGGATAAACTCTCTAACAACAGAATGAATTCAGGCTCCCCCTACGGAGAGCCTGAGTCAGCATTACTTATCCATATGGATAACGGTACGGATGCTCTTACCTTCGTGCATCAGATCAAATGCTTTGTTTACGTCTTCCAAGCCCATCGTGTGAGTAATGAACTCTTGTAAGCCAAACTCACCCGCCATGTAGCGGTTTACGATTTCTGGAAGCTCAGAGCGACCTTTCACGCCACCGAACGCACTGCCGCGCCATACACGACCCGTAACCAGCTGGAATGGACGAGTTGAGATCTCTTGACCTGCACCCGCAACACCGATGATCACCGACTCACCCCAACCTTTGTGACAGCACTCAAGCGCTTGACGCATTACGTTTACGTTACCGATACATTCGAATGAGTAATCCACACCGCCATCCGTCATTTCAACAATCACTTCTTGAATTGGTTTGTCGAATTTTTGTGGGTTGATGACGTCTGTAGCACCAAGTTGTTTCGCTAGGTCGAATTTGCTTTCGTTGATGTCGATACCGATGATGCGGCTTGCTCCTGCCATGCGCGCACCGATGATTGCTGAAAGACCGATGCCGCCCAGACCAAAGATCGCAACCGTGTCGCCTTTCTCAACTTTTGCAGTGTTCAGAACCGCGCCCATACCAGTCGTTACGCCACAACCTAGTAGACACACTTCTTCAAGAGGCGCTTGCTTGTTCACTTTGGCTAATGAAATTTCAGGCAGCACTGTGTACTCAGAGAAAGTAGAACAACCCATGTAGTGGAAGATGGTTTCACCGTTGATAGAAAAACGGCTTGTACCATCTGGCATCAGACCTTTACCTTGTGTTTCACGAACGGCCTGACAAAGGTTGGTTTTGCCCGATTTACAGAACTTACACTCGCCACATTCAGCGGTGTAAAGAGGAATCACGTGGTCGCCAACCTCAACGCTGGTAACACCTTCGCCAACCATTTCAACAATACCGCCACCTTCGTGACCAAGAATCGAAGGGAAGATGCCTTCTGGATCGTCGCCTGACAGAGTGAACGCATCAGTATGACAAACACCTGTCGCGACGATGCGCACTAGCACTTCACCCGCTTTAGGAAGCTGTACATCCACTTCTTCCATTTTCAGTGGCTCGCCAGCCGCCCACGCAACCATTGCCTTGGATTTGATGTGAGTTTGACCAGGTTTGATTTCAAGAGTCATTGGATTTTCCTTTATATTCTCAGTATATGGAGTGACGTAATAAGCGTAGTTAAGGTTTGCTTCCTGCGCTGCGTCGTTTTGTTGGTGTCCATTCTAGGTGTTTCAATAAAAATGATAATCCGTCCATTTTGAAAATGATTTTTACATATACGTAATAATGTTAAAGTGAGTGGACAACAAGAGTGTGATGCCTCCTCAAAACAGAAGGGAAAACGGAAAAGGCGATTGACCTGAGGTTAGGTAGAGGGACTAGAGTAGAAAACAATCAACCCATCAGATAAGTAAGAGTGATTATGAATAAGACGGATCTGAACGCCTATTTAACCAAGCTCGGTTTGCCGAGTGAGTTACCCGCCGATTTGGAGTCATTGCACAAGATTCACGTAGCGCAGCACCGTTGCCTGCCGTTTGAGAACTTTGATATTTCGTTGCAGCGTGGCATCTCTGTTGAGATTGAAGACATCATTCAAAAAACCGTGTATCACTCCCGTGGTGGCTACTGCTTTGAACTGAATGGCTTAATGCTCGATGTGCTCAAGACCCTCGGGTTTGAAGCGCGCAGCTTACTTGGGCGTGTTCACGTGATGGGGACGCCGACAGGTCGCAGCCATCAAATCACGTTGGTGACGCTGGATGAACAAGCATGGATTGTCGATGTAGGCTTTGGCTCCAATACGCCGCGCGCGCCATTGCCGTTTATCCTCAACCAAGTGATTCAGACGGATTTACAAACCTTCCGCTTTGTTGAAGATGCCCAGTTTGGTTACTTCCTTCAAGTTTTGTCAACGGACGGAACGGACACATGGAACAACCTTTATAGCTTCGATTTAGAGTTTGTGTTTGCAGGTGACATCGCGTGTGGCAACTTTTTTACCTCCACTTCTCCCAACTCGCGTTTTACCAGCGCAAGAGTCGCGGCGAAAGCAACAGAAAGTGGGTTGGTGACATTGCTTAACTACACACTCAAATACACCAGCCAAGGTGAGCAGACAGAATTGGAGTTAGAGCCGGGCCAAGCCTATCTGGATGCATTGAAAGAATACTTCGGCATTGAGCTTGATGCACAGTACGGCGATCTTCGTCCGTTGCCTGACGCGTAAAATTCTCCCGTTTTCAAAGCGTAGCGCGACGAGAACATTTTCATCACTATTTGTCTAAAAGAGGTCGACAGGAATACAGCATGGCGAATTGGGAAGGGGTCAGCGAATTTGTTGCTGTGGCGGAAACCAACAGTTTTACCGGAGCAGCAGCTAAGCTGAAAACATCGGTGGCACAAATCAGTCGTCGGGTATCGGCACTTGAAGAACGACTTGCGGTGAAATTGCTGCATCGCACGACGCGAAAAGTCTCCCTGTCTGAAGCCGGACAACTCTATTACCAGCAGTGTAAACATTTGGTGGAAGGGTTAGAACTGGCCGAGCTTGCTGTCACGCAAATGCAGACCGAACCGCGCGGTTTGCTGCGCGTGACGGCTCCTGTGACGTATGGGGAAATGAATCTCGCGCCGCTTTTGCATCAGTTTTTGGAAAAGTACCCGCGTGTGGATCTTGATTTAGTGCTGACCAACCAAAAGCTGGATTTGATTGAGCAAGGTGTGGACGTGGCGATTCGTCTTGGCCGCTTGCAAGATTCCAGCATGATCGCCAAGCGTCTTTCCTCACGTCAAACCTACGTGTGTGCCAGTCCGATGTATTTGGAGCGTTTTGGTGAGCCACATACGTTGTCGGAATTGGGACGGCATCAATGCTTGGTTGGCTCGGTCGACTACTGGCACTTTAAGGAAAATAAACGCGATAAATCTTTACGCGTGTCGGGACGGATTAAATGCAACAGCGGTTTTGCTTTGGTGGACGCAGCGAAACGCGGTCTTGGTTTAGTGCAGCTGCCGGATTACTACGTTCAAGAAGCATTAGACAGTGGTGAGTTAGTCGAGGTGCTGACCGATTACCGCGACGATCGCGAAGGCATTTGGGCGCTGTATCCGCAAAGTCGCAATTTGTCGCCAAAAGTGCGGTTATTGATCGACTTTTTGGCGCAAGAGTTGGCGTGATCAGCGCATCAACTGACGCAACGTGACATCCGGAAGCGCGGTCAGTTTTTTACTTTGCACCAAGAACAACTCCGCGCACGCCAAGGCATCACTGGCGGCTGAGTGCGATAAGTACCCCGGCAGGTGATAATAGCGGCGCAAATCGTCCAACTGATAACTGCTGTGCGCGCCGCTTTTCCCTGCATAGCTAAACTGCTTTTCGATTTGCAGAGTGTCGATAAAATACGCGGGGAAATCCTCTACTTGGTAGCGAGAGGAAAAATAAGCGTGAATGAAGGCTTTTTCAATGCAGCATCCGTGGGCGAGCACCACTTTTCCTGTGATGCGTTCCAACAACCGATTCATGCCTTCATCCAATGGCAGTCCTTTGGCGAGATCTTGCGGAGTTAAGCCATTAATTTTCGCTGTTTCTGGTTTGATGAATTGTCCGTGACAAATGTACCACTCTTTGGAGCTGGCGATATCAATGCCGTCCAACGTTAGGTCAACTACGCCAATCGATAAGATTTTATCGCCTTGCGCGTCCACGCCTGTGGTTTCAAAGTCCAACGCAACAAAACTCAAATCCTTCAAGGTCGTTGAGTCATCCACCAAAGGCTGTTGAAGATAGTCTTTCAGCACGATTGGCCAATCGTCAACAACGTGAATGGCTTGGCGTTTTTGCTCAGGAGAGAGCGGCGTTTCCCACCGTTTAAACCAACGTTTAATCATGGTTACGCCCCTTTCACAAACTTCAGTTTCGCGACATCTTGCAGCTCACTGATGATCTTAAATGCATCTTTTAAGTGCTTGCGTTCAAAGCTACTGAAATCATCGGGTGCGATGTGGTTGTCAGGTGTGGTGCCTGCCAGAATCGCATTGAGTTGATGACGGAAACGTACTTGAGTAATAAAGCGATAAGCGCCAATGATGTTTTCGACACTGTCTTTCGACAATGTGCCGTGCTGGGCTGCGTAGCGAAAACGCTCTTCTGTGCCAGTTAACGAGCCGCCAGCGGCAAGACTGAAAATACGCGCCAGATCGATGATCAGATTCAAGGCGTACTTTTTGATGTTTAACGTGTTGCTGTTTTCCCCGCCTTTTTCCAACACCAAATTGTTGAAAATGCCAAGTGGCGGCTGAGTGTCAATCGCGTCTCGCACCAAAGCCGGAATAAAGCTCGGGCTCTTTTGAATGCAGTCATGCAAGTGTTGTTGGATTTGGTCGACAAACTCGCGGTTGCCGTGAATGGCACGTACTTCAAGGAATACGCTAATGCTCAATAGTTTGTTGTATTCTGGGCTGGCCACCCACTTCTGATAGTACTCTTTCCAACGACGAATTGGCTGACACCACTTTGGTGATGCCGCCATGTACTTGCCGTCACAAAGCGGATAGCCGCATGCCGCCAAACCATTACACACCCGCATGGCGAGGTGAGTGAAGTACAGTTTATGTTCTTCGGTGGCGTCATCGGAAAGCACAATCGCACTGTCTTGGTCCGACAGCATGTGCACTTCGTTACGGGCGTGAGAGCCTGCAACCAACCACGCGTAATCACACGGCGGTGGTCCCAGCAGTTCTTCATTGAGCTGGATGATGCGGCGCGTGAAAGCGTCCATGATCATCGACATCACTCGACCCTGAATTTCCGCACTCACACCGCTTTCCACCAACGCTTGGAAAATGGTTTGACGTTCTTCTTTCAAAGCCGCCAGCGCGTTGAGTGAACTCGCGTATTTGATTTTCTCAATTAAGAACAAAGACTGCGTGCGGTGGTTATGCACTAAGTGTGTTGTCGTTAGAAGTCCTTTCACTTGCTTGCCATGCACCACGGGCAAACAGCGAATGTTGTACTGCAGCATCAAGGAAATGGCTTGAATCACCTTAGCATCGTCTTCGATCAACACGGGGTTTGGTGTCATCACGTCGGCAATGGGCTGATTGGTATCCATGTCTTGTGCGACGACCGATTTCGTCATATCTCGGTCGGTGACTAAGCCAATAATCTCGCCTTCTTTCATCACAACGGCACAGGAGCTGCGTTGTTTGCCGCACATGGTTTGCGCCACACTGCGGATAGAGTCGTTCACATCGACAATCGCAATGTTTTCACTGGCGATCTCGCCAACGGTACGAAAGAACAGCCCTTTTTCTTCTTTTCGACAAACGTACTTCACCGCAGAACTCAAGCGCACATTGGCTTGGGCGGCAAAATAGTCGGCAAATTCTGGGTGTTCTTCGCTGACCAGTTTTAGCTCAGAATGGGGGATCAAATAGAGCAATGAATCTTCAATCGCTTCCGCTTGGTAGCCATCTTCGGCATTTTCGAGTGGGTCGAGGAAAGTAAAACCAAATTGGTCATCTTGCCCAAGGCGTGCACGCAGTTCGCCATTAGGCGTGCGCTGTTCAATGGCGCCGGTTCGGATAATGTAGAGGTAACGTTGATCGCACAAGGCGCTAAAACCGATGGTTTCACCCCTCACGAGGTACTTGACCTTGACGGAGTTCGCGATGCTTTCAACCACAGGTTCTGGCAGTTTATCAAAGGGGTCAATTTTGATTAAAAAGTCGAAGATGTTTGGAGTGACGGATGTGCCCATGGTTTACCTCTAAAATGAACCGGTGTTTCAACATTGTTCTAAGTGGCAAAAAAAGCAGCCTCGCGGCTGCCTCTTGTTTCTGATTATGCCGGGTAATCGTGGTAACCCAATTGCTCAGAAATGTTTTTACCTGCTTGATGCAGTAAGCCGACGTAATATTCCATTCTCTCTTCATCGAAACGGATGGTTGGGAATGAGATAGACAAGCCAGCAATGATTTGACCAAAGCGGTCATAAATCGGCGCAGCGATACAACGAAGACCTGGTTCTTGCTCTTCGTTATCTTCTGCATAGTGGAAATCGCGCACTTTCGCCAATTCTTCTAGCACTTGATCGGTGTTTTCCAATGTTTTTTCTGTGTGCTTAATGAACTCGACATCGCTCAATACGTCACGAACGAAGCTTTCATCGCGCTCAGAAAGCAGCACTTTACCAATCGCAGTACTGTAGAGCGGATTGCGACGACCGATGCGCGATTGCATGCGTAGGTTGTAGCCAGAGTCGATTTTGTGGATGTAAATGATGGCATTTTCATCCAGCGCACCAAGGTGCAAGGCTTCGTTGGTTTGTTCTGAAATGTGGCGCATTTCTTTGTCGGCCAGTTCGATCAGATCGACGTACTCAAGCGATTTTGCGCCCAACTCGAACAGCTTAAGTGTTAGAGAGTACTTATCCGCTTCGCCTTCTTGAGACACGTAACCGAGCG
Organism: Vibrio sp. zbq_1; assembly: GCF_043102935.1. Classification (NCBI taxonomy): domain Bacteria; kingdom Pseudomonadati; phylum Pseudomonadota; class Gammaproteobacteria; order Vibrionales; family Vibrionaceae; genus Vibrio; species Vibrio sp. zbq_1. The sequence goes on from NZ_JBICJH010000015.1 coordinate 509,323, forward strand.
ATTTCATGGTTTGCAGAAAACGGTAAGTAGTCGCTTTCGACATCATTAGACGTTGTGAAAGCTCTGAAACGCCGATGGCTTTCTGTTCACCAAGTGCTTGAAGAATATGAAAAACCTTAAGTACTGACGAAACCGCTTCAGGCTGAGTCGACTTTTCCATTGTTGCCCCTTTCATTCTTAGTTTTCTGCATTATATCGCTGAAAAATTTAAGAACCAGTATTTTTAAAATGCCTTTTCAAAAATTTGAAACCGCGCAATTAAAGAATCCAGAAAAACTAGATCGCAATCAATATTTTTAAAACGCCTTTTCAAAAAAAATTGCAAACAGTTTCTTTTTGGGTCAGGATGAATGCATACAAAGTGACATGGCCAAGACGCCAAATCACGACATTACCTACTATTGAGGAAAACGACATGATTCTTGATTCATTTAACCTTGAGGGAAAAGTGGCCATTGTTACTGGTTGTGACACTGGTCTTGGTCAAGGTATGGCGCTTGGTCTAGCAAAAGCGGGCTGTGACATTGTTGGCGTAAACATCAGCGAACCAACAGAAACGATTGAGAAAGTAGAGGCTGAAGGCCGTAAGTTCGTCGATATCCGCGCTAACTTAATGAAACTAGACGACATCCCAACTATCGTTGACCGCGCAGTAACCGAACTTGGTCGCATTGATATCCTAGTGAACAACGCGGGCATCATTCGTCGTAACGACGCCATCGAGTTTTCTGAGCAAGATTGGGATGACGTAATGAACATCAACGTGAAGTCTGTGTTCTTTATGTCTCAAGCGGTTGCAAAACAGTTCATCGCGCAAGGTGAAGGCGGCAAGATCATCAACATCGCATCAATGCTTTCTTTCCAAGGCGGTATTCGCGTGCCTTCTTACACTGCGTCTAAAAGTGGCGTAATGGGTGTGACTCGCCTAATGGCAAACGAATGGGCAAGCCACGGCATCAACGTAAACGCGATTGCTCCGGGTTACATGGCAACCAACAACACGGCGGCATTGCGTGCCGATGAACAGCGCAACAAAGAAATCGTAGACCGTATTCCTGCTGCTCGTTGGGGTACGCCAGAAGATCTAGCTGGCCCTTGTGTATTCCTAGCATCTAAAGCTGCGGATTACATCAACGGCTACACCATCGCAGTAGATGGTGGCTGGCTAGCGCGCTAATCGAGTTGCGAGAAGGTGATGGTGGATACCACGATATTAGCGCAAGCTTTAGGGTTTATTAGTTTTGGTTTGGGATTCTCCGTCTTCTACCAGAAGAATGACAGGCACCTAAAAATCTTGATGCTGATTTTTAACCTCAATCATCTTCTCCACTTTTTATTGCTGGGTTCGATGGTCTCTGCGCTGAGCGCATTGCTGTCGGCGCTCAGAACGACCACGGCGATTTTTGTCTCGTCGAAACGAGTTGCTGCTGTCTTTATTGTGATCAGTTTAGTCAGTGGCTTTTGGGTAGCAGAGCAATGGCGTGATTTATGGCCGATTATCGGGACGGTGATTGGTACATACTCGGTGTTCTGCTTGTCAGGGATCAGGATGCGCATTGGCTTTTTGCTCGGCGCGTCTTGCTGGCTAACCAATAATATTCTGGTGGGTTCCATTGGTGGAACGCTGTTAGAAATGACCGTGATCGTGATGAATTTATTGACGATTTATCGCTTACATCGTCAGCAATCAGAATCCATGATTAATCAATCAAGTTATTAGGTGAACCATGTTCGTATTTAACCAAGACATTCCGATGGAAGATCTCGGCGAAGGGATTTCACGCAAAGTACTGGCACACAGCGACAACATGATGTCGGTAGAAGTGCACTTTGAAGAAGGTGCAATTGGTGCGATGCACTCACACCCGCACGAGCAGCTGACTTACGTGCTTTCTGGTGAGTTTGAATTCACCATCGGCGATGAAAAAAAAATCGTCAAAACGGGCGATACTATGTACAAAGAACCAAACATTGAGCATGGCTGCGTTTGTCTGAAAGCGGGTGTACTTATCGATACTTTCACCCCAATGCGCAAAGATTTTGTTTAAGAATTGAAATTTGAATGCGGAGTTTCCGCAGGAGTAACACATGAAAATTGCACTAATGATGGAAAACAGCCAAGCAGCGAAAAACGCAATGGTGGCTGGCGAGCTTAACTCTGTAGCAGGTGGCCTTGGTCACGATGTTTTCAATGTTGGTATGACGGATGAAAACGACCATCACCTAACTTACATTCACCTAGGTATCATGGCGAGCATTCTGCTGAACTCAAAAGCTGTGGACTTCGTGGTAACTGGTTGTGGTACTGGCCAAGGTGCATTGATGTCTTGCAACCTACACCCTGGCGTTGTTTGTGGTTACTGCCTAGAGCCATCAGACGCGTTCCTGTTCAATCAAATCAATAACGGCAACGCGATTTCTCTAGCATTTGCTAAAGGTTTTGGTTGGGCGGGTGAATTGAACGTTCGTTACATCTTCGAAAAAGCGTTCACAGGCAAACGCGGCGAAGGTTACCCAATTGAGCGAGCAGCACCTCAGCAAGCGAACGCGGCTATCCTAAACAACGTGAAATCAGCGGTAGCAAAAGACGTGGTTGAAGGTCTACGTGCTATCGACCAAGAGCTAGTGAAAACTGCAGTAGGCAGCACGCAATTCCAAGAGTGTTTCTTCGCGCACTGCCAAGTACCTGAAATTGCAGAATATGTGAAGTCGCTACTAGACTAAGCACTCATTTTATCGGGAAATAGGTTAAGGCCAGCCATTGTGCTGGCTTTTTTTGTTTTTAAGCCGGAGAGAATGCCATGCACGTTGCGCCGATTACTTCACTACAGACTTGGTTTCCTGAGAATCTCGTTTTGCCTTTGTGGTCTGAGCCTCAAATCCCCTCCCATCTGGTGCAAAGTTATCAAGAAAGAAATCCGAACGAGTTGTTACCAGATCGCGCTGTGTTTGACATCACGCATCCAGAAATTGTCGTGTTTGAACCAGAGCAATCCAACGGGATGGGTATTTTATTGATGCCCGGTGGCGGTTATCAGCGAGTTTCGGTGGATAAAGAAGGGGCGGACAGCGCACGCGTGTTGAACCAAGCAGGTTTTACCGTGTTTGTGATGACCTATCGCATGCCAAACGAAGGGCATGAATTTGGATCATGGACGCCACTGGCGGACGCGCAGCGAGCAATGCGTTTGGTGCGTCAGTTGCCTTTGGCGTCTCATTTATCATCTATTGGTGTGTTAGGTTTCTCGGCTGGCGGACACGTTGCAGCGAGCTTAGCGACGAGTCACGCATTGGATATTTATCCTCTTCAAGATGAGGTGGACCGTGTATCTGCCAAGCCCGATTTTTGCGCTTTGATGTACCCGGTGATCAGTATGAACACCGACATCGCGCACATGGGCTCGCGTGCCGAGTTACTGGCTAATTTGGAACGTGAATCTGACCTTCTCCGATTCTCGCTAGAAAAACAGGTGACGTCAGACATGCCGCCTTGTTTTCTTTTACATGCCAGTGACGATACCGCCGTGAGCGTGGAAAACAGCATCGTGTTTTGGCAAGCACTTCGCCAGCACGGAATCGCGACCGAAATGCACTTGTTTGAGCAAGGTAAACACGGTTTTGGTATTCGCGATGCGCAAGGTTTGCCTGTTGCGGCGTGGCCGCAATTGTTCTCTGCATGGCTACAAAATCTGACCGAGAAAGCACGCAGATAGATCAAGCTCACGAAATAAATGAACCGTTGTTTTATTTTTATTGTTAACTGGTTTTGTAATTGCAATAATGGCGACATCAAATACTGAGGAGACTTCCCATGAACCCAATCAGTCGTGTCGCCATCATCGGCGAATGTATGGTGGAGCTTAAAAAACATGACGGCGTGCTACAGCAAGGTTTTGGCGGTGATACGCTCAATACCGCGGTGTACCTTTCTCGTCTAACCAAACAACACGGGGTTGAAACTTCGTATGTGACGGGATTAGGGCATGATCCGTTTAGTCGTGAAATGCTAACGGCATGGCGTGAAGAGGGGATCAATACGGACATGGTCTACCTTTCTGAAGATAAATTGCCAGGCATCTACGCGATTGAAACCGCCGAAGATGGCGAGCGTAGCTTCTTTTACTGGCGTAATGATGCGGCAGCAAAATACTGGTTGCGTGAGCGAGCATTGCTGTCGTTGGTGAAAGATCTTTGCCAGCATCAAATGATCTACCTGAGTGGCATTAGCTTGGCGATCATCTCGGACGATTGTCGTCAGATGTTGATTGAGCTGCTAACAATGTGCCGTAAAGAAGGTGTAAAAATCGCATTCGATAACAACTTCCGCCCTAAGCTCTGGCCTAACATCGAGCAAGCTCGTGATTTTTACTCAAAGATCCTCAGCGTCACCGACATGGCATTTTTGACCTTCGATGACGAGGTCATGCTGTGGGGAGATAAGCACGAAGATGAGGCGATCAGCCGTACGAAAAACTTTGGCGTGAAAGAGATCATCGTGAAACGTGGCGCGGACGACTGCTTTGTTGTAACACAAGATCAACAACACACCGTTGCGGCCTTGAAGGTTGATGCTGTGGTGGATACCACGGCGGCAGGTGATTCTTTTAGTGCGGGTTATCTGGCAAAACGAATTTTAGGCGGAGACGTTGCTGAGTCTGCGCTTGCTGGCCACAAAGTGGCTGGCACGGTTATTCAACATCGCGGCGCGATCATTCCAAGCCAAGCGATGCCAACTATTTAAGGAACGATGAAATGAAAGATCTGAACCAACAACTTTCAGAAATTAAAGTAGTCCCTGTTATCGCGATCAAAGACGCAGGCAAGGCAGTGAAACTGGCACAAGTGCTGATTGAAAATGGCCTGCCATGTGCTGAAGTGACGTTCCGCACTGAAGATGCCGCTTTAGCGATCAAAAACATGCGCGAAGCGTACCCAGAGATGCTGATTGGCGCGGGAACTGTGCTGACAAGCGCGCAAGTGGATGAAGCGATTGATGCGGGCGTGGACTTTATTGTGAGCCCAGGTTTCAACCCAACTACAGTGAAATACTGCCAACAGCGCAACGTGACCATCGTCCCTGGTGTCAACAACCCAAGCTTGGTTGAACAAGCAATGGAAATGGGTCTGCGTACGCTGAAGTTTTTCCCAGCAGAACCGTCAGGCGGCGTCGCGATGCTAAAAGCATTATCTGCGGTTTATCCTGTAAAATTCATGCCAACCGGTGGCGTGAGCCCAAGCAATGTTAAAGATTACTTGTCTATTTCTTCAGTCTTAGCGTGTGGTGGTACTTGGATGGTACCCGGCGATTTGATTGACAACGAGCAATGGGATGAACTGGCGAAGCTGGTTCGTGAAGTTGCGGGAATTATCGAATAATTCCTCACCCCGGTTAGCGCCGAGAACTATCGTAGATAGTCGAACGATCTTTTGAGCAATTTGCCAACGCCTGCGGCTCCACCGTAGGCGTTTTTTATGTGCAGTTTTGGCGAGTTAAAAAGCCAGCTTTCCTCTAGGCGCGACACAAAACAACGCGCCCAATACGGTTTACTTACCCATTTACTTACTTAGTTTTTTGTTTCTGCCAAGCACGTTTAGAGTGCTGGGTAGGTTGTAGTAGGAACAAGCTAAACAGCAACACGATGCAGCCAATTGCGACAAAGATGGATTGAGAAGAGCCCGCTAACACGACGCCGGCAAGAATCAGTAACATGCCCGCCGACGCTGTGATGGAGCCGACATAAAGTCCTTGCTTATGATTGATAGGGGACAGCTCCTCGTCGCTGATCGGTGTGGCTAGTTGAATCGCAAGTGCAGTGCGACTTTGCTGGATTGATGGTGGCTCTTTGGCATAAAAGACCCGCGTAAACAGGAAGAAGCCTCCCGTCACCAGTAAATGAACGGCAAGCGTTGCGACCACGGACAGGTCTTTTCTTTCTCTTGGCGTTAATGGCGAGGAAGAGAGCCACTGTACATCAAAGATAAACATCATAAAGAGCGATACTGCGCATCCGACCATAACGGTGGCCCATCCCGACCAGTTTGGTGTTTTCAAACTGACGAGCGCAAGCAGAGATGGGATGTTGATTGGCATCTGAATGAACGCCGCGAACACAATCATCATGTCGAACAAGCTGTACGACTCAACAGACGCCAGCAGCAAAGCTGTGACCGTGGCTAATACGCCAGATACTATCGTCGCAATTTTTCCAACCATCAACTGCTGACGACTGGTAGCATTTGGGTTGAACCACACTTGGTAGAGGCTTTTGACCACAATGCCAGCGTTGCGGTTGTGTGCTGATGAAAGCGGCGCAATGGTCGCGGCCACCAATGCCACCATCACCAATCCGAGTAAACCTTGAGGCATGTAATGTTGGATGTAGTAAAGATAAGCGGCGTTGTTCGCACTCTGCTCTAGTGCAGGATAGATCGCCAGTAAATCGATGTTTTGCGCTGCCACGAACCACGCTGGCATAAACCACAGTACAGGGGCAAAAACAAACAGCACACCAGCAACGAATGCGGCCTTGGTGGCGTCTTTATCGTTGGCGGTGGTCAGAAAGCGATAGCAGCTCAAGGTGTGGTTATTACTCATGGTTTGTTGCAGCAGCATGGCGATTGCCCACATCACAAACAGAGACGGCATCCTGATCTGTTCACCATAAATTGGCGTGGTGTACGCAAACACTTCGCTTGGTGAGTCAAAGTGTTGCAGTGCGGTATAGCCGATCACTAGAGTAATGGCGATCAGCAAAACTAATTGAATCACATTCGTCACAGACACCGTCCACGCGCCTCCGCTCACGGCGATCAAAGTGACGATCACCCCCATAGCGAGAATGGTGGTCGACATCTCAATGGCAAAAACGGCAGAGAAAAAAGACGCCAATCCGTTCATCCAAATAGCACAGGCGATCAAAGTCAGCGGAAAGCTTAACCATGTGAATAGCTGTTCTGATGTGTGGCCAAACCGCACTCGAATCACTTCCATGGCGGTTTCTACGCGTAACCTTCGATAGCGACGCGCAAAAAACGCCGCCGCGACGAAAAATCCCAACGCATTTCCCCAAAAGATGAACATCACGCTGATGCCATCTTCATACGCTTTGGCTGCGGCACCCGTAAACGTCCACGCTGAAAATTGCGTCATGAATGCAGTCGCGCCAGCCATCCACCACATCATGGTCCCTCCACCTTGAAGGAAGTCGTTCGACGAGGTGGAAAAGCGGCGAAATAGCCACGCAGCGATCCCAATAAAGAGCAGATAGATCATTACGATCATCGAATCCAATAAAGTCATGTGTCATAGCTCACGAAAAAATTAAAACACCGTTTTAAAGATCACAAAAATACCGATAAGAACTTTATCAGTACGTAATAATGAATATATTAAAACAAGATTTATTATAAAATAAAATGGTGTTTCAAAATGAAAGTTAGATACCTTACTTCTGCACTCTTACTTGCAATGACTTCTGGTTTAGCGGCTGCCGCATCGGTGGATATTCGTCATGAATATGTGCCTGATCGTGATGGTGACGAACATCGAGATCGTATTTACGTTTCTCACCGTTTCGACAACCAAATCGGTTTTAGCGTGGAAGCAAAATGGAACTACAAAGATGGTCACATGGGCAATGCAGGCCATGAAACTGGCGTGAGCTACCGTTGGAAAGCGACCGACAATTTCTCTCTAACGCCGGGCATTAACATTGATGCCAGCCCATCGGGTGCGTCAGTGTTCAAGTACAACTTGACGGGCGCGTACAAAATCAATGACGAGTGGGATGTCGCTGCGCGTATTCGTCATGGGTACAAAAATACGGACGACTCGCGTTACAACCAGCTCAACCTTTACGCAAACCGTAAGTTTGAATGGGGCAAGCTTGGCGTAGAAGCGGAGTACAAAGATATTCATGGTGGTGAAGGTGGCTGGAAAGACAAAGGTCATGATCAGCTGATCGACTTTAAAGGCGAATACACCAAGTTAGAAAGTGGCGTGATTCCATTCTTCGCTATCGCGGCTATCACGCACAAGGGTGATGGCTCAGAGTTTAAAGATGAATATGTTCCTCGTTTCCGTGTCGGTTTGAAATACAACTTCTAACAAGGAAAAGTGACCATGAAAAAACACACTTTAGCCTTGTATCTGGCGGCCATATTGGCCCCAGCCGCACACGCTGCTGAGATTAAGGTCGAAGACCTGACTTGGAAAGCGATCACTTTTGGTCAATCGACCGACATGAACTTTGGCTCAACTATTTTGCCTGAAAAAGTCGGCGTGAACCAAGTGACGGTCAATGGTGATGCTGTCGCTGTTGGTAAGTTAGCGTCCACATTTACCATTGAAAGCCGCGGCGGCAAGTTAGCCAACTCGCATGAAGGACTCACCTTTTACTACACCGAGCTACCAACCGATGTGAACTTTACCCTCAGTGCCGATGTGGTGCTTGAACAGCTTGGCCCGGAAACAGGCGCGACACCCAACCGCCAAGAAGGCGCAGGTTTGATGGTGCGCGACATTCTAGGTGCCGAGCGTTTAGTGCCGCAACCTGAGGGCCATGAAGAGTTTCCGTCTGCATCGAACATGGTGATGAACCTAATGCGTTCTCACACCCGCACGAACGATGGCATGACCAACATCAACGCATCGTTTCGTGAAGGCGTTTATCGACCTTGGGGAACGCCGGGTAACCGTTTAAGCCGTGTCGATTATGTGGAAGGGGTGCCTTACGGCACGGCTGAAACCTACCGCATGACGCTGACACGCACCAATGATGGTTTCAAAGTCAGCTACCGTAATGGCGAAAAATTCGTTGAGCAAGCGGTAAAAGGCGCGAATGCCAATATCGTTGAAATGCAAAACTCAGACTCGCAATACGTCGGCTTCTTTGCGTCACGCAATGCAAAAATGACGGTGAGCAATGTCGATTTGCAGCTTGCTGCGGCGGATTCCGTGGACGCTCCAAAATACGCGGCCAAGCAGGGAGAATTGGTATTCCAAATCGCTTCTTCACCTCGATCTGCAACCAAGGAGTATCCGGTTCAAGCTCGTGCCAACTACTCGGGCGAATTTGAAGTTCTGCACAATGACAAAGTGGTTGCGAAGCAAACCGTGACGGCGGGCGAGTTGTTCAGCCAGTGGCTGACACTTGATAGCGGCGCGAATCAAATGGAAGTGAGATTCACCGCCATTGACGGCCCAAACAAAGAGACACAAGCGCACCGTTACAGCGTTGACGTTGTTTCTCTGCCAGACCCAATGACGCTGTATGTTGCACCAAACGGCAGCGACAAAGGCAACGGATCTCAAGCACAACCGCTTGATTTCGCTACCGCAGTAGAACTGCTTCCTGCTGGTGGCACCATCATTTTGAAAGATGGCGACTACCAAGGGATGGAAATTCCACTGACGGCTAGTGGCAGTGCCGACAAGCTCAAGCACCTACGTGCGGAAGGAGACAATGTTCGCTTTGTTTCGGAACTTCGTCACGAGGCAAATTACTGGCATTACCAAGGTATTGAAGTTGCGGGTGCGCAGTTCATTGTTCATGGTAGCCACAACACCTTCGAAAAAATGGTGACACACGGCGCGCCAGATACTGGTTTCGTGATCACCTCTCCTGAAAACATTGGCCGCGCACTGTGGGCAAGTTACAACCAAGTGATTGAAAGCGAAAGCTACAACAACATGGATCCTTCGCAGATCAACGCAGACGGTTTTGCGGCCAAGATGCGTATCGGCGATGGCAACACTTTCATCCGTTGTTTGTCTCACCACAACATTGATGACGGTTGGGACTTGTTCAACAAAGTGGAAGATGGCGCAAACGGTGCGGTGACCATTTTGGATTCCATTTCGTTCAGCAACGGTCGCACACTCGATGTTGCCAACAAGGGTGGCACGATTGGTAACGGCTTCAAGCTAGGCGGCGAGGGGATTCCGGTTCCACATGTGGTGAAAAATAGCTTGTCTTTCAATAACAACATGGACGGATTTACGGACAACTTTAACCCTGGTGCACTGGTATTGAGCGACAACGTGTCGATTGATAACAAGCGCTTCAACTACTTGTTCCGTAAGAGCCCATATTCCGGCGAGATTGAGCAAGGCACGTTCACCAATAACCGTTCTTACCGATTCCACGTCAGCAGCAAATATGACGACGTGATCAACAGTGCGAAATCGACTGGCAATGCGTTGGTCGAAAATGGCACGACTTACACCAGTGATGGCAAAGCGGTCGACAGCAAAACGCTCGCGCCATTAAAGCAAGCGTCAGTGATTGATACCCAGCAAGCCATTCCGGGTAAGCAAGAGGCGATGCAGCTTAAGCAACTTATTCACTAACGAGTAACCACGGGCTCTCAGGAGCCCTTTTTTTTCGTCAAAACTCACCTTACAACGGTCGCATTTTTACGCTTTTCGACTTGTCAGTGACAATCTCTTTTTGGTTCTAAGATTAACTAAGGGAATGCAGCAACGACGAGTATGGATCCGCAGTTATTTACAAGACGCTCACTATTGATCTTCATCACGTTTGAGCGCAAAAAATAAAAAATGAACCGTTGTTTTGATTTTTGTCTCAGTTAGTTTTGTTTTTTGAAAATATAATTTATCTAAATTAAAACAGCGTTTCGAGGTTTCTATTATGGAATACGATTACTTAGTAATAGCAGGCTACTTTGCCCTGATGGTGGCAATCAGCTTGCTGTTCAAAAAAATGGCAAGCAATAGTACCAGCGACTATTTCCGCGGGGGCGGTAAGATGCTTTGGTGGATGGTTGGTGCCACAGCATTTATGACTCAGTTCTCTGCATGGACGTTTACCGGTGCAGCGGGTAAAGCGTTTAACGATGGCTTCGCAGTATTGGCTGTGTTTGTTGGCAACATGGTGGCGTACGTTTTCGCTTACTTCTACTTTGCTCGCCGCTTCCGCCAAATGCGTGTCGATACACCAACTGAAGGGGTAAAACGCCGCTTTGGTAACACTAACGAGCAGTTTTTCACTTGGGTAATCATTCCGTTAAGTGTGATTAACGCGGGTGTTTGGCTAAACGGTTTGGGTGTGTTTGCTTCTGCGGTATTTAATGCCGACATCGTGACTACCATTTGGGTGACTGGCCTTGCGGTATTGGCTATCTCATTGCTGAGTGGTGCGTGGGGCGTAGTGGCGTCGGACTTTATTCAAACGCTGGTTGTTGCGGTTATCTCCATTGCTTGTGCGGCAGTTGCATTGTACGTCGTTGGTGGCCCTAGCGAGATCGTTGAGAACTTCCCTGGTGGCTTCATCATGGGCCCAGATATGAACTACCCACTACTGTTAGTTTGTACGTTCATCTTCTTCGTAGTGAAACAGCTGCAAAGTATCAACAACATGCAGGAGTCTTACCGTTTCCTTAACGCGAAAGACTCGAAAAACGCAAGTAAAGCTGCGTTGATGGCGCTTGTGATGATGCTATTTGGCGCGGTAATTTGGTTCATCCCACCTTGGGCTTCAGCAATCCTGTACCCAGATGCAGCAACGCAATACTCATCATTGGGTGCGAAAGCAAGCGATGCGGTTTACCTTGTCTTCGCTCGTGAAACAATGCCTCTAGGCACCGTTGGTCTGTTAATGGCAGGTCTGTTTGCGGCGACCATGTCTTCGATGGACTCTGCACTAAACCGTAACTCAGGTATTTTCGTTCGCAGCTTCTACTCAAACATCGTGCGTAAAGGCCAAGCTTCGGATAAAGAGCTACTGCGTGCTGGTCAAATCGCATGTTTGGTGAACGGCATCCTCGTTATCATGATGGCTCAGTTCTTCAACTCACTGAAGCACCTAAGCTTGTTTGACCTAATGATGCAAGTGGCGACGCTACTTCAATCACCAATCCTAGTTCCATTGTTCCTTGGCATCATCATTCGCAGAACGCCGAAATGGGCACCATGGGCAACAGTTGTGGTTGGTATGTTTGTCTCTTGGTCAGTGGTGAAAATCTTCACTCCAGAATTTGTTGGTAGCTGGTTTGGTATGGATGAGCTAACACGCCGCGAAGCAGGTGAAATGCGCACAATGATCACTATTGCTGCTCACCTTGTCTTTACTGCTGGTTTCTTCTGCCTATCGACTCTGTTCTACAAAGAAGAAACAGACACGCACAAAGAGACAACGGCGGAATTCTTTAAAGATGTGGACACCGAGTGTGTTGCAGAAGAAGGCCAAGACATTGTTGACCGCATGCAACGCGCGAAATTGGGTACGCTGGTTATCTACATGGCCGCAGGTTTAACACTGATGGTGTTGATTCCAAACCCACTATGGGGCCGCCTATTGTTCCTTGCTTGTGCAGCGTCAGTCTTTGCTGTGGGCTACGGCTTGAAGAAGAGTGCCAAGCTAGACACGCAGCCCTCTAAAGTAGCCGCGACAACGACCCAATAATCTGAATTTTTGTTTTGGCTGCCCTCGCTTGGGCAGCCCTTTTGTGGAGATATATTATGGCTAAAGGTGATGTGATTACTCTCAACTTCGAAACGTTTGTTGATAGTGATACCCAAGTGAAAGTGACGCGATTAACGCCAACGGACGTGATTTGTCACCGTAACTACTTTTACCAGAAGTGCTTTACTCAGGATGGAAAAAAGCTGCTGTTTGCAGGTGATTTCGACGGAAATCGCAACTATTACCTGCTTAACCTTGAAACGCAACAAGCAGTCCAACTGACGGAAGGTAAAGGTGACAACACCTTTGGCGGTTTCATTTCGACGGATGAGCGTGCATTTTTCTACGTGAAAAACGAACTGAATTTGATGAAAGTCGATTTAGAAACGCTGGAAGAACAAGTCATTTATACGGTCGATGAAGAGTGGAAAGGCTACGGTACTTGGGTGGCAAATTCTGACTGTACCAAGTTAGTCGGCATCGAGATTTTAAAACGTGATTGGCAACCGCTGACATCTTGGGAAAAGTTTGCCGAGTTCTACCACACCAATCCAACTTGTCGCCTAATTAAAGTGGATATCGAAACCGGTGAGCTGGAGGTGATCCATCAAGACACTGCGTGGCTAGGTCACCCGATTTACCGTCCGTTTGATGACTCAACGGTTGGTTTCTGTCATGAAGGTCCGCATGATTTGGTGGATGCGCGCATGTGGCTGGTCAATGAAGATGGCAGCAACGTTCGTAAAATCAAAGAGCACGCAGAAGGTGAATCGTGCACGCACGAGTTCTGGATTCCAGATGGCAGCGCAATGGCGTACGTTTCTTACTTCAAAGGTCAAACTGATCGCGTGATTTACAAAGCCAACCCAGAGACATTAGAGAATGAAGAAGTGATGGTGATGCCACCTTGTTCTCACCTTATGAGTAACTTCGATGGTTCTTTGATGGTTGGTGATGGTTGCGATGCGCCAGTTGATGTTGCAGACGCGGACAGCTACAACATCGAAAATGACCCGTTCTTGTATGTATTGAACACAAAAGCGAAATCGGCGCAAAAACTGTGTAAGCACAGCACATCTTGGGATGTGTTGGATGGCGATCGCCAAATTACTCACCCGCATCCGTCATTCACACCGAACGATGATGGTGTGTTGTTTACCAGTGACTTTGAAGGCGTTCCTGCGATTTACATTGCGGACGTGCCGGAGTCTTACAAGCACTGATTACGTCAAACATGATGATGAAAAACGCCCGGTGATGCCGGGCGTTTTTATTAGGATGAGAGCTGGAATCGAAAAGACATGAACCACTATTGATTGGATTCCGCGTCTTCACGTTTAATCACTTTGTGCCCATCTTCAGACACGCCTTGCTTCCAATAGCTGCTGATGTAGATATTCTCGCGATCGACTTCTTTCTCATTGCGGAAATATTGGCGCAGCGCACGCATTGAATCGAACTCACACGCACACCATATCGAAGCGTTACCATCTAACCACTCGAGTTCGCGAACGCTATCAGCCAAGGCTTGCCCTTCGGTTAACCAAATCAACTCCATGTCTGCTGGCGCGTGTAGGGGTTGGATGTCGGCTGGAGACATCACGCTGATCACGGCATAGCCTTTGGCCTCTTCTGGCAACGTACGAATTTTCGCAGAAAGCGCTGGAAGTGCCGTCATATCGGCAGCCATGAAGAACCAATCCGCCTCAGTATTTAAGTTGGAAATGCTACCCGGCCCCACGATGTTGATCGTGTCGCCTTTTTGCGCGGCCATTGCCCAACGTGCGGCAAATCCGCATTGCAGATCTTGCGTTACGTGTCGGACGAAATCCACTTCGATTGAGCTGGTTTCTGGATGAAAACGTCGAATTGTGTAAGTGCGCATGATTGGTCGGTCGTCTTCTGACAGGATGCTCAGATCCGGGCCGCCCATATCGTTAAACAGTAATTTGATGTAACTGCCTTCGCAGTCACGAGGAAAGTGGCTCAGCGCCTCACCTTGCAAGGTAATGCGCTGCATGTTTGGAGTGATGGTTTCTGTGTCTGTGACAACAAGCGTTTTAGGTTGAGGCTTCTTTTTCATTGTTACTTTACTCGATAATTATTCTCTTTCTCATTTAAAGGTTATCAAGTTCCCTAACAAGAGGGTAGCGTCTTTAAACAAATTTACACTGTGAATTAACGCCAAAGCCCCAAGAAAAATATTACCTCTATCCTTTCTCTAACCACGTAAAGTGAGTCGTTTTTTAACCATAAATGGACTTATATCATTGGAATCGTAGACAAAAGCAACAGAGCGGCCATGCTGTAGTTGAACCCCTTAACGCGTTTATCGGTGGTCAACCAACGCTGCAATTGCATGCCTGCCGCCGTCCAAAATGTCACCGATGGCAAGTTGGCTAAACAGAAGATACCGGCGATAAAAGTCAGTTCAAGCCAAGAACCGCCGCTGGTGTATACCGTAATCGCCGTCAACGCCATCGACCAACCTTTTGGGTTCACCCACTGGAATGCGACAGCCCCTAAAAAAGACATCGGGCGAAAATCGTGTTTTGCTTCGGTTTTGTCGCTGGTGGCGATTTTGTACGTCAAGTACAGCAAATAACTCAAGCTCAATACTTTCAAAATCGAGTGGGTGAGCGGGTAAGCGTGGAACAGGCCCATCAAGCCAATACCCACCAAAATTAGCATGGCACCAAAGCCGAAGGTAATGCCCAACATGTGTGGGATAGTGCGTTTAAAGCCGACATTTGCCCCTGAGGTCATCAACATAATGTTATTGGGACCCGGCGTAAAAGTGGAGACAAAAGCGAACAACGCCAAAGCGCCCAGTTGATGATATTCCATAGATTGTTCCTTGAATCAGTTCTCGATAAGTTGAGAACAACTATAAGTAGAACTGAGGTCAATATTGTGCTTTTATTTGATGATTAGAAACTAAATAAGCAATGAAACATCATCATGGATAGATTTGACGAAAGAATATTGCAAGTGCTCAAACGAGACGGAAGAATCTCCAATGTGGAGCTGTCGGAACGCGTTGGTTTATCTCCGTCTGCAACCTTACGCCGAGTGCAAGATTTAGAGCGTAAAGGCGTGATCAAAGGCTACCGAGCAGTACTGGATAATCAGCAACTTGGCGTGGGTTTTGTTGCTTATGTGTCGATTGGTTTGGCCTCGCACTCTAAGCAGGCACAGTTGGGTTTCGAAGAGCATGTGCGTTTTGTAAACGAGGTGGTGGAATGTCACAACATCACTGGCGCGAATGAGTATTTGCTGCGTGTGGAAACGCAAGATCTCGCCGCTTATAAAGCGTTTCACGCTGATGTGTTGGGTGAGTGCGAACACGTCAAGTCGATCACAACCATGGTGGTGATGGACACACCAAAAGACGAGCGCTAGCCAAACGAGAGTGAAAGTTTTTGTGGCACACGAATTTGAAGTGACTCGAAAGAGTCAGTCGAGTATGAGAATGGTTCACAACAAATGCTGGAAAGCAGATGGCACTCTTACAATTTCCATATTTATTCTCACCTTCTAAATAATCCCATCCTGCTAGTTTTGCTTAAACCGCTTGTGTTTCAGAGCGGCGAGTCAGCAAAATTAAGGATGAACGATGAAATCACATGTAACACTTCCTCTTTTGAGCTTAAGCGCTGTTGCCGCATTGAGCTCATTTAACGTCAACGCCCATGGCTGGGTAGAGTTTCCAAGTGCTCGTCAAAATACGTGTTATTTAGACGGTGGCTTTTGGACCAACGAGATCCCTAACCAAGCGTGTAAAGCGGCTTTTGAAGAATCTGGCGCGTACCCGTTTGTGCAACGCAGCGAAATTGCGGCGAACGTACCAAACTACCGCGACATGGCACACGTTCAGGCGGTGGTTCGTGACGGTGAACTGTGTTCTGCCGGCGATGCCGCTAAGAAAGGCTTGAACATTCCTTCTCCAAACTGGCAGCGCACCAATGTTACGCCAGATGCAAACAACCAGATTGAATTGGTGTTTTACGGCAAAGCGCCGCACAACCCATCGTACTGGGAATTCTATCTCACCAAGCCAACTTATGATGATTCAAAGCCTCTTACTTGGAGTGATTTAGAGCTGATCGACACCGCAGGTGATGTGTATGTTGATGCGGAAAAACGCTACCGTATTCAGGTGACTTTCCCTGCTGATCGTTCCGGCGATGCGGTGCTTTATACTCGTTGGCAGCGCATTGATGTCGCTGGGGAAGGTTTCTACAACTGTAGTGACATTACGTTAAACGGAACGGGCACGACGCCACCGACTGACCCTGTTGATCCAACCGAACCGGGCAACAATCTGACATCTCTAGGCTACTTTGTTCAGCAAGGTTTTGGGCCAGTAGAGTCTGGCGATACGGTGCGTTTCCGTACGTTTAATGCGACGGGGAATGAAATTGTCGATATTTCACTACCAATCAGCGCAAACAATACGGCGACTTGGGCGGCAGAAATAGCAGATCAATTTAACGCGCAGCAAACGGGCGATTGGTATGTTGGCATTTGGCATCAAGAGATGAACCACTACATGTTCGATAGTAAGAACGTGAATGCAAACCAAGTATTAGCGCCAAGTGCAGACTTCAGTTATGCGTTGTCACTGATCAAAGCGGATGTACCGCCACCAGTTGAACCAACCAACTTGTGGGACAAGACGGCCGTTTACAACCAAGGTGATGTGGTGACGCACAACGGCAAAGAATGGACTGCCCAGTGGTGGACGTCTGGTGAGGAACCAGGCACAACGGGTCAATGGGGTGTATGGCGTTAAGCCAGTTATTTGGGCCCTGAACAGTAAAACCCTTCTCATGTGAGAAGGGTTTGTTTTTTCAGTCTAAAACGATCACTTTGGTTGAGTGGTTGTCTTGAAAATCAGAGCACATATCGTTATTCGCTTGCTCTCCACTCGCTCCAGTTGAGCATCGCGTAGTCTGCCAGTTTGAGCATCGGAATGTCTTCATGCGTATCACCGTAGGCATAAATAGACGCAAACTCGTCGAGCGAAAACGCCGCTTTCACACGTGAGACTTTTCTTTCTAAACTGCAATCACCTTGCTGGTAAAAGCCACTCAGTTTTGGCTGTTCTGAGATCAGTTCACTGCACAGCAAGTGGTAACCGTTCACTTCACACCAAGGCTTGAGATACGCATTGAGTGATGCCGACACCACCACAATGGTATCGCCTCTGTGTTGATGCCACGCCAACCTTTCCATTGCTTCTGGCCGTAAGTACAGCGGGATCACTTCGTGGGCAAACTGAGCGCCAATCGCTTCAATTTTCTGCGTTTCTTTCCCTGAAAATGCAATAAAACTGCTGAGTGGACGCATAACACGAGCGGGTAACACTCCGAGTTTGTACAGCACATAAAATGGCATGATAGCGACCTTTCCTACTCGTTTGCGCAGACCATAAGCAGAATAGTGGAGGAAAAGGCTAAACATATCCTCTCGGGTGATGGTGCCATCAAAATCAAACAGTGCCAGTGACGGCTTAGTAGTATCGAGCAAATTCAGCGCCTATTTTTTGGTTTAAGATCGTTTTGTGTTTATTGATAAAACACCGCCAACCAGATGGTTTCTTGCGTTGGGTCAGTCCAGCTCACTTTGTGTTTGGTATGAGCGGGAATCGTAACGTGCTCGCCTGCATCAAGCCGTTGCACGACACCTGATTCAAAAGTCAGCTCTCCAGCTCCTTTAAGAACCAATACCCATTCATGTTCTTCTTGATCGTACCAGCCACTTTCGGGCGAGGTTTGCCCCGTTGAGACAATGCGTTCTATACGCAGGTTTTTGTGGGTCAGCAGGTCTTCGAACACTTCCTCGTCGAGGTTATTCGGTAAGTCTTTAAACAGGTTCATGGCCTTTCCTTAGAGAATGATCAGTCCAAAAGGCGCAAGCAATTGCTCTTGTTGCCAATCACAAATTTTAACACCAAACAGAGAAACGCGGCGAACATCCAGCCCGTCCAGTTCGACATGAGTCAGATCACACTGCTCAACGTTAAAGGTTCCCCATTGTTCTGGCGAGAATTCGCAGCGAGATAAATCCGAGCCTTTGAGAGTTGCCCCTGCGAGGTTCGCACCGTTCCAACGGTTTTCAAAGAGGTCACATTTTTCTAGTAACACTCGCTCGAAGTTACAGTAGGTGAGGTTGCAGCCAGTAATAAAAGCAGAACAGAAAAACATGGTGTTACTGACGCGATTAGCAAAGTTCGCACCTTGGAAGTTTGCCCCTTTGAGATCGCACTTACGCAGCTCCAAGCCCATACAATTTGCGCCGTTAAACAGGCTCATCGCCAACATACAGTTCGTGAAGCTGGCATCTTTTAAGTTCGCGAAGCGAAAACTACACCCTTCTAGCGCTTTGGATTCGATAAAGCGACAGTCGATGAACTTAGCATCGCGCAGATCGGCATGGTCGAAACTGCACATATAAAAGTGGCAGTTTTTAAAGGTGGCATTCTGAAAATCGTGATGAGAAAAGTTTTCTCGTTCAAAAATGAGATCGGTTTTTAACATGTCTTCTCCTTAGCTGCGAGCAGACTAGCACTCCAAGTGACTGATTTTCCAGAAAAATAACTTCTTGTATTTCAGTGTTTTACAAACTCCTCAAATCGCGATTTTAAGGGGGCAAACGAGCGTTTTAAGTGGGTTGTTTTTTGAAAATAGAAGACGTAGAGGAAGAAAAAAGTTTTTGCTGGCTACGGGCCTTAGCGAGAGGATTCGTATTTTTGAGTATGCATGGTTTCTCACACGCACAGTTTGCATTACAGAATTGTATCCGATTTGCATAATTTGTTGATCGGTATGGCGTTTCTCTATACAAAAAACCTATATTTTTCACAAATTGATTTCCATCAAAATAGTAGGGTTTCTATGTGCTAGATTGCGCGCAGCTCAAAAAAAATATAGATGCCCGTGTGCTTCAAGGCGCTGAGTTTACTTGAAATCTAAGGCCAGTCAGCAGGCACACCTTTGGGTACGACATAACGAAGCCCTACAAAAGGAAATAAAAAATGAAAAAAACAATCTGCAGTCTAGCAGTGGTTGCTGCACTCGTGTCACCAAGTGTTTTCGCTCATAAACAAGGTGACTTCGTTCTTCGTGTTGGTGCGGCGTCTGTCGTTCCAAATGACAGCAGCGATAAGATTCTTGGTTCTCAAGAAGAATTGAAAGTGGATTCAAATACACAGCTTGGTTTGACGTTTGGCTACATGTTCACAGACAACATCAGCCTAGAGCTTCTAGCTGCAACACCATTCAGCCACGATATTTCAACAGACTTGTTAGGTCTTGGTGATATCGCGGACACCAAACACCTTCCACCAACGCTTATGGTTCAGTACTACTTTGGCGAGCCACAAAGTAAGTTCCGTCCATACGTTGGTGCAGGTCTCAACTACACCATCTTTTTTGATGAAGGCTTTAACAACAAAGCGAAAAACGTAGGCTTAACTGATCTTAAGCTAGACGATTCATTTGGTTTAGCAGCAAACGTAGGCGTGGACTACATGATCAACGATCAATGGTTCCTTAACGCATCTGCGTGGTATGCAAACATTGAAACAGAAGCAACATACAAATTTGGTGGAGCGAAGCAAAAAACCGACGTCAAAATTAACCCTTGGGTATTTATGATCAGCGGCGGTTACAAGTTCTAAGAAAAGCGGTAGTTACACACATTACACGCGCATTACAATTATTGGCATGACTTTGGGGGCGGTTACGGGGACTGCCCCTTTTTTTATCTGCATTTCCGTGTGTATTAGATTGCACACGATTCAAGCAATAGTTCAAGGTTTAAAACTGGATCTTAACCTTGCAGATCATTTTATTGTTCCAAGATCGAAAAGTCCTACACTGGTCACATAATTGAACAAGTGGACAATATAAATGAGCGGCGACATCGCGAAGCATTCTTCCGCCAGATCTAAGCTGGTAAAAACTCTTTTCTTCACTCTCTGTGTTATCGCATTTGGTGCG
Organism: Vibrio sp. zbq_1; assembly: GCF_043102935.1. Lineage (NCBI taxonomy): Bacteria > Pseudomonadati > Pseudomonadota > Gammaproteobacteria > Vibrionales > Vibrionaceae > Vibrio > Vibrio sp. zbq_1. Next base: position 529,754 of record NZ_JBICJH010000015.1, read on the forward strand.
ATGTATTGGTCTTGGCAGTATTCAGACAGTCACCCAAGCACAGAAGATGCCTATGTTAGGGCAAAAATTTTGTCGGTAGCGCCTCAGGTAAAAGGCCAAGTGGTTTCTGTGGATGTCAAAGACTTCCAATCTGTTAACAAAGGTGACCTACTGCTGAAGATAGATTCACGCCCATATTTGTTGGCAGTGAAGCAAGCAAAAGCGGCATACCAATTGGCGGTCCAGCAACATGACGTAGCCGATAAGCAGGTAACTGAAGCTGTTGCGGGCTTAGATGCGGCGCGCTCTAACCTGACAGAAGCGCAAGTAGAGTACAAACGTACGGATTCTCTAGTGAAACGCAAACTGGCGTCAGACCAAGATTTAGATACGGCGAAAAACAAACTAGCCAATGCTCAAGCGAGCCTAGAGCAAGCGCGCGCGACGGTAGAAAAAGCCATTGCGAACCGTGGTGAAGAAGGCGCAGAGGCTGCGGTTGTTCAACAAGCGGCGGCACAGTTAGCGCAAGCGGAGCTGAACTTGAGCTACACCGACATTACGTCACCAGTGGATGGCATTGCCGGTGAAATCAATACGCACGTAGGCTCGGTCGTTAGCGTGGGTCAAACGCTGTTCCCTGTGATTTTAAAAGACAGCTATTGGGTACGCGCGAATTTTAAAGAAACCGATCTTACTCATATTAAACCTGGCATGCATGCGGATGTGGTGATTGATATGTACCCAGACGTGGTGTGGAAAGCAACGGTAGAGCAGCTGTCGCCTGCGAGTGGTACATCGTTCTCCTTGATGCCACCAGAAAACGCAACGGGTAACTGGGTTAAAATCAAACAGCGTTTCCCTGTACGTTTGGCGTTAGAAGTATCGGCTGATGCGCCGCAACTTCGCGTGGGTGCGAGCTCAGAAGTCACTATTGATTTACAAAGTAGCGTGCAATGAGCCATCAAATTACGGCAGACAAACGGGGGATTGCCACCGTCGCCGTGATGCTTTCTGCCATCATGGTGTTAATCGATATGACCGTTGCGAACGTGTCGCTATCGCACATGATGGGCGCGTTGGGCGCAACGGCAGACCAAATTACTTGGGTGCTGACGGGTTACAGCATGGCGGAAGCGATCTTCATTCCGATGACCAGTTTCTGGGTGTCGCGCTTTGGTGAACGCAAAGTCATGCTGGTTGCTGTGATCGGTTTTGTAATTGCCAGTGCGCTTTGTGGGCAAGCACAGTCTCTTGAAGAGATGGTGCTATTTCGCATTATCCAAGGCGCTTTCGGCGCGTCGGTGATTCCATTGGCGCAGTCGACGTTAGTGCAGATTTATCCGTACGAGCAAAAAGGCAAAGCGATGGCGATTTTCTCCATCGGCATTTTGCTTGGTCCTATTTTGGGCCCAGTCGTGGGTGGCGTGATCACCGACAACATCAATTGGCGCTGGATATTTTACATCAACTTGCCATTCGGTTTGATCTGTACCTCTTTGATTTATCGCTATATCCACATCGACAACAAATCCAAACCTAACTTTGACTGGTGGATCATCGGTTACATGGCGTTAGGTGTGGGCGCGTTGCAGTTTGTGTTGGATAAAGGTAACGAAGAAGACTGGCTCAACTCACGTATGATCCAGACCGCGATATTACTCGCAGTCATGGGATCGGTGATGTGGATTTATCGCAGCTGGAAAACCAAAAGCCCAATAGCGCCATTATGGCTGCTTAAAGACCGAAATCTTATGGTCTCGTCGTTGATGATTGCCGTGGTGTCGATGGCGATGTTTGGTCTGACGACTCAACAACCGATGCTGTTGGAAAGCTTGCTGGATTATCCGGTCTCAACCACTGGCTTATTAATGGCACCGCGTGGATTGGCGTCAGCGGCGATGTTAATTTTGGTGATTAAACTCAATCCGCAATTCGATCCCAGAATCAAAATAGTCTTTGGCTTGAGCTGCATCGGGATTGGTAGTTATTTGATGACGCAATACTCACTGCAGATCGATACATTTTGGATTGTGATGCCGAGTATGATTCAGGGGATGGGGCTTGGTTTAACCTTCTCGACGCTGTCCACCTTGGCGTATTTAACGATTCCGAAAGAGCAATCTGTCGCGGCGGCAAGTATTTACAATCTGTTCCGTACGATTGGCAGTTCGTTTGGTATCTCTATCGCCACCACGTTCCAATATCGTGATAGTCAGCAGCAATGGCATGCGCTGGGAGAGGGTATTAATCCTTATAATCCTAACTTGCATGACTGGGCGGCCAATCAGGGGCTTTCCATTACCGACCCGGTTGCGTTAGACCAATACCAACAGATGTTGCAGCAGCAATCGCAAATGGTCGCGTTTGTGCACACCTTCCAGCTTGTGGGAGTGATGTTCGTGATCATGATGCCGATGCTGGTTTTCATCCGGTCGCGTGAATAACAACAAGTTCAGGTGAACCGTGTAAGAGAACGCCTCTCAAGTTGTGTCAGCTTGAGAGGTGTTTTTTATTGGACGGCGTCAGTGAAAGAAGGACGTTTACTCAAACGTCACTTCGTCAAAATGCGGATTGGCTTTGAGCGCGCGCATTGCGACTAATTGTTCAGTCGGGAAGGCGGTGTGCTCACCATCCATATCTAAAAACAAGCACTCTTGTCGCTGCATGTCGTAGCCTGTGTCGAACGCGTTGCCCTGATGAGTTTCACCATTTTTTAGTGTGATCTCGATAGGGAGCTTAAACATACAGGCGATTTCAATAAAATCGTATTGGCTGCAAGTCACCATAGTTTTCTCCTTTCAAACCGACGCAGTATTCAGAAGGTTTGAGAACCGTATCCTTAAATAGAAGACGTTTGATTGAAACTGAATCTTCATCTTACACCTCATTTTGGTCACGAAATAGACATACACGCACGTTTTAATAAACCTACTGTTGAGCGTTCGCAAGCGAGACAAAACTACGATATGTCTGAGACGATACTTAAGCGCACATACCTAACGAGTGAACAAAAGACACAAAAGCCAAGTTCACTGATTTCCCCTCAAACCTACCATGCGCAGTTGGCGCACCGTGTTCACCACTCGCCTCAATTTGAAAACGGCCGCGTTAAAAACGAGATGCCAAATGTCCCTAGTCCGCAATCATTCTGGCAGGTGTGTTGGAGTTATCTTGGTGGTAGAACGCCGTTGAGTCCTAACGAACATCTGCCACATTCCCCAATTCAACCTACGCAGTTTGCGCGGCGAAGTGAATCGATGCGCCTTACTTGGCTGGGCCATTCCACCATGCTGGTGGAGATCGAGGGCATTCGAATTCTGACCGATCCGGTATTTGATTACGCTTCTCCGTTCATCGCAAAAGCGTGGTTTGAACGCAATATTCCCAATACCCATGCCAGAGATCGTTTGCCGATTCCTGAAATTATTGTGATTTCGCACGATCATTACGACCATTTAGAAGCATCGACCATACGTTTTTACGCCGATAAACCCGTGACGTTTTATGTACCCTTAGGGGTAGGCAAGCATCTGATAAAGTGGGGTGTTTGCGCAGACAACATCGTGGAATTCGATTGGTGGGATAGCGTGCACTATGCCGGAATTGAACTGATTTGTACGCCTGCTAACCATAATTCGGGTCGTACTTATTTCGATAAAAACGCGACCCTGTGGGCTTCTTGGGTCATCAAAGGCAAAGAAGAGACGCTCTATTTTAGTGGTGATTCAGCTTACGATTCGCACTTTTCCGAGATCGCACAGCGATGTGGACCAATCGACATTGCCTGTTTGGAAGTGGCTGCCGATGTGAAAGGCCAAGGTTATCCGGTCGAAAACTGGGGGCACATGCAGGCTCATCATACCGTGCAAGCGTTTCACGATTTAAATGCGAAAAAACTGTTGCCAGTACATTGGGCTACATACGAGCTGTTTACTCACCGTTGGGACGAACCGATTTCAGATTTGCTTGCCCATTGTCAAAAAGAACATATAACGCTGCTGACGCCAATGCCGGGGGAGAGTTTTTACGTTCATCAAGAACATATAAATAAACAGTGGTGGCGAGAAAAAGAAATATGTGAGCCAGCTAGAATTTTGACTTAATAATATGATCTTACTTCAATAATTATTTTAGAAATTAACCTTGTTATTTTCAGAATATAACAAGGATTTTACTGGTCATTGAAATTAAAAATTTCCATAGATTCACTTTCCAATTGTGATCTCACGCTTTTATAAATCGATTGGTGTCATTTTTTGATACTTTTGATCTGAAAATTTGCGCTCTTATCAGAAAAGTTTTAGTAAAAATCTTTGCCATCTTAATTTTACTCTTCAAAACAATTATACTGACTATTATCTTGATAAGCCCATAGAGCAATGGCTATAACTTGTTCTTGATGGGTAAAATGTATCCAGTTAAAGAAAAGTAAAAAAATCTAATGGATAAGACATGTTTTACGCCAACAAGATAGAATATTGAGACCAAAATCACAAGAGTAGGACTCTCTTGAATTTATCATCATGGATGCTGAATAAATAAAATACAGGCATTGTTAGATGAATAATTCTGCAACGTATTTACTTGCTGCTTTACGAGAAAAAATAAAAGAAAAAGGCATTGGATATTCCGAGCTTTCTATTGGACTTGGAATCCCGCTTTCTACTATAAAAAGGCAGCTTCACAATACGTCTCTTGGTTTAGATAAAATCTTGTTGTACGCCACGCACCTTGATACGGATTTGGTTGAGTTATCCATGCGAGGTAAGCAGCTGCAGCAAGAGAGTGAACAGTTTATCACTGACACCAACAGTGAGATTTTCCATCAATATCCTCACTTATTTGATTTTCTTTATCTTTTGCGTCGACCTGAGTGGTCTTTAGAAGAGATCGCACGGAGATACCAGCTGAGTGATACTTCCGTTGCGCTCTATTTACGTGCACTAGAAATGATGGATTACATTGAACTGAAAGGGGATAAACACTATCAATTTAAAGATACAGGCCGCTTTATTTTTGAAGAAGGTTCAAATTTAGACACGCTATTTGCACAGCGCTTTCGTGAAGAAGTGTTTAGCCACGATATTCGACCTCCAATTTGTGTTGGACGCATTGCGATTACCGAAGAACAAGAAGAAAAACTGGCAAATGAAGTGTACAACAAATTAATTGAGTTTGATGTTCAAAATAAAACCAGTGAAAACAGTCAACGACTAAAAAATGTTTTACTCACTTTTACGCCTGGTAATCAGATATTTTTGGCTGACACAATTCCGAATATTAATGGCGATTTATTAAAAGCCATCACTATCGCTAAAGAAAAATAAAAGAATAATTATTGGAAGCTCGTGCTTATTTAGTGCGAGCCGGGCTTCTGCACACTAAAAACACTCATTTATATAAATGAGAATATAAAAATAACGTAAATAATAGGGAAAAAGTATGTTTAAAAAGAGCACACTTGCCATTCTGATCGGGGCTACTATTTCGCTTGTTGGATGTGGTTCCAATGATAAAACTGAAATCCGTTTACCACAGGCGCCAACTTCAGAATTTACTAACGTGATTGATCGCACTGGTAATCCAACTTACCTGCGTGATTACGACAGTTATTCGAACCTGAAGTACAATGCACTCACGGACAACGGCGCGTGGCATGGCCATTTGCTACCTGAAGATGCGGCGGGTTATGGCGCTTTCGGCGGTATTATGCAAGTGACGCAAGAGTACGCGCATTTTATGTCTGACCAAACGTTCGACAAGCTCACGTTGACCGACAAAGTGAGTGGCCAAACTTACGATTTATCGAACGCAGAAGCGAAAGTCTATTCCATTCCAGGTGCGTTAGTGCAGGTGTTGGACTTGGACGATATTCACGTGCAAATGGTGCTGCGCTTCGTGACTGACCGCTCTTCGCTGGTGGAAACGCTCATCACTAACAAAACTGATCGTGATATGAACTTGGCGTTGGAGTGGGACGGCGAGTTGGTGAAATACGCGCTGTCGACGCGCAAAGACCAAACCGTGGCGCAGTACTACCCAGATTACAAGCGCCAGATTTCGACCATCGAAAACGGCATTAAAATTAACTTTAGCGAGATGAAAGACAACTGGGCGATCCGTAATGACCGCGATGCCGAGTTCCGCATTACTCGTTCTCTACCGACGAAGACGTTCACCAACGAAACCTCATTCAGTTCTACTGCGGAGATGAGCCTACCAGCTGAGCAAACATCGGCGGTTTATACGGCGTATTCTAACCTGCACAATGCGAAAGAAGTGCAGTCAGAATCGTTGAAATTGCGAGATGTATTGGCGAATCCAACTCAATACATGGAAGCGTCGAAAGCGCGTTGGGACGGCTATTTAGCGAATGGTCTTATCAACAAAGAAGCGACAGCAGACCAAGCTCGCGTAGCGGTAAAAGCGATGGAGACCCTAAACGGTAACTGGCGCTCTGCGGCGGGCGATATTGAACAAGCGACAGTCACGCCATCGGTCACTGCGCGTTGGTTCTCTGGTAACTTAACATGGCCGTGGGATTCGTGGAAACAAGCGTACGCGATGGCGCATTTCAACCCAGATGTTGCGATGGACAACATTCGCACGGTATTCCAAGAGCAAGTTCAAGCTGATGACAAGATTCGTCCGCAAGACAAAGGCTACTTGCTGGATGTGTTGACGTACACCAAACCTGTTAGTCGTGGTGGTGCTGGCTCTGAAAACTGGAACGAACGCAATACGAAACCTTCGTTGGCGGCATGGTCTGTGATGGAGGTGTATCACGCTCTGGTGAACCAGTTTGATCGCCCAGAAGACGCGCAAAAATTCATTGATGAAATGTATCCGAAGTTGGTGGCATACCATGATTGGTGGCTATCCAACCGCGACCACAACCAAAATGGTGTGCCTGAATACGGCGCGGCAGTAGACCCAGCACACAACACGGAAGAAGGCGTGATGTACGTTTGGGTAGAAACGCGCGATCCTAACTTCACGACCATTATTCCGGCAGAAGACATCATCGAGCAAAACGGCAATTCTTATAAAGTAAAAGGCATGGCGTCTTACAATAAGATTCTCGATAAAGTGGATTACATGACGATTCACGTCGGCGCACAAGAAGCGGCGGGCTGGGAATCGGGCATGGATAACGCAGCTCGTTTTGGCTTTATCTACAACATCCATAACATGAATTCGCAAGCTGAAGACATCAGCAACCCAGACAGAAATGTGGATCAACTTGGTCGCTACGCGGCAAGTGCGTACGGCTTTGATAACAGCATCAAGCTGGAAGGCGAAGAGTGGGTGTACAGCAACACGTCAGCGGAAAACTTAGCGAAACTCGATCTTGCGAAGAAAGATTGGGAAGTTCGTTTTGCAGAAAATCGCACCAACAATAACGCAGCGGACGGTGAGCTGCTTGGCTTCTCTATGCTGCAAGAATCGGTGGATCAAGCCTCTTACATGTACTCAGACAACAAATACTTAGCGGAAATGGCGAAGTTGGTGTCCGATGGCGTAGAAGGTAAAGACCGCGCGCAAGAATTCCTGAACGGCGCCGAGAAAATCAAAACGTACATTAACCAATGTATGTTTGATGAAAGCACAGGATTTTTCTACGACATTCACTTAAATGTGGCTGAAGATGGCACTACTCCTGCACCTCTTGCAAATGGTTGTGCGGGTTTGCCGATTGTAGAGCGTGGACGTGGTCCTGAAGGTTGGTCGCCGCTGTTTAATGGTGCAGCAACGCAAGAGCATGCCGATAAAGTGATCGCGGTGATGCGAGATCAAGACGAGTTCAACACGCCAGATAAATTCCAAGGAACGGGTGTGCCTTTGCCGACCGCATCGCAAACCAACCCTGCTTACGGTAAAGATGTGTACTGGCGTGGTCGTGTGTGGCTAGACCAAGTGTACTTTGGCTTCCGTGCGATGGAAAACTACGGCTACAAAGAAGAAGCGATTGCAATGGCAAATGAGTTGTTTAACAACGCAGAAGGTATGACGGGTGACATGCCAATTCGTGAAAACTACAACCCTGAGACGGGCGCGGTACAAGGTGCGTCGAACTTCTCTTGGTCTGCGGCGCATTTGTACATGATGTACAACGGATTCTTCAAAAACTAGATCGCACACATTAGGCGCTTTGGATGACCCCCCTAGCATTCGTAGCGCTTAACGAACGATAATTCAGTGATAAATAAGACAAACCGGACTGTATTGGCAGTCCGGTTTTTTTATGTCTCTTGTCATACAGATTTCAGTGCTGGGTAAGGGCGTGTTGCCAAATCGAAAGCATCTCTTCACTAAACAAGTAAAAGCGCATGTCGAGTGCCGCGTATTCCGGTCTTTGGCAAACGGCCATCGCGACTTCTGCTGCTTCTTGAGGTGGGTAACCATACACTCCGCAAGAAATCGCAGGCAGCGCCACACTTTGGCAGTGGTTGGTGAGCGCGAGATCCAGCGAACGTTGATATGCAGATTCCAACACCGCTTTTGGATCGGCGAATTTATCGTAAATCGGGCCAACGGCATGAATGACGTAACGCGCGTTTAAATTGCCAGCCTCAGTAATGCGTGCGTCACCAAACGGGCATCGAATACCGTCGACATCATCAACGGCATAACACGCATTGATAAGCGCAGGCCCTGCTGCGCGATGAATGGCACCATCGACGCCACCTCCGCCGAGCATTCTCGGGTTTGCTGCATTCACGATGGCATCGACATGTGCGGTGGTGATGTCGCCTTGGACTAACGAGATCGCGTTCATTTTTTTGAGCCTTCTACAATGATGAGAAACAAATGGTCAGTAACACAGTTAAGTGTAGCTTACTCATCAATCACTTGAGGTTTTAACTCGACGACATTTCCTTCCGGATCATGAATATAGAGTGAGCGACCGAACCCCTGTGCGCCGTAGCGCTTTGCAAACTCTTCGGTTTCAATGCCGTTCGAACGCAGATATTCCAGCATTTCATTTTCGCAAAAAGGCGCCAGTTGCAGGCAAAAATGGTCAATATTACGACCATTTTGAACTGGTGGCTTTCCGCCAAGTTGCCCTAACTCGCTGTCCACCGTCACCACATCAATCAATGCGTTACCAGCCCTAAGCTGGGTTAAACCAAGCTCCATTACTTCGCGCTCGACTGGGCAACCCAAAACATCTCGATAGAAATGCAACATGGCGTCGAGGTTGCACGTTCTTAGCACGACATGATCAAGGGCTTGGATTGCGATTGGGTTGTTGGTGGGCATGCTTCACTCCTTTTGTGCGGTTATGGAAAAGTATACGACCTGAACGTCCATATTGATCGTTAAACCATTTTTAACATATGCGCGTTTAGTCATAAAGAGTGCGTTTAAGAAGAGAGAAAGAGTTTTGGCGAAATGCCTTGATGTGCGACCGCGTCAGGCGTTTAGGCCTGTAGCAAATTGGTCACGCGCCCAAGCTCGCAAACGTTGATGGGAAGTACTCGACTCATCTCGTTTATGGAAAATCAGTTTATAGCTGACCGGCTCGGAAAACATTGGAGTTTGAATGACTTGCAGGTTCAAAGCCGATTGCCATTTCTGCGCCAAAGACAGGGGAAGCACGCCTAAGCAATCGTGTTTCGCCACATAAAGCATCATGCCAGAGAGCGATGTTGTCATCATTTCCACATCACGCTCTTGCAGCCCTGGCTGGTGAACTTCGGTGTCGCTAACTGGGAAGTCTTCGTCTCCGACAAATCGACAGTGCTTTTCAGAATAAAACCGTTCTTGTTCGATTTTTCCTGCGATACGTGGGTGATCTTGACGACAAATCACCACCATTGGCTCTTCAAAAACTGACTCACTGATAAACGATGGGTCATGAATGGTCGTTGGGCTAATAATCAAATCGATCTGTTTAAGTCGTAGATCATTCAATAACGAAGGTAAATCCGTATCGGCGCAAATGCTGATCGTGTTGGTTGGTGTGATGCGGTGGATCAGCGCTTCGTTACAGCTCAGGCGGAAAGTGCTTTGATCGGAAATGGCATCATTGATCATCGCAAACGCCTGATGAAATTTAGGTAGCAACTGATGCGCTACAGAAGTGAGTTTGATTTGTCGCCCATCCTTCACAAATAACGATTTGTTGGTTTCTTTTTCCAAACGCTTCATGGATGCGCTAATCGCTGGCTGAGTTAGCCCTAGGTGCTCTGCGGCGCGAGAGTAAGATTGATATTCAGCAACAATTAAAAAGGTTTGGATTAGATTAAAATCCATACGATACCTAAATAAAAATAATCACCAGATTGAGTGGGTGGCTCTTTGATTTTTGGGCTTGATGTTCGCCCTAGACACCCACCTTGAAATAAGCCTCCTTAACGCACTTACGAGCTAAGGAGGCGACAGAGCAGTGGTTCGTTAAAACGAATTATTTAACTACTTTGATTTCAGGCATTTGATACTCACCACTTTGGATTGCATCGTCTGCGCCGTAGAAACGCATGATGGCGTAGAACGGTTTTTCAGGTACTGGCAAGAAGTTTGGATCGTCTGCACGGCCTTTCTCGTTCGCACTCATGTAAATGGTGTAGTAACCGTCTTTGTCCGCTTTCATGGTTCGGTCGCCACGGCTGTGACGGTTTAGGTCGTTTTTCGCCATCAAACGGTTGTCGTTGCCGTAAATAGTAACAGACCAGAATTCGCTGACGTTCGGCGCTTTAAAGCGCATCACGTAATCATGCTTCGAACCATCCAGTTTTTGACCAGTGCTGTCGAAATCTGATTTACGGTAAGACGCTTCGATAGGTGGTAAGCCCCACTGACCAAGGTAAGTACCTTCTGCAAAAATATCGCGTGGCGCATCACCCAAGGTATCGCGTGTACCAAGCAACGTACGAGCATCTGTCATTTTAGGCGCAAGTTCGACGAGGTGTTCCATGCCTTTCTTCTCACCAATTTTTGCCAGTTTTAGCTGCTCAGGTGTGAAGTCAGTTTTGCATGGTTCAACGCCGATAGATTGGTATTTGTCCAACCACTGTTTGTCTGCATTGCCCATCGAGCCATCACATAGCACGAAGTTCACGCGTTCAAGCCATGTTGAATTTTTGGGATCTGGGTACGTTCTTTGTACTGGTTTTGGCCCGTTCTTACCTAAATATTCCGATAGGGTACGAATGTTCCATTGGTCCATGTAGTTAAGCGCGACTTTCGCATCTTCGTCATTCACTGCCATGATGCGACCCATCAGCTTCACAAGGTTGCTGTCTACGCGAACCACTTCGTCGACAGAAGCTGGCACTTCACCTTGCCAATCTTGTGCTGCAAACATGAACTGGCCGCCTTTTGTGCCGCGAGTACGAGAACTGAACGCTGCGTTGGTGTAGTGGCCCATGTCCATTGTATGCAAGATCCAGTAACGGCCTTCATCCATATCAGGCACGCTCACAATGACAGGTTCTGCAGCAACATCTAACCAGCCCATAAGGTGAAGCGTATCGTTATTAATGGTTGGGTGAGCGGTGTAAGAGTCATCAGCTAGAGCACGAATATTCTGAAAGCGGTTGAGCGGATAGTTGTTTTCTACCGCCGTGTGATAGAAAAACTTGTACGCTTCATCAATAGAGTATCCGTAGATATAAGCATCTTCTGCAAGATCAACATTGGTGTTAGCCGCAAATACAGGGCTGGCACCTAGCGCTGATAATCCCAATAGAGTAACGAGTAATTTTTGTTTCATGGCTGGTTTCATCCATTTGGTTGTGAGGATATGTTTCCAGCTAAGCTTAGTCGTTAACCCGTTTATTACAGAAATGAATTGTGAGTATTTAGTCTATATCAAAAGTGATATGCTTTGAGAAAAGCTAAAGAGATAACGTTGATGAACTTTGATTACAATTTGCTCAAGGTGCTTGCAGTGATTCTTGAAACACGTAACACCACAACGGCTGCGGAGCGTTTGTGCACCAGCCAGCCTGCTGTGAGCCGAAGCTTGCGTAAAATTCGGGATTTGTTTAACGACGACATTTTAGTGCGTAAGGGCACCAATATGGAGCTCACGCCGAAATCCGAAGAGATCAAAGCGCAGCTTTCTGGGATCATCAACGACATCGACAAGCTGGTGAATGTTTCTCATAGTTTTGATCCTGCGACCGAAAACAGTGTGCTGCGTGTTGCGATCAACTCATCCATTGCACAATGGTTTTCTGCCGCGTTTACTCAGCTGCTAGCCAAGGAAGCGCCGTTTATGAACTTGGTGATCGAAGACTGGACGGAAACCACGCCAGACAAAATCGATGCGGGTGAAATCGCTTTTGGTATCAACTATTTCCCTATGGAGTTGCCGAAGCATCTGGTTCAGAAAAAAGGCGGGCGGGACGACTTTGCTCTGGCCTGCCGTGCGACGCATCCGCATGGTGGCAAACGCATGTATTTGGATGACATTTCAGAGTACGCGTACGCGGTTCACATCATCCAACATTGGAATGAAAAAGAAGATCACATCTCGCGCTTATTACAGCCTTTTTCAGTTGTCCCAAGAATTCAACTGCGTACCACGCACATCAACACCATTTTGAATTTGGTTGCGGATAGCGATGTGCTGTTTCCTTGTTCGCGTCACTTGATCAATCAGTTAGATAAGCGTTTTTCTTTTATCGAATTTGATGACGCGCTGCCGAAATTAGAGGGTAACTTCGGTTACGTTTACAGCGTAAAGCGCCGCAATGATCCGTTGATATTGTGGGTTAACAACACCGTTGAATCGTTGATGAAGTCGTTAGGCATTGAGTCGTAACAATGGTTGGTGAAACGGTTTGAACAACCGGGTTCGATAACGCACTGATCCCGGTTGTGTTGCTTGATGCAATTACTCGTATTCAGAAGCGTAAGTTTCTTCATAAGTGTGCGAGTAAAGCTCGAAAAGGTTGCCGAATGGGTCTTCTAGATAAACCATTTTCGCAGGCTTGTTATCGTCTTCTGGGTGGTAACGCATGATGTCCATACGCACTTTGCCACCAAACGCTTCAGTGCGCTTGATTGCACTTTCAAAGTCGTCCGTCTGCAAACAGAAATGGAAGATACCGATGCGAGAAAAATCCACTTCATGGCGCTCTTGACGCTCTTTCATTTCAAATAACTCAAGTCCGATGCCATCGCTTGTCACTAGATGCGCAATGTTGAAGCCTTTAAAGCCCTCACCAAAGACCGCAATACACATTCTGCCAATTGCGGTTTCGCGTTCTTCAATCACTTTCGTGTTGCCCATAACGACTTTTAGACCAAGCGCTTGCGTGTAAAACTCAACCGCTTTATCCATATCTCCGACCATAATACCGACATGATTCATTTTCATTTGTTTGCTCCCAACATGTGTGCTTAAACGTTGTTTTGTTTCGATGTGGGAGAGTATATGGTGTGGTTTTAATTACATGAAATTATCATAAATTATAAAAATAATAATTTTTTGCAATCAACATGGACGGGGTTAGAGCTAATTGGCTAATGTCTCAACAGCTTGCTGTACCGAGGTGAAGTGAATTTTGATGATGCATCTTTGTGCGAGACTAAACTCATGCGACTGGATGAGTGACGTAACTTCCTCGACGGACAGAGTGCGTTCTTCCGGTTGTAAAACGGTGGCGTTCGAACCATTGTATTGCAACCCGAACGTGTTGCCATTTGAGTCAATTACGTAATCATCTGGCCCCCAAATGAGCGCTTCGCATTCGGAATCAAGATCGGCATGAGAACGCAAATAGATAAGTTCATCGTCGCCATCGAGTTTCAATAAACATGGCCATGTAACCATGGGGCCTCCAGTGTAGTGGCTAAAATTGTTTCAATGTCTGAAAGGGCAAGGTGAGCGCTGGCATTCAAGGTGTTGACCTTAAACCGCAGTCAAAAATTACGTGTGTTGAGCAATAATCGAAAACAGCTCGTCAACCGTTCTTGCCACGTAATCTGGTTGCACGCTCCAATGCTCTGGCATCGCGCCGCTGTACGCTGCTGCAACGGCAATCACTTTACTTTGGCCACCCAACTGCTGTTCGATGTTGCGTGCGAATTGCGTGTCGGCTTCATGGTCACCGATGTACATCAGCTGTCGATTTTCTGCGTGACCAAAAATCGACTCAACGCATTTGATGCCACTGTACGCATCGGGCTTTTGATGCCCGTTCGAGACGTCATCATACCCGACGATGGATTTAAACGGCGCGCTGATGCCGTTGTCGGACAGCACTCGATGAATATTACTTTGTGAGTTTTGAGAGCAAATGCCGTGAGGCAGCTGCGCAAACTCTTTAATGACGCCATCAATGCCTTCAAACAGGGTTACCGGTGTTTGGTTTTTCTCTTGATGCTCTGCCCATAAACCACCAGCTTTTAGCATTTCATCATGGGACATGCCGTAGTAATCCACGTAGAGCTCTTGCCAGTTTTTCGCCGCGTGGTTTGCGTAGTGATAGTTGGCTTCTGAATGGAGATATTTCGGTAAATTATCGCCAGTTAAATGCGGGGCTACGATGGCTAAGATCGCTTTGGTGATGTCGATGTTTTTCGGTACAGAGTTTACGAGTGTCCCATCGTAATCCCACAATATGGCGTCTAATTTCATTCAACGTTCTCGTTGTTATTGATGGTTAAAAGCTGGAACCGGGTTGCTGCAAAAATGCTAACTCTTCAGGAGTGCCTTCTCTACCCAAGATGGCGTTGCGATGTGGGTAACGTCCAAATTGGTCGATGATGGCTTTGTGTTTTAGCTCAAAATCGTAGTTATTTTCAAGCCCTGATGCGCGAAACAATTTCTCAGCTTCGACATGAATGAGGCGAGATTCGCTGTGCATAAACGGCATGTACAAAAAGCTTAGCTGCTCAGGCGCTAATTCTTGATCGTGTCCTAACCGAATTGCTTCTTGAGCCAATGCTAATGCGAGCGGGTCTTGCGCAAACGCTTTTGGGGTGTTGCGATACACATTACGTGAAAACTGGTCGAGGACGATGATTTCGGCCAATCGTCCTTGTGCGCTGTCACGCCAATTAAACAGTTCACAACGAGCGGCTTGTTCGAGTACCGAGGCAAATCGTGACGCAATATGTTTGTCCAGTTCTGGGTTGTTTTCAAACCAGTTTTGAGGCGTTAGCTCCTCGAACCAGAACTTGATGATTTGTTGATGCATGGCGCTTCCTTTTATTGTGCTTTAATAGTAAAAAGCCAGAAGCGTGGCTTCTGGCTCTTGGCGTGTTATCGACCGTAAGTCTCTACGATGTAACGTTCAAAATCGTCACACATTTGTTCGTCAGAGATGGCGTTGCTTGCCAGTTCTGTACTGCCGTCGACGACTTTAATCGTCGCGTTCAGTGAAGCGACTGGTGCTCGTTCTCGTGTTGCAAGTGAGTCGATTTTCTTCTGCTGCACTTCCCACGCCTGTTCTGGGGATAGGTTACACACGTCTGCAAGGTACTTGGCGTTAAAGCCTTCACCAGTCAGGCTGACAATGGTTTCGTTGTGCGACAAATGATTGCCTGCGTGCCAGTAGTGTTTTGCCAACAGTGGGCCAATTTCTGGGTTATCCGTCAGGTAGCCAAACTGCTCAAGGAAGTATGCACGGGTCTGATACACCGCCATGTGCGCGAGTAGATAACCTTGGTATGCACAAGCCGCTTCGTCAGATAGCAAATGTGGAATCGCCATCAGTGGGCGAGGGCTGCATTCCAAACCAAGGATCTGTTTTTCACAATCGCGAGCCAGCTTAGTGATGTGCTCTGGCGTTAACTCATCATCGCTAAGTTGATATAACGCGCGCTCAAAGTAAGGCACAACCAAGATGCTACGTTCTTCATAAGCTTTGAATGGCTGACGACTGTTGATCATCGCTTGAATTGTCTCATCAGGAACCGAATTCCCTTCATCATCCAGTGCGTACTGTTTTAGCCAATCGGCATCGGTTAACAGGCTGTCACAGAACATCGACTGAGTTTCTGCATAAGCCATCGACGTCGGCGCAAACTCCTGCGAAAAACAAGGCGCGTTCATTTTTACGTTCGCAAAGTGTGCTGCGTGGCCACCTTCGTGGAACAGCGTGTTAATGCCATCGTAGCCGCTGCCCACTTGGTCTGGTTTGGCATTGCTGGTGAAGTTCACCTGTGCTGCGACCCATTCGCCTTGATTGTAGAAAGAAGGGATCGGGCCGTGGCAGAACCCGTTCGGGTACTTACCTTTGCGGTCTAACAAATCCAGCGTTAGCGTCGCGCCAGAGTAATCAATATTCAGACGACCAAACGATTCTACCCAGCGTCTCAGAGATTTAGAGAACGGCACGTATGGGTCAAGGTCACGCATGACGTCACCCGCGAACGAGTAAACAAAGTTGAAGCCAGTGAGTGCGCTTGCGCCTTTCTCTTTCGCCAAGTTTTCTAAGCTGTTTAGGTGCGCATCTCGCGTGCGTTGTTCGAAATCTTCCAAAATCTCGAATAGCTGCTCAGAGCTCATCTTTTCCGTTTTTTGCACGGAGTAATCAAAGAAGGTCGCATAACCCAGTGAGCGAGCGAACTGGTTGCGCAGTTTGATCAGTTCTATAAAGCCGTTTTGCAGTAGCCATTGTTCAAGGTTCAGCAACGCTTGATGAGCCGATTGGCGAACTTCTTCATGATTGCTGGTGCGAATGGTTGAGCTCAATACTGGCAGTGAGCCTTCTACTTGCTCGCCGTTTTCATCGGTAAACGTTTGTACGTGGTTCTGTTTTTTCTCGAATAGCTCAGCTTCAAAGGCAATGAGCTGATTTTTCAACGCTTGTGCTTTTTCGCCCTCGATTGCGTGAGATTCAAACATCGCTAGCCAACCAGAAAGGCCCGTAATGGTTTGTTGTTTCTCTTGTGGGTCGGTAATTGAGTCCGCGGCTTCAAGCTGTTGTTTGATGGCAGTAATTTGCTCGGCGTTGCTCAAAAAGCTTGTCCACGCCGTTTGTGCTTGCGTCGAGCCATCATGGTCATCGCTTATACCCATGTAAGTTTCCCAAAAGAAATCTTCTTTGGTGCGGTGAATCGCGAGGTAACGTTGATTGAGGTCGTTGAGATAATCCGTTGCGGTCATTTTGATCCTTCAAATGGTTTCGTTATGTAGACAGTTGATTATTGCACGCTTGGCAGCGAGAAAGGAGCGACAATCTCATTTGTCGATTTTGCATCGCGTAAACGTGATTTTACTATTTGTTTACATTTTAAATGGTTAGTAGGTTATTTGTTGTGGCGCACCTTACGTTTGGGCGCTGATGGTATACAATTTATAAAATTTCTTGTTGCGGTCGTACAAAGCGGAAACGAAATGATAAATAAAGAAAAAATAACGTTGCTTACGCTAGGAGTGGTTTTAGCGGGATGTTCGTCAGTGACGGCTCCTAAAAAGGATGCCATTGAGAGTATTCAGCAAAAATGTGCGGTCATTCTGAGTAGTGATGTTTCTGATGATCACCGTTGGCAGGTGTATAACGAGCTGATGCAAGAATATGCGGTACATGCCATTAAAACTCAGGCTCAACTTGACCGTTTTGAAGCGTTTGTTCAACGAGTGCAAAGTGATGATTCAGGTCAGCTGATTACTGAGCTGATTGAAGTCACTGACTGGGGATGCTCAAACGGCAATTATCTTGAAGAGATGGATATGTTCATTCAAGAGGTTCAAAAGTAAAAAACCGAGCGTTAAGTCGCTCGGTTTTTTGTTTTTGTAGCACTCTTTTTTGTAGGCTCTAGTGCGCTGGCTCATCGGGACGTTTACTCTTCTGGGTACTCGCCCATACCCTCAGTTTTGCCTTCTGCTTTCCAGTGCTCATTGGCATCATAAGCTTCATCGCATAAGTCCACGGTGTAGCCCATTTCAGTAATTTCTTTCAAAGTGAGGTTGTCAGCAATTTTGGCAATTTCGCCTGCTTTATTACGCAATTCCATCGTGTTTCCTCCGTTATCGCTCACTTGCAGCAACGTGACTACAACGCCTAGTAACAAGGCATCGAAGTCTCTTTGCTTTAAGTATATATCCCTCTGTTCAAAATGACGGATTAAACCCTTTTTTATGTGTGGTTAAGGCGTAATGATTTGAGCTACGCCTGCAATTTGCATCGACAGCATCGCGATAGCAGGCTATTTGTGATTTATTGAGTGATTCATTTATAAGTTTGGAAAATCGAAATGGTGATTCTCGACCACTCCTTAGCACAGCAAATTGTTGATCGAACCATGTCCATCATTGGTCACAATGTGAATGTGATGAACTCAGCAGGCATCATTATTGGCAGTGGCGATCCCAAACGCGTTGGGCAAGTGCATGATGGCGCGGTATTGGCGTTGAATCACGGCGATTCACTAGAGCTGAATGAGCAGCAATGTTTGACGTTGCAGGGTGTCAAACCCGGAATCAATATGCTGTTGAAATTGCATGGCGACGTGGTCGGTATTGTTGGTGTGACAGGCGAGCCAGAGAAAATCCGAGATTTTGCCAAACTGGTCAAAATGACCGCTGAATTGACAATCGAGCAAGCTGCGCTGGTGGAAAAATTTCAGTGGGACAGACGTCATCGCGAAGAGTTTATTCTGGCTTGGATCAATGGGAAATTGACCGATGAAGAGCTAAAAGATTGGGCGATGCGTCTTTCTATCGATGTTACTCAACCACGGGTGGCAACGGTGATTGAAGTCTCGACGCCGTCCGCCTCGAAAAGCATGAAGAGTGTGCGCAATATTGTTGAGCTGCTTGAATACCCAGAGCGTAACAACCTAGTTGCGATTGTCTCAGTGAATGAAATTGTGGTGCTGAAACCGTGTCATTCCGCCAAGCAGTGGGATAGCCAAATCGAAAGTGAACGCATTGATAAGTTGATGTCGCGTTTAAGCGATCACGATTCGCATACGTTTCACATTGCGCTAGGGCAGCTGTTTAATGAGCCTAAAGATGTCGCGTTGTCATACCAAAGCGCGAAGCAGGTATTAGCCATTGGCAAGCAATTCTACCCAGAGAAACGTAAGTACCTGTTCGATGAACTTCGTTTGCCTGTGCTGTTAGCGCCGTTGGCGGATATTTGGCAAGGTGAACAAATTATTGATGGCGTGAAACGGTTGAAAGAGAAAGACAAATCTGGGCAATTACTGAAAACCCTAGATGCATTGTTTGAATGCAATGGCAATGTGACAGAATGCTCTAAAATGCTGTTTATTCATCGGAACACACTGCGTTATCGGCTAGAAAAAATCACCGAGATAACAGGGCTGCCAACCACCAATTTTGTGGGGTTAGCGGAGCTTTATATTGCGACTCGGCTCTCAAAAATGGCGTGATATTGTGCATTTGCACAATACGCGTCATTTTTTGACCACATCATTTGTCACTCCGCCTAAAGGAATTCTAAAGCAAACGATTAATAATTCATGCGTCCCTACATGTTGAGTGAGCCAACACGGACTCGCTCAGCAAAATAAGAATAAATGGAGTTATCATGAACCTTATATTAATCCTGCTCGGGGTGATCGCATTTATTGTGCTCACGACCACCAAATTCAAATTACATCCCTTTTTAGCGCTGATCATCGCGGCGTTCCTTGCGGCATTTGCTTACGGCTTACCGGCAGATAGCATTGCCAAAACCATTGCTTCTGGCTTTGGCGGCATCCTTGGTTACATTGGTTTGGTTATCGTTTTAGGTACCATCATCGGTGTTATTTTGGAGAAAAGTGGTGCGGCGATCACTATGGCCGATACGGTCATCAAAGTGTTGGGTGAGCGTTTCCCAACATTGACTATGAGTATCATCGGTTACATCGTTTCTGTTCCGGTATTTTGTGATTCAGGCTTTGTCATTCTGAACTCGCTCAAAGAATCACTCGCGAAGCGTTTAAAAACCTCAAGCGTTGCGATGAGTGTGGCGTTGGCTGCTGGCCTATACGCGACGCACACGTTTGTGCCGCCAACTCCTGGCCCGATTGCCGCTGCGGGTAACTTAGGCCTGGAATCTAACCTTGGTTTAGTGATTGGTGTGGGTGTGTTTGTTGCAGCGGTTGCGGCGCTAGCGGGTATGTTGTGGGCGAACCGATTCCAACATGTTGAACCAGATGGCATTGAAGCCGCAGAGGAAATTCAGCATGACTGGCAAGCACTCAAAGCGTCTTACGGCAAATTGCCAACGGCGAGCCAAGCATTCGCTCCTATTTTTGTTCCAATCTTATTGATCTGTTTTGGCTCTATCGCGAAATTCCCAAGCCTACCGCTGGGCGAAGGTTTTGTGTTTGATGTTCTGACTTTCTTAGGACAGCCACTAACGGCATTGGTGATTGGCCTGTTCCTTTCTGTTCGCCTACTCAAGTCAGACAACAAGATTGAAGAATTTGGCGAGCGAATCAGCCAAGGTATTACGGCTGCTGCGCCTATTCTTTTGATTACCGGTGCGGGTGGCGCATTTGGCGCGGTATTAAAAGCAACGCCGCTAGGTGAATACTTGGGGACGACGTTATCAGCGCTGGGCGTGGGTATTTTCATGCCATTTATCGTTGCGGCTGCGCTAAAATCGGCGCAAGGTTCGTCAACGGTTGCATTGGTGACCACATCGGCTTTGGTTGCGCCTATGCTTACGCAATTGGGGCTAGATTCAGAAATGGGCCGCGTATTAACGGTGATGGCGATCGGTGCAGGTGCGATGACGGTTTCTCATGCAAACGACAGCTTCTTTTGGGTAGTTTCGCAGTTTAGCCGCATGTCGGTGGGCTTAGCCTACCGCGCGCAAACCATGGCTACGCTCGTTCAAGGTGTCACGGCAATGGCATTGGTGTACATTTTGAGTCTCGTTCTCTTATAAGTCTCTGGAAATACGTATGAAAGTGGTAATTGCACCTGATTCATTTAAAGAAAGCTTAACCGCCAAACAAGTGAGCGAGGCGATCAAAACGGGTCTTGCTCGCGTATGGCATGATGCCGAGTTTGTTACGGTTCCGGTCGCAGACGGAGGCGAAGGCACGGTTCAATCTTTGATAGATGCAACTCAAGGCGAACAAGTCTTCACAACAGTGACTGCGCCATTAGGGAATGATGTTGAAGCGTTTTATGGCATCCTCGGCGACGGCGAAACTGCGGTTATTGAAATGGCGGAGGCCAGTGGGCTACACCTTGTGCCGAGTGACGCTCGCGACCCAAAACTGACCAGCAGCATTGGTACCGGACAGCTGATCAAACACGCGCTAGACAGAGGTATTCAACGCTTAATCATTGGTTTGGGCGGCAGCGCTACCAATGATGGTGGCGTGGGCATGTTGACCGCGTTGGGGGTAACGTTTCTTGATGAATCTGGCCATGCAATTACCCCAAATGGAGGCGGGTTAGCGGCGCTTGCATCCATCGATATTTCTGGTCTTGACCCGCGCTTAGCTGCTTGCGAAGTGTTGGTAGCGTGCGATGTTGATAACCCACTCTGTGGCGACAAAGGCGCGTCGGCTATCTTTGGCCCGCAAAAGGGAGCGACAGCGTCAGACGTCACTCTGCTCGATAACGCATTGCGCAAGTTTGGCGAGTTGACGGAACAAGCGACGGGTAAGCACGTACTGACTCGTGAAGGGGCGGGTGCTGCTGGTGGTATGGGCGCGGCCTTGCTCGGGTACACGCCAGCACGTTTGCAACCGGGAATTGAGATTGTGCTTGAAACGGTCAAGCTTGCTCAGCATGTTGCGGATGCGGATATCGTATTCACAGGCGAGGGTCGCATCGATCATCAAACCGCACATGGCAAAACGCCGATGGGCGTTGCTAAGGTGGCCAAGCAGTTTAATTTACCAGTCATTGCATTAGCAGGCTGTGTGGGCGACAACTATCAGGCGGTTTATGAGTGCGGTATTGATGCGGTGTTTGCTTGCGTACCAAGGGCGATGAGCTTATCTGAGGCCATGAAAGAGGCCGACGTCAACGTTGCCAATTTAGCCGAAAACGTCGCGAGAATGTGGCAAATTAAGTCGCACTGAGGGCGATAACGATACGAGAAAACTCCACCTTTGCGTGGAGTTTTTTGTTGTTACCTGTTTGCGTGTGTGGGCATAAGTTCATTTAGCAAGAGCGAGTTAACAGACATGCTTTGCTATCAACTTTGCCAGTGTTTGCATCGCGTGACTCCAATCGGTTTCATGACCAAAGTTTGCCACGCTGATGCGCACGCAATGTCGATATTGCTCTTGAGTGCCAAATACGGTGCCGGGAAGTAGGCTGATTCTGTGCTTATTGCACGCTTGATACAACGCATAACTGTCCGTGTCTTCGGGCAGGCGTAACCAAAGCAAGAACGAGCCTTGCACGGCGTTGATCTGGTATCGATTTTTTAGAGATTCGTATTCATCTAAGTATTGATGAAGCATCTGGATAAATCGGCGCATGTTGTTTTGATAAACCCGACCCATTCGCGCAGTATGCGTTCGATACTTGCCTGACGTTAGAAACGTTGCCACGGCAGATTGCATCAGGTTCAAACTGCCCATGTTCTCACACAGTAGATATTGCTCAATTTGATCTCGATATCGCCCCGCCAACATCCAACCAATTCTCAAACGCGAATCGAGTGTTTTGGATAACGAATTCACGTAAATCACGCGTTGCTTGTCATCGAGCAAGCTCAAGCTTGGCAACGGCTTATCATAACTTAACCCGCCAAACACATCGTCTTCGATAATAGGAACATTGCCGGACGCCAAGAGCAATTGCTGGCGCTTTTCTAACGGCATCATGGCACCAGTAGGGTTGGTGAAGTTTGGTGTTACGATGATCGCTCTTATGTCCCATGTCGCCATTGCTTTTGCTAAGGCTTCGGGGCACATACCGTCTCGTGGGCAACTCGGGATTTCCACCACTTTGAGGCCGAGTGATTCGAGCATCAATAAGTTTCCAAAATAACAAGGAGACTCCACCGCGACGATATCGCCTTTTTGTGTCGTTGCGCGCAGCGCTAGGCTTATTGCTTGTTGCGCGCCGTGCGTCACCATGATTTCATCCAATTTGGCTGGCGTGCCCAAATCTTGCGTGATTTTCGCCAGTTGTTTGATTAAGAGGTGATCTCCGGGTGGCAACTGGTAATGGCTCGGTACATGCGTTTGCTGGCGGCTGTGACGGCCAATCTCGGCGTACAAGCTTTTGATCGCGGGGGAATCAATGTTTGGGTGGGCAGAGCCAGCGGGCAAACGCTCTTGGTATTCAGGGTACGTGAGTATTTCTTTACAGATCGAGAGCAAATCCACACGAGTCGGATCCGGAATTGAGCGAGAGGTCGGCAAGGCGATTTTCACTCGATAACCCGATTTGGGAACCGAGTACACCAAGTTTTGCGCTTCCAGCTCTTGATATGCACGAATCACGGTGTTTTTGCTGACGTTTAACTCTTGGCTCAATGAGCGAATGGAGGGCAGTCGATCATCCGCTTGATAAACGCCACCATTGATGGCTTGTTTGAGGTGTTTTTCCACCACGAGGTACTTATTCCCTTCACCGCTTCCCAATAAATCTGTACCCATAAAAACACTTCCATCTGTCACTTTTTGAAAACACTGTACCTAATTACATTAGCAGCATCTCAAAACATAAAGCAAGCGTGAGTGAGGCGAACATGTTAATCCGAGCCATCCCTTTTGTATTTGTCATCCTTTGGGCTTCTGGATTTGTTGGTGCGCGTTTTGGTTTGCAATATGCCGAGCCAGCGACACTACTTTCTATCCGTATGGCATTCAATGTCTTACTGTTTTTGGTTCTTGTGGCGGTATTGCGTAGAAGGTTGCCGACAGGAACAGATTTTTGGCACAGCTGCGTGGTTGGGGCGTTAATCCACGGTTTCTATCTGGGCGGTACTTATTTCGCTATCGCTTTGGGTATGCCTGCGGGGTTGAGTTCGTTGCTGGTGGGCATTCAGCCGATTTTAACCGCGGCTTTGCTGGTTGCGTTTGTCCGTGAGGAATTTAAACCCTCGCAATGTCTGGGTTTGGCTCTTGGTTTTGTCGGTATCGCTATGGTGTTGATGGGCAAAATGGAGTGGCAATCCGAGCAGCACAAAGTGTTGGCCATTGGTTTGTGTTTATTGGCTTTGGTTGGTATCACGCTAGGGACGCTGTATCAGAAAAAACATTGCCAACAAGTGGACATGGTTGGTGGTGCGACAGTGCAATATTTGGCCGCGCTCATCATGTTTCTGCCTGTTGCGATGCAGTTTGAAACCATGCAAGTGCAATGGGAAATGGAGTTTATTTTTACCGTGTTGTGGTTGGTCGTCGTGCTCTCTTGTGTGGCGATTCTATTGTTGCTGTACATGGTGAGAAATGGGGCGTCTTCGAGTGTGGCGTCTGTGTTTTACCTAGTGCCGCCAACGACGGCGATTCAAGCTTGGCTCGCGTTTGGAGAGTCGTTTGATTGGATGGGCATTTCTGGCTTTGTCCTAGCGGCTACGGCGGTGTATTTGGTGGTTAAAAAACCAGATCTGACGATAAAAAAGGCTATCAAAACGGAATATACCTAAATTAGGTAGGGACATTCACGTGCCAGTGAGTACAATTCTGCTTCATCTTAATCCGTGGAGCAGAGTGATGACGGCAAAGCCAGACCGAATGACCGCGATGCGTAATATCATCGACCAAGTAAAAGCTGAACTACCGATTTACGAACCGGAAACCTTTGTGTGTGGGCCGGAGGGGCAGTGCATCGGTTGTCCGAAGAAGTTACTGGAAATGGTGGATTCAGAGCTGAGCTATTGGGAATCGGCTATGGAGCGCGGCATTGTTCCGCAATTCGATGAAATTCGTCGTTTTGGCAAAATGTGCACGAATGTTCGTCGTGGTCTGGTGCGAAATAATGTGCCTTTACTCAATAGCTAGAGAGTAAAATCGTCTAATATCTGATACATAGCGTCGTTTTGTTGCACTGCTCTTTGGCTACTGTTCTCAAGTTTGAGTGGTGTTTGTCTCTTCTTACCCCTTGGGCCTTTAATCGTAAGAAATTGGCGATATATTGGCTCGGTCTCACATGGATGTGGGGCTATTGTCTTGGGCTAGTTGAGATAGGAAACGTGAAATCAAAGGGATTTACGCTGATGGAAATCACCATAGTGCTCACCACTTTGGCTTTCATCGCATTAGCTGCTTTACCAGTACTACTCTATATTCATCGCCAAGCATACGCTGCGATGCTGCACAGTTCTCAGTCTTCTTTAGGTACGGCTCTCAAATTCTTCCATGCTCAATCTGTGATTGATAACGCTTACGACCAAGAGCACGTTCACTACATTGACCGACAAGTCAAAACACGCAAAGGCATGCCAGAAGCCAGCGCCGACAGTATTCGTGCTTTATTAGAAATAGACCTGCCTGCCAGAGGCTACTCGAAAATTGACGTGCCGTGCAAAGGCAGTGATTTTTGTATCATCGGTCAGCAGCACCCGAACAGCGCTCATTTTGTCGCGATTCCTGATTATCAGTTCTTAGATAAATCGGGTGTTGATCGCGTGGTGTACATTTGGCCGCAGGGTTACACATTGGCAGAAGAAGCGTGCTACTTCTACTATGTGAATCAAGCCTCGACCGATTCAATTGTTCGAGGGCATGTGACGCAAGGGTGTTAGTCCCAATTAAGCTTTGTGAAAAACGGTTATCGAGAATCTACAAATCGGGGTTGTTCGAACGGCGTTGCGCTTTATTCAATACCATTTTTTGACTCATTAAGACCTTGCCATTTGGCAAGATCACTTCCCCAAGTTCTCCCTGATGTTCAAACCCAAAGCGTTTATACAAAGCAATCGCTGGTGTGTTGGTTTTGTATACGTTGAGTACGATTTGGTCATAGCCAAACGCCCAACCGCGCGCGATTGCCATTGATAATAATTTCCGTCCTAATCCTTTGCCTCGGTAGTTTTTGTCGATGTGAATACCAAGAATACCGACGCGAATGAGCTGCCCGCCTTCGTAACCGCACATTTCTGCAGGGAAAATTTCAACGCTGCCGATAAGCTCTTGGCGGTCAAACGCGACAAACTGAGGGATGGATTCGTTCTCAACACGTTGCAGGATGCTACGAAGTGTTGCGTTATCGGGGGCTGGAGAAATCAAAAACTCCCCCTCGGAGTACACCCGATTCCACAGCGCGGTGAAGCGCTCGAGATCGCTCACCTTGATGGGTCTGATTTGCATTCATCTTCCTTGATTAGTGCAGGTAACGGTTAGGGTATAAGCTCAGATAAACAGCGAATTTGATTGGGAATGGGCTCGGCTGGTGCATCAGCGCCCGTTGGGTTAAACCAAATGGTGTTTACGCCCGCTTGCATGGCGGGATAAATGTCTTTGTGAGGTAAATCGCCGACCATGGTTATTTCACTCACGTTAACCCCTAACTGTTTTGCGACGGCGAGATAAAACTCAGGTTGGTTTTTAGCGATACCGAGGTTGGCAAAACAAAAATAGCCATTTAAGAATTGGTCCAAGTCGACACGGACGAATGCACGCTGAACCTCTTCCATGTTGGAGTCAGACGCACTGGTCGCAATGTAAATGGGATTATTTTGGGAAAGAACTGCTAGCGTTTCTGTGGCCTGAGGAACCGTTTCTACGTGTTCCCAATCGCACATTTTTCCTTGTGCGTGAGGGAAATCTACCATCAAGGTGTTCCCCCAATCGAAAAGATAAATCATGTTCGAATCTCCTTTATACCCAAGCATTTTGAAGTCACTTAGGTATATCAGTACATCATATCGCCTTTTCTAAAATCGGGGGACAAATCGAAGTGATAAATGCGATTTAGTCGGCTTTAGTCGTGAAAAGCGTTTAATTGCTGCTATCGTTACAAATGTTTCAGCATAATGCGTGAGTTAGTTTTAAAACCTTGATTATCGTAAAAACGCTGTGCTGGCTGATTGAATTCCATCACTTCCAATCGAACTTGCGTGGCATTGGCATCGCGCGCCCATTGCTCGCAAGCTTGGAGCAGTTGACGACCGATTCCTTGCTGTTTTTGCTCTTCATCGACAACGATCGTCCCCACGCGGCAAATTGGGTCTTTGATCAGAAAACTGACGGTGTCGTTTTGGGTGATCATCGCGGTTAAGAAGCCAAGAATTTGCTGTTCACGTTCGGCAACCAAAAAGAGTCGCTCTTTGTTCTCTAGTGCTTGCGCAAGAAATTCGCGATCAGCTTCTGAAGGCGCAACAAAGGCTTCTGGCGCATTCGCAAAATGCAGTGAATTGATCTGCAAATTAAGCTGAAAAATTCCGTCTAAATCCTTGGGAGTAGCTTGTCGGATATGGATTTGCATTCTATCTGCCCCCAGCAATATCGATAAATGATCCTGTGACATAAGAAGCTTCGTCACTCAGTAGCCAAGCGATCGCATTCGCCACTTCTTCTACTGTGCCGCCGCGTTTAAGAGGAATTTGAGGGCTCAGTCTATCCACTCGGTTTGGTTCTCCGCCGTCGGCATGCATATCGGTATAAATGAAACCAGGTCGAACGCCATTGACGCGAATATTGCGCTCTGCCAACTCGAGCGAGAGCCCTTTAGTTAAGGTATCCATCGCGCCTTTTGATGTGGCGTAATCAACATACTCAAATGGCGCGCCTGAGCGTGACGCTCCAGAGGAGACATTCACAATGGCACCGCCCGCACTGAATCGCTTCGCCGCTTCTCGACAGCAGAGAAAACAACTGACGACATTCGTGTTCATCACAGTTTGGAAGCGCTCCAAGCTGATGTCGGCCAAAGGCGATTGGGTAAACAGCACGCCCACGTTGTTGACCAAGTGCGTCACTACACCAAATTCGCGCTCTGTTTCCTCAAACAAGGAGAGCACTTGCTGCTCATCGGCTACGTCTGCGGCGATGGCAATGGCTTTTCCGCCGTTTGCTTGTATTTCTGCCACAACTTGGTCGGCGGCCTCTTGCTGAGTGCGGTAATTAACACAAACGCGATAGCCTTGCTCGGCCAGCTTTTTCGCAGTTGCGGCTCCAATGCCTCGGCTTGCGCCGGTAACGATGACTACTTTATTCAAAATACGTCCTTATTTTTGTCGCGAGTAGATTTTATCGGCGTAGTGTTTGCCTCCGATTTGGTATGCGTCTGGAATGACTTGAGAGAGTTCGAAGCCGCATTTTGTGAGCACGCGCTCTGATGCGACATTTCCTTCGGTCACTGTGGCTGAAAAGCGGAGGATATCGTGCGTGGTTTCTGCCCAGTGCAGCAAAGCATTAAGTGTTTCTGTGCCGAATTGCTGGCCATGAAACTCGGGCAGCAGCAAATAGCCCACTTCGGCTTTGTCTTCCTCTAGTACAAAACCCGTGATCCCAATAGGTTGTTGAGTATTTGCATCGAAAATGGTCAAGCACAACCAATGGTCACACTCTGGTGTCCAGCTCGCTAAACGAGATTCAAACTTGTCGCGTAACACTCGCTCGTCAGGTTTATCGAAGCAGAGAGCGATGACACTCGGCTCGATATGTAAACGCTGAAATAGCGCCCAATCTTCTGCTCTGATCGGGCTCATTTTGGTTCTGGGTGTAGATATGAGAGTCGACATGCACATCCTTAATGCATCGAGTTGAATTGCCAGTCTCTCATTCTCTTAGCTTATTGATCAAACCGTTCAATTTAGAAAAGTGATTTATGTTGTGAATGTCGAATTGTGCAAAAAATTTGCGTTAGATATGAATTCATGGGAGCTAAATAACGAAATTTCATTCTTGAGACGCAGAGAGCAACACGGTAATGATGTGGATCAAGAGTTATCTACCCACAAAGTAGTAATTTGCGACCTATAATTACATTTTATTTGGAAGTGTTGCGAATTATGTCAATAAAAAAACGATATATTGCATTGCTAGTTGCTGCTGGCGTTGGTGTGGGTTGGTTAACTTTGGGCGGCAGTGCAGCGGTGATGCACTACACGTCTGACACTGAGTTTTGTGTCTCATGCCACTCTATGGAAATCCCTTATAAAGAGTATCAAGGCTCAGTTCACTTCAGTAATGCAAAGGGCATTCGCGCGGAATGTTCTGACTGTCATATTCCTCAAGAACCAATGGATTACCTGATCACCAAAATTCGTGCGTCGAAAGACATTTACCACGAATTTGTGACAGGCAAGATCGACACGCCAGAGAAATACGAAGCACATCGTAAAGATATGGCTGAAACTGTATGGGCTCAGTTCCGTGAAAATGATTCAGCGACGTGTCGTTCGTGTCATGATTTCGATGCAATGGAAGAGTTTGAGCAATCACGCGATGCGGCGAAGATGCACGAATACGCGAAAGCGAACGATCAAACGTGTATCGATTGTCACAAAGGTGTGGCTCACTTTGCACCAGAAGCAGAGCTAGACAGCAAAGCATTCGAAACGCTGATGAGCTTCACGACGAAGACAGCTGCTAACGCGAAGGTAGTTTACCCAGTAACGACGATTAATATGGGTGAAATGGGTACCATCAATCCAACAACAAAACTGGAAGTGATGAGCGCGGAAGGCGACAACCGCACTGTTAAGTTGAATGCATTCCAAATGAAAGGCGCAGAACAAGTGCTTTACATGGGAGAAGGTCAACGTGCCATCGTAGCTACGCTAACAGAGCAAGGCCAACAAGCGCTTGAAGCTGGTGAATTTGAGGCGGATGTTTACGGCAACGAATGGCGCTCGGTTTCTCTAACAGGTGCTATTGATTCTCCAGTTGTAGACACGCTTGATCCAGTATGGTCATACGCAGAAGAGTTGGACAACGTTTACTGTGCCACTTGTCACGCGAAAATTCCTTCAAATCACTTCACAGTGAATGCATGGGGACCGGTAGCGAAAAGTATGGGTGATCGAACTGATATTTCAGCCGAGAACCTAGAAATTCTAACCAAGTTCTTCCAGCACCACGCGAAAGATGTGGTTGGTCACTAACGATAAATAGAAGGATAAGATTATGACTAATATGACCCGTCGCGGATTTCTAAAAGGCACTGGTATGGCGGCTGGTGCAATGGCATTCACTTCATTTTCACCTATGTCTGTTGCGTCTTCTAATGCTCGCGGCAAAGGCATTCTAACGGCGGGCCGCATGGGCCCAATGTTGTGTGAAGTACAAGATGGTAAGTTGGTTTCGACCACCAATGCTCTGCCTCAAACGGTACCAAATAGCCTACAAAGCACCGGTCCTGACCAAGTGCACACTAAAGCGCGTGTTAAGTACCCAATGGTACGTAAAGGCTACTTGGCAAACCCATCGGCTCCCGAAGGCGTTCGTGGCAGCGATGAATTTGTACGCGTGTCTTGGGATGAGGCTTACAAGCTGATCCACGAACAGCACATGCGCATTCGTAACGAATATGGCCCGGCTTCTGTATTTGCAGGCTCTTACGGCTGGCGTTCAAGTGGCGTGCTGCACAAAGCACAAACCTTGCTGCAACGTTACATGAGCATGGCGGGTGGCTATTCAGGCCACTTGGGTGACTACTCAACGGGCGCTGCACAGATCATCATGCCGCACGTTGTGGGCTCTATCGAAGTGTACGAGCAACAAACCACGTACCCAGTGGTATTAGAGCACAGCGATGTGGTTGTGCTTTGGGGCTTAAACCCAATCAACACTCTAAAAATCGCGTGGAGCTCAACAGACTGTGCTGGTCTTGAATTCTTCCATCAATTGAAAAAATCAGGCAAGACGGTTATTGCGATTGACCCTATTCGTTCTGAAACCATTGAATTCTTTGGCGAGAATGCGGAGTGGATTGCTCCTCACCCAATGACCGACGTGGCAATGATGATGGGTATCGCACACACCTTAGTGAAACAAGGTAAGCACGATAAAGCCTTCCTCGATAAATACACCGCAGGTTACGATAAGTTTGAAGCGTACCTGATGGGCGAAGAAGACGGCGTAGAAAAATCAGCAGAATGGGCATCACAAATCTGTGGCGTACCTGCGAAGCAACTTGAGCTATTGGCTGACATCTTCAGTAAAAACCGCACCATGCTGATGGCGGGTTGGGGCATGCAGCGCCAACAATACGGTGAGCAGCGTCACTGGATGCTGGTTACACTGGCAACGATGTTGGGTCAAATCGGTTTACCGGGCGGTGGTTTTGGTTTCTCTTATCACTACTCAAACGGTGGTAACCCTGCTCGTGATGCTGGCGTACTTCCTGCGATTTCGGCATCACTGGGTGGTGGCTCTTCTGCGGGTAACGACTGGGCAGTGTCTGGCGCGGTGCAAAGCTTCCCTGTGGCGCGTATTGTCGAGGCGTTGGAAAACCCAGGTCAATCCTACCATCACAACGGTCATGAACTGACGTTCCCGAACATTAAGATGATTTGGTGGGCTGGCGGTGCAAACTTTACTCACCACCAAGACACCAACCGCTTGATTAAAGCGTGGCAAAAGCCTGAGCTGATCGTGATTTCAGAGCCTTACTGGACGGCGGCTGCGAAGCATGCGGACATCGTTCTGCCAATCACCACATCGTTCGAGCGTAACGACTTAACGATGACGGGTGACTACAGTAACCAACACTTGGTGCCAATGAAGCAAGTGGTTGAGCCGCAAGGTGAAGCGCGTAATGACTTCGATGTATTCGCGGACATGGCAGAGATGTTAGCACCGGGTGGCCGTGATGTGTACACCGAAGGCAAAACTGAAATGGAATGGTTGTACGGCTTCTACAAGGCGGCGCAACAAGGTGGCCGTGGTTCTCGCATTGCAATGCCGAACTTCAGCAAGTTCTGGGAAGATAACCAACTGATCGAGATGAAGTGGAACGAGAAGAACGCCCAGTTTGTTCGTTACGCGGATTTCCGTGAAGACCCGATCATGAACCCGCTAGGTACGCCAAGTGGTAAGATTGAAATCTTCTCGAAAACCATTGAAGGTTACCAGTTGGAAGACTGTCCTCCACATCCAACGTGGATGGCACCAACCGAGTACACCGGCAATGCAAAAGATGGCGAGTTGCAGCTAATGACCGCGCACGCAGCGCATCGTCTACACAGCCAATTTAACTACGCGAAGATTCGCGAAGAGTACGCAATTGCAAACCGTGAACCTATTTGGATTCACCCTGAAGATGCGAAAGCGCGTGGTATTAAAACGGGCGATCTAGTTCGTGCGTTTAACGACCGTGGTCAAGTATTGGTTGGCGCGGAAGTGACTGACCGAATCAAGCAAGGTTCAGTATGTATTCATGAAGGCGGTTGGCCGGATTTGGATCCGAAAACCGGCATTTGTAAGAACGGCGGTTGTAACGTGTTAACGTTGGATATTCCGACCTCTCGACTTGCAAACGGCTGTGCGGCGAACTCGGCACTGGTTCGTATTGAAAAATACACTGGCCCAGAATTAGAACTAACAGCGTTTGAACCACCAAAAAATGGCTAGAAAAAAGTAGCGCTTGAAAGCAAGAAGCCAGCGAATCGCTGGCTTCTTTTTTTCTAGTAATCGTTCACATTAGCGTGAAGCAAGAGAAACAAACGGCATCTGTTTCTTAATTTGAAATGTCGGGATTAAAGTAAATACAATCGCGACAAACAAGACCGAGCCTATTAAATCTTCAGGGCGATGCATGCCCAGCCATAAGCGGCTATATGCGACACTCATTCCCCACATCCATAATGACAGTGCAGAGATATAGCACTTGTTCTGTAAGAACAACCCACCAAAGAAAGCCAAACAAATCGAAACGAAAATCGTATGGCCCGACGGGAAAGAATAGTCTTTCTCGCCTTGCCAATGGCGCGTCCGCCAATCACTGACTTGTTCAGAAATCTGGTTAATTACGTTGGCTTGTTGCTTTGTATCCAACTGATAAAACGTTTCTGGTGTTTCAATCAATTGTTCTGCTGCGAGCAATTCCGTGTACGGGCGTGGGCTTTCTGTCATCAGTTTTAGCCCCGTTTTGCTGGCAAAGCCAATCACAAGTAACAGCCCTAACATTGAGAGCTTTTGCATCCACTCAATGCGACTTGGTTTAAAGCGAAATAAAGAAAGCAGTAGCAGTGTTAACGTAATTAAAAAGCCTTTGCTGCCAGCAGAATCTGTGAGCAAAGTAAAAGTAATACCCAGACTTTCAGGCACCTGTGAGGTGAGATCGTGATAAGAGCCAAACAGCGACATTGGGATGATGCCAAGAACAAACAAGGCGAGCATCATCAATCCATATTTTTTGGTTTTCATTGAGAGCGTTTTGTTTTTATTGAGGGTTATTCAACCACGTGAAAATAAGGGACTTATCTTACGTTATCTGGCGTGAAAAACTTATCAACGCTTTGTCAATTTGACGAGAGAATGAAGGTTGAGTGATGAATTGATGACATTTATCCGGAAGGTAAAGGCGCTCATCCTTAAGCGC
This sequence comes from Vibrio sp. zbq_1, assembly GCF_043102935.1. Lineage (NCBI taxonomy): Bacteria > Pseudomonadati > Pseudomonadota > Gammaproteobacteria > Vibrionales > Vibrionaceae > Vibrio > Vibrio sp. zbq_1. The sequence goes on from NZ_JBICJH010000015.1 coordinate 563,070, forward strand.
TGGGGTCTTAATCCATCAGAGAAAGTAAGTATTCTGCTGCTTTGGTTGGGTTTTCTGCATGACAAATGGCAGAAACCAAAGCCAAACCATGTACACCTGTCGCACTCAGGGCAGGAATGTTGGTTTCGTTGATGCCACCAATAGCGACGATTGGTAAGGACGTGGTGTTCAACGCCATCTTCAAACCTCCAATACCCCAGTGTTTTTTGGTGTTGGTTTTGGTCGGCGTAGCGAAGATGGCACTCAAGCCGATGTAATCAATGGGCAGAGAATCCGCCTCTGCCAGTTGATCTTCAGTCTCAATCGATAAGCCGAGAATCTTGTTTGGGCCAATCAATTGACGAGCGATCTCTGCTGGCATGTCTGACTGCCCGAGGTGAACACCATCGGCATCGACGGCAAGGGCAACATCAACACGATCATTGATGATTAACGGGACGCCAGTGCCTTCAAGGATCGTCTTCACGGCTTGAGCTCGTTCAATAAATGCACGAACGTCACCATGTTTTTCGCGCACCTGTACCATGGTGACCCCACCTTCTACCGCCTTTCTTACAACGTGTTTGAGAGTGGATAAATCTTGTTGGTCGTCGGTGACCAAATACAAACGATAGGCGTTCATTGTGTTTCCTTTCGCCTCCCACTTTCGTTGGAGTGAGAGGCGTTTAAAGCATTGAGAAGCGATTTATCTCACTTGTAATTTAAGGCGTGTTGCCAGTGTTTCTTCATCCAGTTGGTAAAGCTCATCCAAAAGATGCATTTGCAAGCTACCTGGCCCTCGCGCTTGCTCAGCCGCAATTTCACCCACAACGCCAAGCACCGCTGCCGCAGCAAGGCCCGTTTCGTCACCGATTGCTGCGAAAGCGCCAGTCAGTGCCGTTAGTGTGCAGCCCATGCCCGTTACGTATGGCATCATCTCGTGACCATTATTCAGCTGTATGGTTTGCTCTTTTGTCACTATGTAGTCAGTTTCGCCGGAGATCACCACGCTCGCTCCGTATTCTTCAACTAAGAAGTGAGCCGCCCCAAGGGCTGCATCACTACTGTCGAGTGCATCTACACCTTTGCTTTGTGCTTGCTCACCAGCGAGAGCAATGATTTCGGAAGCATTACCACGAATGATTAACTTGTTTGCAAGGCGGGCGATTTCGCGCGAGGTTTCGGTGCGCAGTGAACTTGCACCGCAACCGACAGGGTCGAGCACAACAATTTTACCGTTCGAATTGGCTTGCTCGACGGCATAGCTCATGCGCGGCGTCCAAACGCTGTCTAGGGTGCCGATGTTGATCACCAAAGCGCCAGCAAACGACATCATTTCTGCCATTTCTTGCTTTGAATGCGCCATGATTGGCGAAGCACCGATAGCCAACAAAGCGTTCGCCGTGTTGTTCATCACCACGTAGTTGGTAATGTTCACGACTAAAGGCTTTTGCTGACGCACTGCGGTTAATGCTTGAGTGATTTGTTCTATTAACATGAGATTCTCCAATTAACCTTATTGTGCGTTTAGACCTTGTTGCCAAAACGCCACTTCCATACGCGTTGCAGTTTTGAAGACCTGAATCAGGTTTTGACCGCGCTGGCTGTGGATGTCGATTTCAGCCAGCAACTGGTTAAAGTGTTCGGCCCCACTTGCCACGCCTGATTGGAACTCTTCACCGCCGTACAAGTTAATCCAACTTGCATAAGGATTGCCTTCGAATACCGTGTTTTCATCTTCAATCAGCATTTTACCAATGACGGCGTAGCCGATGGAGCAAGGGGCGAGCGCGGCATACAAGTCAACTAAGTCGCCCGTCATTCCCGCATCCAGTACGTAGCGCGTGTAAGCCACCGTACCAAAATCTTCCGGCTCGTTTTCGAGATCAGATTCCGTCAATCCCCACTGACCGCAGTAGGTCACATGGTGGGCAATCTCTGAATCTAAAAGCGCATGTACACTTGGTAGTGCGCGGCGCATGTCGTCTAACGTACGTGCTTTGTAGATTGCCAGCGCATAAGCTCGCGCGTACTGTTTTAGGAATAAGAAATCTTGTTTCAAGTAATGCAGAAAACAAGGTTGAGCCAGTGTGCCTTTGGCTAATTGCTGCACGAAGGCATGCTCGGTGTATTCTTGCCAATCTTGGCGGCAAGCGTCGATCAAATCTTGGTATTTCATAATGAGACTGCCTCGTAATTAGTCAAAGCTCGGTACGTAATCTTTCGCTTTTGGTAGCGTTTCGATGATTTTTTGTGAGTACATGAACTCGGCGTAATCGTCATAGCGTTTTAGGTCGACTGCTGATGGGCGAAGCGCGAAACGAGTTAACGTGTCATTCCAAGCGCGTTGGTTGAGCTCGTTGTTTAGCGTGTCTGGTGAGTAAGCGACAAACTCTTTCCAAGACTCTTTAGGGTGGTTGACGATGTAAGTGGTCGCTTGCTCCAGCGCTTTGTTGAACGCTTTAATAGCCGCTTTGTCGTAGGTTTTTGCATTCGCCACAAACACCAGTTCGTCATACGCTGGTACGCCGTGTTCTTCTGGGAAGAAGGCTTTGGCTTTGTAGCCTTCTAGCGCAAGTTGGTTGGTTTCGAAGTTGCGCAGGCCGCCCCAAATGGCGTCCACTTTGCCGGATGCGAGAGAGGAAGAGAGTGCCCAGCCGACGTTGATGATTTGCACGTCAGAAAACTTCACGCTCTCCTGTGCAAGCATGGTGCCGATTGTCGCCTCTTCGTTACCTGCGATCGCAATACCGATCTTCTTGCCTTTAAGGTCGCCAAGGTTGTCGTTCTTACCGTTATCCAACACCATCAACGTGTTAAGTGGCGTTGCGATAAGCGTTGCTGAGCGAATCAACGGTAAGCCAGCCGCTACGTCGATGGTTAAGCTCGGCTGGTATGAAATCGCCATATCGACTTTGCCAGCCGCAACTAGTTTGGGTGGTGTGCTTGGGTCGGCGGGTTCTTGGATATTGACCTTCAAACCTTGCTGTTTAAAGTAGCCGCGCTCTTGTGCGATCACGATAGGGCCATGGTTCGGGTTAACGAACCAATCCAGCATTAAAGTAAGCTCTTTTTCGGCAGCAAGTACGTTAGTTGAAACCATTGAAGCGAGCAGAGCGGCAGCGCTCATGAGTTTGTTTTTATTCACGGGGTTCTTCCTTTTTCTTTCCCTATTTGTTTTCCCAGGGAATGGCTTTTTTCAGTAATTTGTCAGTAGTGAAATAGAGTGCGATAGACAGCGCGGCGAGGATGAATAGGGCAGCGAACATCTCATCGATGATCATGCGAGCGTTGGCTTGCAGCATCAGATAGCCCAAGCCCTCACTTGAGCCGACCCATTCACCTACCACGGCACCAATCGGCGCAATAACCACGGCAACACGAATACCAGACGCTAACGTTGGCAGGGCGGCAGGTAGTTGAATATGGCGCAGTAATTGCCATTTCGATGCGCCCATGGTTTTGGCAAGATCGAGGTAACCAGTTGGTGTATTGCGTAAACCGTCGTAGCAACATGTCGTGACGGGGAAAAAGATGATGATCGCCGCCATTACTACTTTCGATGCAATGCCGTAACCCAGCCAAAGCATGAGCACTGGCGCGATAGCAAACACAGGAATCGCTTGGCTAGCGATAAGAATCGGCAATAGCCAGCGTTTGAGCGGCTCGAACATCAGCATTTGCAAAGCGAATAGCAAACCCATCGATAATCCAAGCGCCAAGCCAAGTAGGATCTCTTGTGCTGTTACCCAAGTGTGTTTGAGTAGCACGTCGTATCGAGTCACTAATCTATTCAATACTTCAATTGGCGAAGGCAAGATGAAGCTTGGCATGTCAAACACCACTACAATGAGTTGCCACAAACCTAAGATCACGGCTGCGCTGATCAGCAGACGCAACGCCGGATGAGTCACGCGTTCCTTTTTATTAATATGCGCCGAAACGGAGTTGTACTGAGTCATATCACTCATAGTCTTTCTCCAACTGATCCAAAATCGCTTGCTGTAGAACTGCGCACTCTCCATCAAGTAGGCGAGGTGGTGGCGAATCAGGTACATCAAGGTGCTGTGCTTGAGCAGGCGTGCCTTGCAACACATAGAGTTGGTGTGCCAATCGCACTGCTTCTTGTGGATCGTGCGTAATCAAGACAACGGTTTTGTCCTTTAGTAGCTCGGCAGAGAGAGTTTGCAATCTGTGGCGTGTCACGGCGTCCAATGCCGAGAAAGGTTCATCCATCAAAACCAAAGGTTTGTCTTGCATCAGAGTACGAGCAAGGGCTACGCGCTGTCGCATACCTCCGGAGATTTGAGCGGGTTTGGCGTAAGCGTAATCTGCCAACCCAACGAGCTCTAACAAGTTGAGAGCGCGTTGTTTCTCATCCGCTGAATTTGAGTAGGCGTGAGAAAAGCGCGAGCTAAGACAGACGTTATCCAGCACGTTAAGCCACGGTAGCAATAAATCCTGCTGAGCCATGTAAGCGACACGGTCATGCAGTGCGGCGCCATCGCTTGTGATGAGTTCGCCATGCCAGTCAACTTGGTTATCCAGTAGGCCAGCTAAGTAACGCAATATCGTGGTTTTTCCGCAGCCACTTCGCCCGAGTAATACCGTCCATTGACCGATAGGAATGACCATGTTCACTTTCGCTAAAGTCGGTGTTTGGCTGTCTTTGTATTGCAAACTGGCGTCGGAAAGCTGAATGCCAATCGCGTTAGCGAACATAGGTATGACCCGCAAAGAAGTGATGTACTGGTCCGTGACCTTTCCCCACTTCCAATTCATCCGCATGAGCGATGGCTTGGCTGATGTACTGTTTTCCTAAATGCACGGCTTTGTGCAGGTTGTTGCCTTGACCAAGGTAAGACGCAATAGCGGAAGACAGTGTACAGCCCGTACCGTGGGTGTTTTGGGTTGGGAAACGCTTGGCGCTGATTAACTCGGCACTGTTTTGCATGATCAGCAGATCGTTGCTGTTTTCATCTTCTTCAAGGTGACCGCCTTTGAGCAGAATGGCTTTGGCACCAAGCGCACGAAGGTCGTCAATCATGTCACTCATTTCTGCCTCAGATTGAGGTACAGGCTTACCTGTCAGTGCGGCACCCTCTGGCAGGTTAGGAGTGATGATGTCTGCCAGAGGAATTAGTTCTTGTTTTAATGTGCTGATTGCTGATTGCTCAAGTAGCAAATCGCCGCTGGTGGCGACCATGACGGGATCAATCACAAGATGCTTGGGTTGGTACTGTCTTATTTTGCTTGCCACCACTTTGATGATGTTCGAATCCGCCAGCATGCCGACTTTTACCGCCACAATATTGAGATCGGTAAACACCGCATCGAGTTGGCTTTCAACGTGATCAAGTGGGATAGGGAAAATGGCAGAAACGCCTTGCGTGTTTTGCGAAGTGATGGCGGTAATGACCGAGCATGCAAAACTGCCTGTTGCCGACATTGCTTTGATGTCTGCTTGAATACCTGCGCCGCCGCCACTGTCGGAGCCTGCGATGGTCAATACGATAGGGGTAGGTAAGGCTGGCGTCTGATGTGAATAAGGCTGTGATTGCTGCGTCATGGTCGCTCCTATTACAAGACGTATAGGAACTGACTTTGACCGCTGTGGGCAGATCGATTGTTCGATCGTTTCACTCGCCAAAGAGAGGCGGCGAAAGGCAAAGCGCGCATAGTTCCCTACGTCAGTGCTAACTGAATCAGGTTCAACGGGTCTCGAATTTCGATCTCAGCCAACGCTTATCACGTGGCCCCCCGACTATTTCGCTCGGATGATAACAGGACGCTTACTCAAGAGATACGTTTTTTGAGAGTAATTATTATTGAGTATTCAATTATGCGAAGTGAGTGATAGAGTAAGCTTCTTAATACTTTGTTGCGCGGAATTTTCCAGTGCAACGCTCTGATGAAAGAGCAGAAACTGGAATATTAAATAAAGAATCGTGGTCTCTTTTGGCAAGGATTAGCATAAAACAAGGTTAAAAAACTGTTAAAATTTAACGCGTTGCCAATTTAACTTTACGGAATTTATCGGAAGTTATTTAGGAAGGCTAAGACGATCATCGAGCAAGGAGACTTCATGCTTAATTCTGTAACAGCGAAGTCAGTGATCGATCATGCTCTCTTTTTAGGAGCTGATTTCGCTGAGCTATTCGTTGAACATCACCAAACCAACACCGTCCAGATCGCATCTGGTGAGGTGGATAATGTAAATTCAGGTATCGATTTTGGTATCGGTATTCGCCTCTTCTTCGGTCACAAAGTGCTTTACGGTTACACCAACAGCACGGACGAAACCGAACTAAAACGCGTGACATCACTGCTTGCAGCGAAAGACAAGCGTGAGCAAATCGCGTCAGCGGGTTCTTTGAATTTGAACCGCTACCCAATCCAACATGGTTGCAGCATGCCGCTAAGTAAGGATGCTAACCTAGATTCAAAAATCGCATTTCTATTGAAAGTTGACCAAGCTGCGCGTGCAGAAAGTGAATACATCAGCCAGTTCATTGGTAGTGTGCTTCAGCGCGAGCAGCAAGTGTCTATCTTCAACTCAGAAGGTTTGCATGTAGACGATACGCGTCACTACATTCGTGTTGCGGGTAACACAGTTGCCCAGAAAGGCAATGAGCAATCTTCTGGCATGGAAGGCCCGGGGGCACTTGCCGGTTGGGAGTTTAGCGAACAGATCGATGCGAAAGAGCTGGGTCAAACTATCGCTCAACAAGCGTTAGTGAAATTGGGCGCGGATGCTTGTCCATCGGGTGAAATGCCTGTGGTAATTGGTAACGGCTTTGGCGGCGTTATCTTCCACGAAGCGTGTGGCCACCTGCTAGAAACCACTTCGGTTGCGAAGAAGGCGTCGGTATTCCACGACAAAATGGGTGAGATGATCGCTCATACCGCAGTGAACGCAGTAGATGACGGCACGATGACCAATGAGTGGGGCTCAATCCACGTTGATGACGAAGGTTTGCCAACGCAGCGTACCCAACTGATCAAAGACGGTAAGCTAACTAGCTTTATGGTCGACAAAATGGGCGGCATGAAGACAGGTTACGAGCCAACAGGCTCTGGTCGTCGTCAGAACTACAAGTTCGCACCAACCTCACGCATGCGCAATACCTTTATCGAAGAAGGCGAGCATTCACTCGATGATATGCTTGCGGGAATCGAACGCGGTATTTACGCCAAGAAGATGGGTGGTGGCTCCGTTCAACCTGGGACGGGCGAATTTAACTTCGCTGTTCGTGAAGCGTATTTGATTGAAAATGGCAAAATTACCAAGCCTTTGAAAGCGGCGACACTGATCAGCACTGGTCCTAAAGTATTGAAAGAAATCAGTATGGTCGGTAAGGACATGGCACTTGCTCCAGGTATGTGTGGTTCAGTGAGTGGCTCAGTACCTACAACAGTCGGCCAACCAACCCTTAAAGTGGACAATATTCTGGTAGGAGGCGGTAACTAATGAGCCAAGAACAACAACTTCTTAACGCGGTTGATTACGTCCTGTCAGAAGCCAAACGCCAAGGTGCGGAAGCGGATGTGATTGTGAACCGTAACAGCAGCTTTTCGCTGAAAGCAAACCAAGGCAAGCTGGATGAGTACAAAGTCAGCTCAAGCCAAGTGCTGGGTGTTCGAGTCATTAAAGATGCCCGTGTCGCGACCAGTTATTCTGAATCACTAGAGCAACCAAGTTTAGATTTGATGCTCATAAACGCGCTGCAAAGTGCTCGTTTTTCTAAGCAAGATGAACATCAAACTATCAGCTGCGTAAACAGCAAAATCACCACTGATATTGCAGAAATTGCGCAAGACGATACCACATCGGTCGATGAGAAAATTGAACTGTCCCTCGCGCTTGAACAAGATGTTGTGGCTCAGCCTCACGCTTCAAGCTCACCATACAATGGTTATAGTGACGGCGAAACTCAGCTCATCATCGCGAATACTCAAGGTACGTTATGTCAACATTTCGAGCGCTCTTTCACTTGTTACGCGTATACCTTATTTGAAAAAGATGGCAAACAGTCGATGGCAGGTAGAATGTCGTTAGGTCGCCGTTTTGATGAGTTGAATCCAACTTACTGCATTGAAGGCGGTTACAACCTTGCTCGCGACCTCCTTGATGGCGCACCAGTTGCGACAGGTAACTATCCAGCCATCTTCCACATCAATGCGCTAAGCAGCCTGTTTGGTGCATTTGGCAGTGCGTTTTCTGGTGTGAGTGCGATGAAAGGCATCTCGCCACTGGGTGACAAGCTTGGTCAAAGCGTAGCAAGTGAACTTCTCACCTTTACCGATGCGGCATACATGCCAAATGGTATGGCTATCGCAGGGTTTGATAGTGAAGGTTTTGCCACTCAAGACAATGTGTTGATCGCCAATGGCCAACTGAATACGCTATTGCACAATAGCCAAACAGCGAGTTATTTAGGTGCAGTGTCGACGGCAAGTGCATCTCGCAGTGCGAAATCGAGCCTAGACGTATCGGCAAATCATAAAGTGATTGCGACAGGCAACAGCAGTGCGTCAGAAGTCAAAGCAGGTGAATACCTAGAATTAGTGGAACTGCAAGGGGTTCACTCTGGTGCAGATGCTGTCAGTGGTGATTTCTCATTTGGTGCGAGTGGTTTCTTGTGCCGTGATGGTCAGCGTGTTCAACCTGTGCGCGGAATTACAGTTGCAGGTAACTTCTATAAGATGCTGCAAGAAGTAGAAGCTGTGGGTGATACGCAGCTTATTAATGACAGCCGCACTTTCTTCGCGCCAGATGTGCGTTTTGCTCGATTGAGTATTGGCGGTAAATAAGCGCGGCATAGAAAGTCAGAAACAAAAAAGAGGACTCAATCGAGTCCTCTTTCATCATCTAGCAACGTGTACGCGAATAACTAGAATTCGCGGATATCCAGTTCGTTGTGGATCAATACTACACACTGAGAAGCAAACAGCATCTTAGGTCCAAGGCTGATTTTCTCAGTACCTAGGCGCTTCAAGCTGTTGAACGACTTCTTCGGCATCGGAATGTGGTCGGTTAGCAAGAAGCATGGGTTTTCACCAATTTCTGCATCACGAACAAATTCGCCTTTCTTGTCCAACATATAAAGTTGGTGGTCTTCCGCCAGTTCTTGAACCAAGCGTTCGAAGCTCACTGTACGAACCGTAATACCCGGCTCAACTTCACGAAGCTGCTCTTTACCCATACCAACAGATGTGTCCAACGCACGGGCAACGGCAGAGATCAACGTTGACTCGTGAAAACCACCAATATTGGTAATGTCGTTTGAACGAATGGTAATCGTGCGCGAGTAATCCTTCGTGCTCTCTAATACCAAGTGGACAACCACATCTTCACGGTGAGATTGTGCCACGAACATGGTGTTCATCATGGTATGAGCAAGGATCTCGGTATGTGCCTCGTTACCAACACCTTCTAATAGTGCTTTGCTGGTGGTTGGCGCCGCGCGAGCTCGTAAAACAAAAGAGCGCATGAATTTAGCCTCTATATAGAATAGAAAGAGTGAATGCGCGGAAGTATATACCCAAGCAGGGAACGGATGCGAGTTTAATAGTAAATGTGAACTTACTTACAAAGCTTCGATTGTGGAGCTGGGTGTGCTCGTTAGAATAGGAGGCAACCCTGTTAGGAGCGGTATATGGAAATCAAACAGATAAATAAAGACATTTATAAAAAGAAAGTAAACCTTGTGATTGGCGGTTTTGTTGCGTTGCTCGCCATCTCCTCTCTTGCCTTTAGTACCTTGTTGATTATTTTGTTTGGCAACACTGAAGTCGTACCAGAACAATCAACGGGCAATTTCCATTGGAATTTGATTGGTGTCGTTCTCGCAGTTGCAACTTCCCTCTCTTTATTGAATCAAATTAAAACTCGACCATACATGGAAGAAGTGCTGTACGTTTGGAAACTCAAGCAACTGCACAACAAAATCTTTCGTAAACTAAAAAGCATTAAAGCAGCCGCGAGCAATGACGATGTAAAAGCGCTCACTACGCTTAAGTTCTATTACACCACGCAACGCCAAGTGTTTGAGCTAGACAACAACACATTGACGATGAGTAGTGTAAATAAAGAACTAGAGGCAATAGATCAAATCGAAGTCGACAAATCACTGCACCTTGATATTGCAAGCTTTGAAGAGGGGTGGATAGACACATACTGATTGCTTATTTGCTACTTGAACTTAACAACTGAGTGCTAAAAATGAGCGTTTGAATGAGATTTCATCACTCGACGCTTTTTTTTGAATTTTTTTCTAAAAAGGGGTTGCCAAGAAAACTCATCTCCCTATAATGCGCCTCCGTTGTCAGGGCAAAGCGGAAACGCAAAAGCAGTTGGCAATAAGGCGAAAAAGCTCCTAAAAATTAATTTTAAAAAGTGTTTGACACTAAGAATTAGTTCATTAGAATACGCCTCCGCTTTGAGAGAAAACTTCTCGCAGAGCAAGCTCTTTAACAATATAAACCTATCAATCTGTGTGGGCACTCGTTGATGATAATCCAATT